>CAYZGP010000086.1:0-1738 GCA_964478065.1 uncultured Pirellulaceae bacterium
TGGCAACCGTTTTGCCGGAAAAATGATTGGCCCCAAAAACGGTTTCCTCGGCAAAGAAACCTTGGCAGACAAAAACGATCGAGGAAAAGGCACCGACCATCCGCTAACCTATCGCGACGCCTTCACTTTCCAGCAACCAACTGCACAAAATGAAGCGTCAATCGTTAAGCAGGCGTCCGCCGAAGAAGACATCACCGACGACCAAGAAGGCTCGTCCGAAAAAACAACTCGTTAGCCCGTTGTTAGTCTGCTTCAAAATCCTTGTATCCTGAAGATGTCGAAAATTTCTAATCGCCGATCTGCAAATTCTGGGCTTGCGGGATTGCTTTCACAGGCATGCATATAGACAGCAGAAATTGGATCGTCGAAAATGGTTGAAAGCGTATCGCTGGTTCGGTCGTCACGGTCGTTATCATTACGAGTTTATTCTTGAAAATTTCGCAAATTCTACTTTCGGCAACGAGCAATGCTTCACTTCGCTACCCGTCTTTTTGTAGTCTCATGCTGCCGCCAGTTTTGCGTGTTCTTGGCCTTCAGCTAACTGCCAAGTTACTGAGATACGCTACTGATTTTGAAATAGCTTATCGGACTGATTGCTGGAAAAACGTGACGCAGCACTTTACGGAGGATGCTACGTACGAAGTCCGCAACGCAGATTTTGCATGTAAAATCAATGGGCGAGATGCGATCGTTGACGGATTCAAACGTTCGCTAAATGGGTTTGACCGCCATTTGCGGCGAAAAATGTTTGTCGTTGACGGACCACATGAAGAGCCTGATCAACTGTCTTTTATTTGGTTCGGCCGGTACACGGCACCCAATGCCCCAACACTTGAACTTTCCGCAAGGCAGACACTCTCATTTCGCGAAAACAGGATATCATCGTTGGTGGATGACTTCCTGCCGGACTATGGAGTTAAAGCGACGCACTGGATCGAAACGCACAGGCCGGACTTGGATCCCGCGTATAAGTAGTTTATGGCAGGATAATGCGCTCGACGTCTGACTTGCATTCGCTGCCCTCACGCGAAAAACATTTAAGCATTCATTTGATTCTTGAATTGAAAAAATGCCAGACAACAAAATAATACACGCGAATCCGAACTTGGCTGTGGTTTTGAAGTGGATGACTAACGCTTCGGCTCAATGGTTACGGAAATTATTCCGCTTTCTCAAGTGCTTGGGCATTGTTTGAATGGAAAATCCTTATCAACCACCGACTGAGTTAGACTTGCTGGTTCGCGTTGTGCGGTTTCCAAAGACAAGCAGGCTTAGGTTTCTATATGTCGTTTCGCTGATCTTATTTTTGGCGCTGGTGGTCACGGTCTTTGTGGTTCAGAATAACGACTTGTCTTACTTAGGCGGCTTCGCTTTTTTCGGCTTAGTTGCTTCGGGCCCGTTGATGACGTTGGCCTTTTTCGTTTGGGGCATCGGCGCTTGGGCAGTCCCAATCTGGAGCGTTTCGACCATTGTTTTTGCGACTACGTTAATATATCTCTTCAAGCCCAACAGTTTCACTTTTGTTGTTTCTCTGCTTGGCGCAGTGGCTTGGGTGTCGATCCCTTTCATCCTTGTTGTGATTCTTCCTGAGCTGCATATTAAATTGTAGAAATGGCAAATTCGATAGATAGAATTCTGTGGCTCGACTGTATTGGAGGGCTGGTCGTTGGTTGTGCGGTACTGGCGTTCTGCGGACTACTTAGCGATTTAGAAAACTTGCCAATTTCAATTGTTGGCG
>CAYZGP010000086.1:1838-24082 GCA_964478065.1 uncultured Pirellulaceae bacterium
GCGTTCTGCGGACTACTTAGCGATTTAGAAAACTTGCCAATTTCAATTGTTGGCGTGATGGGTTTCGCCAATCTCATCTATGGTGGCTATTCGTTTTTCGTGACCACGCGGCGCAATCGTTCAAAGCGATTGGTTGGGATTCTCGCCATTGCAAATATGACTTGGTTATTCATATGCGTTTCAATACTGATTTTTTACTGGCACAGGATAAACACGATTGGTCTAGTGCACGTACTTGGAGAGGGAGTTTATGTCGCTACGCTTGGGTTGGTTGAATGGCGAATGCGCGAACGCCTTTCCCGGCCCCGCTCAGAAATCGCGTAGTAACCAAACAAACAATGCATTCACACGCTTGTCAATAAATGCAGCGAAAGGTTGAAAAGATGTCCAACTCAACAAAAATAATCACAAACGTGTTTGCTTCAGATCTTGAAGTTCCAATTCCGCGAACAAGGGTCAGGTTTTTTTGTTACGCTGAACCAATCGACAAATGGTGTCAGTTTGCAATAGATTCGACAGACGAAACGGGACGGTCCTGGAAACATCCTGCTCAAGTTGATGCAGGCCGTTATCGGATCCGGTTCGACCTTCCTGAATATTTCCAGCTTCAAATCAACAATGTCAAGGTCGATCAAATTCTTACTGAATTCATCGTTGAAACAGAATCGCATCCTCTCATTGTCAACCTGCACACATTTGATCATGGTTACAAAATCTGGCATTCGAATAAGCTGTAACGACGGATGGTCAAAGCAGTCGATGACATAATGTTGACCCCAAGCCAGCCGGGTGGATTTGGCATTCTGTTTCACCAATGATGGACTTTGTCGATTCTATCATTCCGCACCTTAAAATTTCATCATTGGCCGCGTCTCCTTTGACGCGTGCGCTAGGACTTGTTATGACCCAACCCACTCGCATTCCGCTGGGGAGTGAATAATACGTTGAACCGAATTGGCGCATCGGGACCACGTCACTGATGGTTGGCCGCCTTCAATGTTAGCTTCCGCTTAACTCATTGTTTACGTTATTGTGGCGTCTCGGTTAGAGTAGGAGTTATTCGGTTGTGAGATTCGATATTGGTTCGCCCCTTTTGGTTCTATTGCCTCAAGAAATACGCCGAGTTTTTCGAATTGTCAAAGTTTGGAGTTCTAATGAGAATTATTTTTCGCTATTCGGTTCTGGCTTTAATTTTCGTTATCGTTGGATTGGTCGCCCAACCTGTTGACGCCCAAATCGAAAAAGAAGTGCTGCAGTTCGTTGGCGACGTTATCGTCCGAAGCGAATTCGGAACGCGTGACATTGATTTCGTCAAACGCTGGACCAGATCGCCGACCCTCAGTACGTTTGGCGAAGGCGATCAGTTTCCACGCGTTATCAAAAGCGTCGTGGATCAAATCAATGAGCTTCTTCCAGATGATATTCAAATCACCGTGCTTGAGCCGGGTGATGAGTCGGCCGACATCAAAGTCATTTTTGCTGCGCGAGAAAAATTTCAGGAACTTGCTAAGAAGCATGAATTTACGCTGCCCGAAGACGTCGTCGCATACTTTAGCAATTGGTGGAATGGAAAATTTGAATTGAAAAAAGCGATCGTGTTGATTCCCAACGACAAAAAGTATGGTCGCGAACTTCGCCACATCATCATGGAGGAAATTAGTCAGTCCATGGGCGCAGGTGGCGATTCAAGCCAATTTGAAAAAAGTGTTTTCTACGAAGACTTGAACGCGGGCGAATACGGAAGTGCGGTTAAATTCAGCAAACTTGACAAACGGTTGATCAAGTTTCTTTATCGACACGTTCCACCGGGTGCCAGTGGAGTCGAAGTCGGCTACCTACTCGCAAAACACTGGGAGGAAGCCGATTAAACGTTCGGCAATCGGATGCTCGCTCTATCAGTGGTGTTTTTATTTTTCAACTGGACGAACCATCGTTCTTTCGCTGTTACCTCTTTTCGAATCCACTTAACGAAGTCGTTTGACGACTTTTTTAAGCGCCTCGCCAAACAATCCAACTTCCTCGATCGTGTTATAAAGATAGAAACTTGCCCGGCAACTCGAACGGATGTTCAAGTGCTGATGAAGCGGCATGGCGCAGTGGTGACCGGCGCGAATGGCAACGCCCTGCTGGTCAAGCAGGATTGAAATGTCTTGGGGCGATACTCCGTCGATTACGAAGCTAACCAAACCCGCGCGCTGGTCTGCAGGCGGTCCGAAAATTCTCAAGCCGTCGATATCCGAAATCGCTTCGAAGGCAGCCATCACCAACTCGTTTTCGTGTTGCTTAATGGTTTTTAAATCAACGCTGTTGAGATACTCAATAGCCGCCCCCAGCCCAATTGCTTCCACGATCGGGGGAGTTCCAGCTTCGAAACGAGCGGGTAGTTCGCCCGGCGTAAATCCGTCAACGGTGACCTGATCGATCATGCTGCCGCCTCCCAAAAACGGTGGCATCGATTCGAGCAGACGTTGTTTGCCCCACAGGATTCCAATTCCCGAAGGCCCAAGCATTTTGTGACCGCTGAACGCAACAAAGTCCGCATCCCAGGCTTGGACGTCGGTCACGTCATGAGGAACCGATTGGGCCGCGTCGACCACTGTGATTGCTCCCACCGCATGGGCCAAAGAAACGACTTCTGCTACGGGGGTGTTTGTCCCAAGCACATTGGAGACGGCGGCAAACGCGACGATCTTTGTTTTCTCGGAAATTTGCTGCTTCAAATCTGCCATGTCCAGTTGACCATTTCCGTCGATGGAAACAAACCGAACGACAGCGCCAGTTCGGGCGGCAAGCTGTTGCCACGGTACGATATTGGAATGGTGTTCAAAAATTGTTAGCAGGATTTCATCACCCGATTTTACGTGCTCGTTGCCCCAGGCATGCGCCACGAGATTAATCGATTCTGTAGTACCTGAAGTGAAAATGACTTCGTTGTTGTGCGGAGCGTTGATGAATTTTTGCACCCGCGTGCGGGCTTCTTCGTACTGGGCTGACGCCTGCTCGCTTAACCAGTGGATGCCACGGTGAACGTTTGCATACGTTTTTTGATAACAGTTTGACATCGCGTCGATGACGGATTGGGGCCGCTGTGTTGACGCCCCGTTGTCCAAGTAAACCAACGGTCGATCACGATGAATCGTTTGATTAAGGATCGGAAAGTCGCGGCGATTGGCCATAGGGTCAATTTTGGTGTCTAAAGAAGTCATGAGTTCAGTCTAACAGTGTGCAGTGTCAGGACAATGACCGATTTTTGTGAGAGAAACTAATCGGTATTTTGTGAGTGAACTGACAAGTTTGCCCAAAGAAAGCCGAATAAATTTATTGGACTATTTAGTTGGCCATTGCACGTCTGACATGGCGGCAAGAGATTTTTGAAGCGCATGGGTGCCGAGTTTTCCGTCGCCTTGTTGTTGCACGTTTTGATAAAGCTCGTGGGCGAGTTTTAATCCGGGAAGGTTCAGCTTCATCGCTGAAGATTCTTCAAGGGCGATTCCGAGGTCTTTCACAAAGTGTTCGACGAAAAAACCGGGGTCGAAATTGCCGGCAACGATTCGCGGAGCCAAATTAGACAGTGCCCAACTCCCGGCCGCGCCGCTGCTGACGGATTGGAGAACCGTTTCAAGGTCGAGTCCGGCGCGATACGCATACAAAAGCGATTCGCAAACGCCGATCATACCCGCGCCGACCAAGATTTGATTGACGACTTTGGCGTGTTGTCCGGTCCCTGCCCCGCCCTGTCTCACAATTGTTTTGCCCATCGCATTCCAGCAATCTGCAAGTGCATCAACGGCGGCTTCGTTTCCTCCAATCATGATTGAGAGCGTGCCATTTTTTGCTCCGACGTCTCCGCCGGAAACTGGAGCATCGATCGCCCTGACGTTTTTTGATTTTGCTGTTTCGTAAATTTCAACGGCCAGTGCTGGATGGCTGGTTGTCATGTCGACGATGATGTTGCCCGGTTTGCAGCCGGCAACAATCCCTTTGTCGCTGAGAAATACTTCACGGACGTCGTGGGGCATGCCGACGATTGCGAATACGACATCGGAAGATTCAGCAACAGCCTTGGGTGTGTCCGCCCAGACTGCGCCCGCGCTGAGCAGGTCATCGGCTTTTGATTTTGTTCGTGAGTAGACCGTTAGTTCGTATCCGGCGTCCATCAAGTGCCGGCACATGCTGTGTCCCATGACGCCGGTGCCGACCCAGCCGATTTTCGTTTTGCCTGGTTTAGCGTGCGCGGTTGTGGTGTGTGTATTGTCCATGGATTTTATGTTGAGCGTGATAGATCGATACGAATTGGCAAACGGAGAATGCCAGTGGATACGTCGACTGGTTCGGTGAGGTGTTCAATCCGGCACCAGCCGATTTTTGACGTAACTTAAGCAGACAGAATGCCCGCGCTTTAAAACTCAGGGCGTTTGAGGATCTCAGCCAGAATGATGGCTTGGCCAACCGATTTTGGGCTGGCAAGTAATTTTCGCAACTCTTTCACCGCATCGTCGGATTGTTTGCCAAAGATCTCGGCGGGAGCATCGTCGGTTATCGTTGGGGTGTCATCGATAACAGTAATGTCGTGATCAAGGTGTTGATGAATTCTTGCTTCGACTTGATCGTGTACGCTGGAAATTCGATCGCCAAGGTTTTCTGCATGAGCGGCGATATCGGACGTATCGATGTGGCTTTTGACGTGCGCGGAAACACTTTGGTCACGAAGATTTGACTTCTTTCTCGGTTGTTCGCGCAGCGGTTTTGCTTTGGGCGGTTTGGATCGAGGATCTTGGCGGCGTTGAATCGGCGTGGGGCGAACGAGTTCGGCTTGAACTTCTTCGATAGGCTCCTGGCGTCGGGGAGGTTGTTGGCGCGGAGGCTGTTGCTTGGGCGTATCGCCACTCTTTTGCTGCTTACGTCGTTCCGCGGCTTTGCGCAAAAATTCTTCGATGTCTCGAGCCATGTTACTCTCTCTAATTTCCTGACATCATGAACTGCTAACCTGACCAACCCAGCGAAGTTAAAAATAAAATCTCAGTGGATTGTTCCCACGCAATGTTATCTTGCCGACGTACCGCCACCACCTGAAATGGACTTTCTCATATCAGTATCGGCTTGAACGTTGCGAAGTTTATAGTAATCGAGAATTCCGAGGTTGCCAGAGCGGAAACTATCCGCCATTGCTTTGGGAACTTCGGATTCTGCAGCAACCAGTTGAGCGCGGCTTTCTTCGATTGCCGCTGTGTTTTCTTGTTCTTGGGCAACAGCCATCGCACGGCGGCCTTCTGCGCGGGCGCGAGCAACACGTGTGTCGGCTTCGGCTTGATCTGCACGAAGTCTCGCACCAATGTTGTCACCAACGTCGATATCAGCGATGTCGATGGATACGATTTCAAAAGCGGTTTGAGAGTCAAGCCGGCGGGCGAGCACGGCTTTGGAGATCATATCAGGGTTCTCAAGCACTTCGTTGTGAGTCTCGGCCGAACCAATCGCACTGACGATACCTTCACCAACACGAGCGATAATTGTTTCTTCTGTCGCACCACCGATCAATTGCTGAAGGTTAGATCGAACCGTTACTCGTGCTCGTACCTTCAACTGAATTCCGTCTTTGGCAACCGCATCAAGTGAGCGACGTGAAGAACCGCGTTCAGGGCAATCGATGACTCGAGGATAAACACTGGTCTGGACGGCTTCGAGAACATTACGACCCGCCAAGTCGATTGCGGTGGCTTCGCGGAAGCTGAGCTTGATCGTTTTGGCTTTGTTGGCCGCGATCAAGGCTCGCACAACCAGCGGAACGTTTCCACCGGCGAGGTAGTGGGCTTCGAGGGCCTTGGTGGTCATTTCTGGTTCGTTCAAGCGGGCTTGGACGGCCATGATTTTACTCGGCACAATCACACTGGCTTTGACTTTTCGAAACGTCATTCCAAGCAGTTCAAAGAAACTGACTTTGGCACCGGTGAAAAACGCTTGAATCCACCAGCGGAAGTACGAGAGGAAAACTGCAAAGGCAATGAACAGAATGAACAGCAGGAACAGAATGCCAACGATCGTGGCGACTTGCCAAAAGTTGAGTTCATCAGCAGCAAGAAGGCCAATATTCATGTCGCACGTTACTTTGTGTTAGGGTGTTTTTTGTTAAGCAATTTTATTTGAATGACTGCATCGAAGTTCAGCATTTCGCTCTAACCGCAAAGCGATTTCAATCAAATGGCTTCATTAATAGTTCGTTGGGCCGTGGGGAGAAATTACCCATCCGCCGTTGCCCACTTACATTCTATGGCATCGAAGTTATGTGACGCAACTAAGGTAAGGGGATGGCTCAACTATTCATTGTTCATGCGTTTACGTCCCCCGTTTTACAGGGCAAGCTTTGTCCATGCGGCGTTGTTTTTCGATGAAGCGACTGCAGCCTCGATAAAGGCCATGCCTTCGACGCCGTCTTCGACTGTGGGATAGTCGTAGCCTTCTGCTCGCGGATAGGATCCACTTACTTCGTCGGCGATCGCTTCGGCTGCACCCAAATAGACATTGGCGAACGCTTCGATAAACGCTTCGGGGTGTCCAAAAGGCAGTCGTGTATTCTTTCCACAAACTTCGCCATTGTAAACGTTACCGCGGCGGTGGATCTGGCGCGGTTGTTCTGCGTACTTAATTGTTAGCTCGTTAGGATGCTCTTGGTGCCATTCAAGCGAAGCTTCGGTGCCGTAGATGCGAACATTCAAATTGTTTTCGTCTCCGGTCGAAATCTGCGACGCGTAAAGAACGCCCTTTGCGCCTCCCTTGTACCGGACGAGCATGTTGCCATCATCGTCAAGCGGCCGACCGGGAATGAAAGTTGAAAGCTCAGCGGCCAACTCATCGATCTCCAGGCCCGTGATGTACTTGACAAGATTTTCGGCGTGCGAGCCGATGTCGCCGATACAGTTTGAAACACCGGATACGTTTGGATCCATTCTCCAGTTCGAAATCGCTCCGTCTTCCTGTTCGTTCAGTGCTGTGATGGCGTAGCCTTGTGGATACTCGGCGATGACTTTGAGGATGCGCCCAAGTTTTCCATCGGCCACCATTGCTTTGGCCTCTTTGACCATCGGATAGCCGGTGTAGTTGTGGGTCAGTGCAAACACTTTGCCAGTTGATTTAACAACCGCAGCGAGTTCTTTGCCTTGTTCCAAAGAAAACGCTAAAGGTTTTTCGCAGATCACATTGATGCCGGCTTCGAGAAACGCCTTGGAGACTTCATAGTGCATATCGTTTCGGCAAACGATCGAAACGAAGTCAATTCGCTGATCGTCTGGAAGTGCGGATTCCTTTTCAACCATTTCCTGGTAGCTGGCATAGACACGAGAGGCGTCCAGCATCATGTCTTCGCCCGAAAGTTTGCTTTTCTCAGCATCGGATGAAAAAGCACCGGCGACCAATTGGATTTTTCCATCGAGTGCCGCTGCCATACGGTGAACGGATCCGATGAACGCACCACGTCCGCCGCCAACCATGCCCATCCGAAGTTTACGATTAAGTGTCATGGATATTCCTTCGAGTGTTATTTCTTATTTGATTTGATTGTGAGTGATTTCAAGTCCGGCTTTGCGAAGAGTTGGGTTTCCCAAACGTTAGACCGCAACGGGTTTTCCAGATTGAGCCGATTGATAAAGCGCGTCAATTGTTTTCATCAGCGCGAGTGCTTGATCTGGCGTATTAAGTGGTTGCTCGGTGCCATTGATTGTGCCGATGAAGTTTGCGGCTGAACGGCGGCGTCCCATGTCTTCGGAGTGTTCGACTTCGATAGTTTTGTCGACTGATTTGCCGCCTTCTTGGACGTAGATTTCACAGGTGTCGATTGCGGTTTCATCGAGTCCATCGGAGCCAAACAAACGTTCGACTTTACCGCCCGCTTTGGTTCCTTGAAACACGACCGAGACTTCTTCACGTTTGATCATCTCGGCCCATGAAACCTGCATCGTAAGGACTTGACCTGTTTTGAAAGTCACAAAACCGTGTGCGGCTGCTTCGACGTCTGTCGTCCCATCAGCAACATCTGGAATTCCCCAAGGGCCTTTGAAGTCTTTGTTGTCGATAAAGTTGTCAAACGTTTGGCCTAGTACGTGGGCTGGTTCGGGGTAACCCATGAAGAACATCGCAAGATCGACCATGTGTAAGAGGTCGATCAAAGGGCCACCACCAGAGAGGGCTTTGGTTGTAAACCAGCCACCGAAACCGGGAATGCCTGTTCGGCGAATCCATTTGGCTTGGGCCGAGTTGATATCGCCGATCGTTCCATCGCTGATCATTTTCATCATCGCGTAGGATTCAGGGCGGGCACGATTGTTAAAGTTAAACATCAAGTGCTTGCCGGCTGATTTGGCTGCCCCGATCATCTCTTCGACTTCGGCTGCGTTGAGAGCAGGAGGCTTTTCGCAAAAGACGTGTTTGCCTGCGTTGAGGCATTGAATCGAAAGTGGTGCGTGGAACTTGTTGGGGACAATGATACTGACGGCATCGGCGTCGGTTTCGGCCAACATTTTTTCAACGTCGCTGTAGATGTTAGGGACGTTCCATTCTTTGGCCGCGGCATTTGCGGCGGCTTCGTTCATGTCACAAATTGCGACGACTTCAGCACCGGCATCTTGAAAACCACCCGCGTGATACTGAAGCATTCCTCCAGCTCCAATGACTGCAACTTTGGTCGACATATTGTATTTCTTTCCCGCAAGAGTGAATTCGGTGAGCAAGTTTTGTAGAGCGAAGAGCCATTTCGAAACAGATTCGAAAACGGATTTGGGGCAGTTTCGGCAGTAGATTCGCAAACAGATTTTGTAACAGATTCTCGGGCAAATTTCACCACGCCAACGTTTGTCAGAACGTTTTTAAAGGGGCTTTTCTGGCAGGGATTCGCGTCGGCGATTTGGTTCGTATCGTCAGCGACTTTATCGAGCGATAAGGGTGTTGACTGAACCAGTCGGCAAAATCGGCATGGTTGACATAAAAGGCAGTTGATGCCCGCTGGCTTCGCAGAATTGACGCAGCGCTAACCACTTCCAGTCATTTCCTACTAATGGGTGTCCTACCTTTTAAAAAACAAGCTAATTCAACTGATTGCAGGACCATGAAAGTTCTAGTTGTAGACGATTGCCTTACTATTCGGATCAGCCTTTCCAAACATTTGACTGAGTGGGGCTTTGAGCCCGTTCTTGCTGACAGTGTTGCCGCTGCGATGCAAATCATGAATGGTCCAGACGCTCCTCGTCTGATGATTGTCGATTGGATGATGCCAGAAATAGAAGGACCTGTGTTCATTGAATGGCATCGCGAAAATGACAAGAGGCGAAACAGCTATATCATCATGTTGACGGCGAAGTCAGGCCGCGATGTTCTGGAAACTGCATTCCGTTGCGGTGCCGATGATTATCTGACAAAGCCGGTTGTGCCCGATGAACTTTATCGTCGAATTCGTGAAGGACAAAATATTCTTGAGCGACAGGACGCGGTACTCAAAGCGTAGAACTATTTCGACCCGTTTCAAATTGAAAACTTAAAAAAGCCCAAGGCGTTAGAACGCTTTGGGCTTTATCGTTTTTCAATTCAAATTCAAAAAGCTATACCGCAGCGATGGTTGCGAGTTGCTTAAGTGCGTCCAGCAAGCCGACCATATCGTCGCGTGAAATCTCATTCCATTCGTCGGCTTTGTGGCGGATGATTGCGACCTTGAAAGCAGCGGCAACTTCGGCGATGTCATCTGGTAATTCGGTGAACGATTCAAAGGGCCGAATGGCGTGCGGTTGGGTTTCGGGCTCTTCTTTATCGTCGGAATCGTCAGTGGACTTCTTTTTGCCAGATGGACTGTCTTCATCGCCCCAATCCGGACCCTCGTGAACTGGGCCTTCGACGTAGTCGCGGTCGTTGTTGCGAGTGTTTTCGGCCAGAGCAAGTGATTGGGTTTCTTCTGCCATTTCAGAACTAACAATGTCTGAATCTGCCGGAGCGTCACCGACTTTGCCAAGCGTTTCCCAACGTTGCTTTCGCATGCCTGAGACCGACCATTTATTCTGCACGGCTCCTTCTAGCCACATCTCTGCGTCTTCCCAATCGAGGGCAGCGTAAAAGTGGCTCCAGTAGACGTTTGCGTACTCGGTGTAGACATGACCAAATCGCTCATGTGTTCGACGCAATCGACCTACGTGTTGCGGGGTGACTCCGCCAACCAATTGACTCCACGCTTCGTCCGAATATTGGCTTGCCGCGACTTTGTTTTCCTTGAGAGAGTCTCGCCACTTTGCGATGATCTCGCCTTTTTCCCAGTTGGTCGTGGAAATCAGTTGATTCCATTGTCCAATGAACGGCTCTGATTTGGCCGAGGCTTCTGGTGTGATGACGGTCTCTTCAGCGGAAACGGAATCGGTAGGCATATTGGTTATTGGCTTTTTTGGGTGTTGGTTTGTAGTTGTTTTTCGAAGCAGTGTTCGCAGTCAAAAAGTTAACCGGAACTGAGCAGGTGAAAACCCGAAAACAACTTTTTCGAGCATCACTTTTGCTGAGGTCTCAACCTACCACGAGAACCTCGGTTAAGCGGATGTATTTGGCGCAAAGAAGCGCAGAGAATCGCGCCGAGTTGATAAAGCTCGCCGGATGTGATGATTAAAACGCGAACCTCGAAAGGTGGAAAACCTGTTGAGGAGTTTGAGTCGGTGGCGCGCGAGGTTAGTTGGAGCGAGTTGCTGTTCCAAATTGGACCATGTGGACGCTTCCCAATTTCTTGAACTTTGCCGCTCTGGTGATTTTTTGGGTGTGAGCCACTCTTGATTCAAGGGGTTGAGCAAGCCCCGACCAAGCAAGTGGTGCGGTCTATGACTCCGCGGTAGAGTCACAGCCTATTCTTTGGTTAACTCCGTTTCTTAGCCGAGAACTTCTACCAACTGGCTTGTTGGAATGAAAGTTCGTCGATTGCTTCGATGGCTTGAGTTAAGTCATAGGCTGATTTGTAACCCGTCAGCCCTTCGTCGCTGAATTTAAGATAGAAGACACGCTTTGACTCAGGATCCACAAAACGATGAGTTTTGTCGGTGATGTTCTCAGGTAGTTGGGAGCTTGTAAGCGGCTCAAGTTCCCCGAATCGTGACTCAAAATCTTGAACCGACAAATTTTTACGCGCCGCAATCTTAATTTCGCTTAACGCCTGATCGGATTTGCGAATCATTTTCCAGGCAGCGGTGTTTCGATTACACGCTTCGATGACAGGATTCATCGAGGCCCTGCCGGCTCGATACGAGACAAAACTCGCAATTCCAATCAGAGCGATTACCAACAGTGCCGTTCTCATAGAAGGCAAATAGGAGGTTCGGTTTTCCAGATGATCAAAATCTTTGACGGGTTTAGTAGGCTTCATCGTTTTCCTTAAATCAAACTACATAAGAAACCGCATAAGCTAACTTCGACCTCGCGGGGAATCTCTTGGCATAAATCCCTAAAAATTCTGCGGATTTGAAAATAGAGCCCATATTCGTAAGTCGAAGTCCTTCAGTGCTGTCAATCGAAGTCCGATTCGATTGGGTTCTTCACTACCGTGAACGGCTCTCCCGCGCGGTTAATCCAACGCAATTATTGGGCGGTATTGGGTTTAAGGACACGGTCAAAGAATTCATTTTGCGTAGTTGCAGCACCGCGTCCCAAACCGTGTCCGCCGTTGGGCCAAAAACGACTTTCGTAAGGCTTTTTGTTGCGGTCCATGGCATCGATCAGCTGGAGTGCATTGTTGAGATGAACATTGTCATCAACCATTCCGTGCATGATTAGCAGTTTTCCTTTGAAGTCTTTCACGTAAGTCATTGCCGCGCCTTTGTCGTATCCCTTTTTATTGAGCTGCGGCGTGCTCATGTATCGCTCGGTGTAAATCGTGTCGTAGTTTCGCCAATCCGTCGGCCCTGCTCGATCGACCGCAGCGGTATACACGTCAGGGTGTTTGAAGATACCCATTGCAGCCATGAACCCACCGTAGGAATGGCCAACGATCCCAACGCGATCTCCATCAACGTAAGGACGTTTTCGCAGCTCACGAATCGCGTCTGCGTGGTCTTGGATGTCAACGTCACCCAGTCGCAAATAGGTCGCACCAAGAAACGCTTTACCTCGCCCACCGGTTCCCCGATTGTTGACTTTGGCGACCAAGTAGCCGCGGTCACACTCGGAACGAGCTCGGCTTACGTATGACGCACTGATTTCTCGCGATCCGGGACCGCCATAAAGTGCATTGATGATCGGATATGATTTCGATTCGTCAAAGTCTTTTGGTTTGTAAAGAACGCCGTAGATATCAAATTTTCCATCGTCCGACTTGAACGTGAACATCTCGGCCAAATTCGCGGCTGATTCAGGATCGGTCTCGGCGATGTTCGTCACGAATGTTCCATCGGTGCTATAAAGCGCCGTGCAAGGTGGAAGGTTGACTTCTTCGTACTGGGCGATCAACCACTTTCGGTCAGGAGAAAGCTGGAAGTTCGAATGGTGGTGCTCCAGCGTCGTGACCCTGCGCTGGTTTTTGCCATCCAGATCGACCAAGTGATACTGCATGTAGTAAGGGTTCTTGGGTGAAGTGTTGGCCACAAAGCTCATCATGTTGTCATCTTCAAGAACCTTCAAGCTGTTTATTTGGAAGTCGCCTTTGGTGACGGTTTGGAATTTACCGCCATCGAGATCACGAACTTCGTAATGCGTGAATCCAGTTTTGTCTGTCGGCCAGAGGAATCGTTTTTTGTCTTTCAAGAAAGTCATCGTTGGCGAATTGCTTTGCCACGTATCCTGTTTCTCTTCAATGATGGTTTTACATTTCCCGGTATCGAGATTGATGGACATCACTTTGAGGTGTTGCTGTAGTCGATCGGTCCAGTTGACCAGCATCACATCACCCAGCGGAGACAATCGCACTCCGTAGATATATTCGTCGCCAGTTCCACCCACGTCGATCCGTGTTGATTCTTTTGATTCGAGATCGTAGACGAACAGTTCGGCGATTGGGTTGTTGGCGCCAGCTTTGGTGTAGTATTCCGGGTAGAGCTGTGTATTGATTTTGGACCATCCGCGAAGCAGATAGAATTTCTTGACGTTGGTGTCGTCGAATTTGTAGTAGACGATTTTCTTGGAATCCGCCGACCACCACATGGCTTTGGTTTGATTCAGCTCTTCGCCATAAACCCAGCTGGCGGTTCCATAGTGAATGTTTTCGTCACCGTCGGTTGTCACCGGGACCGTCTCTTTGGATTCCTTGTTTTGAAGGATCAAATTCCAGTCTTTGTATTGAGCTTGCCATTTCCCGTCGGGCGAATCAACTCTGGTGTATTGTCTTCCGCGAGCTGGTCGACCGAGGTACTTTCCGCTGTTGCCTTGTTCCTGGCTTGCACGGCGCCTGCGGCGAGTTGGACGCGTGCGATCGTTCCGCTCGGCTTTCTTCATTTCAACGACGGTTTTTTCTTTGGACTCAAGGTCGAATTTATATCGCTTGCCCTGATTCGTAAATTCAACCGATTTGCCGTCTTTATTCCAAACCACTTTCGAAACGGCACCTGGGCTGGGTGGGAGTCGACGAGTACGTTGTTGAGCCTCCGCGGTCGAGAGATCGGTACAAATAAGACCGGCCAACACTAGAATGCACACGCCAGTTCGTAGCCAAATAGAAAATCGCACTGCAAGTTCCTTCGTGAAAGTCAAAATTGAGACTTTGGATTGTAATCGAAATACAACCCGTTCGCGCACGGTTATGGGGCGCTGTTGTGCTTGAAAGGAACGTGGAGCACTACATGCTGAAAGCTTGTGAGCGGTCGCACATTAATAGCCAATCATTCTTGGCTTGAGAAAGCTGGCTATTTCGTGCCAAGCATCAAAAGAAATTGGACGACGGAATCTTCTTCTTTGTCGTCTTCGAGGTTAAACCACTTGTTGATTTCTTTGATTTCGGGATTTTGGGATTGGTCTGAAATCAAAGTTGAATCGAGCCGCTGAGCGGTGGCAGATTCGCCAACGGGTGCACTTGGCATGGCGAAACTCCGAACGCTTATGTCTGAGTTTTCGGTCAACTCTTTGATGGCTTTCTTCATTTTGTCGGAAGTCGAAACGACGTGAATCGCTTCGAATCCAGACGCGTTCTGTGCTTCTTCTTCGTTCTGCTGATACGTGATGTCGTGCTTGGCGAATACGGTTTCAATTTGCTTCAACGCTCCCTTAGTCGATTCTGTTTCGATCAGCAAAAACTGACTGATACCAGAATTTTGAGAGCGGAGTTTAAGCGGGTCGATCGTTTTTGATTTGATTGAACTTCCATTGCGACGGCTGTTAAGCAAAACATTTCTTGGGATATAGCCCTTGGTCTTACCCTCAGTGTTTTCAGGCCCCGTGGTTTTAGGCGTCACCGTTTCTGATGGCACATTTTCACCGGGGGTTGTCGATGGGTTATTCAATGCGGTTACAGGCTCTTCAACAAATGCCGGGAACACGAAAACAGAAAGCAACAACATTGCCGCAAGGGCTGCAAGCAACGCCAAGCCGGTGCGATGGCTGGCTTGGGCAGAAGGTACAATTTTGGAAGTGGGTGTTTTGTGAGCCAATCCGTTGCTGGCAAACGAATCGGTCGCGGCGGTGGAAAAAACGGATGCATAAGTTGAATTGATATCGTTTGAATTGGAATCAATCGCATCAAGCACACGATCAGCGAAACCGTTGTCCAGGCGATAACGTGGCATTGCCGAAAACAGATTGCTGTTTTCTTTCCATTGATCGACCAATTCGACGTACTCTGGAAGGGCGTCAAGCAATGCCTCAGCCGTTGCGCGGTCTTTTGCGTTCAACTCACCATCAAGGTAAGCGATCAAAAGCTGTTCGCGTTGTTCGTTATTTAAGGCGTCTGACATTGGGTCGTTGTTCTACTGGTGTTGTTCTTGGGTCTCTAACTCTTGTTCATGATCATTTCGAGATGGTCTCTAAGGTGAGCCCGAGCTCGATGCAAACGGCTTCTTACGGTTCCGATTGGCAAATCGAGGATCTCTGAAATTGCGTCATAATCAAGTTCGTCCATTTCTCGCAAAACTAAAATTGCACGATGTTCATGAGACAATCGCTTCATCGCTTTATCAAGTTGAACGGCTTGTTCCTGTTGTTGGAGTCGGTTGTCTGGGCTGGGACCTTTATCAGGAAAGTCCAAACGTGTTGAATCAGCATTTTTCCCATCGATCGAAACGGTTGGTTTTCGACGACGCAATCTTGTGATCGCAACGTTGTAGGCAATCCGGTAAAGCCAAGTGAAAAAGGCACTGTTGCCTTTGAAGGAACTTAGCTTGGTGAACGCCAAAACAAACGCATCCTGAACGACGTCTTCGGCCTCTGTCTCACTACGCAAAATCTGGACCATGCCGTTGTAAAGCCGATCCTGATATTTGCGAATCAAATGACCAAACGATTCCTTAGTTCCGTCCAGCGTTTGGCGGATAAGTTCTTGGTCATCTTGATTAGCCATTGACTCGTTCATCTGTCTGACGCAGCCATTCCCATTTAGTTCCCGAGCTTTTAAAAGCAGCCGTTTCACACGTTTTTTACACGCGAATTGTGGATTGCGGTCTTATTGTAGTCGCTACTGCTGGCATAATCATAACCGATTTTCAGCCAGTGAACCCTCTCAGTGGTTCAATGTTCAGCTACGCCAGTGACGGAGGCTGGTTAGACTTTGCACCAAGGGTTCGGGCGTACGTAAACACCGTAATGCCTGCAACGATTGTCGCAAAACTAACCCACTGTGAGATAGTGAATTGCGTTCCAAACTGGCCTGCTTCGTCTTGTCGAATAAGTTCCATTAAAAACCGGCCAATCGAATAAAAAATCAACATTAGCCCAAAAACTTCTCCGTCCGATTTGCGAATGGTCCAGTAGAACCACAGCACCAGGCACAATAGTCCAGCGTTAATGGAGCTGTAGATTTGAGTGGGGTATGTGTTCAATGAACGCGCGGGAAGCTCGTCCATCGTTATCGGCAATCGTTGCTGCCGATCGCTGACGATGTAACTGACAAATTCCTTGCCGTCGGTAGGGACGATATCCGGATTGGATTTCCTGAATCGAATGTACAAATCTCCTGGCGTTTGGATGGCAATTTTATCGCCCGATTTGATTCCCAGCTGTTCAGCTTTGCTGCCAGGTTGGACGGACTCGACGAGAAGTGGAAACTCAGAGTTTGCATCTTTCTCGCTTTCGATCGGGCTGGCGTTGATGCCAAGCAAGTCGCCTTGAGTGAGCTGCTGCATATAGGGAGCGGAACCGGCCGGGAAAGTGATGCTTGGTAGCGGCGCGTCACAAACTCCTCCATAGCAACAACCATTCATCAAGCAACCAATGCGCCCGATGGCAAGACCGAGTACCATTCCAGGCGCTAACAAGTCAGCGGTTTTCGCGAGCGGGAGACCGTGAGTCTTTAAGAAAATAAACGCTGCAATCACGCCACCGAAGAGGCTGCCGTAAACGACGAGTCCACCTTTGGTCATGTCGGCCATGGCGATAACCAGTTCTTTGATTGACATTCCTTGTGCAAAAAAATCATCCTGTTTTTGGATCACGTAAAACAAGCGAGCTCCAAAGATCCCAGCGACCATCATCCAAAATGAAAGGCTTATGCATTGGTCTGTGGTGAGGCCGATGTGTTTGCAGCGCAGCAGCCCAAGCCCAACGCCAGAAGTAATCGCCAGCAAAAGAAAAATGCCATATCCACGGATGGCAAGCCCTTGCTTGATAGGGTCGCCGGTTGGATCGGCTGGGTTGATGCCTTCGATTTCCAAATTCGGAATCACCAAAGCGAGCACTAACGCGATGATTCCGTAAATAAGCAAAAACGACCATGTCTCGCTTGTGTTTCCATTTCGATAGTAAGAAAAGGCCAAAATCAAGGCGCCGATGATCAACCAAGCGATCAACAACGGACCTTCGAAGAGGAAATGTGGAATGAAAATCAAAGTCTGCCGCATGCCACGAACTTCCTGGAGAGAATACTAAATGCTCTGTAAACTAAATGAACGAGCTTTCTTTTAACCGCACTTTAGACAAACTAAATGTTGGCGATCTAGACGTTTTTTGGCAACCTTATTTGTAGACCTTTATACGCAATCGTGTGCGATTGGGCTTAATCAGTAATTACGCGGTTATCAATCAATCGCGTTTTACCCACGTAGGCCGCAATTAGCGCGACGACGGGCAGTTCGATCGGGTCACACGTTTCGAGTGTCTCTGGGTTTGCCACAATCGAATAGTCGATGCTTTCGACTCCCGCATCGATCAACATTTGTCTCATCTCTGTGATGATTTCGAATCCGTCTCGCAATCCCGATTTGATCTGTTCTTCTACGAAATCAAGCGTCTTTGAAAGCGATAATGCAATGGCACGTTCTTCTTTTGAGAGGTACACGTTGCGAGAACTTAATGCCAGTCCGTCGCTGTCTCGAATGATTGGGCAAACGCATATTTCTGTTGGGACGTTGAGATCGGCGACCATTTGCTTGACCACCATCGCTTGCTGAAAATCTTTCTGGCCAAAGAATGCTTTATCGGCTTGGGTCAGATTCAGAAGTTTTAAAACAACCGTTGCGACGCCTGTGAAATGGGTGGGCCGAAATTCGCCTTCGAGTTTTTTTGCAACCGCTGGCGGCACAATCTGCGTGGAGAAACCCGCAGGATACATCTGCGAATTAGATGGAGCAAACACGTATTCCGCACCCAGTGATTCCAGCAATTTTAGATCCGATTCGAGATTGCCTGGATATTTATCAAGGTCTTCGTCGGCTGCAAACTGCGTTGGGTTCAAGAAAATCGTGACGATTGTTTTGTCAGTATTAGCAACCGATTCACGGACGAGGCTAAGGTGGCCTTCGTGAAGTGCGCCCATCGTTGGGACGACACCGATCAATTGGTTGGCTTTTTTTAGTTCATTGACCAAGCTGGTCAATTGTTCGCATGATCTTAATACTTCAACGGTCAACTAAATGCCTTACTGGGAAAATGGAAAAATCAGAGTAACGGATGTTGTGATCAAGTTAACTTTCGTTGGTAGGCCAAAACAGGGGTCCATTTAACCGCAGGCTTTTTGGTAACGACCGTTTACTTCGATATAAGGGGTAAATCGTGGAAGAAGTCCTGCGTATAAACCGGTAAGAGGTTATTTTTGACTTAACATCCGGCAAAGAGGTCATAATATTATGTATATTCATCTCCTCAAAAGAGCGATTTGTCCAAACGAGTGGAAAAATGAGTCAAACCACCCCGCGCCCTGCCAACTCTCCAAAACCCGTTAATTCGAAGTTGAAAGCCGACGACATCAGCGAAGACGACGAAGGCGGTAATCGGTTCATGTTGTTTAACGTGATGCCGAGTTGGTTGGTAAGTTTTTTGACTCATATCGCAGTCATCATCGTGCTCGCCATCATGGTGATGCCATCGAGAATCGAACGAACCGTCGCGCTTGAGTCTTCGGATCAAGCCGTTGAGGCAGCTGATTCGATTGATATGAATCTCGATTTTGAATTGGATGCGGAGGACGCTTTAGAAGCTTCGGAAATGCCAGAAGAAACGGTTGAGGATATTACTGATCCGCTGGATGAGGTCGAAGCCTTGCCTGAAGAGCAGTTTGATGTGGGCGACATGTTGGCTGCGGAAGAGGCTTTCGAGGGCGAAGAGATCGGCGCCTTTGAAGTGTCGGATCTGGTCGCTGAAACAGGTGGACGGTCAGGGGCTGCCAAAGAACGAATGAAGAAAAAGTACGGAGCCACAGCGGCTTCGGAAGATGCGGTTGCACTTGCCCTCAAGTGGATCGCTAAACACCAGTTGGATGATGGTGGTTGGAATCTTGATCATCGTATTGGAAGTGGAAGTTTTCGCGACAGCCCAGATCCAGGATCCCTGACTGAGGCTCGTGCCGGCGCAACCGCGTTGGCGCTGTTGCCGTTTCTTGGTGCCGGAAGCACTCATAAAACTGGCGAATACAAAGAAGAAGTCCGAAGAGGGCTCGAGTTTTTGATGAAGCGAGCCAGAAGAGGTGGCGGTAATACAATTTCTTACCTTGAGCCAGGCGGTTCAATGTACTCACACGGGTTGGTTTCAATCGTGTTTTGCGAAGCCTATGGAATGACCAAGGATCCAGAGTTGGGCAAGTTCGCTCAAGCAACCATTTGGTTCATTGAATATGCTCAAGATCCGTCGGGAGGCGGATGGCGATACGGACCCAAGGAGCGTGGCGATACCTCTGCGGTTGGTTGGCAATTGATGGCTCTGAAGAGTGGCAGGATCACGGGCCTCGACATGAAACAAAAGACTTATATGCTCGCCGAAAAATTTCTGGATAGCGTTTCGCACACTGGCGGTGCGTATTACGGATATGGTGATCCACCGGCTCCCAACTCAAAACCAGTCAACGCACGGACGGCGGTTGGTTTGCTTTGCCGGATGTACATGGGCTGGGATAAAAACATACCGGGGCTTGTCAAAGGCATGCAAGGCATTTCGGACAAAGGGCCAAGCATTGGGCCATCAGCTGACATGTATTACAACTACTACGCGACTCAGGGCATGAAGCACATGGGTGGCAAGAATTGGGACAAGTGGAACAAAAGCATGCGTGACTTCCTTGTCAAAACACAGGAAAAAGAAGGCAACAAAGCGGGTAGTTGGCACTTCGGCCAATCACATACAGCGAAAAAAGGTGGCCGGCTCTATACGACTTCACTGGCCTGTATGACGCTTGAAGTTTACTACCGCTATCTGCCGCTCTACGGTGACAAAGCGGCAAACGAAGAGTTTCCGCTTGAGTAGATGCTGATGAATTTTGAGCGTTAGATACTCGTCTTGCGAACCAACGGTGTTACCAACGGAAAAGACAAGCGCCCCACGTCAGCCCGGCTCCAAATCCAACCATCAGCACGTTCATGCCCGGCTTGATGCGGCCTTTTTCAAGCGCTTCTGCGATTGAAATTGGAATACTGGCTGCCGAAGTGTTTCCGTAGCGGTCGAGATTGATAAACACTTTATTTCGATCGATTCCCAATTCATCAACTGCGGCGTCGATGATCCGAATGTTGGCTTGATGAGGAATGAACAGATCAATATCGCTCAGCGACATTGACGCTTTGGCTAGCATCTCTTCTACAATTTCCGGGACCAAGCGAACTGCCCATTTGAACACCGCTCGCCCGTCCATCTCCAGGTATTGTTCGCCTTGATCAAGGACCTGTTGGCTAAACGGTTTTCGAGAGCCGCCAGCGGGTGCTAACAAAGCGTTTCCAAGTTTGCCTTCGGAGGCTAAGCGCTGAGCCAAAATTCCGGAAGCCATATCGGGGTTGGTGTTGGAATCAGCCGAAATCAAAACGGCTCCTGCACCGTCTCCAAACAGCGGATAGGTTTTTTTGTCTTGAGGGTTCATCAGGTTGGTCAGCGTTTCGGCACCAATGATCAACGCGTTGCGACTGCAGCCTGTTTTTACAAACTGGCTGGCGGTAACCAGCCCGTAGATAAATCCTGAACAAGCCACGTTGATGTCCAACGCTGATGCAGTGCACCCCAAATGAGATTGAACGATGCACGCTGTTGAAGGAGTGACATAGTCTGGCGTGACGGTGGCCACGATGATCAAGTCGATGTCTTTTGCGTCGACGTTGGCATTCTTTAAGCATTCTTCGGCCGCGCGAATCGCCATATCACTGGTCGCTTCGCCGGGTGCAACGTGATGTCGGGCTAGAATCCCTGTTCGTTGAACGATCCAGTCAGAATCGTATCCAAGGTCGGCCAGATCTTCGTTGCGGACAAGCTTTGAGCCGGCACTAAACCCGGCTCCCAGTACCTTTATGCCGGAAATTGCCGAACGCAGCGGTTTGGGCTTCTTGACGACCTTATGCCGACTGACAAACACAGTTGGTTTCACGTCAACGATTGACGGTCGAGTGAATGTCGGCTTATCTGCGTAAGGCATTGGAAAGGCCAGTTACGAGCGTTTCAGCTCTAGGGGAAAAGTCGGGATTCCGCCGTTGGCCGAGCAGTTTGGTCAATTGGGCGAAGTTGGACGGGTAGTTGTTAGCAGAATTCCAGACCTGATCCGAGAGCAGAATTTTGTCTGCCATTAGATAGCAGGCCAGTTTTCCCGTGTATTCAACCCAAAAGAGATCTGAACTATTCGTGAAGAGTCGCGTAATCTTCCTGACGCACCCAACTTAAACTGCTCAGAGTGTCGAATTTGGCCAAAAATCCAAAGGTTGCAAGCGTATTCCACGCTATAACCCCCCTTTGTAGGGTGTCAAAACTGCACAAATTCGATAAATTGTGTGCTGACATAACGGAAGATGATTCATACCCCTGTTCTTTGAAAAAGTGAAAAAACGCATGAGCCTACTGGCAATCGTATATCATTTGGTTCCCGATGCCCCCATTTTGGTGGCATACAATCGTGAAGAGCCATTGGACCGCAACTGCCCTGCACCCTCAATTCAGTCAGGTAAACCCCGCATACTCGCCAGTATTGATCAGCATACTGGCGGGACCTATTTAGGCATGAACCAGCATGGAATGTTCGTTGGTGTTGTGCGTCGGAAAAAATTTGAAACAGCCATAAGTCCTCGCTCACGTGGGGCTTTGGCTCGCGAGATGCTCAAATGCAACTCGGCCCAACACGCTGTCGATTTGGCTTTGGAAGAACTTCACTCCGGCCAATATGGCGGGGCAAATTTTTGTGTTGCTGATCCGGATTCTGGCTGGGTGATTCACTCAGGAAACGAAACGGACGTGGCCGAGCTCCAGCAAGGTCTCTGTATCGTTGGCGATCGTGATATGAACGATCCAAAGGACGAGCGTGGAAAGATGGCTCATCGCCTTTTGACGCTTCAAACGCTTGATTCACCCGTAAAATTTCTGGCGATTGCAAGCAAGGTTCTTGCTCGAACAGGGACCGGGCCTGGTCGTCCAAGTATGGTCGTCAAGGAAAAAGACTACGGCACCGTGAGTTCGACTTTGATATCGCTTGGCAAAAAGCCACGAGATGCCATTTATCAGTACTCAAACGGCTCGCCAGATCAGTCAAAGTTCGAAGATTACTCTCCGCTATTGCGAGATATCTTGAGCCGTGGGCTTCGTGAGGCACGTAACTCAGCCGGGGCGACTTAGACCGGACCTCGCAACGGGAACTCGCTAACCCAGCGGGTTCCCAGTTGTCCAGCGGGTTGCCAGTTGTCGGGCTAGGCGAAATCACAACCGCCAGA
>CAYZGP010000086.1:24182-25915 GCA_964478065.1 uncultured Pirellulaceae bacterium
GCGGGTTGCCAGTTGTCGGGCTAGGCGAAATCACAACCGCCAGACCGTCGCGAATTGAGTCGGAAGTCCACCAATTCCTGGCCGCATAGCTGAATCCTCGAAACGAGATTTGTCGCGGCAGGATTTATTTTATCGGCCAATTTGGATCGGGCTTCTTTCTGAGTTTAGGCTTCTTTCTGAGTTTATCGTTTGCGAAGAATTTGTTGTCATCACTCGGTCGACCGAAGGAGGACTTTGTTCCGCCGCGATCACTTTGGCTCGGATGATTGCCACCACGTTTTGTTTCAGTGGAATTTTCTTTCCGCCTTTGCCAGTGATTTTTTTTGTCATCGAATGGTACGGATCGATAAACAAAGCGTTCTCACCAGCGATGGTTGCATTCAAGTCGATTTGTCGAACTTGTTGGATGGGTGTTTGAACGGCGGCTTCATTTCCTTTGCCATCTGAATCAACCGCCTGCGTACCGACTCCCACTATCTCCGCGAATGCCATTGAACATTTCAAATGAATTTTTGAATCCACTGGCGTCGCGCTAACGCGAAAGAAATTCCCGCGCTCGATTTGCTGCGTGATCGGTTCATTTATGATGCGTTTCATGCTTGAGAATTGCTCAAGCCCAACAATAAAGTTTTGAACTGAGCCGTTGTGAAACAGCGCGTCCAATCCGGGCAGCGAGACAAGTGTTGGGGCGGAGATCACTCCACAGTCAGAGCGTCCTTTGACCAAGCTTTTAAAGCGTGCATATCCGTCGCGATCCATTTGACCGATCGTAACGGGCAGGCTTTTGGACGTTCGTAATGTTGAAACGACTTCGTAAGGGCCGTCTTGGATTTTCTCTGGCATTTGCTGGGTGACCTGAGGAATGCCGCCCGAGATTTGCTTGACCGAATCGCGAAGCAAAAACTTGCGAGCTTCGAATTGCATCGATTCGTCCAAGTGAATGTATTCAACTTCGATGACGACACTTTGTTTTCCCAGTTTGAAACTCTCGATCCGCGCATCGAGCGACTTAAAATAATCGGCAGGTGCGGTCACCGTGTATTGATAAGTGCCAATCGATTTGAATCGAGGGTGCTTGGGATTTTCAGGGTCGGCTTTGGTGGTACGTACTCCGTTGAGATACTCAAGTGCTTCAAGCAACGAATCCTGCATTGAAACTTTCTTAAGATCGGCGTAGCAAGCGACGGCCCGTCCAATATCTATGGTTTGCGTTTCCAGTTTGATCGTGGGACGCTTGCCAAAGCTTCTGATTTTAAACGCTTCGTCGAGCGGCGAAATGACGTATCGAGGTGCTTTGCCATTGGCAGTGAATGTCTGCGCGTTTGGCTGGACAAATGTTTGTGCCAGCGAATAGGCCCCAAGGCTGATCGAAATAAGCACCGTTAACAGCACGATAGACAGGGTAGAACGCAGGTTCATTCGAAGCTCCCGAGTATGATAAGTGACGCCGTTTTCGGCAGAACCCAGATGATTCTGTTGCGAAGTTTTATAGGATTTAGGGAAAAATCAGGCGAAGGTCAATAGAATTTCAGCGTTGCTGTATCCGGTCTCAGCTCAATTTCTGTTCGGATGGGTTATGGCAATACAAAGCACGGGCATCAAGCTAACACCAGGTATTGCGTTGCGTCTGGGCTTAGTTTTTAGGTGCCATGTTCACGCTTGTGTGAGCATGTTCCAACGATGGCTGGTTTTTTAGAATTCGACCGATACGTGAATTTGCGATGTGATTTGCG
>CAYZGP010000087.1:0-25817 GCA_964478065.1 uncultured Pirellulaceae bacterium
CAAAATGAGTCGTGACCGGATCGCTGACTTGATTTTTCTGTAGGACAAAAGCCGCTTTGGTAAACGGTCTTGGCATTGGGCCATCGATTCTGATCCAACCGATTTTTCCGCCGTCATCTTTTGTTGGAGCCTGCGAATGTTGTTTGACAATCTCATCCCAATCCTCGCTGGCGTCGAGTTTTCTTTTTAATGCCTTGGCCTCGTTCAAGGCCGTCTCGCGTTTCTCAGGCTTGGCATCGGCCGGCACTTTTATCAAGAGATGCGCCACACGAAGCTCTGTTCCATCGAAATCGCGCCGGTGTTGCTTGAAGTAACCTTCCAAAAATTCGTCCGTCAGTTTCGGCTCTAGATAACGCTTCCAACTGATGTCCAAGGCAAATTGAAACTCAAGTTCCGGCTGAGTCTGGCCAGACGTTTTCAAATAGTCGTCAAGCGTTTTGCCAACCAATTCCAACTCGTTTTTCAACTCATCTACCTTGAGCCGAATTTCGCTTTCTCCCGCAGCAAGCTTGTGAGTTTTCAAATAGTCCATCGTGACCTTCTGATCGATCAACCGCTCCAAGATGGATTTTTTTGCGACTGACAACTGAGAGGCCGAAAGCTTCAACTCGCCTGTGAATTTCTTCATGTCAAAGTCAATTTGACTCTGCGTGATCGGATCGCCATTGACCGTCGCAACGACAACCGGCTCTTGAGCAGCAGACTCTTTCGCGTTGGACTCTTGCTCATAAGATCCAGGCGCTCGAGATGCGGGCTCATGACTTGCGGGCGCAGAAAATGCGGGCGCAGAAAATGCGGGCGATGAAGAATTTTGCGCTTCGCCAAACGCACACCAAGACAACGACAGGCTAATGGCCGAAATAGCCATCAGTGTGAAAAAGGATCGCATCAAAGTACCTCAATTAAGTCGTTGCCCCAACTCAATGGTGAGATCGAATCTCTTCCAATCTATTCGATTGGGCCTCTGCAGGAAAGGTTTGTCTGCAAAGCCCAAGACGCCTGCAAAGTTTAGTTTTGCACAGACATACAATCGACGCGAAGCGAGAAAAGGTAGGATGAACATTCCTGTCAGTCTTTTCACTTTCGCGAAGACGGTCGCACAAGAATGAACATCCCACTTACTTATCTGTCGGCCAAAACGACTTCGGGGCACACGCGCCGTTTATAGGTTACCGCGCTTTCCTTGCTCAAGCTCAAGCGACTCAAACAAAGCCTTGAAGTTACCTTTGCCGAATGATTCGCTGCCACGACGACAGATGATCTCAAAGAACAAGGTTGGGCGATCTTGAAGCGGTTTGGTGAAAATCTGCAGCAAGTATCCTTTGTCGTCCCGATCGACCAACACGCGAAGGTCTTTGACTTTCTGGATGTCTTCTTTGATCTCACCAACACGATCCCAAACGATATCGTAATAACTCTCTGGGATCTCAAGGAAATCGACGCCACGTTTTCGCAATTGGCCAACGGTATTCACTTCGTCCTTGGTCAAAAGCGCCAAGTGCTGAATGCCGGCCGTGTTGTCGTGCCAGTCGAGATACTCTTCGATCTGACTTTTGCGTTTACCTTCAGCCGGCTCGTTGATCGGAATCTTGATAAGCTCGCGACCCGAGTCCATGACTTTTGACATCAACGCCGAATACTCAGTTGAAATATCTTTGTCATCAAAATGCTTGAACAACTTGAATCCCAAGACGTCTTCATACCACTTAACCCAGACATTCATCTCGCCCATTTTCACGTTGCCAACACAGTGATCGACATAGAACAAGCCCGTTGGATTGGCTCGGTTGTATTCGTTGATGGCAAGGTCATTGAGGATTTTGAAATTTGGCAAGAATTGATTGCCGCGGTCTTTGACTTTATCCAAAGCGAAATGTTCGTCGCGCGAGATAAAGGTATGTACGACTCGGCCAAACGATTTGATGCCTGATTTGACAACCATTCCGTGTTCGTCGGAAACTTCGATCGGTTCGTAGGCAGACTCTGCGCCGTTTCTAAGGGCTTGCTCATACGCGGCGACCGAATCGTCAACAGTGAAAGCAATGTCTTTGATGCCATCGCCGTACAAACCAACCTCTTTTTGAATAGGATGGCCTTCCGTCAAACCAGTTGACAACAGGAAGCGAATATTGCCTTGAGTCAACAAATAGGTTGCTGAATCGCGAACGTTCGTGGTCAGATCGGAAACCTGTTCGATTTCGAATCCGAAGGCCTGGGCGTAAAAGTAAGCCGCTTGTTTGGCATTGCCCACGTAGAACTGAACGTAGTCCACATCGATCAAACGAAGTGGATCTTTGGAAGTTGAAGTTTGTGTAGAAGTAACAGGAGAGCTCATATTAAAATCCCATCTCTGATTTTCGAGTTGGTTGAAATGCCGATCGGCAACTGACGAATTTTAGACACTGACTGCTCACGCGGTAAGCCAATTTGCTGAGGCAAGAAAGCAATTCGTCCAATTAAGACTGTCTTTCACATTGTGAGCGATTTATCCTGCCCAAACCGCAATGATTTACCCTTCATCCGGGAAGCAAACTAACTCCATCCCCTCCCGTGCGTCG
Source organism: uncultured Pirellulaceae bacterium (assembly GCA_964478065.1). Classification (GTDB taxonomy): domain Bacteria; phylum Planctomycetota; class Planctomycetia; order Pirellulales; family Pirellulaceae; genus Mariniblastus. The sequence continues at coordinate 2,559 of CAYZGP010000087.1, forward strand.
TAACTCAATAACATGACATCGTGACGGCCGAATTCTCTCAAAATATTTCGGTAGAGAATCTGCTCGCCTGGCCAGGGATATGCATACACTAAATCAATATCATCAAGCGCGACATCTAGCTCGCCATAGCCATCGGCGTCATCAATAAATGTCGCAATCGATTCGTCTCCATTGCGTGGATCCCACTCAAACTCGTCAGGGATAAAGCTTCCTTGGGCAAAACTTGCATCGGACGAAAATGATTCGGCAAGCTCAAAAGAAAAATCAACCAGATTGGGTTCCGCTTCCATCCCAAACGCTTCGAATCCCATCCGACTGGCCATGATCGTCACCACGCCCAAGCCTGAACCCCACTCCAAAACGGTCGTGACTTTTTCTTGCAACGAAAACAGGGAATGATAAACGGTCAGGTAATCGGAGCTGACGTAAGACCGAAACTCCGGACGGCCAAGGTTTTCGGTCCAGATTGCATCGGCTTCTGACCAAAGTTCACGAAACTCTTCCAATCGCGATTTATGAGGTTCCGCGTTAACATCGATTTTAGGATTGAGATCGTGAATGGTGTCAGCTTTCTTGAGCCAGATGAATTTGACGATCAGTATTAGTTACTTTGTCAAAAACGGCAACCAACTAAATTGGCTTTCGTCGTGAGAAGCCAAACAAACGGCAACTCACGGAATTCTGCACACGAGCGTAACCCGTCAGACAAACCTGAACGCAACCAGTAAATCCGGAAGCTTCATTGCATCTTTTCCTTATGAGGAAAATTGAACCGCTGGAAATCTAAATTCGATCTAAAAATACTTGCATCCACCGGCATTAACATCCAAACTGGAAATTCGACGTAACGACTTCTGGCACACAAATGCCAAACAGCACGGCGACTAACAATCAAAAAGAGTATGCTGCCAGCCGTTTCCAAACAAAAGGACCTCCGATGAAATCTCAATTCGTTCTACTTGCGGCTGTCTCAGTGATTGCCGGCGCGATGGTGATGGCTCAAGAGAAAGAGAAAGAAAGCAATTTCTCTAAACCGACCATCGACCTTGGCTGTGTCGTGAGCGACATTGATGCTTCGATCAAGTTTTACACCGAAGTCGTTGGTTTTGAGGTCACGGGTAGTTTTTCAGTCACGCCAGAATTGGCAAACAACGCTGGATTGACTGACAAGAAACTGGACGTCAAAGTCCTAACGCTTGGCAAAGGCCCCGGCGCGACGCAGCTAAAATTGATGCAGGTCGAAGGAGAAAGTGCCAAAGCCAATAACGATCACATTAACAGCACGCTTGGGTTCAGCTACATTACGATCTTTGTGAAAAGCACCGATGTTGCGATGGATCGGCTAACCAAAGCGGGTGTCAAACCGATCGCCAAAGGCCCTGTCGAATTGCCGGGCGGTGAAATGGCTTTGACAGTCATTCGAGATCCAGATGGAAACTTGGTGGAACTCGTCGGACCGAAATCAGAAAAATAATCAGACGATTACTTCACCGTATTCTCGGTTCCCAACAAAACATTCAACGTTCGATTGGCGACGCGCGTGATGTATTTATTTGGCTGGTCTTTGAGGCATTGCTGCAGCTCAGGGATCACTGGCCGCGCCAACTCACCTACTTCATCCAAAACGATCGCAGCTCGAAGCCGCCCCCATTGGTACTCGCTTTTTAGTTCCGTTTTCAAAGCAACCAACGCCAGATTGATTTGCGTTTCGTCACCTCTGTCCTTCAACAGAACCCGCGCCGCCGCAATTCGCACGCAGGGGGATTCGTCTTTAAGCAATGTTTTCGCGGCAGCAACTGCCTGGAGCTTGGCGTCTCCCCATTCGCTTGCGAGGTTCCCAATTCCGATCGCCGCCCAATAGCGAACGACAGAATCGTTATCTGAAACCGCCTCCATCAACGCCGGCAGCTCTTTTGCCGAACCTACCGCAGCGTTGGCCACGTTTCGAATCCGCTTGATCAATTCCGGGTCTGCTTTTTCCAAAATGTTATACCGAGCACCCGCCAATTTCTCTCGACGTTCGATTTCCGACTCAGGAATCAAACCAATGTCGCGCGTCTTCAGCACCCACTGAAGATGAACCGCTCTAAGCCGTTCCAAAGTTTGCTGGTGGTTGGGATCGGCCGCCAAATTGTTGACCTCGTGTGGATCCGAGTCGAGATCGTAAAGCTCTTCCGCCGGTTTTTGGTCAGCCATAAAAATCTTCGCCGCGTTTGCAAGTCCGCCTGCCGCATGCACACGCCGCAACTCCTTCATCGTCGCGCCTTTTTCAGGTGTGTTCATGTATTGGTAGTACGGCTTGAACGGCTCGTAGTTGCGGATGTAACGAAACCGTTTGTCCCTGACCGAACGGATGATGTCATAGCGTTCGTCCATTCGATCTCGTGCTCCAAAAACGTGGGCACGTTGAGTGCTTAATCGATCGCCAAGAAACGCTCGGCCTTGAAAGTGCTGAGGGATTTCGATTCCTGCAAGGTTCAAAACGGTCGGGGCAAAATCCAAACTACTAACCAACTCGTCGTTGATTGCCCCCCGCTGGCCATAAATCGCATCGCCTTCTTCTCTACTCAAGCCACCTTTTTCCCAAGTTTGAAACTTCCGTGGAACACGAACGATCAACGGCACTCGTGTACCGGAATCGTAAAGCCAACGTTTTGCTCGTGGCAATCCAACGCCGTGGTCCGACCAATACATGATGATCGTGTTTTCATAGAGGTCGGCGTCTTTAAGTTCCTGGATCAACTTGCCAGCCCAAACATCCATCGCGGTGATCAATTCGTAATTTCGTTTCCAGTCTTCGCGGACAACGGGCGTGTCAGGGTAATAGGGCGGTAACTTTAACTTGGTTGGGTCTTGTCGAAATTCATCCGGCAAGTCCTTGGTCACTTTTTCGTATTTCGAGGTGTTCTCAATCCCGCTTTCGTGACAGCCATTGAAATTGAACACCGCAAAAAACGGCTGCGATTTATCCGGGCGATTTTTCCAATGGGCTTTCTTGCTCGATGCGTGCCAAACATTCTTTGGCGTTTGGAATTGATAGTCTTGTTTACTATTGTTGGTGCAATAATACCCGGCGTCACGCAGGTAGCTTGGAAACGGCTTAACAAAGTCCGGCAGTTTCGCATTACAACGCATATGGTGCGTGCCAAGTGTCGACTGATAAACACCCGTGATGATCGCCGAGCGACACGGCGCACAAACGCCGGCCGTCGTGAAAGTGTTGGTGTAACGTACTGCGTCTTTGGCCAGCAAATCCAGGTTGGGTGTGATTGCCTGTTTATCGCCAAAGCATCCAATGTGAGGACTAATATCTTCGCAAGAAATCCATATGATGTTTGGCCTTACTGCCTCGTCAGCGGACAGACCAACGGCTTGCGCGAGAAGGCTTGCCAAAACGAAAAACAAAATTGCGGTTAGTCTAAGCATGATTGTTCCGTACATTAGCAAGTTCTTTTGAGCATCAATCGTTCACGTGTTGGGGATTGGACAACCCAACGCCAGCAATAAACAGTTTATTTAACAAAGAGTTTACACGCCATATTCTTCGGCGGTCCAACGTTTCACCAAACTTCCGTTTTGCTCGTCCGCGGCCCGAGGTTTTTGATACGAGCGTCGATGCTGCATCGTTTTGCTCAAGTCATCGCAGTTATTGAGCATCAAACGGCTTTCGCCCATCTCCCAAGGCAACACGTAAGCGTCGGCCAGCAAGTCAACTTCTCGAAAGTAAGCACGGCATGTTTCGGCATCCATTTCTTTTCGCGCCAGTCGTGTCAGCCTGCCCTGAATCTGGTCCCAAGTTTCAACCGCAGGCAGTTCTGTGTTCTCATTTAAAAAGCAATCGCGATACTCGGCGATCTGCGAATCGGATTGCAATCTCGGTGGCAGCGATTTTAACTGCGCACGAATCACTGCTGGAAAAGGAGCAATCGCAGTGGCCACCTGACGCTCGATTTCCTGAAATGGCATCCGTATTTCGACGACACGCGGCTTGGTTGGGCAACTGCAGCCATCGTGGTGATAGTATTCGGCTTGGCTAAGTTTTCCGCCACTCGATTTTCCACGCACACGCCGGTAGGTTGGATCTTTGGTGTGCAAGTTTTTGCAAACCACCAAACCCTCGGATTCCACGAGATTCAAAAACTCATCGCGATCCTGTGGCGCAAGCAAGATTTGATGGAGGTAATCTTTTGCTTTGACTTGGTCGATATGCGGGTCAACAACTCCGTCGATCACCAGTCCAAACGAATGCGGTCGGGTAATCAAGAACTGGTTACCGCCGATTTCCATCTGCGTATCTGAAATAATTTCCATAACGAAGGTCTACTCTTCCGGGATCGGGCGGAATTTTTTTATTGAAACCGGGATCGGTGACTTAAACGAAACCAACTCGCCCGATTCCGGATGGTGGAATTCCAAAAAATGTGCGTGAAGCGCCATTCGTTTTTTGGTCCAGTTTCGATGTTGCGATTTCTTTTTCCCGTATCTTGGATCGCCCAACACAGGATGTCCCGCATCGGCAAGATGCACCCGCATCTGGTGTCGCCGGGCGGTCTTGGGGGCGATCTCAACAATCGTTGTATCGAGCTTGGTACCAATCGTTTTGTACTCAGTAACCGCGTGCTTGCCCAGCTCTTTGTCTTTTCCGTATACGGAATATTGATCGAGATTCTTTGCAGTAGCCAAATGCGTTTCGAACGAGCCTTCAGGTTTTGCAACCAGCCCATTCACAATCGCAGTAAACATTCGTTTGGGAACTTGCTCGTTGAATTGTGCTTGAAGCAACTCTGCTCCAACCGTTGTTTTTGCGAAAACCAAAAGACCGCTGACTTGGCGATCAAGCCGATGGACGACGAAACAATCCCGCCCTCGTTTAGAATGATTGACGTATAGCTTTAACCGATCAAGCAAAGTATTCGAGTTCGATTTCTCAGTCGGCACCGTCAGAACACCAGCTGTTTTGTTAACGACGATCAGCCACGAATCTTCATAGACGACTTCGAACGTGCGGTCTTCCCACGGCTTACGAACCTGAGGATAGCCGGCTTTGGGGTCATACTGAATTTGGAGCAAGTCGCCTTCAGCCACCCGAAAGAACGACTCGCGACAAATTTTTCCGTTGACGCGAACGCACTTATTCTCGAACAGACGCGTGACTTTGCTTCGCGGAAGCTCGGTGAGATCGCGGACGAGATGGTCGGCGCGGCCAGCTTGAGACTCGTTGACAGTGACAGAATGTACTTCGTTGGCCATGTGGGATTTGCGTTTGGATTTGCAGAGGATTTGAACCCAACAGTATCGTTTACTGCCCAATGACGCCAAGGGGCAAAACTCAAAGTGCCTGATCTTTTACTAAAGTTGCAAAGCTCATTCCGGTTGATTTAGAATCAAGACATCAAAACGGCTAAGCCAGGCCTCGATCCACTCCAACAGCAAGGCCAGTGTCGCTTACATTTCCATCACTTCCAATTCACCCAAGATTTCATGCCGATTCAATTCTCCTGCACTTGCGGGAAAAACTATCAGGTTTCAGAAACGTTGGCTGGCAAGACCTTCAGTTGTAAACGCTGCGAGGGCAGGGTCACCATTCCGACGACTCCGGCTGCCGCGACCTTCAATCAGGCTCGTCGAGCCCCAGAACAAACAGGCCAGTTTCTGGCGTCCAATCCAGGATTGCTTTCGCCGAACTATTTCAAAGTCCTCACAACATTTCCGGGCTCAGCCGCAATCGTTTTCGGATTTCTTTTAATTAGTTTTGGCGGGCTCTTTGTACATTGGCTGTTTTGGTTGCCGTTTCTCTTGATGCTGGGGATTGTCGTTTGGTACTTTCGCTCAATCAAATTCCATTACACCGAAGGCTGCATCACTCCCGCACGAATCCTCTCAGTCGACCCTCCCTTGGTCGCGGTCTACTCTGACCTCTCAATCAGCGGCAAATCGTGTCACGCAGTCCGGTTGCTGCGCCAACCGCTTCATAAACTCCCACCGCACGCTGCCAAGCCCGGTCCGATCTCTTCCATTTCGCTTTACTTCGGCCTCCATCGAGAACTGGGCGATCACTGGTGTGACATCTTGCCAGTCATCACCAACTTGGCCACCAACAACATTCAAGAAATCAATCGTGTTTACTCCAGCATCGGACAGGAAGAATGGCAGTGGCTGGACTGGGGACTTAAACAAATTCCGATCAGCCAATCGCCGACTCAGGAAGAGTTGCGGCCCTACCGAATTTTCGACCCGACATTTCAACCCAAGATCAGCGTTCAGTCTATTCCGCAACTGAACTCCCTCGCGAAAAAGTATTTTTCAAATAACGAATGCAAAGGCTGCTATACCCAAGCTGATTTGGAACAAGAAGTGTTCGAGAAGTTTCAAACGAACTTCGGCAGCCCAATCACATTCAACCAAATCGTTTATTTTGTTGGCAATAATTACGATGGCAATGGTGTTATCATTGTGCCAACTGGACTATTGGCTTACTCCAAAAAAAGCGGGCCATTCATGTTGAAGTGGAACCAAATCAAAGGGACGTATGCGACGCTGGATCACTTCGAATTCGTTTTGATCGATGGCCGCCGAGTCCTTATGACTTGCGACTGCTTTCAACGTGTTGCAACTCAAATGCAGCTGGAGAAATTTATCAATCGGGTCGTCGGTCACGGAAACGAAACTTAAAAAGCCACGCCGTCCCACTAATCGCCGATTCAAATCACTTGTATTTTTTGCGGTTTGCGAATCCCCAAATCACGGAGATCGTTCCGAACAATAACGACGTAAGAAAAATTCCCATACGAATGAACGGCGACATTCCGCTGCCGACTTTGGCCTTGACTTTGGGAATCGGAAAATTGGGATCGCGTGTGGACTTGGAATCATTTCGCGCCGATTCCGTTTTTGCTTTTTTGTTCGATACCTCGTTGCTCAACGGCTTGCTTGCGTTTGAACTATTGGAAGAAAAGTCCGAATCACCAAACGTGACCTCTTCGCCAAACGTCGATTCATTTGGATCCTTTTTTGGCTTTGGCTTGTGAAAAGGCGGATGGCTTATTCGCGGCTTGCGCGGACCCTTTTTAATGTTGAACGGATCAGGCTCAGCTTTTTTGGATTCAGATCGGTCTGGCGTTGCTGGTTCAGGTTGCTTTGGCGTAGCAGGCTCCTTCGCTCGCTTTTTAGGTTTGGGAGCAAAAGGGTCATCGGGATCGGATGCGGCAAAGGGATTCTCTGCTTTAAACGGATTCTCTGATTTCTTTTCCTTTTTGTCGGCCTCGATTTTATTTACGTAGTCTACGTCCTTTTTCGAAAACGTCGTCAATGGGACTTTGATTGTTAGATCGCCCCGTTTTAGCAACTCAACTTTCTCACCGTCAAAATCTACGAATTTCGCCTCCACCGAAAATTTTTCATCCGCCGAATTCCAAGTTCGCATTTCGTATGTTGGACTGGAATCTTCCTCAGGCTCATCGTCGGTGGTCGGCCGATCGCCAAATGGAGTCGAGGACTCACCATCGCGAATTTGAGAACTGGCAAACATCCAAACACGATTTTTGCCGCGGCTATCGGTGAACTTGGCTCGCAGCATCCGGCCACCCCCAAGCAGTTCGGTTACTTCCGCATCAAACCACTCGTTGTGAAACTTGACCTGAATCTGATCGCCGACGCCGTAGAGAATTTCGCGTTGCAAGGCGTGAGAATCTTTGGTCTGCACGAATCCCATTGCCACAAACAGCAGGAAGAAACTCAAGATAAATTTGAAACTGATTTTTGCCATCATCCAATGTCCTTTAGTTACATTTTCTCAATCTGATGGTAATAGATTTGACCCACAATTTGAAGAATAATCCCAGACGTTTATGTTGGTCGAAACCTCAAAACCTGAGCGTAAGTCTCGAAGTCGCACTATTTGCTGGGCGGACATTCCTGTCCGTTTCTTTAAGGGACCTGTCAGGCAGGAATTTCCAACATACGTATTTGCCGGCCAACTCGTGGCTAGTACAACTTCGAAACGCGCGAGCAAGAGATTGGCGAGCAACTCGTGGCGCCCCGCAAACTATACAAATACAATATAGTGCAACATCTGAAATCTCCCGGCCATCAAAAACAAACTATGCCATTTACCATTCAAGGAAACCTCGTCGACGTCATTGCTGGTGATATTTTTTCTGGCGAAGTCACTATCGACGATGGCAAGATCGCCAACATTCGCCGTATTGGCGAAACCGACCCTGCTGCCAAATTTATCATGCCTGGATTTGTTGATGCACATATCCATGTCGAAAGTTCAATGTTGCTTCCCAGCCGTTTTGCGCGTGTCGCGGTCACCCATGGCACGGTTTCGAGCGTTTCGGATCCGCACGAAATTGCAAACATCTGTGGCATCGCGGGCGTTGAGTTGATGCTTCGAGATGCCGCAAAGACATGTTTCAAGTTTTGTTTTGGCGCACCGGCTTGTGTACCTGCAACCGTTTTCGAAACTGCCGGAGCAACGATCGACAGTGACGCGGTCGGGAAACTTTTGGACGATCCGCGCATTGGATACCTGAGCGAAATGATGGATTTCCCTGGCGTGCTCAACGAATCTCCAGAGGTCATGCGGAAGATCAAGCACGCCCAAGATCGCGGCAAGCCTGTCGATGGCCACGCTCCTGGTCTTCGCGGCGACGATGCCGCCAAGTACTTTGGCGCCGGAATCTCCACCGACCATGAATGCTTCACGATCGAAGAAGCACTCGACAAACTCGCGGTCGGTTGCAAAATCGCGATTCGCGAAGGATCCGCCGCACGCAACTTTGAAGCGCTTCAACCGTTGATCGATTCGCACCCAGAAAATGTCATGCTTTGCAGTGACGACAAACATCCCGATGAATTCTTGCTGGGCCATATCAACCAACTGGCAGCGCGAGCCGTTGCGGCCGGACGCGACCTGATGAATGTTCTACAAGTCGCTTGTCTGAATCCGGTCAAACATTACGGCTTAAACGTTGGGCTACTCCAGGTCGGCGACTCGGCGGACTTTATCGTGGTCGACAATTTGAAAAATTTCCAAGTTGAGCAGACTTACATCGACGGTGAACTTGTCGCCGAAAATGGCAAGTGCTTAATGCCGAGTGTCGAACCCGAGACGATTAACCGGTTTGAGGCGTCACCGATTTCGATTGACCAACTGCAAGTCAAATCCGGCGGCGCGCAAATTCGAGTCATCCAAGCCATCGATGGTCAGTTGATCACACACCAGGAAATGGCACCAACCAAATTAGCCAACGGCCTGGCAATCTCAGACGTCGAGAACGATGTGCTCAAGATCGTGGTCGTTAACCGGTACACAAAGGCACCGCCTGCAATCGCGTTTACCAAAGGATTTGGATTGAAAAAAGGCGCGTTCGCATCGTCCGTTGCTCACGACTCGCACAACGTGGTTGCGGTTGGCGTGGACGATGAAGATCTGGCCGCCGCGATCAACGCTGTCATTGATTGCAAAGGCGGTTTATCCGTTCACGGTGACAATGGCGGGAGCGTTTTACCGCTGCCCGTTGCTGGTTTGATGTCGACTGAATCATGCGAAGTTGTCGGCAAGCAATACGGCGACCTCGACAAACGCGTGAAGGAATTTGGCTGCACATTGCGAGCGCCGTATATGACACTGTCCTTCATGGCATTGCTTGTCATTCCATCGCTCAAGCTTAGTGACAAAGGTTTATTCAACGGAGACAAATTCGAATTCGTTCCGTTATTCTCTGACTGATTTGCGTCGGACTACTGTGAATCAGCAACCAACTGATCGCGAACCTGTAATAACTGGGCTGTGATACTGATCGCGATTTCAGCTGGCTGGTTTGAACCAATAGGCAGCCCGATCGGACAAAGAAAACTTTCGGCAAGTTTCTCTTCGATCCCCTCTGATTTCAACTCGCGAATCAATGCTCCGCGTTTTGATTTGCTTCCAATAACGCCTAAATACGCCGGTTGAAACTGATTTTGAAAGATCGCGGCAAGCACTGGCCGGTCGGTGGAATGGCCCATCGTCATACAAACTACGAAATCATTTGACGTTACTTTTTTGGCTTCGACGGTTAAGTCATTTGTGCAGATTTTGGTCAAGCGCGGGTGATCTTCCAAGCGATCCATCCACTCAGCTCGCGTATCGATACAAGTTACTCTGCAATCAAGCGTTAACAAAAGCCGCACCAACGCTTGTGAAACATGGCCGGCACCAAAGACAACAATATGCCAGTCGTCGCGGTTGTAGACTTCAAAAAACAGCTTCACCAGTCCACCACAAGTCATCCCAATGTCGCGTTGTAAATTCCAATCGACAATCTCACGCGAACGACTGGAATCAAGCATCATTGTTTGGGCAAACTCAATCGCATGATTTTCGACTTTGCCACCACCAACGGTTCCATGAACCAAGCCCGATTGATCAACCAACATTTTTGAGCCGGCGTCTTGAGGCGTGCTCCCAGTTGATTCCACCATCGTTACGACAACGAACGGATTGCCGGTGAAGGCGAGTTGCGAAAGAGCTTCGATATGGGGAATTGAGTTTGTCATGGGTCTTTACAGTAGGCCGGTCTGCATCGAGCTCGTTGTTTAGAGTGAATTCGGTAATCGCCGAATTACGAATACAAACATCGCAGTATCTCTTCACCCGTCGCTGGCAATTTCAAATTCGGATCATGCTTGCCTTCGACAAAAGAAAGCGCATTTTTCACTGCGGCCCAAACTGCAACTCCTAACAACAACGGCGGTTCGCCCACGGCTTTGCTCCGCCGGATGCAGTGAAGATTGTCGTCGTTGGGGAAAAACTCGCAGCGAAAATCGAGAGGAACGTCGGTGATCGCCGGAATCTTATACGTCGTCGGCGAGTGCGAAAGTAGATTCCCGCTTTCGTCATAGACCAAGCACTCAGCCGTCACCCACCCCATGCCTTGGATAAAACCGCCGGTGATCTGCCCCATGTCGACGCCTGGATTGATCGACTTTCCGATGTCCATCAGCAGATCGACTCGAGGCACCGTCAAATCTCCAGTGAAACGATCAATGCAGACTTCCGCGACGGCCGCTCCTTGGGTGAAGTAAAGAAACGGATTGCCCCGGCCTGTCTCGCGGTTGAAATCGACTCCGGGAGTTTTGTAAAAGCCTCGAGCCCCCAGATCAATTCGCTCCATCCGAGCACGATTCGTTAGATCTTTAAAAGCCATAACACTCTCGGGAATCCGCGAATCTCGAACGGTCGAGTTTTCAAAAACAATATGCTCAGGCGACGGAATCAAACCGTCATCAGGCGAAGCAAAAATGCCGGCTGCAAACTCAGCCAATCGACCACGAATCTTCCCAGCCGCGTTAATGGCAGCGGCTCCATTCAAATCCGTTCCAGCCGAAGCAGCTGTTGGCGAAGTGTTATTGTTCTTCTCCGTCGACGTTGGCATCACGATCACGTCGTAGTAAGGCAGACCAAACTCGTCACTGACAAGCTGCCGAATCTTCGTATTCAGCCCTTGGCCCATTTCCGTCCCGCCGGTTGAAACTTGAATCGTTCCATCGGTGTAAACATTGACCAATGCGTTGGCTTGATTCAAAAACTTCGTCGTGAACGAGATTCCGAATTTAACCGGAACCATCGACAGTCCGTGCAAGAACAATTTGTCCGAGTCGTTTCGCTTTTTCAGCTCACTCGCACGCTCAAGATACTCAGACGAATCGGCAAGCGTCGTCATGATCTCAGCTAAATGATTCCCGGTGTACAATTGCCGATACGGCGTCACGTTCCGGTCGTCGGTCCCATAGACATTTTTGATTCGTACATCGAACGAATCGACTTTGAGAAACTCACTGATCCGCTCGACAATATTCTCCATTGCAGCCACGGCTTGCGGTCCGCCAAAACCTCGGAACGCGGTATTGGGTGGATAATTGGTCCAGCAAACGCGCCCGTTGACTTCGATGTTTTCGATGTAGTATGCGTTTTCGGCATGAAGCAACGTCCGCTCCATCACGGACGTTGAAAGATCTGCCGCAGCGCCACCATCAGAATAAAAGTCGACTTTCATTCCTTTGATTTCACCGTCTGACTCAAACCCAACACTCCATCGACACAGATAAGCATGACGTTTTCCCGTCACTCGCATGTCGGTGTCTTTGTCGTAAATCACCCGCGCTGCCCGACCGGTTTTCTGGGCAACCAACGAAACCATCAGCGCCGGAATGACGGCCTGGGTTTCCTTGCCACCGAACGCGCCGCCCATTCTTTTGCAGATGCAGACGACTTGATGCTGAGACAGGCCTAGAACCTCCGCAACCATCGTTTGAATTTCGGTTGTGTTCTGCGTGGACGAATGGACGATCAACTGATCTTGTTCACCCGGGAACGCGACTGCGGCTTGGGACTCAAGATAAAACTGCTCTTGGCCGGCGACATAAAACTCGCCAGACAGCTGATGAGCCGAAGCAGGAATCGCGTTTTCCGGTTCGCCACGACGGATTTGACGACGCGGGCCGATAAAGTGCTCGCCTGCGATCGCGTCTTCAATTTTGAAAACGGGTTTGGACGAAGACGCATCAATTTTTACCAGCGAACATGCGTGATCCAAAATCGCCTGAGACTCCGCAGCGACCACAACCACTGGTTGGCCGATATAAGAAAGCTTATCCGTAGCGAGGAATGGCTCGTCGCAAATAAGCGGCCCGAAAATATTGTGCGGGCCAACATCGCGGTGAGTGAGAACGCAGGCGACACCGGGTAGATTTTTGGCGGCATCGAGATCAACGGACTTGATCGTACCCGAAGCCACAGGGCTTCCAACAAAACCAACATACAACTCATCGACGCGACGGGGCAGATCATCGATGTAGGGCGCCGCACCGGTCACGTGGCCAATTGCTGAATCGTGTGGGATCGTTTTGCCAACCGACGGTCCAGAATCGGTCTTTCGGTCGACGATTGAATTTGGAGGCGTGTTCATGCGATCGCTCCCACTGATGAGGTTTCATGGAAGAATTTCAGCAACACATTTTTGGCAAGCTGAAATCGAAAATCGGCGCCACCTCTCACATCAGAGATTGGCGTGATCTCGCTGACTGCGATGTCGCCGGCTTGCTGCATCGTTTCAAGATTGAACGGTTTTCCAACCAGAAACGATTCGGTCTTTCGGAGTCGCAAAACGACAGGCCCGACCGCACCCAACGCCAGTGACGCATTTGCAATCGCATCGCCGTCGACCTTCATCCGAATTGCTGCAGTGAAACTTGAAATATCAAGGTCACGGCGGCGGGAAACTTTGTAAAGTCTCAATTCGCTTTCGGGAGGCGGTAACGGAATATTGACTCGGGTCAGAAGCTCGCCCGGTTTCAAATCGAACTTTTTATAACCCAAGTAGAAATCGTTAATGTTAACGGTGCGTTTGCCGGCCACGCTTGTAAGTTCAAGTTCGGATTCGCCTACAAACAAGAACGGAATCGAATCGGCGATCGGCGAAGCGTTAATGATGTTTCCGCCGATCGTTCCTACGTTGCGAATCTGTGGCGATCCAAAAATCGAAACGATATTGTGAAACTGGGGAACCAGCTCGCGAGTTAGATCTTCAAAGTCAGCCCAAGTGGTACGCGCTCCCGCCGAAATCGAATTCGAATCGGCAGACAAAGTCGCCATTTCATCGACGCGATTCAGGTCCAGCCAAATCGGGCGTTGAGAGTAACCTTTGTTGAACTGCACACCAATGTCTGTCGCCCCAGCCACAATGAGTGCGGTCGGTTCTTCGGCCAAGAACTTCACGGCGTCTTCGATCGTTGTTGGGCAATAAACAACATTGTTGCTTGCAGGATCGACTCGGTTCGGTCCTTCGACACGAATCGGCTGGCCAAATGATGCATCAAATTGCGTGACCATTTCGCATGCTGGAAACCGATGATTCATCGCCTGAGTGTTGGCTGGGTTCGATCTCTTGCCTGCGTTGATGATAGGTGTGTATCCGGTGCAGCGGCAAAGGTTCCCGGTCAGGCCGTGTCGCCAATCGTCTTCGGTGGGTGACTCGTTTTGCTCAAGAATCCCCGTCATCGCCATCACAAAGCCGGGCGTACAAAATCCACATTGAGAGCCGTGACAATCAATCATCGCTTGCTGGACGCCATTTGGTTTTCCGTCACAGGCCAGCCCTTCGACCGTTACAATGTGGCATCCGTCTAACTGAAAAACAAATCGGATACACGAGTCGATTGGCTCGTAAACAGGTAACGTCTTTTGATCGCTTTTTACATTCGGACCAAGATCAGCACAAAGAACCGAACACGAACCACAATCGCCTTCAGAGCAAACGATTTTTGTGCCGCACATACTCAGGCGCGTACGAAGAAAGTCCGACAAAGTCAGAAAGACATCTGCTCCCGTGACGCGGTGTTGCTGTCCGTTAACAAATAGTAGAATGTGCTGACGCATGCTCGACCTCGTTTCGACATTCAATTCAAATTGAACGTCCACTAGTTGATGGTCCTAATAATATACTGTGGTTCACCAATCGCATCGACCACTGACGCTTCCGCCTTCAACATTGCAAATAAACCTTCATGGCCAACAGCCCAAAAATCGCCATTGATCAGGAGGTGCTCAAGTCTGTCGCCGATCGTATTGCACGGCGATGTGATGAACTTGCGAAGCATACTGACGACGCCGAGGGTCTAACTCGCACATTTTGCTCGCGAGCTATGAAGTCCGCCCACGAGGAACTGAAAACGTGGATGCAAGCCACGTTGATGGATTGCGTTTTGGATGAGAGCGGGAATTTGATTGGTCGCTACGTGTCGCCAAAACTCGTTGCTGGTCAAAACGAACCCGAACAGATTTTCATGATCGGTTCTCACTTGGACACGGTCGTCAACGCTGGTCGATTCGATGGGATGCTGGGCGTACTGCTTGGAGTTGGCGTTGTGGAGATGCTTCATGAAACGAATTTTCGGTTGCCTTTTCAAATTCACGTTGTCGCATTTTCAGAAGAAGAAGGCGTGCGTTTTCGGTTTCCATTTATCGGTTCGCAAGGCGTCACGGGTACGCTTGAACAGTCCACGCTAAAAATTGCGGACGACGAAGGGATCTCGATGTGGCAAGCTTTAAAAGATTTTGGCTGCGAACCTGACCAGATCGAAACGGCTTCATACCGAGACAAAAAAGTGATTGGGTTTATGGAAGCCCACATCGAACAAGCGGTCACGCTGGAAGAAGAAAACATCCCAGTCGGCATTGTTTCGGCAATCGCTGGCCAAACACGAGCCACCATTTCGATTGAAGGCCACGCGGGTCACGCCGGAACCGTTCCGCACAACCGGCGACGTGATGCTTTGGCGGCAGCGGCCGAATTGATTTTGCAAATCGAAACTCTTGGCCAAGCAACGGACGGACTTTTCGCAACCGTCGGAAACGTTATTGCTTCACCGGGGCTTTCCAACGTCATCAGTGGGCTTGCTGAGTTGCGTTTGGACTTGCGCCACGAATCGGACAGCGAGCGCGAACTTGCGTTTGAAAAAATCCAATCAATCCTCAATCGAATTTCCAAATCACGAAGCGTGACAGTGACACTTGATTCTGTCCAGCATTCTCCCGCCGTGCCAATGGACTCAGACCTTGCCGGGCATCTTGAATCTGCGATCAACGACATTGGCATTGAACCCAAAACGATGGTCAGCGGTGCCGGTCACGATGCGATGGTCATGTCAACTCTCGCGCCATCGTGTATGTTGTTTGTTCGTTGTAAAAACGGAATAAGTCATCATCCTGACGAATATGTTTCTCCCAAAGATATTCGATCCGCCCTGGAAGTGATGGTCAGCGCCTTGATAAGGCGCGCCGTCTCAAAACATTGACCTTGTCACCTTAAAGGAAACCTAATGCAAGTTTTCGGTCAAACTCGCAGTAAGTACTCAGGCGATTACGCCTTGATAACACCGGACACACACGTGAATTCGCCGCTTGTGGGTTGGACGAACACTTCGGCTGTGATTCACATCTCGCCAGAAATGGGCGCACGATTTACTCAATACACAGCCACGATGGGTGAAAACTCGCAGAGCGGACTACCCGGCGAAACCGTTCAACGTTTTGTTTACGTCCAAGAAGGCAATTGCAAACTCACGATCGACACAAAACACACGGGCGAGGATTTAGCACCGCCGTCCGCCGACGTTCATGAATTAACACCCGGCTCGTTCGCATTTATCCCGGCGGAAATGCGACACGTCATTGCGTGTGATTCTTCGGCCAAACTGGTTGTGTTCGAAAAATTGTACCAACCGCATCCAGATTGGGGCGATCCAGATCCGGTTGTCGGGCACAGCGACAAAGTCGAAGGCATGCCGTTCATGGGTGACGAGGACGCGCGACTGCAAACGCTGTTGCCCATCGTTCCCGAGTTCGATATGGCGGTCAACATTTTTACTTATCAACCCGGCGCAACGTTGCCCCAAGTCGAAATTCACGTCATGGAACACGGGTTATTGATGCTGGCAGGGCAGGGCGTTTACCGATTGTCAGAGGACTACCATCCGGTCGGCGCGGGCGACGTAATCTGGATGGCTTCGTATTGTCCGCAGTGGTTTGTTGCGATGGGCAAAACACCCGCCAGCTACATTTACTACAAAGACATCCATCGAGATCGACTTACAGAAAAAGAGTAAGCCGAATTTTCGAAAGCGGATCACCCCCGGTCGCCTCACCCCCAAATCAAAGTTTTAATTTCGAAGGCACACCAATGAGCATCTCGGTCGCAAGACAATCTTATGGAAAATCGAAAGTTTGTTTGTCGCACATAAGACGCGGTGAAGAATCACATGACTTTGTCCAGATCGAAGTCGAAGTCGCACTCGAAGGCGATTTCGAATCCGCTTATTCCCAAGGCGACAACAGCAAAGTCATTCCGACTGACACGATGAAGAACACGGTTTACGCGGTCGCACGCCTAAAGGGCATCGAAAGCATCGAATCGTACGCCCAGCACTTGGCAAACCATTTTTACGATTCGTTTGAGCAAGTCGAAAAGTGTACGATTTCAATCAGCGAACATTTGTGGCAACGGATCGACTTGGACGGCTCAGCACACGGGCACGCTTTTACAGGCGGCAGTAGCGAAAAAAACACCTGCGTTGTTTCGTCTTCGGCGGACGGGCTGGCGATGCAGTCAGGGTTGAGCGGACTTCAAGTCTTAAAAACAACCGAATCAGGTTTTGAAAACTACGTGCAGGACAAATTCACAACACTTAAGCCAACGAGTGATCGGATTTTTGCAACGACCATTACCGCATCATGGCCATGCAAGGACGAACATCACGATTGGACAACCACGCGTGGTACGATTCGGAATTTGCTGTTGGATGTTTTCGCTCACACGTTCAGCCCATCCGTTCAAAAGACGCTTTATGATATGGCTAATTCTGTATTAGCTGCATGTCCAGAGATTGATGAAATTTCGCTTAACATGCCCAACCAACATCACTTGTTGGCTGATATCGAAAAATTGGATTTGAAAAACGACAACGACATTTTCGTGCCTTCGCCTGAACCGTTTGGCGTCATTTCAGCAACCATTGGTCGCAACGGATAACGCCGTGTCGGTCCCAAACAAATTTGCAATTTCCAGCACGCGAGTCGTTACGCCCGACGGTGAAATCGACGGAGTGATTGTGGTTGCCGATGGCAAGATCAGCCGCGTCGCAGTTCGACCTGAGCCGATCGACGTGCCTGTTCATGACTTCGGCGATCTCATTATCTCTCCTGGTATCGTCGATGCTCATGTTCATATCAATGAACCCGAGAGGCCAGGCACGACACCGTGGGAAGGATTCAAATCTGCAACGTCAGCAGCGGCAGCAGGTGGTGTGACGACGATTTTGGATATGCCGCTCAACAGCATTCCAGTGACTACGACAACGGAAGCACTCCGCCAAAAACGCGCTGCCGCTCAATCCAAATGCCACATTGATGTTGGATTCTATGGCGGGTTGGTTCCCGAAAACGCATCCGAGATTGCGCCGTTAACGAAAGCTGGCGTGCTTGGCATCAAGGCATTCATGTGCGATTCGGGCTTGGATGAATTTGGTGGCGCAGGCGAGGACAACCTGCGAAACGCTTTGTCAGTTTTGAAAAAATCCGGCGTGCCGTTGTTGGCTCACGCCGAGATTGTGAGTCCGAACATGGCTTCGCCTCAGAACCCATGTTCTTACGACGCCTATAAAAACTCGCGACCGCCTGAGTTTGAATTGACGGCGATCAAGTTGTTGACCGAACTTTGTCGCGAATTCGAAACGCCCATTCACATCGTCCATTTGGCAACGGCGGAAGCACTTCCGCTGATCGAGCAAGCGAAGCACGAGGGATTGCCGCTGACGGTTGAAACTTGCCCGCATTATTTGTTTTTTTCCGACGACCAAATCGACGATGGCCAAACAAGTTATAAATGTGCGCCTCCAATTCGCGATGAAGCCAATCGTATAGCGCTTTGCAAGGCGGTAAAATCTGGACTGATCGAAACGATTGGCTCCGACCACTCGCCTTGCCCGCCTGAATTAAAGGAATTGGAAACGGGTAATTTCTTCAAAGCCTGGGGAGGAATCGCGGGCCTACAATTGTCACTGCCAGTCGTCTGGACGTTGGGAAGCAAGCTTGGCTGGACAACCTCCCTATTGGCCATGCGTTTGTCACAGCTACCGGCTGAGATTTTTGGTCTGGGCGATCGAAAAGGAAAAATTGCGACCGGTTATGATGCAGACTTCGTCGTTTGGGATCCCAACGCGTGTTTCGATATTCGTGGCAAGGAACTTTTTCATCGACACCCTGTAACGCCCTATGAAGGTTGTGAGCTCAATGGCGTGGTTGAGAGGACGTACGTGAGGGGCAGCGTTGTTTTTGAAAAAGGCAAATTGATGGGCGGCCCAGCAGGCAAACTCTTGAGACCCGAATCGGATCAAATTGCGAAATGGTTGAATGGGCTTGACTCGGAATTGGCAACCGCATTGGAAACATGCTGTGCGGCACAGGATTGGGTTACCGGGATGGTCAAAGAGGGCGATTTCGAAAACGATGAAGCGGTTATTGATCGTGCGGACGCAGTTTGGAACACAATCGGCGAATCGACCGACCATGAAACGGTCTGGTTAGAAGCGTTTTCTGCACACCCGCGTATTGGCGACATCAATACACTGCGAGAAAAATATTCCAACACGAAAAAGATAGCCAGCGGTGAACAGTCTGGCGTCGAATCTGCTGAAGAAGCGACGCTACAACGTCTTGCCATCGCCAACGATGAGTACTTTGAGAAATTCGGTTTCATTTTCATCGTTTGTGCAACCGGAAAATCAGCGAAAGAAATGCTGGCCATTTTGGAAGACAGATTGCTGAACGATCGCGACACTGAATTGAAAATCGCGGCGCAAGAACAATTGAAAATCACCAAAATCAGACTGAGGAAATTAGGCCCATGAGTGGAATCACTTCGCATATTCTTGACACGACCCGCGGTAAGCCCGCTGAAGGAGTTGCCGTTGAGCTTGAGATCAAACTGGAAAACACCCAATGGCACAGCGTTGGAACCGGAACTACAGATGCCGACGGAAGAGTCTCAAATTTAGCACCTGCTGAATTCAAGACGGGCGAGTATCGAATCAGCTTTAGGGTTGATGACTATTTTCAAACACAAAAAGTTGAGTCATTTTATCCCATGGTCAGGATCGAATTTCACGTAAAAGATTCGAGCGAACACTACCATGTGCCGTTGCTGCTTAACCCGCACGGATATTCAACTTACCGTGGAAGCTAACTGGAACTGGAATTAATGTTCCAGTTCGCAGCCTTTCGATTTGCGCCGAACTATTGGTAATCAAATGAACTCAATCGACATTCCTTACTATCTCGATTACCTCCCACCAACGTTGTTGCAGCAGCTTCTTTCCGATGGCCAACCCGTCACAGCGGTTCCTGGGCTAACAGTTTCAAAAGGCCTGCGCACGAAGTTCGCGAAAATTGAAACGGACGAAGCATTGCAATTCGTATGCGAGCTCTACCAGTCGACCAAGAGTTCGCTTGCCAATGTTTTAAAGCAACGTCAGATCGACCGCGTGTTCATCGATGAGGAAACGCTCAAATGCAAAGAAGCCAATGAAGGCGTGAATTACCGATCACCTGACTACGCAACGATTATTGGAAAGCAAAACGAAAACGGAACGGTAGTCGTTGGCCCAGCTCCAAACAAAACAACCGCCAACCACCAAGTCACCATTCCCGATTTTCTTGCCGGATACCAAGTCACTTTGTTCGGCCCACCGGACACGGCAAAGATGGCAATCAACGCGATGAATGCCTTGAATCGCGTTTCGCCAGACGAACCTGCAATCGTGACGGAGTTGGTTAACGCTTCGGGTGCCGTGCCGCGTTGGGGTGCGGACAACGAAGATTCCCAGACGCCGATCATGGAAAATTTCTTGAGCGCTTGTAAGAATCTGGTCGGTTGTTTTGACGGGACGCTTCGGTTTGAAGATCCAAACAACGGAAAAACTTATCAACTCGATGAAACTGGCCGCTCGATTCCGATCAAGCGAATTCCGGGACTGGCGCTGCCAGATGGAAATCATTTACTCGATGGAAATCCACTGCCGCTTCATCTGTTTGATTTCGCGATGCACTTGTTCCACAACTGGAATCGCCCCGAAGCGTTAATGTTTTACATTCCGAAACTTGAAAACGAATTCGAAGCAGAATATCTCAAGCAGTTAATCGTAGCGGCTGAAACCAAACTCAAAGAGCTTCATCAAGAATACGAAATCGGCACCGTTGGTTTATTTATCGTTTTCGAAAACCCGCGAGCCATTTTTCGAATCCAGGAAATCGCGAATGCTTTGGCACCCTATTTTCTGGGTGGAAGTTTAGGCTGGCATGATTTCCTTGGCTCGACAGCCCGATTGTTCAAGCACGACCCAAACTATCGCATTCCCGTCAAAGCCGACCCGAATATCGTGATCAATCACATTCGCGAATCACATCACTTGCTCGTCAGTGCGCTTGAGCCGATCAACGCGATTCGCATCGGTGGCATGTACGGCGTATTGTTTGAAGACAACAACGTTGAGTCGTACGAAGTCTCGATGGTCGGTTACATCAAAGACGTCGTAACGCAGATGAAACGTGGACTTACAGGATTTTGGGTTGCCCATCCCGCGTTTGTCAGGCCGGGAATTGCGCTCGTCGAAGCGTTCGCGCGCTTGCAAAAAGATTCCCAAGATGTGTCGTTGGTTCAATTGATTAGAGCGCTCGTTCCAAGCGAATCTGAATCGGCTCCATTGTTGAAATTTGTAACTGGCCCTGACGTTCCAGGTTTGGACGCTGACGATCCGCTTTATCAACGCGGAGTTTTGGCGGCCAGTATTGCAACGTCAGAAGTGATCGCAAACGATGATCCTGAGGAAGTTCGCTACAACGTTTTCCAAGCAATTCAGTACATCACAGATTGGCTTTGCGGCAACGGCTGTGTGGCGTTGCCTACGACGATGAACAATGCTGCCGGCAAACCTATTTTCGTTCGCGTGATGGACGACCTCGCGACGACCGAGCGTTCACGCTGGGAGTTGTGGGCAGAAGTGCACCACGGTCGGGTTTCGATTGAACTGTTTGAAAAAATTCTCGCCGAAGAAATCGAGTTCATTGCCAATGATTGGCGAACGGAAACAAAGCGCCCTCAAGTCCGTTGGGAAGGCGAAGCCGCAAAGTGGTATCCAATGGCCGAAAAACTTTTGCGTCAGCTTGTGACCGCCGAGACTCCGGTCGAGTTCGCAACCGAACTACTTATGCCATTTACGTTTGATGTCGTACGAAACGCGGATGATCCTTGGGCCGCGGCGGTGAAACTTTGTCCGGGAAAATACGACGCGTAAAGTGATCGCCCCAGTAACTTTCAAAAATTAACTTGCAGGCTTCAATGGTGCGCCGCAATGATGGCAATTGTTAGCAATATCGAAACGGAACTCCCGCAGTTACGAAAGCCATTCAGGTTCTCGCTTTGTTATGGTTTTTTTCTAAGCAAAAAATACAAAACAACACCAACTGCAAGGGCCGGCACGCCAAGAATTAACAGCTCAGGTATTCCAATCATGTGCACTCCTTAATATGAATCTGCGAGATATTAAAAACTTGTAGAAAAAAGCAACGCGAAACGAAGAATCGTGAACGGCACTATGTTATGCTGTTTCGAAAATCCCATCATCATTACAACCACACGAAATCATGAAAACAATTTTAAATTACTTAGCCGCTTGCCTGTTCGTATTTTGCATTTTTGCGCCTGCCGCAAATGCACAAACTCAAACTGAGATGAAGGCTTACACAAACATTACTTTTCCTTCGGCTGATGAAGTGAAAATCACGGCTGATCTTTACATGAAGCACAGCAAAGCGCACCCATTTATCGTGCTGTGCCACCAAGCGGGTTGGTCGCGTGGCGAATATCGCGAGATCGCGCCAAAGCTCAACGCGATGGGATTCAATTGCATGGCGATTGACCAACGCAGTGGAAATAAAGTAAACGACGTCGACAATGAAACAATGAAAGCTGCAAAATCGGCAGACAAAGGAGTTGCTTTTCTGGATGCGGAACCTGACATGATCGCAGCGATCAAATTTGCTCGTGCAAACCACGCGGAAGGCAAAGTCATTCTCTGGGGCAGTAGTTACAGTTCGGCTTTGGCGCTTCGCATCGCCGGTGAGAATCCAACTTTGGTCGACGGCGTTTTGGCGTTTGCACCAGGCGAGTACTTTGTACGGTTTGGCAAACCTGCTGATTGGATTGCGACGTCAGCGGCAAAGATTGCTGATCCAGCCTTCATTACATCTGCGAAAAACGAACTTAAGAATTGGAGCTCTGTTTTTGAAGCGATCCCTGGCGACCAAAAAGTGAAATTCTTACCCGCAACCAATGGCAACCACGGATCACGGGCGCTTTGGGAAAAATTCGATGACAACGATGCTTACTGGACAGCGGTTGAAAGTTTCTTAAAGCAGTTTGTTGCAGAAGAAAAGTAATCGCAGTTGCGACCGGTCGCAGGCGAAAAGCGCCAGTGATGGTTCTGAAATGAAGATTTTATGTGACGGACAGTTTACCTGTCCGTCTTTTTTTGTTTGTGTTTATTGTATGCGACTGTCGGACAGGAATGTCAAACTTACGTACTGCCGGCCAGAACGGGAATGCCCAACGACGCATTTGAGCTGGGACTTGGCAGGCTATCGACTAAGCCCGACTCGGC
>CAYZGP010000088.1:0-13645 GCA_964478065.1 uncultured Pirellulaceae bacterium
TTGGGATTCGCTTGATTGGTTTCCAACTTGACGAACCATTTCATTGAAAATGCGAAGCAAAATCGCTGCATGATTACCTTTAATGATTTGCTTCTGCCAAATTCCATACCAGTTTGGCACGGTCGCCAAAAAGAGACTTTCGATTTCCTGCCCGATATCGAGTTCGCGGATCGCCAAGTCCATTAGCTCAATCAAATCGACTGAGCCATCAGGCTCGCTGGCTGGCACGGCAGTCGATGAGACTTCCAATTGAAACACACCGTTGGCCGGAAGCCATCCGTAACAGCCAGCCCAGATGCCGGGGCGTTGAACCGAAACTGCATTGGCCGGGCAATCGCCGCAGCATTCTTGCACCTGCTCATGGCTGCCGAACGCTTCTAAAATTTCTTCGGCAGGAAAACCACGTGCGGATTCGACCTCAGTTGAGGTTGAATCTGGATGCAGACAAATGCTTTCGACGATCCGGTTTTCGACAACGCCGTTGGAAAGTTCGCGAAGTCCACGAAGCTGTCGGAACGTCGTATCGGGAAGTTTTTCCAAATCGAGACTGCGCAGCGGACACGGGTGAGCAATCGCCCAACGGACGAATTGTGGTGTCGGGCCAAAAATGGCAACGCTTCGTTTCATGCTTGGCGCTTTCCGTTGAATGGCGTTCGACGAATTCAGATAGCGACTAGCGAATTCATTTACCGTGCGACCGATTTAGTGCCTGAAGTGACGCTTGCCGGTAAACACCATGGCGATTCCGTGTTTGTCGCAGGCGTCGATGACTTCCTGATCTCGAACACTTCCGCCCGGTTGAACAATTGCACTGACACCAGCTGCTGCCGCAATTTCGATGGAATCAGCGAACGGGAAAAACGCATCAGACGACAAAACGGAACCTTTGACCCGATCGCCGGCTTTGCGAATCGAGATTTGCACTGAATCTACGCGGCTCATCTGGCCGGCACCGACGCCGATTAGCGCTTGGTCTTTCGACAGGCAAATCGCATTTGATTTGATGTAACGACACATTGCCCAGCCAAATTTCAACTCGTCCATTGTCGCAGCGTCTGGTTGGGCTTTCGTAGCGACACTCCAATTGGATGGGTCGTCAACTTGATTGTCGGCGTCTTGGACCAACATTCCACCTAGCAAATACCGGAACTCCCATATCGGCTTGCTCGCGCCCAATTCGCCAACCTTCAAAAGACGGACGTTCTTTTTCCATTTCGGTTTTGTCTTGAGAATCGTTTCCGCCTCGGAGGTAAAATCCGGGGCAACGATGGCTTCAATGAAAAAATCGCCGGCCGCCAGAAACTCGGCTGTGTCGGATTCGAGTGTGCGGTTGATTCCAATGACGCTTCCAAACGCACTGACTGGATCGCCCGCGAAACCTTTCTTACACGCTTCGAGTAACGTCGCTCCCACGGCCGCGCCGCAAGGATTGTTGTGTTTGATCACTGAGCAAGCCGGCTGGTCCATATTCCGCACGATCGCCAGTGCGCTGTCGAGGTCAAGCAGGTTGTTGTACGACAGCTGTTTTCCGTTTAACTGTCTCGCGTTGACAAGATTGGCTTCGCGACAGTGGTCATTACTATAAAGTGCGGCTCGCTGATGGCTGTTCTCTCCGTACCGAAGATTGTCTTTGCGGTTAAAGGAAAGCTGCAGTGTTGACGGAAAATTCTCGCCTTCCGTTTGACCGGAGAAGTATTCAGAGATCGTTTTGTCGTAACTGGCCGTGTGTTGAAACGCTTGAGCCATCAATTGGCGACGGGTTCCTGTTGTTGTCGAACCTTCTGCGTGGATTTCATCTAACACGGAACTGTATTGATCGGGACTGCAAACGATCGTTACAAAATCGCTGTTCTTGGCGGCGGCGCGAATCAAGCTTGGCCCTCCAATGTCGATCTGTTCGATGGCTTCGTGTTGAAGCACGTTGGGTCGTGCGATCGTCGCGGCAAACGGATAAAGATTGACAACGACCAATTCGAAAGTGCTGATGTCGTGATCACTGAGTGACTTCAGGTCCGACTTGTTGTTGTGACGACAAAGTATCCCAGCAAAAATTTTCGGATGTAGCGTCTTGACTCGTCCGTCCATCATTTCGGGGAACTGCGTATACTCAGCGATATCCATCACTTTGATACCTGAAGCTTCAAGATGCTTCCGCGTGCCTCCCGTGCTGTAGATTTCAACGCCTTCGTTGACCAGACCTTGGGCAAAGTCGACGATTCCAAGTTTATTGCTGACGCTGATCAAAGCGCGTTTGATTTTAGGAGAATTCATAGAATCCAGTTGTTTTCTTGATTGGGAAGTGGCTTGCTGGGGTTGATTGAGGGCCTTGGTCGGGCACCAATTAATCAAAACATTGTTAAAGGCAAGTTGCTGTTTCACAACGGGTCATTGACAAACAAAATACGATTTCAAGGTTACATGTACTTCGGTATCGCACACAACAAACAAGAGTTTGGGATCTGGCTCATTTTTCATTCGCCGAATCATGATGTAGCTGGGCCCGCCAGAGTTCAGGGCTTCCCGTGGCAAATGCCTGAAGTCTTGGCCACTACGGTTTGCGAATTCCCGAATCTTGGCGACTCCGGCTACGTTTGTTGCCAATCGCGATACGAAAAGCAAAAAAAAAGCGGCAACAAAATTTGTTGCCGCTGTAAAATTCGAAATCGCTTTTTTTTATTTGCCTGAAAACGGATCGGCATCGTTTGATGATCCACCAAATGGGTCGCCTTGTTCAGGTTGCTGCTTGAAAGGATCGTCTTCGTCGACGCCGCCTTTATTTTTAAGCTTGAATGGATCGTTTTCATCAAAGCCGTCTTTACCCTGATCTTTGTTTTTCAGCTTGAAAGGATCATTTTCGTCAAAGCCATCGTTAGATTTCTTTACTCGGAACGGATCATCCAAATCCGTCTTTTCCATCTCAGGCTTGACTGCCTTGTTTTCCATTGCTGCTTTCATGGGAGCAGTTTCAACTGGAGCAACGTATTCCTTGGAGTGATAGTAAGGAATGGTGCTGGCGGTTTCTCGAACGCTCAAAATCATCCCGCGTCGGGTAGCAACATAAAGCCGATCGCTCAAAGTGTTCGGCAGAATTTTGTCGACCGTACCAAATGGAACGCTACTCAGTGTTTGCCCTGTATTCTGGCTCAGCACTTGCAGACGTCCTGTTCTGTCAAGGATATAAAGGTTCTCTTTGCCAGCCCCAAGGAAACGTTCCATATTTTGTTTTGGAGTTTCCCAGCCCGGAGCTTCGATGCCCGTTTTTGCATCTAGTTTGTAAAGCTCATTATCGTCGTTGATCGCAAATACAAAATTGCGAAGCGGAAGTGGTGATTGGGAAATGCTTCGGCCAGTAGAAATTTGCCACTTAATGCTGCCGCGATCAGCATCCAAGCCATAAATGAAACCATCAAGCGACGTTGCGAATATTATTTCGTCTTTGAATGTCGGTGGTGCGACGATCGATTGGTCAGTACGAAGCTGGTATCCAACTGCACGTGATCCAAACCTTCCAGCAACATTCAAGTCACCGCGGTTGGTTGCCCAAGCGATTGCCTTTTCCATAACCAAAGGACGTGTCGTTCCAAGCCCTGTCGAAACATAGGCGCTTGGATTAATACCTTTGTCTTTGATGGTAAATGCTTCCACGCGTCCAGAAATAAGCGGCACGAAGATCGTTTCCTCGGAAACCGCAGGCGACGCACTTACGCCGTCGCGACACGGTCGTGACCAAAGCGTTTTTCCAGAAGCGGCTTCCAGGCAGTAAACCGTCGAGCCATTGATGACAGCGACGTGATCGTTGCTGGCACCAATCCCAACGCTTTGTAGACGAAACGTGCCAACTCGCACGGACCAGTTTTCTTTTCCAGAGTCAGCATTGATCGACTTGATCAAACCAGCATCAGTCAACGTATAAATTGTGGACTCAGGAAGCGTGTATTGGTCGATCTTCACTTCGACGTCAGAGATTCCGTCATTGGCATACTCTGCAAGAATTACTTCTTTTCGATCACCACAATACTCAACAGCGTCGTCTACCCCATACGGGACGCCGAAAGGGCTGATCTTATGTTCGGAGAAATTCTCTCGGTAAGTTCTTTGGCCGGGAGACGTTGCCGTGATTGTGAAGTAAGTCGTGGGTTTGTCTTCGTTGACAGTCAAGTGCCAGTCAACCAATTTACCTCGACCACTAGCACCCGAGTGGGCAGACCAATCAACTTTCAGTCCAGCTCGATGAATAACTGCATCAGAAGCTATATCATCAAAAGCTATCGCTGACCCAACGCTGACCGAAAGGAATACGGCTGCGATAAAGAGGGTAAGTTTGACAGTCGAAAATCTCATTCTTCTCGCTCCAGATCCTATTAATTTGCTTCCCTCTATTCTATCAGCCAAAAAAGAATTTGAAGGTCATTTTTGGCGGTAGTCCAGTATCACTCATTCATTGAAAAGATCCATCGAAATAACCCGAAATATCCGATTCTCCTCGGCTCTACAAGCCTCAAATCGCGGTGCTGGCCCTTCATCGGTGCCACCCCTATACCACGATTCTCTTACCGCTTTGACAGCCTACTTGGTTATACAGGCAAGATGTAAGTTCTGATTGCGTGAAATCTCACCTCCGCCCAATTAATTAAAAACGATTGCAAAATCGGCCGATCAGCCAATCAAGGCTAGACCATTTGCTAGTCCATTTTTACGATGGCTGGTAATTCAAATGGGAACGGTAGATCAAATACTTTGTGGGAAATTTCTCTACCAACCATCGCACCTTTAAATCTACCAACACTGTCTTTTTGTCGATCGTGGAGAGCGAAATCTGATGGGATCGCCAAAGCCTGAGCAGCCGATCGACGTGATCCAGGATCAAGTGCTTGGTTATCTCAATTTTTCGTCGGGTAACCACGACCCGAAATTCTTCACCAACATCAATTTGTTGTTTTCCTACCTGGCCGATAAAACCCAATGCGAGTCAGCGAGTTCGAAAAAGCCTTCAACGTCGCGACCAGGTAAGTCCGCCAAAGTCAATTCGCTATGCGAAGCCAACGAGCATGTCATCGCTTGGCAAGTCGGAAAAGTTTTGAACGCTCGGCTTGAAAAAGTCCACGCAGAGAATCCGACTTTTCGAGAATCAACGCAATGCAAAGCCGTTTTGGAGATCACGTTTGGCAGTTTGCTGCCCACCTATCGAAAACATCACCGGGATTTACTTTTTCATCAATCTGCTGAATTCCTTTTCAATTCATTTTTCGTGTGCCGCGCGATGGAAGCAGTTCTGTCGGTAACCGTCGGCGAACGTGGATCGCACGACTGGAACGAAGTTGATCAGATAGTTTCGGACTCCTTGCGTTTGCTTAACGACTACCTCGGTCACCGCCCAGTGGCGACACTGGAGTCACAGAAGATTGAGCCGTATCTTCACGAGTGGATTCGCCCGGTTCCAATTTACGTTGCTGAAGGTGGTGTGGCAGTCGGGCGATACCATGACATCACACACCAAGCGATTGAGATTTTGCGCGAAACGGATCCTCATATCCTTCGTGCCGCCCATTTTGATACAGATAGATTAAGCGAATTGGCGATCGACCCGCGGGCTTTCGATTTCGACCATCCAATCAATCAGCGCCCCAACCATCATTTTGGTGAATGGGATTCGCAGCAAATTGATGGCTCCGGCTTTTTTCGACGCTTCATCGTTCATCAGGTCACGATTGACGCTTTGAGTAGTCGCGCCGAATCGAGCGCGGCTGATCCTGAGAATCCAATTGACTTGGACGAAGCATTGTACGAAGCCGCTGCGGTCATGGCTGGCACAATGCTGATGGGGTCAGGGATCTCTGGCGCCGGCCCTGGAACCTACGACTCAAATACGACGTTGGGAAAGTTACTTCCAACGATCGCTGGTTATCGTGACCAATTTTACGCCGACTTGCTCAACCGCTTGCCTGCCGCACATCGTGATCGATTGATCCGAGAAGCCGCCACCAAGCACCAACCATTTGGAGCCGTTCGCCAAGATCTCAACGCACAACTTGCCCAGCGACGCGCATCTCAACTAGTGAATTGCCGTTTGGCTTCGATTTTTGCCAGAATGGGCTACCCAACGGAAGCCGAAGAGCAGTCAAAAATTGTTCCTGTCGCTGCCGCACGAATCAACTGTCAGATTGATTGTTTACTCAGTGCTGCCTCAGAAGCCACTAAACGCGGCGATCTCGATGAAGCCTTTGCCGCAGTCCCAAAAATCATGGCGCGACTCAAACGTGGCATCCACTGCGGCGCGATCGTCGATCCGTGGAACATCATTGGGTTCGACGCGAACTACAGTCTGTTTCCCGCCGTTGAAAACTCCGTCCGTGACCATCGCGTTTTTGATTTAGTCGACGTAATGGAACGCATTTTCGCTCACTGCTCACGGCTTTGGAGTGAAGCCGCCGCAAGCGATCACAAAGAAACTTGCGTCGCGATTCGCAAAGAGTTTTTGTCGATCGTCGAGTGGTGGAGGAAGTACGCGGCCCACGAAGTCATGGCCGTCAATGCGGTGGATGCCGATGACATTTTCCAAGCCGCCGAACTGGTCGCTGAAGCCCTCGGCCTCTGGCAAAAAGGCGGTTCCGAGGCGGGCGACATCGGGTTCTGGGCGCAACACGCCGAGCTATTTGACTCACCCAAAGCCTATGCGTTGGTTGTCGATGCACTAATGCAACGAGCGGATTACAAAACGTCGATGGCGATTTTGGTCCACTGGATGAGCCAAGCCGAATTCATTCTGCTTCAACATGGCGACAGTTCATTTCACAGTTCCGTTTTCCGCTGGATCACCGATCAGAAAAAACTTCTCGATACGCATGTTGACCAAGCGGAAAACGATTGCGATCAGCCTGCCCCCGAAGAAGTTTGGAATCGCATTCGCAAGTTCTATGACTTCCTCGAAGCCAACGCGGAACGCTATTGGGAAGTACCGACATTTGATTTGAATCGAAAAGAGAAACGCTCTGAAATTTTCGAAGACAGTGAAGCCGATGATGGCGATGGATTTGACAATAGTTACGGCGAAGAGAAAGGCGACAAAGGCCTTTACGATGAGGCTTACCGCGACGTAATTTTTAACGACACCGCTGATGACGGATTTGAAGGCGAAGTCTTTGATGGCAGCGTTTCATCCGATGACGCACTTGAGGGCGAAGTCGATCGCGTGATGGATCGACTCGAGTTTCTGACAACCATCGCCGAATATTGGGAGGTCGCCGCAACAATTCCACTTCCCGTCGTAAAGGAAGAAAAAGAACTTACAGACACCGTTCGCGAACGCCTGAAGAATCGCAAAGACATTATTGAAGGCTGGGTTGGCCAAGCCTCGCGAAATCGCGCAAAACTGCTTGAACTGCTGGATGCGATCAACCGCCATCCACTTTCCGCCACCGGCTCGGACCACGAAGCGATGTTGTTCTACGACCAGCAACGAACTCTCAAAGATTCATTGCTTGAGCAGGCAATTGCAACCTGTATCGAAACAGAAAATGCGATTCGAATGTTGGTGGCCGTTGTCCAAGCCGTTGAACACATTTTGTGCGAAAGCCGATTGGAAGAAGAGCCGTTTTTCAGTGCGTCGGTTACAAAATACGTCAACGGCGGCGCCCCAGTTGTTTGTGTTTACGCTGCATTACTTTTGCAAAACCCGCAATTGGTAGTCAAGCACTTTCCTGCCGTGACGGAATACCTTCACAATCAATCGCTGCTGTACGTGCCACTCTCCAAAGGAGGTGACCCGGCGGCGATCGTTCAAGCACGTGTTGTCCAAACCGCGATTCTGGATTTGCTTAGGAGAATGCCGTCCATTGGGTTGTTTGTCGAAACGCACGAACTGACACGGACAGCGCTTGCGATGGAACGCAATAATTCAATTGGACGCGGAGCAGTCACCGAGTTCGACGAAATTTTCGAAGTCGCCTATATCGCGATGGTGCACGTCCTGGTTCAGGCAACGTCACAACTCAAAGACCAACGCGAAAAAGAAGGCACTTTGTCAGCACAGGAAATCAAAGAAGAAGGCCAGACGGTTCTCTTTGACTGTATCGAAATGTTGACCGAGTCCATGTTGATGCAATGGCTTGAACATAGCAAAACGCTCCGACTAAGTGTGTTGGAGAAAGTCCACGATAAAAAATCATGGCAACAGATAGTCGAATTCATTCAAAACTATGGCAGTGGATTGTTTACCCAGCAGTTCTTGCACGTTTCGAATATTCGCGCGATCCTTCACCAAGGTGTCGACCGTTGGCTTCCTCAGATGCAACAGTCCACCACGCGGGCCGACCACCGTCTGTTTGATGAACTTGGCCATGTGCTTCCCAAGGAAAAGGCAGTTCACTACCTGACGGTGATTCTTGAAAGCGTCATCGAGAATTACAATGAGTATCGCGACTACAACACCACGACAACGCAATCGGACAGCGGTGATTCGCTTTACATGTTCCTCGATTTCCTGCGGCTAAGAAGTCGTTACGATCGCGTTTGTTGGAACTTAAAGCCTGTTGTTTGGGCTCACCGAATCCTTGTCAACGATCAAGAAAACGGCGTTGCCAGAATGTGGCGCCGTTCATTGACCGAACGCGTCGGCCCGGAAGCAGAAAAGTATCTGACGATGCTCGAAAAATTGCGAAGCAAGTATTCCATTCGCATGTCTTCGGTCGCCCGTCGACTTGAAGGACGTTTTGGTCATCAAATGCAAATCGACCGTCTCAAGGCGTTGGTCGGCCCTGCGATGAAGGATCCAATTTCACGAAAATCGTCACGAGTGTTTGAATTGCTTCACCACGAAGCCCAGGCATTCTCGCGTACGACAATGGGTGTGGGCGTTGACTTGCCGGCGTGGTTGGCGGCGTTGGAAAATGAAGTTCAAAAGCACCTCGATCCGCACCGCATTCACGACGCTTCAAGTAAGGCGAATTCGATGAGTGAAACCGTGACGATCGCGAAACTCAGGGAGCAACTGGAAGCACTTCCGCGGCGGGAATCGTAATCGCGCGCCAGGAACACCTTAATCCACCACAGTTTGCCATCGAGTTTCTGTAGTCATAGTTCTCTTTGACTTTTGTTCCAGCCATTTTTAACCTACCAAATTACCTGAAAACTTTCTGTTATGGCCCTTCCCAAAAACGTACTTGGCACCGAACTGGAACTTTGCTGCACGTTACCGATGACTGGTTTTTATCGAGATGGATATTGCCGAACGGGCCTCAGCGACCTTGGCTTACACATCGTTTGCGCCGTAATGACCGAAGAGTTTTTGAAATTCAGCAAACAAGCTGGCAACGATCTTTCGACACCGGTTCCCGAATATGAATTCCCCGGCCTCCAGCCAGGCGATCAATGGTGCCTCTGCGTGACGCGATGGAAAGAAGCATTCGACGCAGGTTGTGCGCCAAAGGTCAAGCTTGAGGCGACCCATATGTCAGCGATTGAATTTGCGTCGCTTGAAGAACTCAAAGCCCACGCGATTTAGATCTTAAGCGTTCCGTTGTGCAATCAAAAAAGCAGAATGAAAAATATTGGCGAAACAGGTTTTGTAGGATGGACATTCTTTCTTGTCCGTCAGGTTCACGACTGTCGGGCAGGAATGTCCAACCTACGTATTGACGTTCAGGCAAGGCTTTGATCACAACCGGCATGAAGCCATGATCGTCAAGCGACGCGCATTATGTGTCGGTAGGCGATGCGCAACTTCAAAACTAACGAGTCGTTTTCTTAAACCGTTTCCCATTGTCTTGATGCACCGCTTTTTAGAACCGCATCGCAGATTTTTTGCGTCTCCAATGCGTCGCGGAACGTTGGTCCGGCTGGTGTGCCAGACTCAAGGCCTTTGATGAAGTCGCCGACTTGATGGACGAAGCTGTGCTCGTAGCCGATGTTCAGTCCTGGAACCCACCAGTTGCCCATGTAAGGATGATCGCCGTCGGAAACGTGAATGCTGCGCCAACCGCGCATCGGGCCTTCGATTCGATGATCGAAATATTCCAAGCGGTGAAGGTCGTGCAAGTCCCACTTAATCGAAGCGTGTTCGCCGTTGATCTCGAAGGTGTAAAGTGCCTTGTGGCCGCGTGCGTATCGAGTTGACTCGAACAATCCAAGCGAGCCATTTTCGAATCGCGATAGGAACGCACAGGCGTCGTCGATTTCGACTGCGGCTTTTTCTCCAGTCTCCGAATGCGTTCGCTCTTTGACAAACGTTTCGGTCATCGCGCTGACTTCCGTCATGCCACCGTTTAGCCAAATTGCTGTGTCGATGCAGTGGGCAAGCAAGTCACCCGTCACACCGGATCCAGCAGCTTTTGCGTCCAGTCGCCATGTGCCAGCTCCGCCTTGAGGGACGTCTTCAGAGATCGTCCAGTCTTGGAGAAAGTTGGCTCGGTAGTGGAAAATTCGCCCAAGGTTGCCACTGTCGATGATGTTTTTCGCGTGGGTTACGGCCGGGACGCGGCGGTAGTTGTACCAAACCATGTTGGCCACACCGGCCTTTTCAACGGCTTGGCACATCTCTTCGCCTTCGGCAACATTCATTGCGATCGGTTTTTCGCAAAGGATCATTTTTCCGGCTTCGGCTGCCGCGATCGAAATTTCTTTGTGCAAATTGTTGGGTACGCAAATGTCGACGGCATCGATGTCGTCGCGAGCGATCAGTTTTCGCCAATCGGTTTCGACCGATTCATAGCCCCAGTTGTCGGCGAACTTTTGGGCGGCTTCTTCGTTGCGAGCACAAATTGCTTTGAGGACCGGTTGATGTTCAAGTTCAAAGAATCGTCCCACGGTGGCGTAAGCGTTGGTGTGCGCTTTTCCCATGAATCCGTAACCGATCATCCCGATGTTAAGTGGCTTTTTCGCCATTGTGTGTTCCCTGTTTGTTGTTGGTTTATGAAGTACTGCTTGCGGTCGTGAACCGAGGGCAAACAGTTTTGTTGTTGATCTGTTTTTTGTGCGTCGAAATTCAAGGCGGTTGCGTTCAAAGATGAAACTTACGCCCAGCCGTGTGCCTCTTGGACTTTGATCATTGAATCCAAGATCGTTGTCCAAGTCTGCGCTGTTTCCAGCATTGAGTTAGGGAACATGCAGCCGTCCCAGCAGATGTGTTTGATGCCGCGGTCGGCAGCGCCTTCAAGCCAGTACTTTGAGCACTCTACGATATCCAGTTTTCCATTTGGATCATCGGCTGGACAGTGCTTGCCGGTTTTGTCGTGGTCGCCGGCGCCGTGGACTTCGCCGTCGTTTTGTGCAACGTGGAAGTCGATCGTCCAAGGTCGCAGTTTGTCCGTCATCGTTTTGTATGCCGCCCAGAATTCGTCTTGCGAATATCCCGGTTGAAGCAACGCATGTTCGGGTGCGTTGTAGCCCATCAAGTACAGATAGGTGTGGGCAAGGTCGGCTTGGAAACCGAGCGTCTCTGGCATGCCGACTTCTTCGAGCAAGTCCAGCATGTCTTTCCACGAGTGCATGCCAGCCCAGCAGATTTCGCCTTCGGCCGCGAGACGTTCGCCGTGGTCCGCTGCGATCTTGGCGGCTTCTTTGAATGTAGCCGCGATTTTCGACGTGTTGGCTTTGGGGTCTTCTCGCCATTTGTCGACGCCGAATTCAGCCGAATCGATTCGAATACAGCCATATGTTCGCACGCCATGCTCGTTAAACACTTTGGCAATGTGACAGGCTTTGCGAACCGCGGTCAAGAATTTATCGGTCGATTCTTTGTCACCCATCGCGCTATCGCCGACGGTGCCGGGCCAAACGGGGGCAACCAAAGATCCAACCGCGAGCCCTTTGCTCTGGATCAAGTCGGCGGTCCGTTTCAGTTCATCGGTTGAGGCATCAGGATCGGTGTGTGGCAGGAAAAGAAAGTAATCAATGCCATCGAATTTTCGCCCGTTGACTTCTGCAGCGACAGTGAAGTTCAGCATCGCCTCGAGGCTGATCGGTGCTTCCTGATCTTCGCCGTCGCCTTTGCCAACAAGTCCTGGCCACATGGCGTTATGAAGTTTTGGTTGTGTCATCTCGAAATCCTGATTTGAAGTGTGTGATTTATTTTTGTGGGAAAAGCCGGGTCTGAGTCCCTGTGCGTCTATTGATTTGACACGGGAAATACCAAGCGAAATTTATTTTTTGTGATCGCCGACTTCTGGAAGCGAGTCCCATGTGTCAGGGCCAAAATACCGTAGTCCGACAAGCGGTTCGGAGCCGGTGTTTTCAATTTCGACGCCGTTGGTTGCGGCATGATGTGAGATGAAAACTTCGTCTTCGGTGGTTTGTCCATAACGAACGATGACCGGCGTTTGCAAGTTGAGTTTGCCCATCCGGCCTTTGCCTTGGACGGTGATCCAACCGCTTGCGCCTGAGTCTTTGAGGACACATTTAGCGCCAGGGTCGATCGTCAATTCACGTGCTGTAAAAAGCTGTTGCCCGCCCACGGTTCCGTAGACGATCCAGCGGTCGCACCAACCTTCACCTGAATCGGCAACAATCGGTTCGAGGTAATTGTTGTCTTTGAAGTTGGGATCAACATTCTTTTCCCAGTCAAGCTGGCCAACAATAAAGTCGAGGTCCTGATGTTTTTCAGGTGGCATGTCTTTGACGAGCAAAGACCATGGGACGTAACGGCCTTCCACGATGTTTTGATACATGCCAAATACGTCACTGCCCCATTGTGGTTCGTAAGTGCAAAGTGAACCGGGAGCGTGGAGAACGCCTGGAGGGATCAGCCATCCCGTTCCGCGTTTGAGGCGATAAGCTTTGGAAAGATCAAGGATTCCGTTTTCGCCTTTGCTCCAATTCTCCAAACACTTGCGAAGCTCGGCCTTGGTCGTGCCCGGTTCCAATCCCATAAACGTGTGCGGAAAATTGTTGTCGCAGTTGTTGTATTGCGGCGGGAAGTAATAACTCTCAGGCTTGCCTTCTTGGCCGACAAGTGCTGCGTCTTCGGCGCTTTGATGCATGTGGTGAGGGATCGGCCCCATGTTATCAAAGAACTTTGAATAGACAGGCCACTTTTTGTACTTGTCCCAAATCGACTGGCCAATTACTGCCGGTCCAGATTCATTGACGGCATCGCGGAGCAAAAACGATTGACCTTCAAACCGGCAAAAGCTCAGCCCTTCTGTTGCTTCCCGATTTTCGTTAGCGCATTCGGTCGTGCTTGCAAACCAACGTTCGTCGATTCCACCACGCTCGGCTCCCATTGCGTAGTAGTCATCGGGATGAAGCCGAATTCTCTTACCGGGGTGAAGAAAACTTCTTGGAACCCATGTCGGAGTCAAGCGAAGTAAACCTTCGCCAGCGTCCATGGCTCGATCAAGAATACTTTTTACGTTGTCGGAATTTACGACCGGAAGCGAAGGTGGGGTCGACATAGTTTGTTTTTCTAAATTTCAGCTAAAAAACTGCCGCAAATTGTTCGCGGCAAAGTGGATAATTGAACAAAAGTTTTAAGCTGTTTTACACTCGCTCGCAACCAATAGGACCGTCGCGAGCCGGAAAAAAGCGGACAAGAATGAATATCCATCCTGAATAGGTGACTTCAAAACTCACCCGTCTAGGTTGCGAACTTGGCTTAAGTGAAACTTTGCAGCCCTTCCCGCGTATTTACAGGACGCTGAGAAAGTTTGAGTCG
>CAYZGP010000088.1:13745-17388 GCA_964478065.1 uncultured Pirellulaceae bacterium
TGAAACTTTGCAGCCCTTCCCGCGTATTTACAGGACGCTGAGAAAGTTTGAGTCGGTAAGTTTTGTGGAAGTCGCGACCAATTGTTTGAACTGGCCGTTTGGTTTGATAACGTTTCTTGCTGGCTATTGAGAATTGAAGTAAGCGATCGCGATTTACTCGTATTCAAACTCTTCGTAGACATGGTCATGACGAGTGACTGCCGCAGCCAGCCAGAGCGTTCGCATCCAAGACAAAACAAAGAAGACACCAACGACGATCAATGCGGTCAAGAATACAAGCGGCGGTAGTTTGAAAACGCCCGTGATGAACGCAGCACCAAACAGCATTACAATCATCAGGATGAAACTGAAATTCACGCGGCGAACAGTTTTGTAAAGCTTCTCGCTTCCTTGATTGATGGCGAGTACCTCAAAGTACGCAATCAAATAATAAACACCGTATGCCTGGGCAATTTTTTGAATCAATCGAGGTGCATTGCCTCCAATGCCCAGTTTCCAAACGACGAATGAAACGATGACGATTCCGTAGCACAAAAAGAACGACTTTATCTTCTTTTTTTCATTTTGCTTGGGCGTTGACAATAACAATAGTGACCCGGCAACCAGAAGGAGCAAGCCCACGATCATAGTGCCAATGACCAAAGCCATAATCGCTGGAGAGAGTTCGATTGGGACAATTTCGCTAGTCACCATCGGAATAGCAACCGACAACGGAATCAAGAGCGCATAGGCAATGATCAGTAGATAAATCCCATTGCGAACCCAGCGGTAAGAATCAGATTCCGCAAAGTCCGCGCTGGTCACCGAAAAATCTTCGCCAAACGGAGTATACCGATCATCGTTATTGTTCATGAAGTTGCCTTGAAAGGACCAGCGAGATTGTCACTTTATTCAAATTGCAAAAAACAGCGACTCGGCCATCTGAATAGACTACCAACATTGGCCGCCGATGTTTATTGGCCTCGCTGTATTACTCGTCAACTCTCAGCACTGGGCTTTGGCGTCCGGAAAATCGAAGTCAATTTGGGCAACCCCATCTTGGGGAAAGGTCGCGCCGAAAAACAAGGCACCAAAACAAAGTAGCAACCATCGAAAAATCATCCTAAAACCTCTGTGCACTAGCTCTCTGTGCAGCTAATAATAACGCCACGTTTTGTTGATCAAAGTTCAACTGTAACTCATCAAAAAACAAAAGTTCCATATTCAGTTGCGGTCTATCCGGTCCCATTGTCATTGGTTGGTTCTAATTGCGTAATTTGCGGGGCATGCGTCAAGCATTTTCGGCGTTGTGTTTCGTTTTTGTTTCTCGTGATTGAAGAATTGAAATAAGCATCAAAGAAACGCCCCAAGTTTGTGGTCAAGCTGGTATTGGCGCATCAATTGATGTCTCGCATATAATTCACGTCAGCCTTGGTGGCTCTTCATTGAGTAGAATTCCTTTGAAACCGAATCTCAGAATTTAGAATGAAAAATTTTGGCTTTTACGTGCTGTTACCAGTCAGCCTGTTGGTTTTGCCTTTTGTCTTTCACGCGACATTTGATGGTGCCGAATTTTATTTCGGTAAAGAGAGTGGCGCGGTAGAAAACATAACAGTAATTTTGCTGGCAGTGGCGCTCATTGTGACGCTCCGTCCGCTGCTTCGGCTAAATTCGAAAGCCAACACACTGCAGTTCAAGAAATTCACCGCCGTTTGGTTAATTTTACATTCATTGGGGTGCATTTATTTTCTTGGTGAAGAAATTAGCTGGGGGCAACACCTTTTTAACTGGTCAACACCAGAGGCTTGGACTGAAGTCAACGACCAAAGTGAAACCAATCTTCACAATACGTCTGCACTTTTCGACCAAGTGCCACGGACACTTTTAACACTTGGAATCATTGTCGGCGGTTTTTTTCTTCCGATCATAATGCGTTTTCGAACATCTGGCCAAACAAACGATTTGAACAGCGCTAGCGTTTTGCCAACTCCGCGATCGGCGTTTTTGTCTCAATACCTGCCAGGGATTCGCTGTGTGCCGGCTGCCCTATGTGTTTTGCTGATTAGCTTGCACGAAAAATTTTATGATCTTTTTAATATCACCGCACCGGCCATACTGCAGATTGATGACGGCGAAGTAAAAGAAAGCTTGATCGCGATGTTTATCCTTGTGTATATCGTCGATTTTTGTCATCGCGATTTTGACCGCAGTAGACAAACTGACGTGCCTGCCAGTGCATGATTCCAAAACGTGAGGCTTATTTTTGTTTAGCCGGAGAAAGAAAATCCGTTGCACGATATTGCGCAACATCGGGCGTCGTTAAATCGACTGGCCAGTTTGCTTTTTCCCTTCGCCGATAAACGGCGCGTAGTTCAAGCGTTTGATGTTGCTTTTGCCGTTTAACTGGTAAGTGATTTCGCGCCACTTAATTTGCTTCAGCAGTAACGTGCGCAGGCAAGAGATTGCATAGACCAAATGAGCGACGGCGATCATTGAGAAAATGCCGAGTGCTCGAGTGGGAGTAGCCGGTTGGAGTGTTTCACCTCGCAAACTCAAACTGTGCCGGACGCATTTTCGCGTTGAGAAGTACGAGTGTGTGCAAATGACGCCGCTGACGATGAGGGACGTTGCTGCGATTGCCGCGACGGTCCAGTTTTGAGTTGCCAATGCAATCAGCAGCAAAACGAAATTTGAAAGCATCACGGTGTTGCTGAACATCGCGTGGATTACGGTCAGGAAAAATGTGCTTTCATAAAGTCGTGACCAAGTCAGCATTCTTGTGACCCAGCGATTGACGTAGGCGAAAGTGCAGGGCTCCCGGTTGACCATCACAAGCGATGGTGCGAACTCAATTTTTAATCCGAGCGCACCTACGGCCTTTTGGATTGGGCCATCATCGACGGCTGTTTTTTTCCAGGTTTCGACCAATCCCGATCGTTCGAGGTCGCCGCGCCGCATGCAGAAACTTCCGGCCCACGGATTGGAAAAGAAAATTGTGAGAACCAGTGCTCCGCTGTTCCAAGTGCTTCGTGCGAGCGAACCGATTCCTGCAGATTGAGGCGGCTCAAACCACTGGCTGCCAGTGACGGCTCCGATGGTTTGATCTTGAAGCGGACCCGATAACTCGGCCAGCCAACTCGAATGAGGTGTTACGTCCGCATCGAGCAAAGCAACGTATTGGGTGGCGTCGGAGATTTGATCGATGGCTTGAACGAGCGAGTTGCATTTAAGGCTGCACGTTTCCAATGGGCCAGTCATCTCGTGAATCGTCAGCACGTCGCGGGCGTCATGCTCGGATTTGATTTGTTGGACGAAATCCCAGGCCGGATCAGTTTTGTGATCGACAACCAAGTGGACTTCGTATGAGCGATATTCCTGATTGAGAATTCCGATCAAGCAATTGCCAAGCGACGGGTCACAGCCGCGTACGCTGATCAATACGGCCGCGTGATTTTGTACTTCTTCGGTTGATCGAATCGATGGCCGTTTGTCAAAACCCTTTTGAAAGTACGAACCGATCGCCCACTGAATCATCGCAGCTCCAACCAGCGAAAGGCCAGCACAGATTGCGATTGAAGTAAGCATGGCAAAAGTAATCGGTTGGGAGGCAGATGGGAGTAACAGTCGTCAGTTATGAAAATTCAGTCTGTGACAGTCATTCTGT
>CAYZGP010000088.1:17488-25801 GCA_964478065.1 uncultured Pirellulaceae bacterium
TCCGAAAAAACTAACCTTAATCGTTGACCGGTTCTATCCCTCGAGGCTCAATTTTGGCCGCGGTTGTTTGAGGGGCATCTTTTTCTTGTGAGTCCGAATGACTAATAGATACATTTGCGGATTGGCTTTTATATTTTTCAGGATCCGGCCAATCCAAATTGATCAAAAGTATAAGGCCCAATCCAAAACTAATCCCGTAGGCTACGGCTGGTTTTCGAAGCGAGTTTATCAGCGTTTCAAAAGCTGTTTTCGTCGCGGCGGTTTCGGGTAAAGAGCTTTTTTGGGCCGTGGTCTTCATCATCTACTTTCAAAGGATCAATTTGAAACGCGTACGATGAAACTTAGGATACGGTTAGCGGGAAAACCTGCTTGAATGCTCAACAAATCCGATACCGAACAAGAGAAGATCTAGCCCAATAGCATATTCAGCATGAGCCGCACAAAGCGAGGCACGTCGCCCCAAAAAGCGGTGTTCAACAATAAATTGGGTTCACGTGCCAACCCATTTTTGCTCAGTCGGTGAGTTGCCGTTGAACCCGAGATCAAATTGCGTCCACCGGCCAGCCGCAAGTTCTCTTGGGCTTCCTCGCCAGAGACGTAGCACTTGAAACGCCCGGCACCAGTGTGGCGATAGTCGTGTGCTTGATGGATTGCGGTCACCAGCTCAGAGATCTTTACAACAGGCCAGTTGCTTTGCTTTGCAAAATGGATCATCCAGTTGTCCCAGTTGCCGCGACCAATCGCGAACGGCGGGACTTCGTTGTAAAGCTCGCGGTTAAAGACAAAATACTCTTTGCAAACGTTGGAACTGAGAACGCCGTTTTTTTGGCAATCGTCGAGCAACTGTTCAATCTGAATCAACTGGTCAAAACGAATTTCGCATTCGACTTTCAAATCAGTCCGTTGCCCAAAGGCAACAAATTGATCGAGGGTTTGATCGGCCGCGAGTATCTCAATCGCTCGCACAAAGTCCTTCATCAGAATGACGTCGCAATTGCAATACGCAAGGAACGGTGATGCAGTTTCACGGTGGGCGATCTCAAACGCTGAACTGACGAGCGGTGTTCCATGTTGGTTGAATTGGACGCCGCCTGCGTGGCGGACACCAAGCTCTTCTGCGGCTTCGGCAATTCCGTCTTCGTCACCAATCAAGAGGACTTCGATCGCGGGTGCGAGCCGCGCCCAAGAACGGATGGCGTTTTTCTGGATCAAATCCGTGTCCCGGCCAAACGATTTGGGTAAAGCAAAAATGGTGATCAGCGATTGAGACGAAGGCGCATCGGGCGTGTGGTTTTTTAGCCGTGACTCAAGTTGGGTTGCGGCTCCGTTTGGTTGGCCGGTTTGCTGGCTATTTAGTTTCCCGACTTGCGCATCGCTCGACAAAGACGCAGTTGGTTGCGTCTGAGCAGAGTTCGAATTGGAATCGGGAGGTTGCATTTACTTGAACATCACTTTGAGTTTTCGATAGTTCACGATGTATTTTCGAATCCAATAAACGGCAGTGAGATCCCACCAACGCTTTAAACTGAACGCGGGTTTTTCTGGTCGCCATTTGGCCCAAGCCGTTTGATCCAGCTGTTGAAAAAATCTCTCTCGCAGCGGGTGGAATGGCTGGAACATCCACGGCTTGAATTCGGTCGTGAAATGGATCAGTGCCGGGTCGTCACGCATGGCGACGAACTCGGATTCATCAATTGGACTATGCGATTGGTCCGGGTACTCGAACACGTGAGCGCCTTGATTCCAACGTGCTGGAAGTTTTTTCCACTGTCCAGCAAATACAACGTTCAACGCGTACTGATCCCAGCACCAAACATATTTTGAATTGTCACGCAAACAGGCAAGCAGTTTTTTGTCGATTGATTCGGCTCGCCATCGAGCCAGATTAAGAACCATGACACCGCTGTTAAAGTAAGGCGCCGTTCCGTCGAGTTTTAGCTCTCGCCAATTTGGGATCGGTGAAATGGCGGCCAGGTGTGGAATGGCTTTCTTGAATTTTTTGAACTTTGTCTCAGCCGCATAGGCATCCACGAACGGGCAAGCGATGTCGACGGCAGCGAGGCAATAGTTGTCTCCTACGTCCAGATTCCAAAGTTCCGTTAAGTCATCTTTGACCAGAACGTCGGAGTCGAGATAAATGACTTTGTCGATCGAATCAGGCAACAGCCGTGCGGCAAGCAATCGAAAGTATGCCGTATGCGTGATGTGATGTGAAATACCGAGATCGCTGATCTCTTTTCGGTTTGGGCGCAGTACATGAATCGAAATCGGGAGGTCGAGCAGTGTTTCTCGAAGCCCCGCCCAGCTTGCTTCTTTGATCCCGCCGTCCATCAACAGCACATGCAAGTGGTTGCCGGGTCGCAATGACGTCGCGGCAGAATGAAGTGTCACGGCAAGCGGTTTGATGTAGTTGTCATCCGAAGCGCACAACACGATCGGCTCGGTTGCGGCAACCGAGCGAAACGTTAATTCTTGTTGGCGGAGTTCCTGGATCACGATGAAATTGATTTCCGGTTTAGTTTTCTAGCTTGGGGCTGGTTTCAATATTGGGATTCGGCTCAAGTTTGTTTTTGCGGCTGCGAATCGAATTCATCACGTCCAGCATTTTCTGGCGAATACGAACGACAGGTCCGGCGATCGGATGTTTTTCGATCTGCTCAAAAATCTGATGTGCTTGGTCCAGTTCCGATTGAAGCTGAGCCATTTCTTTTTGCAAATGCAGGATCTCACGACGCGCGTGTGAAAGTTCGACTTGGGTTACCGTGATGTCGTTTTCTTTAAATTCAGCAGCGGTTGGAAAAGCGGACTGGTGACAAAATTCAGTGGGTCGAGCGATCGCAGGTGGCAGAATTTGCTTTGGAAATACGATCGGCGAACCGTCTTTGATTTTTTCAGCGGCAATCGCAAGCATCTGGTTGACGAGTTCCACAAATCGCTCCGTCGCGTTTTGCTTTGTGTCCATCGAATACAACATTGCGTCAGATAACGCTGACCGCTGAAACATCATCCGTGTTTCAACTCGGTCTGCCATTTCCCTGATCGTGTGATCGATGTGCTCGGCTGTGCAAATGTCCCAGCCCGCGGTGACGTAGTGTGGGCAATTGTGATAGTCGAGGACGGCAACCGGCAGGTCGATTAACATCGCTTCGAGCATTGCGGTTGATGGGGTTGTGATGACGGCGTCGACTTGGGTAAGGACGTCGGCAAGCTCGATGCCGGTCAGATCTGACAGTTGATTCTCGACTCCGATTTCTTCAGCCAATCCGCCTGTCAATCGCCAGACGAATTCGACCGGTTGTTGCTTAAGCGTTTTGTTTTCACTTTGCCATGCTTTGAGATCGAGCAAGCTTTGTTTTGTGGTCGCAATTTGATCGGGCGTGAAACCGGGCGTCTTGGCGGTCATCACGAGAATGCGAAAACTGTCGTTTTGGCCGAATGTAAAATTCCGTTTTGACTGTTGCGTTCTGTTTTTGTCAAACCGAGGGATGCCAACGATTTCTGTTTTGTCTTGATTGCCCCACGACTCGAGAATCCTTGCCTGCGACTCACCGATACAAGCGACTTTGTCTGCCAACACGGGCCGCATTGTGTAAGGACAAGCGACTTCATCTGTTCGGTTTTCCCAAGCGTTACGCCACTCAAGAATTCCGTCAATCATATAAAGAGTGGCAACGTTTTGTTTTTGCAGCTGTTGGCAGGCGCTACGAAAGCGATCAAAGTGCTCGGAATAAAAGATCGCCAAGTCGCCGGGGTGGGCAAGTGAAGTTACTTGCTGGCAGTCCGCAATCTGTACGTTCAACCGCTCACGAAAAGGCGCGGCATGGTGCGCGACTTCTTGAGGTTGACCGACAAAAAAAACGGAAGGTTGAGACATGGTGTTTAAGCAATATTGTCAAAGCTGCACAGACAAAAAGAACGCGCAAGCATTTGTGAAATGCGTGCGCGAGATTGTCGAATAAATAAATTCCGATTTAAGGAATCGAAACGACCAGTCCGTCTTTTCGAGAGCAGAGGCGGAAAAGCGTTTCTTGGTCAATGTTGTTGGCGATCGAATGTGTACTGCCATCGACCATGACAAAATTCACGATTTGAACGTGAGCACTTCCGTAAATGGGGAACTCGCCAGGTGAGAGAATTAGTGTTTGCGATGAAGCGACGCCCATTGCGAAACCACCGATGCGAATAAATGTTTCGGGTTCATCACCGTTGTAGATACAGCCGTCGCCCCAGCCACTTGGTTCTTTGAATCCACTGCGGCTGATATATTTTTCGCCAAACATAAACGTGTTTGACAATCCATCTGTAACGGAATCAAAACCATAGCGGCCTTTCTCAGGCCCGGC
This sequence comes from uncultured Pirellulaceae bacterium, assembly GCA_964478065.1. Classification (GTDB taxonomy): domain Bacteria; phylum Planctomycetota; class Planctomycetia; order Pirellulales; family Pirellulaceae; genus Mariniblastus. The sequence goes on from CAYZGP010000088.1 coordinate 21,832, forward strand.
CAACATCTCGTTCACGACTGGATTATCTGTTGCAAGACCAGAGCTGATGACTCCGTCAACGGGCACAGTAAATTTGGCCCACTCGTCAAATGGAAAGTGTTGTTGTGTTCCTGCGTTGCCTGCGTAATCGCCAATTGCTCCTCGTGGCCCGTGCGCTTCGGAGTTGCTGATGTTGGGAAGGCCACGAGCTCGCGAAGGACACAACATCGATGGCATGACCGTTGTCACGACGTTTGGATCTTGTTCGCGGTAACGCTTGTTCAATTCAAGTCGGTTGTAAAGATTGTTCATGTCCATAAAAGGCATGAGATAAACCGGCCATGTCAAAAACTCGTCTGCTGCGCGGGCAGGTGGGATTTGCTTTTTGCCAGATTCATAATTGTGAACGGCCAGTCCAGCGTTCTTGAGGTTGTTTGAGCATTCGATACGTCGGGCCGATTCGCGAACCATTTGAACGGCCGGAAGAAGCATCCCAACAAGAACGCCGATCACTGCAATAACAACTAACAACTCGACGAGGGTAAAGCCTCGGTTTCGTTTCATGTTATTCCCCATAATGAGACCGCGTATTAAACAGAGTTTGGGCAGTATAGTTTGTTAGCCTATTATGACGCGCGGTTAGATAAAGCGTTCCGAGTAGGCTATTTTTTCGCAGAAAAACGCCGAAATTCCACTTCCTTTTTACGTAGCGATCCCCAAAAAGGTTTATTTTTTGCTTTCAAGTAACCGTTTTAGCGAGGAATAAGCCTGCTCGGGCGAAAATGCGGTTTGTGAGAGTTCTCTTGCGGCGCGTTGCAACTGCGGCAATATATTTTCCTGGGATTGGATCTCGGTTAACCGTGTTTCGAATTCTGCAGGTGTTTCGCAGATCGAAACAGCAGACTTGGATTCGAGTGGCATGCCATCAAATCCATGTTCGGTTGTTAATACGGGTTTGCCGAACGCGAGTGCTTCGCAGTTTTTAATTTTGAGCCCAGAGCCAAATTTCACCGGGTTGATTACAACGTCGACTTGGTCGTAAAAAGTCGACAGCTCATCAATCATGCCGATCAATTTTACCTTTGCAAGTTTGCCATCCAGTTTTTTTGCGTTCTCCGTAAGCCAATTGCAAATTTGGCCCGCCACAACCAGCTCAAAATCTGACGCTGGCAAGTTCGGCCAAACGTTCTCGATAAAGTCCTCAATCGCAATCGCGTTGGCTGCGTTGGTTGAAGCAAGATAGCCGATCCGAAGTGGTTGGCTGAGATCACGTGCCGAATCATCGGTCAGTCGCGACGAGTTTGAATCCGAATTCGAAAAAGTCGCATGGCCACAAACGATCGTTTCGCAATCAGGAGCCATCTGACGAATGATGTTTGCTTCGGTTGGTTGAATCGCCAGGATCGAATCGAATTTCTTCAGTTGATTGGATTCTTCTTCGTGAGATAACTCAATCCAATGTGAAAAACCACTTTCACGGAACTGATTGGCTCGCAAATGCAGGACGTCGTGCGTGTCAACAATCGTTTTGATATTCACTTTTTGCGAATCTGAAAGTGCGTCCAGTAAATAGGCCAGTTTTATATACTCAATCAGGATGAAGTCGGGTTTGTATGTGGAAATTGACTCCGCGAACGCCTTAATCGCCCACGGCCAACGATAGTCTTCCAGCGTTGGCGGTTCGACGGGCGGTTGAGAAGACGAGTTGGATTCCGCTTGCGAATTCTCAGTTCCCGTGGCCGAGTTTCTGAACTGCTTGATTTGATTCAGGGTCGCGTCGGCATACCAGCCAATTTTTTTAGCAAGACCTTGAGGCGGTTGGTCTGAACTTTTTTGCTGTACGTCGAGGTTAAACGTCTCAATCAGTTCGCGATCGGATTGCGTGTACTGCTGTGAATTCGTTTGGCCTAGATAAAACGTCTGTACGTCAAACGATTGAGACGTAAGGTAATCGACAAGCGAAGCGATTCGTTGTTGGGCGCCCGTTGACTTGCGCCAAAACGGAACATCGGTTGCGATTAAGATTCGACGATTGGTCACGAGCTTGGAAGTGTGGGATTTATTGCTTAAGAATCGAATTGGTTCGTAGATAGCTTAACGCTCGTCAATTACTGCTTCAATCGTGGCCCAATGTCGGTGTGGAAGCATAGACTGGAGACGACGTTGTTTTGCAGCAAAAACTCTGCGAGAGAAAACCACGTCAGTTTGCGACTCGGTGGACGGAGTGCCACCTTGCCAACTGTGGCGAACAAATTGAAAATGATTTTTTCAAATCATACCCAACAAGTTAGAGAAACCGTGGCTGTTTATACTCCCAACAAAGATCGTTATGACGGACGGATGCAGTATCGGAGGTGTGGTCGGTCGGGCCTAAAGCTTCCTGAAATCACGCTTGGGTGTTGGCACAATTTTGGTGGCGACTCCGTTACCGATCTTCAGCGGGAAATGATTTTCACCGCGTTTGATGCCGGGATAACGCACTTTGACTTGGCGAACAATTATGGACCGCCGTACGGGTCTGCGGAAATCAACGTTGGAAAGATTTTGAAAGATCTCCCGCGTGACGAAATATTGATTTCCTCAAAAGCCGGCTACGACATGTGGCCGGGGCCTTATGGTGAATGGGGGTCGCGAAAATATTTGTTGGCGAGTCTTGATCAATCACTTAAACGTGTTGACGTCGATTACTTTGATATTTTTTATAGCCATCGTTTTGACCCCGACACACCGATGGAAGAAACACTGGGCGCCTTGAACACGGCGGTCCAACATGGCAAAGCGCTTTATTGTGGCATCAGCAGTTACTCGTCTGAGCAAACTCGAGACGCGGTTGCGATATGTAAACAAAACGGTTGGGCGAATATTTTGATCCACCAACCCAACTATTCGATGTTCAATCGTTGGATCGAAAGTCGTCTGGTCGGTGCGTGCAAAGAACACGGCGTTGGCATGATTGCGTTTTGTCCGCTTTACCAGGGCTTGCTGACAAACAAGTATCTGGGTGAAGTTCCCAAAGATTCTCGTGCGGCGAGTTCTCCCAATTTGCTTCGCCCTGCCGAGTTGTCGGATGCTGTGCTGGACGTCGTACGCGAGTTGAATGGAATTGCTGAAAAGCGTGGTCAGACGTTAGCGCAAATGGCAATCGCTTGGATTTTACGACTGCCACAAGTCACCAGTGTGTTGGCTGGAGCAAGCCGGCCATCGCAGATTTTAGAAAACTGCAAAGCTCTCGATAATAGAGAATTTTCAAATGAAGAGTTGGCTGAAATTGATCGTTTGACTGAATCGGTTAAACTTCCACCATCGCTTTGGGCTAAAGAGGACGGAAACTAGTCGACACGGCGTTGCTTTAAATTGACGCTGCCTGTTGTTGATCCAATGTTGAAAGCAAAAAATGGAAGAGAACGATCTTATTAGAGTCGCCGTCTTGGAAACGGAAGTAGAAGCCAACTTTATCAAGGGCTTTTTCGAAGACAACAAGATCCACGTTTTGATTTCAGGTCTCGATACTTCGGCGCTTGGTTCGGCGTTGGACGGGGACGCTGAGATCGAAGTCTATGTTGGGAAAGCCGATGTTGAAAAAGCCAAAGCATTGATTGAGGAGATTGAAAACGAAGAGGCGGAGCCGATCCCGGCTTGGACGTGTACTTGTGGCGAGCAAGTCGACGAGGGCTTTTTCGTTTGCTGGTCTTGTGATGCAGAATTTAAACCGGAGCTTGCAAGCAACGAGCCTGCAAAAAACGATGATGAACCTGAAGGTGAGTCAGATTAATCATTGAGAGCCAGCCCAACTTTTAACGGATGAATTTAGATCATTTAAATGTCCAAAAAAACAAATAAAAACAGACCCAAGCGACGTAGTTTTCCACCGGCTGACCCGAAGCCTCCTGCCCAGAAGTCAGTTTCACAGGTGCAAGGCCAGCGTCCGATGCGGTGGGGGCTGATCGCACTTTTCTTGATCATCGCCGTGGGGGGAACTTATGCAGCCCAA
>CAYZGP010000089.1:0-25650 GCA_964478065.1 uncultured Pirellulaceae bacterium
GTTCTGTCATCTCTACCAGCAGATCGTTGTACGTTTGCCCAGCCACAAGATCGCTCGTCCATCGGCATGCTGGTGGGTCTTTGTTTTGGCGAGTGCCGTGTTGGCGGCTAGGTTACAGAGTGACTTACTCTTTGGTGTCGCTTAGCAAACTATAGAGAATCACGTTGGTGCTGATCTCTGTTGCGTCTTGGCGAGTGTAACCAGTGCATTGAGATTGCGCGACATTCTCCATCGCACAGCTCAGATCATGGGGTGAAAACACAACAGCTAATCGGCCGTCGATTTCAGCGCCCTCCAACTCCGGCGGTTTAACGACCGAACGAAATCCGCCTTTGGCCCGTTGATCTTTGACACGCAAGGTGCAATTGTCGATCTTGCGGCCAAACCGGTTGGACCAGATGTCGTGGTCACTTGGGATCGGTTGAAGCGGTGCCCCCAGGATTTCCGCCATCTCTTTGCGAAATGAATTCGTGAACTCGGAAGAAGCACAAATCGAATCGGCAAAAATAAACCCGCCGAATTCCAAATGCTTTTTAATTGCTTCACGCTCTTCCTGAGTGAACGTGAATGCGTAACGGCCATGCATGAAAATAAACGGATGGTCAACGATCTCGTCAGTGTTCGCTGAAACCATCTTCTTTTCGAGCTTCATTTCCAAGCCCAAACCCTCGGCTTCTTCAAGCATATTTCGCCAGGCGCTAGGGGCTTCGTCGGCCCCGCCGCCGTGATTCAATTTAGGAAACTCCAACACGCGATCGGCAAGCAATTTGTGCTTCTTGGCCGCAAGCGTTGGCGTTTCGCCTTTATCTTTAAGATGTCGCCCACGCCCCGTCGCATACGAAACCACGTTCACGCCCAGTTGTGCGCAGTACTCAATCCGCTTTTTCATTTTGTCTCGAACCGCATCGCTTTCCAAAATAGAAGCTTGATCAAGCGACCAGTAACAGCTCAGATTTGCCGGGCAATAAACAACGCTTGTTCGGCAGCAAGCCTGCAAGCCAAGTAGCGGACGTTCTTTGCCAACGTCGACGGCAAGCAGCGGGTAATACGCATTCCAAATTGGATGTTTCTTGTCGAGGACATCAAGTTCGTTTTCGGGAAATAGCTCGGCCATCAGATTACGGAATGCCAAATCGTACTTGGCTTTGTCACCACAGCCGTCTCCCTGGCAAGCTTCCGCAAACAGGAATCCGCCGTTCTCGATATAAAGTTTCAAATGCAGTTTTTGCTCTTTGTTCAGACCGATTGCGTCTTTGCCTGACATGAACAAAACGGGAGCTTCGAGTAAGTCATCGACCGTTGAATTCTCGGCCCGGACGGTTTGCCAGTTAAGTTTCTTATTGCCCCAATCTTTCTCGAGGCGACGCGTCAAATAATGTACGCCTTTGGGGTGAAGATCCCAATCGGTAGCACCGTGATTGAATTTCCCGATCGCTACCGGACGTTTTCCTTTTGATAAAAACAGCAGCGCAAACGCAGTTCCAACGACCGGACTGTTTTCACCGTGGCCGTTTGCTGTTTTCCAATAACCTGTCGTTCGGTTTTGCAAACTAACTAAAAATTTGGCACCGTCGCGATACCAATCATTGGCACCGATAAAACGTCTTCCCGCCAAACGGGCGGCGCGTTCAAGTCCGTACAGATAATAAAGTCGTGTTGCTGCCTGGCTCTGGTTTCCGCCATGCGGATTACTGCGAATCGTGTAGTTTCGCGCCAGCCAGCGAAACGCCATTTCAACCAACTCAAGATCTACGTTTTTCTCACAACAGTTGGCAGTGTCCCCTTGGGCGAGATCTTTTGGATCGGTGAGATTTTCATCAATAATGATCATCGAAGAAATTCCGGCGCACGTCATCGAACCCCGAGTTCCGCCACCGCGAAGCGAATAAGTAAACACGCCCTGCTTTTTCGCACCACGGCCAACGGATCTTGTTTGGTTAAAAGAAAGCGTCCAGTATTTTTTGGCGGCTTGCCAGTTTTTCTTTGGGACTTTAACGCCGTAGCGAGTTGCCTCGTGAAGGGCAAGCAGCGCGAACTGGGTGTTGGATCCATCTCCGCCGGGACCGATGTGCCGATTCATTCCGTAACTCCAGCCACCCGATTGGGTTTGGGTCATCAACAACCAGAGCACGTCCTCTTTGACGTCGCCACGATAAAGCCGGCCCGTTGGATCGGCGGCCGTCAACGCCATAATGCGCAGTGAAACGAAATAGGTTCCAGCTCTAGCGCAACCTCGCAAGTACGTCAGCCCTTTTTGCATTTCGGCTTCGGCCGGAGAAACGCCAGAGTTGAACAACGCCAATAAAGCCAGCGCTGTCGCATCGCCTTTGTCACGAATTTTGCGCCACGAGCCATTTCTGGTTTGTTCCGAGCGGAGAAATTTGATGCCCAAATCAACCGCTGCGCGAACTTTGGCTGGGCTAACTGCTGCGTTGTTTCCTTGGGCTACACCTCGTCGTCGGTCTTGAGTCACCGCAGCATTTGCAGATGCCGCAGCCGCGCCTGGCAAACGAACAATCGGACCAGCCAATACCGACGTTGCCGCGCCGGTCGGATTTGGGTCCGTATATGTGACCACATTTGATGGCGCATTGGGTTGCAGGTTGGCAACGGAATTACGGTTTTCGAATAAGCCACCGATTAGATTGAAGCCCGCGTCAGCATCGTCCGATTCAAACAAGCTAACTTCGTCATCGTTGGCGACGGTAAAACATGGCGAAAGAACCGGCGATGCCCAAATGACCACTGAACAGAAAAACAAAAGTGGCGCTGTGGATTTAGATATGTTCATCGCTTGATTCCCGACACACGCTTTAAAAGGCCCCAATTCTCATTTTATGATCCGACCATCGTCAAAGCAATGGAAACACTCGCGTTGCTGTTAATAGATTACCGATCTACAATTTAAACGTGGGGATCATTTCTAAGGCCGTAAAGTAACGCCCAAGGCTGGCAGTCCGTTATTGATTGTCGACTTACAACCGACCTTGGCTCTTCCAAAATCAGTCAAAAAACCGCTATCAAGAGGAAAGTGTGACCGGAAAACAACGTAGTCTCGGCGATGTGCTTCAAGAATTCAGTCAACATCGCCAAGTGATGGAGCGCGAGCTTCACAAAGTCATTGTCGGTCAAGAAGAAGTCATCGAGCAAGTCTTCGCCGCGATCTTCACTCGCGGACACTGCCTACTTGAAGGCGTTCCGGGGCTGGCGAAAACTTTGATGGTCAGCACGATCGCAAAAATTCTAGATGTGAACTTTAAGCGTATTCAATTCACGCCTGACTTGATGCCGTCCGACATTACCGGCACCAATGTGTTGGATGAAGACGAAGACGGTCGTCGCCAATTCCGTTTTGTCGAAGGCCCGATCTTTACAAACATTCTTTTGGCTGACGAGATTAACCGTACCCCGCCCAAAACCCAGGCCGCACTTTTGCAAGCGATGCAGGAACGCGAGATCACGATCGGCCGTACGACGTATGATCTTGAACCTCCCTTTTTTACCATCGCGACGCAAAACCCAATCGAGCAAGAAGGAACTTATCCGCTTCCCGAAGCCCAGTTGGATCGTTTTATGTTCAACATCAAAGTCGGATATCCAACCGCCGCGGACGAAGAAAAGATTCTGTTGGCGTCCAGCAAAAATGAAAAACAAGAAGTCCGCAAGGTTCTCTCTGCCAAAGCGATCGTTAACTTGCAAAAGCTCGTCCATTCCGTCGCCGTCTCTGATTACATCATTAAGTACGTTGCGCGGTTGGTGCGATCCACCAGACCTAAAGACGAATTTGCTCCCGACTTTGTCAAGCAATTGGTTGATTGGGGCGCGGGGCCGCGTGCTGGCCAGTTCTTGATTTCCGGCGGCAAAGCCATGGCTGCGATGGACGGACGTTTCTCGGTCGCAATCACCGACGTCAAGAAAGTCGCACTCGCCGTTCTCCGCCACCGTGTCAGTACTAACTTCCAAGCCCAGGCCGAAGGGATGACCACCGAAGACGTCATTCAAAAACTGCTCGAAATTACTCCCGAACCAAGTATTCCCAAATTTGAATAGTAAAAAGAAAGTACCCGGTTTTCAGTTTCAGAAAATCGCTTAATTCAAATTGTTTGAGCAGTTGTGTCGCTCGTTAAATTTTAATTTTGATTATCGGCTTTTATGTCAGTAGAGAAATACCTTAAACCTTCCGTTATCAACCAGATCAAACGTCTGGATTTGCGGGCTCAGTTTGTGGTTAAAGGGTTTCTGCATGGATTGCATGCCAGTCCGTTTCACGGATTCAGTGTCGAGTTTAGTGAGCACAGAAAGTACTCGCACGGCGACGACCTGAAAGACATCGATTGGCAGGTTTTCGCCAAAACCGACAAGTACTACGTCAAGAAATTCGAGTCCGAAACCAATATCACTGGTTACTTGGTGATGGATCTTAGCCAGTCGATGGGATACACCTACCGCCAGGAGCTTTCGAAGTTTGACTATGCAGTTTGTCTTGCCGCCGCGTTGGCGTACCTGATGGTTTCTCAACAAGACCCTGTCGGTATGGTAACGTTCAACGAAAAAATTCGACAAAGCCTCGCGCCACGGTCGAAACGGACTCAGCTTCCAAACATTCTTTCGTTGCTTTCAAAACTCGAACCCAACGGCACGACGGATTTTGAAAACAGCCTCGGACAATTGTCGGCGATGTTAAAAACTCGCAGCCTTGTGATGATCTTTTCGGATTTTCTCGTTGACGAAGAGCAAACCATGAACGCGCTTTATCGATTGCGGCATGGCGGACACGATGTGATTCTGTTTCATGTGTTGGATGAAGCGGAAGTCAATTTTCCGTTTAACGGAATGTTCAACATGCGTGATCCAGAAACCAACGAAGAGTTAAAAGTCGACGCCGATGGAATTAAGGCCGAGTACATCGAGAAGATTAACGGGTTTCGTGATGAACTGGCAAAGCAATGTCGCCAAAGTGGAATCGATTATGTTCCCCTGGATACCAGCATGCAGTTTGATAAAGCACTGCTGGAATATCTGCTCAGTCGACGGGCGAGGGGATAGTCAATGACGTGGGCGAATTTGGGAATTCTGGGTGTCGGCGGGGTGTTGCTTGCGGTGCCCGTTATTTTGCACTTCATGATGAAGGCGAAACCGAAGGACATTATCTTTCCTGCGCTTCGGTTCTTGAAAGAAAAAGACATCTCTAACCGCTCGCGGATGCGGCTTCGGCATTTTTTGCTTTTAATGCTGCGGTGTCTGCTGATCGGATTGGTGGCGATCGCGTTGGCTGGGCCGTCGGTTGCCTCAAATGATTTTGGCAACTGGTTGACACTGGCCGGAATCGGATTTAGCACACTCTTGGTCGGTGCAGTTTTGCTGCTCGCGTTTTTTCGATCATCCAAAAACTGGTTGTTAATCGGGATTCTCTCAGTCTTGATGATCGGGCACCTTGGCTATGGTGCTTTTGCGTATTCAAAACTTCAAGGTCCCGAATCAGGCCAATTGATTGGCGACGACCAAGCACCGGTTGCCGCGTTGATCGTGATTGATACTTCGCCACGAATGGAGTATCGAAATGAAAACCAAACGCGAATGGAAAAAGCCAAAGAGATGGCGACTTGGTTGGTCGGCCAATTTCCTGTGGACAGCCAAGTCTGTGTTATGGCCACTGAAAACGACCAGCCATTTTTCTCCGTCGACGTAGCTGCTGCCAATCGCCGAATTGAAACGCTTGAGGTCAATTATTCCGGCGCGACGATTCCCAAAACGATGTTGGAAGGAATTCAGCTTTTAAGCAAGGCCTCGCAAGAACGAAAAGAAATCTACGTTATCACCGATATGACTGAGATGAGTTGGGCGGGCGATAGTCCCGGGCAATTGGTGAGGCTGCTGGACAAATACAAAGAGACCAGCCTGTTCGTCGTCGACGTCGGAGTTGAGAACGCAACCAATTTTGCGTTGTCACCGTTAACTCTTTCAAGTGCCGAGATTTCTGCCCGGCAAAAATTGGTCGTATCAACCGAAATCCAACGAATCGGCGCCGCTGCCCAACGAAGTGTTTCGATGACGATCGAAAAACACGATCCCCCCTTGCCAGTCGTCCGCAATGATGTGGCTGTTTTTCCTACCACCACGATGGATCCCCAAACGTTGACCAAAGATATTCGAGCCGATTCATCGGTGGAAGCAAAATTCACATTCAGCCAGCCGCTGGAGTTTGGCACGTATCACGGCAAAGTGAAAATCGAAGGCCAAGACGCATTGGACGTCGACAACGAACGATTTTTTACGATTAGAGTGGGCGACGTAAAACGTACATTGGTCGTACATCCAACGAACAACGATAAAAAACATCCATCGCATGTAAATCCAAAAGTGCTCCAGAGCATGCTGGCTCCGCGGGATAAAGTAAAAGCTGGAACGAATCGCTACGAATCCGTAACGATGACTCAGGAAAAATTCGTAAACGAAGCCGATGCGATCGGCATAAGCGATTTCAATACGATCTTTTTGCTTGACCCATTGCCGCTGGATGATGCGATGTGGCAATGGTTAGAAGGGTTTGTGAATTCAGGCGGCGGACTGGGCATCTTCCTTGGTCGAAACGCGTCCGATGGCGGCGTTGGACATGATAGTTTTCGCACCGAAGCAGCCCAGCGTATCCTTACCGGTTCGCTTGAGCAGCAATGGTACAACGAAGAAGCCGACTTGTTTCTTAGTCCAAAGGAATTGATCCATCCGATTTTTGCCTTGGTGCGTGAAAGTCCAACCAACGTATTGTGGAATCGGTTTCCAATTTTTGTTCATTGGGGAATTGAACCTGATGGCAATGAAAAACTTCCGACACAGACATTACTCCGATTTGGAAATCGTGAGCCAGCTGTGATCGAGCGCGTGATTGGCTCGGGACGCGTGTTGGTGATGACGACACCCGTTACGGAATATGGAAACGCAGCAGGAAAGGGGACTTGGTGGAATGCGCTATTCAGCGGGAACCCGGGACCGGCATGGATGTTGGTCAGCGGGATGGTTTCACATCTAGTCCAATCGGATGCGGGTTCGCTAAACATCGAAGTCAGCCAGCCCGCCTCGTTTGGAAACGACTTGCGAAAATTTCCGGAGTCGTACCAGGTGTTCACTCCCAAATCCGATCGGCGCCCCACAGAAATCCATACGCTTGACGGTGGCCGTATCCGTTTTCGGTTTACCGATTACCCCGGCCACTACCGTATGAAAGGCCGAAACGATCGCGAAGTCCTGATGCGTGGTTTTAGCGCGAATCTTAAGGAATCAACTACAGATTTAACTCGAATTACGCCCGATAAGCTCGACGTTTATCTAGGACCAGACCGATACCAACTGGCAAAACAACAAAGCGAAATTCAAAGGCAACAAGGCGCCACCCGACGCGGCCAGGAATTTTTCCCTTTGGCAATGTTGATGGCGATGGTCGTTATGGCAGTAGAATATTTGATGTCAAACCGGTTTTACAAAAGCTGATTTTTTTGAAGCAGCTCGATTAAAAATCTGCCGTTTACCAAACAACGGATAAAGCAACACGTTGGATACTTTAACCTTTTCACCGATTCTTCGACCGCTGATTTTGGCGATCATTTTCGGCGCTGCGCTAATGATGTTGCTCGTCGGTCCTTCGTTCGTAAAACTGACGAAAAAAAGACGATTGACGCTGACGTTGCTGCGACTGGGCGTGATCCTGCTGGCGTTGCTGGCGATGCTGCGTCCGGGCTGCGTGCAAAAGATCGAAAAAAATCAAGCGGCACTTTTGCTTTTTCTGGTTGATCAATCCAGGAGTATGCAGCTTCCTCACGACGCCGATGATTCAACACGTTGGGGCGCGACGGTCGAGATGATCAAGGCCAATGAATCGCGATTCCAACAACTTGCTGAAAACAAAATTGAATGCAAATTTTTTACATTTGATAATCAAAATCATCCCGTCGAAATCGTCGAAGGCGAAATCATGCTGCCGGAGAAACCGGACGGCGGCGAAACGGATATTGGAACCAGCATTTATGAAAACGCACTACGCGTTCGCGATCAACGTTTGCTCGCAATGTTCGTTGCAACCGACGGTCAACAAAACGTACCCGAACCTGATGTTGAACTTGAGCAGTCGGTAGAGCAATTGGTCGACATGGAAGTTCCGTTGATGGCAGTGACTCTCGGTGCTCCAAGTACCAGCGAACAACTGGCCGATATCGAGGTCGCAAATTTTCCTGAGCAGTTGATTGTCAATAAAAACAATGACCTGTCTGCCAGAGCAACATTGGTTGCACGAGGTTATCCCAACCAGGATATTACCGTCGAACTAGTTGTGACCGATTCCAATGGAAAAGAATCGACAGTTGCAACGGAAATTTATCGTCCGATCGAAGCGTTCGAAGAGACCAACATCGAACTGAGATATCGCCCGACTGAGCCTGGCGAGTATCGAATCAAAGTCCGTGCGCTTCCGATGGTCGGCGAGCGAGCCAAACGAAATAACGAACTTGATGGATTTTTGACCGTTCGCGATGAAGGCATGCGAGTCTTGTTCATCAACGGGTCTCCTGGGATGGAGCAGAAATTTCTCCGCGCCTCACTGCCGGCTCTGGATTTTGTGGAAATGGACTTTGAAGCTGTGTTCTCTTTTGATCGCAAGGAGGCGTGGCCTTTGACGAAGTTCAATAAAGATTTTGCTGACCCTGACAAATATGACGTCTTCATTCTATGTAACGTCGATTCAAGTGCTCTCTATAACAAAAAAAACAGCGCGTCGTTGGATGCACTGCAGCGGAATGTTCTTGAAAATGGCAAGGGGCTGTTGATGCTTGGCGGAGCACACAGTTTTGGAGCTGGGGGTTATCACCAAACGCCGCTGGCTGATATTTTACCAATCGAGATGAAGCCAACGGACAAACAGGGTTTTGATGAAGACGTGCGAATCGATTTACACGTCAACACTCCGGTCAAGCTGACTCCAACCCGAGATCATTTTCTGACTCGGATTGCCGAGCCGGGAATGAACAAGCGAGCATGGGACCAGCTTCCGGAGTTGGCTGGTGTGAACCGAATTGAAGTCAAAGACACGGCCGAGATTTATCTCCAAAGCGACGATGGTGTGAAGCGTCCGGTTATGGTGGGAGCCAACCTTGGCAGCGCACGTGTGCTTGCATTCGCCGGCGATACTAGTTGGCGGTGGGTCCGGTACGGATTTGAAAAAGAATACAATCAGTTCTGGCGGCAAGTCATTCTGTGGCTGGCGTTTTGGGACTCACGTAGCGATGAAAGCGTATCCATCGAACTTTCAAAACGCCGTTTCCCTGCCAAGGGCGTTGTCAAATTTGGTGTGTCTGTCCGAACGATTGCCGGTGAAGCCGTTGATGATGTTGAGTTTGATTCAAAACTGGTTTTGCCTTCGGGTGAGACACAGCCGCTTACGATCACCAAAAGCGGCGATCGTTTCGAGTCAACGATTGAACCAGATTCGCTAGATGACGCAGGCGTTTATCAGATCTTTGTTACCGCAAAAAGAAACGGCGTGGAAATCGGAAGTTCGCAACGTGAGTTTGTGGTAATGGATCGTGATAAAGAAAAAGCCAATCCGGCTGCCAATCCCGAGCAGATGGCAAGACTGGCTAACGAAACCAATCAATTTGGCGGCCGAGTGTTTGTTCCCGAGCAATTATCTGAGATCTTGGATGAATATATTAACAATCCGCCAATGACAAAAATCGAAATCCCGGTGAAGTGGCGTTTAGATGAAAATTTGGCAATGCCATTTTTGATAGTTTTCGTCGCGCTACTTGGAATCGAGTGGTTGTTGAGGAAAAAATGGGGTTTGGTTTAAGTCCAGTCACGGTTTGGAATCAAACAATAGAAATCCAGCAGAGTCTCTGCCTTTTTAAAACAGGAACAGCATGTCAGACAATCCATTCCGAACTCCGGACTCTAGCTCTCAGATGGCTCCACCTGCAACATCCGCATATAAAAAACCAGCGCCAGGAGCGTTGATGCCGATCTGCATCATTTGCTTGCTACTTGGTTTGATGGGTTTTGGCGGAAGTTGTATCCAAGGTGCATTCTTGCCTTTCCTGGGAAGCATGCAGGAGCAGATGGAAAATATACCGGCCCCCGCTGAGCAGAAAGCGGTTCAGCAGCTTCAGTCCAATGCTCAGAAAGCATTCCTTGTTCCCTCAATCATTCTTGTACTCGTTAACTTTGTCGTCGCAGGGATGCTAATTATTGGAAGTATCGGCGGGATGCAGCGCAAAATGGGCGGACGCAAAATTTTGAGCCTCGGACTGTTGGCAGCAATTTTCTACAGCCTGCTCAAGATCGGTATTACAGTCTATTGGTATTTCGTAACCTCCAGCGCGCTGGCCAAAGACCCTGTAGGTTTCGAAGTCGACGCGGAGAAATTTCAAAATTTCCTAATGATGACCAAGATGATAACAGCGGTCACGATTGTGGTTGGGGTCGTCATGGCACTGGCTTTCATGGGGTTCTATATCTGGGCTCGAATCTACATCAACAAACCCCATGTGGTCGAGTATTTCGCCACTTCGGAAAAATAACGTTTGGTTTGCGCGAAGAATTACACCCGCCTGTCGGATTGTGTTAAACGGGAGCGGAACTTAAGACAAAATGCCTTTGATCACTTCGCCATGTACGTCCGTCAACCGGTAACGGCGGCCTTGATGTTTATACGTCAGACGTTGGTGGTCGATGCCCATGAGATGCATCAACGTGGCTTGGATGTCGTGAACGTGGACTTTGTTTTCGATAATGTTGTATCCGTAATCGTCGGTCGTTCCGTAGCTCGTTCCAGCTTTCACACCTGCACCCGCCATCCAAAAAGAGAAACAACGTGGGTGGTGGTCGCGGCCAAAATTCGTTTTCGTAAGCTTGCCTTGGCAATAATTGGTTCGTCCAAATTCGCCACCCCAAATGACCAATGTGTCTTCCAGCAGCCCGCGACGTTTTAGGTCTTTAACCAAAGCCGCTGACGGCTGGTCCGTTTGGCGGCATTGATTTTTGATTCCACCGGGCAGGCTGCCGTGGTGATCCCAGCCTTGATGATAAAGCTGAACAAACTGCACGCCTTTTTCAATTAACCGCCGCGCCATAATACAGTTGGAAGCGTAGGATCCCGGATTCTTTGAGTCGGGCCCGTATTCTTTGAAAACAGATTCCGGCTCGTTGGACATATCGGCGACTTCAGGAATCGACGCCTGCATTCGGTAGCCCAGTTCATACTGAGCGATCCGCGTTTCAATTTCCGGATCCGGACGCTGGGCAAGCTGTAATTGATGGAGCTCGCCAAGTGCGTCCAACATTTTGCGACGACTTTTTGCATCGATGCCTTTGGGGTTGCCAAGGTAAAGCACGGGATCTTTTCCGGCACGAAATCGAACGCCTTGATAACGCGATGCGAGAAAGCCGCTTCCCCACAATCGAGCTTGAAGCGGTTGGCCTCCCTTGTCTTTCGTGATCATCACAACAAACGAAGGCAGATCAACGTTCTGACTTCCCAATCCATAGTGCAGCCAAGATCCGATACTTGGCCGACCGGGAAGCTGAGAACCCGTTTGCAAAAACGTCACGCCGGGACCGTGGTTGATGGCTTCGGTGTATGCTGATTTGACAATGCACAGGTCGTCAGCAATCGATGCCGTATGCGGAAGCAACTCGCTCAGCCACGTACCCGACTGGCCATGTTGTTTGAACTTAAAAGGCGAACCGGCCAATGGGAGGCTTGCCTGATTGCCACTCATTCCGGTCAATCGTTGGCCTTTGCGAACCGAATCGGGAAGCTGTTCACCCTGTTTTTCGTTAAGTAATGGCTTGTGATCGAAAAGATCAAGCTGCGAAGGACCGCCGGCTTGAAACAAAAAGATAACGCGCTTTGCTTTGGGCGTGTGGTGAAGCTTTTTTAGTATTCCGGCAGCAACCTTGGAAGCATTTTCGGCCGCGGCGTTTTCGTGAGCCTCTTGGGCCATTAACTCAGGGCCCAACATCTGCGCTAGTGCCGCGCCACCAAAACCCATGGCAAAACGATTAAGAAAACTTCGGCGCGATTGGCCAAAATTCGATTCGTATCCAGTGCATCGTTGAGTCATTTGTTTACTTTTGCAATTCTTTTACTTTGAGGTGTTTCGGCTCGATCATGGCGAAAGTTTTCCGTTATCGCTTCATCACACATTCATCAAAACTAAATAGCGTGTTGGCGACCGAAGACCAAGCCGCCAACACAGCGGGCTTGGCCGTTTTCGATTTCGATTCACCGACCGCCAAAAATTTCTTTGTCGCGTCTTCATCGTTTTTGAAATATTCCAACTGAGATTCAAACAGCCTTTCAAGAATCAATCGTTCGGCGTCGGTTGGAAAACGACTGGTGAGCGTGCGGAACAAGTCCGTTGAAATCTTTGATTTTGAATCGTCAGCATCCGCGTGCTTGGTCAAAAGAGACTCGGCAAGTTTACGAGACGACTCGACAGTCTGCGGGTTGTTCAACTGAACCAAAGCCGCCAACGGTGAAGACGTCCGTTCACGTTTGACTTGGCAAACATCACGCTTGGCCGCATCAAGTGTCAGCATCACGGGTGCCGGGCCAGTCCGTTTCCAGTACGTGTAAATGCTTCGCCGATAGAGGCCTTCCCCCTTGTCTGGTTTGGATGGATTAAACGAAACTGCCAACTCGTAGGGCCGCACAGGAGCGCCGCCGATTTTTTCTACCAACAAACCGCTTGTGGCCAAGACATTGTCGCGGAGCATCTCGGCTGGCAACCGATACGTTGGAGCACGGGCAAGCAATTGATTGTCCGGGTCGAGCGTTAATAGCTTTTTCGATGCCGCTGTTGACTGTTGGTAAGTTCGCGACATCACGATCTTTTTCAACAGTCGTTTGATGTCCCAGTCGTTCTCTTGAAAATCGACCGCCAACCAATCAAGTAGTTCTGGGTGCGTAGGCGGTTGGCCTTGGCTGCCGAAATCTTCAGGCGTTCGCACGAGGCCGGCACCAAAACAAAGCTGCCAATAATGATTGACAGCAACCCGCGCGGTCAACGGATGGTCAGGTAGCGTCAACCAATTCGCCAGCGTCAGTCGCGTCGGCGTTTTGGGGTCCTTGGTTTCCGATTTAGGCATTGGCGGAAAAACAGCCGGCGTAGCGGGTTCAACTTTCTCACCAGGCGAATCGTAAGCACCTCGATGCAACACAAAAGCCGGACGTGGCTGGTCCAGTTCACGCATGACCATGATCTCCGTTAATCCATCCAGCATCTCGTTCAGTTTTTTTCGCTCTTCGTGCAGCGTCTTAGTGATTTTCTGGTACTCGTCGTGATGATTGGAAAGGAAGTATTGGCGAAGCATCGCAACGGTTGTTTTCCCGTTGCTACCGATTTGGTCACTTGCAGCGCCAAGTTGTTCCGCAAGCGACGAACCGTCGTGCAGCCCCATGATTTCGATGTTTGAAAGTTTGCGATCAATGACTTTTAGCTCCGCAATTTGTCCGTCCTTGAAACCGAAATCGCGAAAGCGCGCCCCGAGAATTAGGTGACTGGTACCCGATCCAGTGATTCTTTTGCTCAAGTGGTCACGAACAATCTCAACGGGCTCAGGTTTGCCATCGACAAAGATCTGAATGCCATTGGCGCGGCTACTTCCGTCGTAAACAAATGCGACGTGCATCCATTTTTCTGTTGGAATTACACGTTTTGTACGAACGCTGATTGCGTTGCCAGGCCAAAAGTGAATCAAGGAAGCACTGAACTTTCCTTTTTCTACCAACAATTGATAACCGCGACTCGCCGAATCCGTCCAAGCACGCGAGCGATGGTAGATGACGGTTCGCTCAAGTAATTTCTTGTTGTCAGGTAATCGAATCCGCGCCGCAATCGTAAACGGTTGGTGGCGTTGAAAGGCACCCAGTTTTAATTTGACTTCATCGTCGCCGGTTAGTTTTAATGCTTTGACAGCCTTTCCCTCAGTCAGCGTGGGGCCATCGACAATTGTATTGTTCGCGTTGCCTATTTTCTCAAAATCGACTGGCTCAATTGGCGTTAGATTCTCGGCGAGCTTTTTTCTGGCAGCGACGTTTTCTATCCAGGCAGCAAGCTCGCGTTCGGTGTCAATGTTCGTGTTTCGAAAGGTATCCAGCAAAGCGATTTTCGACTCGAGATTCGCAATGGTCTCTCGTTGATCTGCGAGTTCTTTTTTCTTTTTGGCGTCGGTCAGCATTAATGTTGGCGTTGGAACGGCGCTGGCATCGAAATAAGAGTAGAGGCCGGACTCATCGATATTGTTGAAAAAAGCGAATAACTGATAGTACTCTTTTTGTGAAATCGGATCGTATTTGTGGTCGTGGCATCGAGCGCATTCGATGGTCAATCCCATGAATGCCATGCCGACGGTTTGCGAGCGGTCGGCCACGTACTCGACACGGAATTCCTCTTCGACGCTACCGCCTTCAACCTTTTGTGGGTGAAGTCGATTAAAAGTCGTAGCCAAAATCTGTTCGTCAGTTGCGTTGGGCAAAAGATCGCCCGCCAACTGTTCAGTGATAAACTGATCGTACTTCATGTTTTTGTTGAATGACTTTATCACCCAATCGCGCCACGGCCATACAAATCGGTCACGATCGACTTGATAGCCGTAGGTGTCACTGTAGCGAGCAAGGTCCAGCCAGTCTGACGCCATTCGCTCTCCGTATCGCGACGACGCCAACAACCGATCAACGGCTTTTTCGTAAGCTTTGTCTGAATCGTCTGCCAGAAACTCATCCAACTCTTTTAACGTTGGTGGCAATCCTGTGAGGTCGAATGAAACGCGGCGAAGCAATTTCTCTTTGGAAGCAGGTTGGGCTGGGAAAAGCGATTTCGGAATCTCGGATTTTTGAAGTTTGTCCAATACGAACTGATCAATCTCATTGGCGATAGGGGCCGCATTTTCGATTTTGGGCGGGGTCGTTTTCTTTGGAGTTACGAACGCCCAGTGTTTTTCCCATTTGGCACCTTCCTCGATCCAACGCTTGAGCAGTTCCTTTTCATTATTTGTAAGTGAAAGATTCGAATCCTTGGGCGGCATCAATTCATCTTCGTCTTCGGCAGTGATTCGGCGATAGAGTTCACTGCCCGTATGGTTGCCGGGTTCGATTGCGCCCGCAGCGCCTTTTTCAGTGTCCAGCCGTAGGTTGGCTTTGCGGGTTTCGCCATCTGGGCCATGACAACGAAAGCAACGATCCGAAAGAATCGGTTTGATCGCTCGGTTAAAATCAATCGCTGCACTGGCTGTTTCCTGAGCAACAATGTTCGTCGTGATGATGGAAACGTAGACGGCGACACAGCTGACGATCATCAAACTCGAAGTCCGAAATTTGGTTCGAGTCGTTTTTTGACAGGCACGTTTGCGAGCCAGTTTTCGCAACAGAACGCAAAATTGAATACCGTCGATTTTCATTACGATGACAAAGTGCTAGATTCAGACCAAGAATTGCTGCTTGCTTGCGAAATATACAAATAGCGTCCGCATTTTATGCTCGATTGTATCATTAGAAACGCCTTAATCTTCCCAAGGCTCGTCGTTTTGTGAGAAGTGAGTCAGCTTTTTCGATAGAATGAACTTCGAAGTGGTCGCAAAACTTCATTGCAGAATTTTAATGCAAAATTACAACTTGAGAGAACCGTGCTTTTCAAACTGATTTTGATATTCATACTCGTCCCGTTAGCGGATTTAATTCTTCTGCTGACGATTGCGAGACATACCGGCTGGCCGTTCTCGATTGCGATGGTCGTGCTGTCGGGAATCCTTGGTGCCTATCTCGCAAAACGCTCTTCTTCAGCCGTGGGAGTCAAGATTCGCGAGCGGATGATGGCGGGGCAAATGACGGCTGACTTGCTGACTGACGGAGCCATGATTTTCTTTGCTGCTGGCCTGTTGTTAACGCCTGGATTTATCACGGACGCCATCGGTTTGACCATCCTGATTCCCGTTTGTCGGAGATGGTACAAGGCCCGGGTTTCGAATTGGATAAAACGTAATTTCAAGGTGCAAGTGATTCAGATGCCAGGCCAGGATCGAAACGATCCCAATACCGTTGATGGAGACGTGGTTCACCGTAATAGGGATGGTCAAAGCGATGTTGAAGATTTTCCACCCAAACCAAAAGTGATTAAATCAGGTGAACTGTTGCCTTGACGATGATTTGAGTCCGTCACAATATGATCGCAATAGCGTTCGCAAGTTGATGCGTTAAACTAAATCACGTACGCAGATTTTAGATTTAAAAGCGAAACCGATGGCAGTTGTTTTTTTCAAAAGATATCGCATGCAATTTGATTTGCGCGATGTTAGTTTTGAAGAGTTTGAAACTCCTGCCGGATTTGAGTTTCATCCCTGGAACGAATACTTGCTGCCTGCGCATGCCGAAGCAAAATTTCGAAGCTTTCGCAATGAGCTTGATTCCAACGTGTTCCCGTGTCTCGGCGACCCAAGCGGTTGCTTGCGATTGATGCGAGAAATCAGTTCACGGCAGGGGTTCGTACCGGCGTCGACTTGGCTTGCGACTTACACTGATCCTGAAACCGGTCGCAAAGAAAATTGTGGCACGGTACAAGGCATCCGAGAAAAACTCGACGTCGGTTCAATTCAAAACATTGGCGTTGTTGCCAGCCAACGCGGTAAGGGCATCGGTTCGTTGATCGTTCGCCATTCACTTCGCGGTTTTCAAAATGCCGGGATCAAGATTGTGACGCTTGAGGTTACAGCGAAAAACACGGGTGCCATTCGCTTGTACGAGCGGCTCGGCTTTCAGATTCTGCGGACGGTTTTCAAGTCCGTTGAGGTTTCTGACGTTTACTAAGAAATCTTCTTTTCTTTCTCGATAGTCACTAACTGTCGAAACTGCTGGATGCAAAATTCGCTTTGAAGCCCCGTTTTTTCTTGGCAACGACTTCAAAATTCCGTAAAACTAGAGTCTACTTCCTATATCGCATTTCACTAGCAAACCACGGACTAGGAGAGCCCTTATGCCCACCATTTTGGTCGTTGATGATACCGCAGTCGACAGAAGACTCGCGGGCGGTTTACTTGAAAATGCTCCCAACGTTGAAGTCTGCTATGCCGAGAATGGTCGCGAAGCGTTGCTTCAAATCGGAACCTCACTTCCTGATTGCGTGGTGACGGATTTGCAAATGCCCGAGATCGACGGACTCGAGCTGGTGACAACGATCAATGAAAAGTATCCCGAGATTCCCGTCGTCTTGATGACCGCCCACGGTAGTGAAGTCGTCGCTGCCCAAGCACTTGCCAACGGCGCCGCCAGCTTTGTGCCGAAATCTGAATTGGCTGAGAACTTGCTGCAAACCGTCATGCACATTTTGGTCATGTCGGAAACCGATTCGCGTTACAAGAAACTGGTAAGCTGCGCAACGAAAACTGAATTCGAGTTCGACCTCGATAACGATCCTTCCATCGTTGACCCACTGATCGACATGGTCCAACAAGTCGCCATCAGTCAGGGATTGCTAGTCAACAACAGCCGAGTTCAATTGGGAGTCGCGCTGGAGAACGCTTTGTTGAACGCGATGATTCGAGGAAATCTGGAGTTGTCCCGCGAAGTGATGCCGGTGATGAGTCAGGAAATGATCGAGGAAAGAAATTCCCAAGCTCCTTACAACCAGCGCCGAGTCTATTTCCGGTCACTCGTTACGCCCGAGTCGGCTCAGTTCACCGTTCGAGATCAAGGCCCCGGTTTTAACACGAGTGAAATTCTCAAGTCGTCTGATCCAGATAGTTTTCGCGATGGAACCGGCCGCGGTTTGGTACTGATGCAAGCGTTCATGGACGAGGTTGTTTTCGATGCAACGGGCAATCAGGTGACGATGACCAAATTCCGCACCGAGGACCCTGCCAAGCCACGTTAAGAATCTCCCGTAGCTGGATTCGCCGAATTCAGGATGTTTAATTAAGCAAGCAAGGTTCAAGCTTCGCCTGCGTGTCAGAAGAGCAGGTTCACAGTAAGGACACCATTGGTATGGGTGTTATCGACTTGGCAGTGCGAGTTGCCGGAATAGCCAAGTTGCGTAAGATTACTCAGCGGTATTTCACGCGATGGCTTGATTCAATGCCTCTAATGCATTGAGTCCGTGACCTGTTTGGATCACAATCAAAGTAACACAAAATTGAGTGTTGCTTTGTGTAAGCCCATCAAACGCCCTTAAGAAAGTTGGAGATCACTTTGGCCGATTCGGATGTAATTGAATTTGAATGCCCAAGGTGTCTCGCCACAGTTCGAGTGCCGCTTGGACAAGCCGGAAAACGTGTCGACTGCCCAGAGTGTGAAGGATCGTTGTTGGTCCCAGCTCAGTCAGCCAGCCCGGACTTGTTCGACGATATCTTCGAAGCCAAACCGCTTTCGCCAACGGTTCCACCCAAACCCGCCCCGAAAAAGAAAAAGGCTCCCAAGCAAGAAGTTCCCGATCTTGAAGAATTGGACGAAGATGATTTGCTCAGCAACATCGTGACTCCTGGCCCGGCTAGTCTGACCGAGAAAACGCAAGCGGCAGGCAATGCGCCGAAGAAAGGTGAAACCAAAGACGAAGATCCATTCAAAGTCGACCCCGAAGCGCCGATCAAAATCGACGGCATCGGCGACATGTTTTCGCACGAAGACGTGTACGGAATTAAATGCAATATTTGCGATACTCGTATTCACGTGCGGCCCGAACAAGCTGGCACGCACGTCAAATGCCCGGAGTGTTATTCGAAAGTTCTTGTAAAGCCTCAATCGGAAATCAAAAAGAAGAAGCCGAAATGGCACAGTGATAGTCGTGGGCAAGCTGGCGCCGAAACAGATGACGCCGAATTGAAACTCAGCGAACCGATTGAGCGTCCTCCTATCGATGAGTCGTTTGGACTGGCCCCCGTTGTGGATGACATGCTGGCTCCCAAGCCAAAGACGTTGGAGGATTTGCCAGATACGGGTGGAGACGAAAATGATCTGCGCCTTTCGCCTTTGCCGGATGAGTCTGATTCAGAAGACCTGCCTTATGCTGCAATGACAGGACAAGATTCGCCTTTGCTGGAAATCATGGAGGATGAGCTTGGGCTTGAACCGATGTCTTCGGACGATGCCTCGTCAAATATGCCGCTTCAGTCCACAACGCCGCTTCCGAAATCAAAACCAAGAAAGTCAAAAAATCCGAACTCGGCCAAACCGAGACCAACCAAGTCAAAATCAGGTAGTTCAAATCCAAGTAAGCCAACGCCCGGATCCAAGGCGCCCGGCAAAAAGAAAAAATCGCGCCGCGAATTGTTCGAAGAATCGCAACGCCGACAAGCCGCCGCGGAATCTGCAACTGCTTTTCGACAGGCAGATTCGGGAGACGATGTTTCAGAAGTCTCAACAAAAGACCGATATCCTGATTTTGAATTCTCAACGCTCATTGGCTCGTCACTCGAAATGATTCGAAGTCCGGGAGTAATGTGGCGAGTCGCAATTGCGATTGGCCTGATGTGTTTTGGGTCAATTATGGGAATAACGATTTGGCCAGAAACCAAGGAAGCGGCTGAAGCAATTAAAGAGTTGGGCGGAGGGGAAAAAATATGGCTGGGCGTTCAGTGGAGTTTGTTCTGCCTGATCCCATACTATTTTGGCCTTGGAGTCCTGTGGTTTACGGCGTCGTACATTTTTCGTGATGCGGCCTTGGGACATCGGCAAGTCAAAAGTTGGAAAAGCAAAGGCAGTAACGAAACGATTGCGACGTTCCTGATTTTCGCGTTTGGATTCTTCATTGCCGGGCTGCCAGCCGCGTTCTTTCAGTTTGGCATCATGCCACTGAGAATGATGTTTGCACCTTTACTGCTGTTGGGTGCATGGTACGGAAAATCCGCGTTTTCGATTGTCAACCTGGATGCGTTTAAAAACTTTATGAGCCAAACAGGACACTGGATTTCGTTTTACATTTTCATGGCCGTGATGGGTTTAATCGGAGTGTTCGGCGGATTAATGTTGGAGTATCGCATTTCGTACCTTGCGGTGAATATCATATTGTCAATTATCGGTGTACCGATTGTCGGCATGTTGACGCTTGTTTTTGCTGCGGTTTGTGGCTGGAATTGCGGATGGGTTGTGGCAGACATTGAGGAATCAAGTTAGGTTGGCGGTTCTTAAAAACCAAATCGAACTTTATTGTTGAGACATGAGCGAAACAAAACCTGCCCCGAGAAACTCGCCTAAGAAAACGCTAAACACGATCATTGGGTACGCGTGTAATCTCATAGTTGCCTGCGCCTTGATGATGTGGTCGGTCTTCAATTTTTCGATTAATTTGATGGAGTATCGCGCCAACACAACGCCCGATCAAGCATGGTGGGTCACTGGATTGATCGTTTTGGTGGCTTGCGTGTTGCCATTTTGTATCGGTCTGGGTTTGCTTTCAAAAACGCTGATCCCAAAGTAACTTTCTCGGCGTGCCCAGATTCGACAAGGCTGGGGCTTTCGCAATCACCAGTCTTTTACCGTGTGTTTTTTTCTTCGCACCAGCGTTTGACGTGTTTTCGTAATTACAATGGAGGTTAAGACAGACCTCTTTTTGCGAGCACACCTATGATCCGTTCTGCTTTGATTTTTCTTGCTGTTTCTTTTCTTGCCAGCCCAATCGCGATGGCTGGAGAACAGTCAATCCCGGCTCAGTACGAGCCTTACGTCGCTTTACTTAAGGCGCAAAAACAACTTCATAATGCACAGTACCAAAGTGCCGCCCACCGGTTGAGAACGCTTGAGTCACTGTTGGCAGAAGGGCATGCTTCGTGGCTTGAAGTCCGACGCCAGCAATTGAAAGCGACTAACCTTTTAGCAAAAGCGAATTTATACAACGAATACGTCGACCTTGCTCGGTCGGTACTCGCGGAGTCGGATGGTGAAATGCATCAAGATCCGGCTTGGCGTGACGGTCAATTGCTTTTCACGGACATGCACATCCGAACAGGAAATGATTTTCAGTTAGAAGCAGATCAAACAGATGAACTGATTCAACAACTGAACCAGGAACTCACCAAGCAAAATGAACAGGTTGCCAAACTTTCAGCAAGCTGGGCCAGCAGTCGTCATCAGGCGGTTCAACATCGACTGAATGTAGCGAACTGCGATTTGGCTGTAACGAAAGCACGAATCGGTTGGTTGCAAGGACTGGATTCCGCCAGTCAGAAGAATGCCTTCCATCCCGTCAGCCTGCTTGACTCACGCCGCGTTGGCAATTCAGGGTCCACGTCAGAACTCACGTCCGCCGCAATCGCCCAATGCGCCGCACACACGGCTATCATCGAACAACTCACGTCGATGGAACAAGACCGGATTGGGAAAGTTCGCGAACTACAAGCAATGGCGATGGCGTCACAACAAGACATCGACTTGCTGGAAAATAAACTTTCGAAATTGAAAGACATGAAAGAAGGACAGCTTGCCATCTCTCAATTCCTTGAGACGAATAAAACGCAGTTCGTTTCCAAGCAAACTTCCTCATCAACTGTGGCAAAATTGCGTGATCGTTTTCAAAAATGCGAAGCCAAATTTCAACTTCAATCATCGACCAACGAACAACAGTTCTTACGTGAAGTCTTAGGCAGACTGGAATTAGCCGCACAGCAGGTCGCGGCCAACGTTAACTACGGGGCAACAACCGAGCTTGGCAGGTCGCTTCGCGTTGGACAGCAGAATGAAATCAAAAACTACCGAGCGAAAATCCGCTTGGCAGAACTGAAATCGCAACTGGCCCAGTCCCGACTGGAAGTCCTCAAACTGCAGGAAGAACAGGGGTTTTCCTCTGAGTTGGTATTGTCGCCTGCGAAACCTGCGAACGAACTCATCATGACCTTGAGCTCATTGTCTTTGACGAATTTTCTGACCGTTTCAAATTCCACCGAGCTGTTTTTGGAATCAATTGTCGAGAGAAAACCGATTGGAAGCTTGCCCACACTATTTCGCGATTTCGACATCAATTACGATTCGATTCAGCTAACCAATTCGACCCGCTATTTCAGTTCTTCGTATCGCCCGAGTCGATATCGTAGCGGGTCATCGTTTGGCAACCGCAGCCACGTATGGACGTACCAACACGGCCGCGGAACGCGATCGCGGAACAAAGTCAGTAGTTTTTCGCTTTATGGCACATCGCTGTATTCAGGATCTCGATATTCAGGAACGCGAAATTTGGGGACGAGATATACAGGGACACGATTCAACGCGAATCGATTCGGCCCATCGTTCACAGCAGGTTATCCGTTCGGGGTGTTTGACACTCGCCTCCGACGCCTCCAAACCAACGGCTTTCCACCACCATGGTTGCTGCCCGGAACGCCTTCAAGTTACCGTTGGTAGTTTGGTACCGGGGAGTGTTCCTTTCTTCGCTCTTGAAGGCGAGGATGGAGCACTAGTTGGGAACACTGATCTTCGCTGATTGACACTAATTTTTAGATTGGAAGAAGCGCGGTTTTCAACGCGCCCAATATTCCGCTTGATTTTGCGACCCCGATCGTCGCAAGTCTCAACGGCGAAAATGATGCCCGCATTTTTTGCACCGGTTTAGCGTTTCATCCACCTCGCTGGAACATATAGGGCAAACGAAATCGTGGCCTGCCATCAGTTGGAATCTCAGTTTTCGCAAGAAAGTTGGCAGAGCGATAATCGCAGCCAATAGTGCAAGCAATGCAATATCGCCGAACCCAATTTTGGATACTCGAGAAAACACTATACGCGATATCGAAAGTTGCGTTTCAAGCGCAATGAGCACTGCTCCAGCAGTAACAGCCAGAATCAACGATAGAAGCGAAAATTTGAAACTCATTTCGAGTGAGGTGACGGTGAAGAGCAGCGATTCTTTGCCACTGACGGCTGAGCAAGGAGGCCGATTAGAACAGCTTCGGTATAAGCTGTCAAAAAAACGCTCCCAAAGCGCTTTCCAAGTACAACGGAAATTGGGAACACTAATCAATTGGGAACACTAATCTTCACTGATCGACACTAATTTTCAGATTGAAAAAAGAATCGCTGCTTTCAGTTATTCATTAGTGAAGATCAGTGCCGATTAGTGTTCCTGCCCGTCCGTACAACAACCCTTTGAAAAGAACGCGGGTCGACGTCACAATAGGACCGACAACTACCGTTCAAAGAAGGCATTTTTGCATGACGTTTATTCACGACGATTTTTTGCTGACGACCGAAACTTCAAAACGTCTTTATCATTCGTACGCGGCTGATCAGCCGATTATCGATTACCACAACCATCTTTCTCCCAAAGACATTGCCGAAAATCGTCGGTTTGAAAATCTGTTTGAAATGTGGGTCAATCACGACCACTATAAATGGCGGGCAATGCGGGCCAATGGAATTGACGAAGCGTTAGTGACAGGTGACGCCGACCCAAAAGAAAAATTTTTCGCGTTCGCAAAGACGGTCCCACACACGCTTCGCAATCCGCTGTATCACTGGACACATCTTGAGCTCAAGCGGTTTTTTGGAATCGACGAATTACTCAATGAATCAACGGCCGAGTCGATTTGGAATCAATGCAACGAGCAGATCGCGACGCGAGATGATTTAACGACTCGTGGCATTTTGAAAAAGTTTCGTGTGACGGCTCTATGTACCACAGACGATCCAACCGATGAATTGGGTTACCATCGTCAAGTCGCCGAAGAGCAAAAGGTAGGGTCGGACTTTGAGACCGCCGTTTATCCGGCGTTCAGGCCAGACTGGGCTTTGTTCGTTCACCGAGTCGAAGAGTTCAACGAGTGGATTGCAAAGCTTGAGCGAGCCTCCAATACGACGGTCAACAGTTTAGGCGATCTGATTTCGGCGCTTCGAATTCGACATGATTTTTTCCATGGCCTCGGCGCAAGACTTTCTGACCACGGCTGCGAATTTGTTCCCGCAGATTTTTGCGATGAATCAACGGCGGCCGCAATTTTTGATGCGGCGAGGAATGGGCAGACCGCAACGCCGCTACAGCACTCTCAGTTTTCGACTTTTATGTTGCTTGAGTTGGCACGAATGGATGCTGAAAAAGGTTGGACAAACCAGTTCCACACTGGCGTTTGGCGAAACAATAACACGCGTTTATTTCAATCGGTGGGACGGGATCTTGGTTGCGATTCGATGGGCGATACCCCACAAGGCCGTTCGCTCGGTCAGTTTCTTGATCGTTTGGATCAGGAAGGCTCGCTTCCAAAAACGATTGTCTACAACCTTAACCCGTCAGACAATTATTTGATCAGCACGATGCTGGGTAATTTCCAGGACGGAAAAACGGCCGGCAAAATGCAGTTTGGATCAGGTTGGTGGTACCTTGATCAAAAGGAAGGCATGGAGTGGCAGATCAATACGCTTTCCAACACGGGCTTGCTTTCGCGTTTCGTCGGGATGCTGACGGACTCACGAAGTTTTATGTCTTTTACCCGCCACGAATATTTCCGCCGAATTCTATGTGATATTTTTGGTCGCGATATCGAGAAAGGCGAAGTCCCCAACGACGAGGCAATGGTCGGCAACGTTATCTCGAATATCTGTTACGCCAACGCGAAAAATTTCTTGGCTCTCGAAAAGTCATAATCGCGACGTTATGTGGTCCGATTTTTGTATCGGCTACATCGGTGCTGGTAGGTCACGTTTCTCAAAAATGCGCAGACCGGCGTAATAGAAACCGACGCCACACAAGATTAGCAAAATGAAATTGGTCATTTCACCCAGCCCATGAATTGCCCCCGATTCTTCGTAGCTGAAAATCCAAAACGGAGTGGACGGGTTGTTGAACGCCCGCTCAATGGAAGCCGCGGGATGGTAAAACCCAAATACGCTCCAGTTTTTTACCCAGGCTAACCTTTCCGAACCCATTCCCAATATTTTCAATCCCGCATTGGCAAAGAAAAAAGCCGCCACGATCCCCAAAGTCCGCCAGCGATAACGATCGCATGCCGAGCAGAACGCACCAAACCCAGCCAGACAAAAACTTAAACAGAAGAGGTTCACGATGCCCGGAAGAAATTGAATTGGGTTGACTTCCGATGCCATCGCGATTGTTTCTTTTTGTGGTTTTAGAAAGCTCAATGGGATTCGATAGTCGACGATCGGAATGCGAATCTCAGGGTAAGTCGTTTCTTCAACGCTTGTCGACCAGATTCCCAGTGACATTCCAAACCAGGCAATCAAAATCAAAATAGTCAGGAAAAAGACGGTCATCCAGGCGTGTTGCAAATAAAGTTGCCGACGGCTGATCGGCTGAGCGAGCAGCATTTCCATTGTCCCTCGGCCAAGCTCACCACTCACAACATCCGAGCCACGTACCAATCCCCACGCGCAAACTAACGTCACCAACATCGGCTCATCCAGCGTCAATGAAGTTCGCCCAAGATAGGAAACTAGCCAGTCGAAATCGACGCTCGCAAATTTTCGCCAGTCACTGGGAAGTAGGTCAATGATCTGCCGGAACTGCCCGGAGTCGAGCTCGCCGACGATCCACACGCGGAACCAGCAAAAGATCAAAACGCCGATTGCGATTCCGAGAAACAGCAACATCCCTTCGGCAACGTATTTTTTCCAAAGTGGAATGGTCACGCATTCACCTCTGTCTGCGTTGGGATCGTTGTGTTGTGGTGGAACTGATCGTAGAC
>CAYZGP010000090.1:0-25371 GCA_964478065.1 uncultured Pirellulaceae bacterium
ATGGAAACACTAATCTTCACTAATCGACACTAATTTTGACGGGGAAGAAAGTATCAGGTCGTCGGTGCATTTCATTAGTGAAGATTAGTGCCAATTAGTGTTTCCTCATTTTTCTTGCGGCGGACGGTCTCTCCGGCTCCGCCCTCGAAGAGGACGTTGTCGGGGACCACGATCGCGCAGGGAGGATGGAAACACTAATCTTCACTAATCGACACTAATTTTGACGGGGAAGAAAGTATCAGGTCGTCGGTGCATTTCATTAGTGAAGATTAGTGCCAATTAGTGTTTCCTCATTTTTCAAAGTGCGAATCGTTTCCATTCCAGTTCTTTCGAGGCGCCAAAGTTGATGAGGTAGCCAACCTTCTTGTTGCTGATACGCATGTAGTTGAAAAGTTGAGCCTCATGTTCAGGAGCAAGGACCTTGACTGCTTTCAGTTCGACAACGATTTCACCAAACACGAGAAGATCAGGTCGATAGACCGTTGTCAAAGTCTGGCCTTTGTAGGCAACTTCGATGTCGGCCTTGCTTTGGAAAGGGATGTTCCGCAAGCCAAGCTCAATCTCCAAACTCTGTTGATAAATCTCTTCCGCCATTCCATACCCGAGCACGTTGTAAACTTCAAAAGCCGCACCCATCAGGTCGTAACCCTCTTGTTTCAACATGCTCAACCCTTTTTGAAATGAAAGAACACTAATCCTCACTAATTGACACTAATTTTGAGTGCGGGCAAAGCAGCGGGGCCAGTCCTTGATTAGTGAAGATTAGTGCCAATTAGTGTTCCCCTCCTTCGCTCTGCCGAGACCGCGGCGGTTCACGATCCCAATAACACTGGCGAAGATACGGATGGGACACGCAGATTATGGTTGCGTCATAGTTGATATTGCGATTCGAACTTTGTAAATAATTGCAAACATGACTTGCGAGTGGGGCGCGAAATTCTTACTTGCTTGCTAGTGCTTTTGGTTTGTGTTCTTTCGGCACTTATTGCGATAGCGATTTGCGATAGGAAACCTTTCACTTTCCGTTAACTCTTTCATGAGTCATTTGGATTGCGCGTAGCAACCCTCGTGCTTTGTTCAGGGTCTCTTGATACTCGCTGGTTGGGTCTGAATCGGCAACGATCCCGGCGCCGGCTTGAACGTAGGCTTTGTTGTCTTTGATCACCATCGTTCGAAGCGCAATACAGGTGTCCATGTTGTCTGAGTAGTCGATATAGCCGACCGCGCCAGCGTAAGGGCCGCGTCGGTGCGGTTCGAACTCGTCGATGATCTCCATCGCGCGGACTTTTGGGGCTCCGGAAACGGTTCCCGCTGGCAAACTGGCCATGAGTGCATCAAATGCATCGGCGTCGTCATTAAGCTGCCCGGTCACGGTGGAAGAAATATGCATCACGTGGCTATAGCGCTCAACGACCATCACATCAGGAATCTCGATTGAGCCGTATTTTGCGACGCGTCCAACATCGTTGCGACCGAGATCCACCAGCATGACGTGTTCGGCTCTTTCTTTTTCATCAGCCAGCAATTCGCGCTCGAGTTCGAGGTCTTCTTTCGAATTCTTCCCTCGCGGGCGCGTTCCTGCCAACGGGCGAACGGTCATTTCATTGTCTACAACGCGGCACATGATCTCTGGCGAGCTTCCGACCAAGGTTGTATCGGGAGTGCGGAGAAAAAACATGAAGGGGCTTGGGTTCATCACGCGCAGGCTGCGATAAATCTCAAATGGATCGCAGTCGATTTCCAATTCCAAACGTTGACTGAGAACGACTTGGAAGATGTCGCCCGCGCGAATGTACTCGATACAATCCAAAACGGCTTGCTCGAATTCGGCTTGTGTGAAATTTGACTTGAACGCTGGTGTGTCGCCGGTGGGCAGGTCGGCGTCCAGGCAAAGCAGGTCATTGTCTGGCTTGTTCAAGAGATCAATCATCTCGTCAATGCGTCGGTTGGCATCGGCGTATGCTTCTTCAAGCGAGTTGTGCTGCTTTGTCCAAGCGAGTGCCAGAACGGTAATCGTTTTTGTGATGTGATCGAACACCAACATTCGGTCGTAAAACGCGAAAGACATATCGGGGAGGTCGCGGTCGTCGGGAGGCGAATTGGGTAAGTCTTCGACATAACGCACGACGTCGTAGCCGGCATAACCGACCGCACCCCCAGTAAACGGAGGCATGTCAGGGAATTGGGCGATTTTGTATTGGTTGATTCGCGAGCGGATGTCGTCCAGCGGATTGGCCGACTCGAATGTTTCCGTTTTTCCGTTTTCCAAAACCGTCACCGTGTTGGCCGTCGAGCTGACTTGGACATGCGGGTCAATCGCAAGAAAACTGTATCGTCCTACGTTCTCGCCGCCGATAACGGATTCGAATAAACAGGCCGTGCCACTTCCGCCATCGCCTTTGTCGATTCGATGAAAAGCCGAAACGGGGGTCAATGAGTCGGATAGCAGTCGGCGCGAAACGGGGATGGCGTCGAAAGCGTCTTGTGCAGCCGACAATTCACAGAACTTTTTATAATCGGGAAAACTGGACATGGTTGCGTCTAAGGATTGGGAACGGGGCGCAAATTGCCGGACGGTCCAGCAAAATTCCAAACCAGTTAGCAAATCGTATTTCGCTTAATTAAAGCGGTTTTAGCTTAACCGTGGTTGCAATCCCCAGCAACGACGCGACCCTTGAACGTCTTTGACTTCTTGTGCTTCGTTTTACCGACTCGGCTTCGTTTTGCCCGCTTGTTTGGCGATTTGAACAAGAAGGTGCCAGCGTGTTAAAAAGTCGGTTGGGGTAACTAAGCGGTAAGAAACCTTGTACCGTGTTGCTACGAGGGATAAAATCTGTCAGGTCTTCGCGACGGAATGCGAAGTCAAACCCAAACTCAAAAAAAATCAGCCGATTTCGGCTAGATCATATAAAAAATGAAATGCCAAAAATGCCAAAAGCAGGCAACGTTTCACATCACCGATTTGACCGGCGATGAACTGCTTGCGTTGCATCTGTGCCCTGATTGTGCCAAACAGTATTTAAATACCGAAGACGGCCAAGCTGGTCCACCGGATGAGTCCGAAGGCCAGTTGATGTCAGGCTTATTGCAACAGCAGCTCAAGCCACTTGAGCAAGCTGCCGAAGACCTGCGCGAACTCGATTCGAAAGAGTGTCCGATCTGCGGAATTTCTTTTTACGAATTTCGCCAAGCCGGTCGGTTAGGTTGCCCACACGACTACGTTTTCTTTGGCGGCGAACTTGAGCCGTTGTTGGTTAACGTACACGGTGACAATCAACATGTAGGAAAACAGCCCAAGCGCGGTGTGCGCGATACTGAGTCACAAGTCGAACTGATTCGGCTCCGTCGACAGATGAAAGAAGTCGTCGAACAAGAGGACTATGAAAAAGCCTCACAGCTTCGAGATCAAATTCGCAAGATCGAGGGAGAGGATCAAATCGGTGACTAACGAAACGCTTGACCCATCCGACATCGTCATTAGCAGCCGAATTCGATTGGCGCGAAATCTCGCCGAGTTTCCGTTTGTGAGCACTTGCTCTGACGATCAGCGAACGCAAATTGAATCGGCTGTTATCGCTGGTTTGACTCGAGACCAACAACTCAGCCAATTGGCACATGTAAGTTCTCAGGAACTTGAATCATTGGAGCATCAGTTCTTGATGGAGCTTCCGTTGATCAGTCGAGAGTCTGGTGAATGTGCTTCTGAAGCTTCAAATCAAAATGATGCGGCAGACTCTGAACCTGAATCGGAGATGTCCGAGTCTGGATCCTCCGTTGAGACTTGCGTTGAAGAGATGCCAACGTTCGAAGACGTTAGCCTTTCTATTAACGAAGAAGATCATTTGCGCCTGACGATTACACGCAATGATTTGGATCTTCGTGCGGCTTGGGACCAGCTTTCGTTTCTCGACGACAAAATCGAGCAGCAACTCAATTACGCTTTCAACGAACGTTGGGGATACTTAACTGCCTGTCCAGCCAATGTGGGAACGGGCATGCGAGTCAGTGTGATGGTGCATTTGCCGGCTTTGGTTTTGACGGAACAAGTCGACAAAGTTTTCCGCAGTCTGCAACGAATTAACGTGGTTGCACGAGGAGTTTTTGGCGAAAACGCTGCGGGCGATTTTTTCCGAGTTAGCAATCAGGCAACTCTTGGAAGAGCCGAAGGCGAGCTGATTGACCAGGTTTCCAGCGTGATTCCTGCGCTGATCAAATATGAGCGTCAGTCATGTGAGTTTTTGCTTAAGGAAAACCGCGAAGGCGTGCGGCGAGATGTGACTGGTGCCTTGGATGAGCTGTGCAAAATTGACTTGGGCGAAAACGACCGCGAGTCAAAAGACCAGACGTTGAATCTGCTTTCGCGAGTCCGCATGGGCGTGTCGATGGGTTTGCTTGGTCAGAAAGATGCCGACCGAGTCAATTCCGTGTTCGCTTTGTTTCAACTTCGCCATCAACTTGGTGCGGCCATTGATCGTGAAGACTACGATGCGGCGTCGATGCTTCGAGACGAAATTTTTAAAGTCGAAAGTGGCCGAGGGCAAGCATGATCATCGACGATATGGCAGGCCGATGTGGTGAGTGGCTTCGTGGCTCCGGGCCAGAGTCCGATATCGTGATGAGCAGCCGAATCCGGTTGGCCAGAAATCTTGCCGACTATCCATTCATCCGGCGTTGCACCGACATCGACCGAGCCAATATTGAATCGACTGTTCGTGAACGGCTGAGCAAAGATCCCAAGTTGAGCGATTTGACGTTCATCAATGTGGCGGATCTGGAGTCTTTGGATCGCCAGTTTTTGGTTGAAAGACAGTTGATTAGTCGCGAGCACGCGAATTCTGACGGCGCTCGTGCGGTCGCGATCGACAATCAAGAGCGTTTGAGCTTGATGGTTAACGAAGAGGACCATCTGCGAATCCAAGTGATGAAAAGTGGCTTGGATTTGAGCGGTGCATGGGAACAGATTAACGAGCTCGATGACAAAATCGAAGCCCGAGTGACGTACGCGTTTCATCCAAAGCTTGGTTACCTCACGGCTTGTCCGACCAATGTTGGTACGGGGATGCGTGTCAGCGTATTGGTGCACTTGCCGGCACTCGTGATCACGAAACAAATCGAAAAAGTGTTTCGGAGTTTGCAAAAAATCAACCTGGTTGTGCGTGGGCTTTACGGCGAAGGCACGCAAGCGATGGGCGATTTTTACCAAGTCAGCAATCAGATTACGCTTGGTAAAACCGAAGAAGAGCTGATCGAGCAAGTCAACAATGTCGTTCCCGTGGTGATCGATTACGAGCGGAAAGCCCGCGAGTATCTAATCAACGAAAAACAAAATGACTTGTTTGATCAAGTCAGCCGTGCGTATGGCACGCTTCAAAATGCTCAGCAAATCAGCAGCGAAGAAACGATGCTGTTGTTGTCCCGCGTTCGTATGGGAATAAATCTCGGCTTGATCGGAGATTTGGCGATTCCTGATGTGAATCAGCTGTTCATCCAAACGCAGCCGGCCCACCTGCAAAAAATCCGCCAGGCTATGCTGGACACCGATGAGCGAAATGTCGAGCGGGCAAACTACTTGCAAAACCAGCTTAAGTTGGGTGGTCACGCCGACCCGGAAAAAAATTAGCTTAGCATAGTTAGTATTGCTGGTTCCGGTTGCCTGAATTCAGGTGTGACCGTGGTAGGTCAGCCTGACAATTGCCTCCCATCGTGGAGCAAAGATAACGCCAGAACCATTCACTCAGCGTACGCTACTTCTCAATTTATCGTATTCCACGTCTCCATTGGCTCCGTTACCTACGTTGACGTTTTGCGGTTCACTGATTCTCATAGGTAGCTGGAAATTACGGGAATCTTGGAACCAACAAAGCAATGTCTACGCAAACTGATTTGGAAACAGCGGTCACTACTGCCCGCGAGAAGCTTGACGAACATACCTACAATATCGTCCAGCGGCATTTTCACGATTCAACTGGCTGTCCTTTTTGGCTGGGCAAGAAAGCTGAGTTGAATTTCGACCCGCTTACTGAAGTCAAATGCTACGACGACTTGAAAAAGTTCCCACTCTTCGAAGACGACTGGCTTCGCGGTGGTCCTGTGGAGCGTTGGCGGATGAAAGATTACGCCGACCGACCGACTTACGTTTTCGAAACCGGCGGCACGACTGGAGTTCCTAAAAGCCGTGTGGTCGTGGATGACTTTCGCACTGACTATGAAGTGTTCAGCGGTACCCTGCCCGATGAGTACTTTCCGCGCGGTGGCAATTGGCTAATGCTCGGTCCGTCTGGCCCACGTCGCTTACGATTGGCCGTTGAACATTTGGCTCAGTTCCGTGGCGGGATTAGTTTCTGTATCGATCTCGATCCGCGCTGGGTCGTGAAACTGATCAAGAAAGGCTGGATGGAACATCTTGAGGAATACAAAAAGCATTGTATCGATCAAGCGATCACGATTCTCACGGCTGACCATAACATCAAATGCATGTTCGCAACGCCGAAGCTTATCGAGTCGTTGTGCTTGGGTCTTGAAGACCGCGATATGTCGATCGCCGACTGCGGCATCACTGGAATCTTTTCCGGTGGAACAGAATTTACTCCGCAGTGGACTCGCTACTGCGTCGAAGAATTGTTCGGCGGCCCACCAGAAGAAAGCGGCATTTACATGACGCCGACCTATGGCAACACGCTGATGGGACTGGCTTGTAGTGCCCCGGTCACCGCAGAAAATAAGTATAAAATCTCATACTACGCGCCGCAGCCACGAGCCGTCACCGAAGTCGTTAGTTTCGATGATTCCAATGAGACCGTTGGGTTTGGTGAAACGGGACGTGTCAAATTAACAACGCTGACACCTGAGTTTTTCGTGCCAGGGTTTCTGGAACGCGACGAAGGCGAACGTGAAATGCCGTTTGAGAAATTTCCTTGGGACGGTGTAAGTGGCGTGAGACCATTTCACGAAATTGCCGCTACTACAACGGTTGGTGTTTATTAAAGTAGAGTCCGGTTCGCGTTCGAATAAACTGTTGTTGAACGAACTT
The DNA here is from genome assembly GCA_964478065.1 of uncultured Pirellulaceae bacterium. Classification (GTDB taxonomy): domain Bacteria; phylum Planctomycetota; class Planctomycetia; order Pirellulales; family Pirellulaceae; genus Mariniblastus. Next base: position 7,031 of record CAYZGP010000090.1, read on the forward strand.
TAGTTTCGTGCGGCAAACGAAAAATCATTGGAGAAGAGTCAAGTGCTAGAGATACCCGTCATTCGCTGGGGAAAAGTCTACGAATCGCTCGAGACAACCGAAGTTGTGCATTTCAATACTGGCGAGCCGATCGCAAAAGTTCACTCTGCTGTTGGCGGTTTGGTCAGTCGTGATATGCGCAAGGCCGGTGATGCGCGGAAAGTTCTCAAGCAATTCACTTGCGAAGACTTGATTGCAAAAGTCGCCCATGCAGCGGACTTGTTCGAAAAAGAAACTTTGTCGCTGGGCAATGGAACACAGACTCCCGATGAGTTTGTGACCCATCAATCGGCTTCGACTGGGTTGCCCGAACACATGTGCCGCTCCAACATGACGAAAAATTGTTTCGTGATGCGAAACATGACCGAGATTCTCCAATGCCTGACTCGCGGTTTGGATTTGAGTATCCTGACCAACGGTTACGGAATGGAATCGCGCGGCGTGGTCGTTAGTTACCAGGCTCAAACGCCAGTGTTGGGGGCGGTTTTGCCATCCAATTCGCCTGGCGTTCATACGCTTTGGCTGCCCGTCATTCCGCTGCAGATGGGATTGGTGCTCAAGCCCGGTTCGTCCGAGCCATGGACGGCGTACCGAGTTGCTTCCGCATTTGAAAAAGCCGGAATCCCTCCGGAAGTCATTTCGCTTTACCCTGGTGGTCACGATGTTGGTGCTGCTCTGATGAGTAGTTGCACTCGCAGTATGATTTTCGGTTCCCAAAAAACGATCGACCAATATTCTGGCAATCCAAAGGTCCAAGTCCACGGTCCGGGTTTCTCAAAAATCTTCCTTGGTGACGACTGTGTTGATGACTGGGAGAAGTATCTCGACATGATGGTTGAGTCAGTTTACATCAACGGCGGTCGAAGCTGCATTAACTGTTCCGGCATTTTTGCTTCACGACACACAAAAGAAATTGCTGAAGCGTTGGCCGAACGACTTGGCCCAATCGAAGCCTTGCCACCGGAAAACCCGGAAGCTGGATTGGCCGCGTTTACAACCGATGGTGTTGGCAAAGCCGTTCTCGCGATGGTCGAGCAAGACATGAAAGCTCCCGGTGTCACAAACTGCACCGAGAAATACGGCGACAGATTGGTTGAGCAAGAGCGATGTTCGTACGTCCGGCCGGTCGTGGCTCATGCTGCGAACCCAGAGTGCGAAATCGCGAGCAAAGAATTTATGTTCCCGTTCGTGACGGTCGTTGAGTGTCCGCAAGACAAAATGATCAAAGCCGCCGGTTCAACGCTTGTTGGCACTGCGATTACTGAAGATCAGGCTTGGATTGATGACCTGACCGACGCCACGAATATTGACCGCTTGAACATTGGGCCGATTCCAACCAACCGTTTGAATTGGTTGCAGCCTCACGAAGGGAACTTGATTGATTTCTTGTTCCGTTCACGAGCGTATCAAATGCCAGCCGAAAAAACGGCAGCACTCAGCGTGTAGAAACAATGATTGTTTTTTAGACAATTGCCTGCGGATCGCTAAAGCTTTTGCCGAAGCGGTTTTCGGCAGAGCAATTGAGCCTTTAAAAAAAGCTAACAGCCGAACACCACGATTAATTTGCGCCCAAGAAAAAGCCCACGTCAATGCAAGACTTTGATTTCAATTTGCGAACCCGAATGGTCTGTGGTGCCGGCGCGATTGAGCGACTGGGAGAACTCGCTGGTGAACTCGGGATGCGCCGTGCGTTAGTCGTAACCGATCCAGGAATCATCGAAGCCGGTCATGTTGAGCGTGGGCTCAATGCGCTTCGTGCTGCCAATATTGAAACCCATCTGTTCGATGGGGCTCATGAAAATCCAACGACCGATGAAATCGATGCTGGATTGAAAATTGCCAAGCGATACGAGCCAGAGTTGTTGGTTGGGCTGGGCGGAGGAAGTTCGATGGACTGTGCAAAGGGAATTAACTTTGTGTATTCCAACGGCGGAACGATGCACGACTATCACGGAGTCGGCAAAGCGCTCAAGCCCATGTTGCCGATGATCGCGGTGCCAACAACCGCCGGTACGGGAAGCGAAATGCAGTCGTTCGCTTTGATTTCCGATGCCAAAACGCATGTGAAAATGGCTTGCGGTGACAAGAAAGCCAGTTGTCGAATCGCGCTGCTCGATCCGGAGCTGACTTTGACCCAACCTGCGATGGTGACGGCACTGACAGGCATCGATGCAATTTCGCACGCTGTCGAGACGTACGTGACCAAGCGTCGCAATCCGGTTTCACTGTTATATTCTCGCGAAGCCTGGCGTTTGCTTGCGGGCAATTTCAAAAAAGTCCTGGCTGACCCAACGGATTTGGACGCACGCGCGGCCATGCAATTGGGTGCGGCATATGCCGGAGTCGCAATCGAGAATTCTATGCTGGGCGCAAGTCATGCGTTGGCCAACCCGTTAACCGCGACGTACGGAACGGCGCACGGGCAAGCCGTTGGTTTGATGCTTCCGCATGTCGTGCGATACAATGGTGAAGAGTTTAACAGTTGGTATCAGGAATTGCTTTCTTTCAGTGAGTCGTTGCCGGGTCTTCCCCCCGCGTCCAGTGGGGCTCAAGGGCTGGCCGAATTTCTCACTGAGTTGATTGAAGCTGCCGGATTGCAAATAAAACTTGATCAATGCGGCGTGATTGCGGATAAAATGCCAGAGTTGGCCGCCGCCGCGGCTGAACAATGGACGGGAACATTCAATCCTCGTTCGGTTACTCAAAACTCATTGCTTGGGATTTATCAAAACGCATTTTGAGCTGGCTTGCTGGCTTCGCTCATAAGACGTTTTTCCTGTTTGTGTTTTGAATTCAATTTGTTGCAAGATCTTGGCCAGAAAATACTGGAGCAGGGCAAATGAAGACATCTTTTATTTTCGGATTTACGTTTCTATTTTTGGCTGGATTGGGATCCGTTTTTTCCGCTCAGGCTCAAACAAAGTCAGAAGCAAAAGTAGCGACTGAAGTTCCTTCCGGAAAATTTTGGGGGCTCAAGGTTGAAAAATCGGTTAACGATTTACACATCCCCGCTGTGGTCGTAGGCGACGGGTGGAATGAAATGCCCGTTTTTCGTGCGCCCGATTTGCATGATATTGAAAGCCTGGATCCAAAATTGCAAAAGGCCGCTGCGACGCTTGCCGAGCAATACAAGTCACAAGGGGTTCGTTCAGTTGCCAATTTTTCGTTTTTAAAACCCAGCGTTCGTGTCGGTTCAATTAGTATCCGCTTGCTGATTTTTGACGATGCAGCCAAGTGCAAGGCGTGGTGGGAAAAAAAATATCAATACGAGGGCTGGGAAAAGGACTTCAAAAAAGTGGAGCTCAAGAATTCTCATTGTGTTGAAAACTTGAAACACGCAAGCCAAGTTATGGCGTTTGGAAATATTGGAATCACAGGACAACAACATAGCATTCGTGACAAAACCAAATACATTACGGCGATGAGGAGTTTGTCGCTTGAGTTGCTAGATGGAGCAAAAGTCACCCAGGAAGATCGTGCCGTTAAAAGTAAACCCAGCAGCAAGGTTGATGAAAAAGATCTCGTCAAAGACGCTGCCGAGAATATGGACGAGACCAAAGCCAAGACTGCAAAGAAAGACCATTCTGGAGGCTGGCATGTCTTTCGCGGTGACGCACTTTCTTCGGGTGTTGCCAAAGAAGCCCTGCCCGATGATTTGGAAGTGCTTTGGGAATACAAGGTTCCAAAAGGCGCATTTGATGGAACGGCGAATATCACTCAAGCAGTCGATTCGGATGAGCAAACGGTCTACATCGGTGACTTGGACGGTATGTTGTTCGCTTTCGATTTAAAGACAGGCGAAAAGAAATGGGAATACAAAACGCCGATCAGTTTTTCTTCTTCGGCTGCGTATCGCGATGGGCGAATCTTCATTGGTGACATCGATGGAATTTTCTACTGTGTCAGCACCGAAGGAAAACTGCTTTGGAAATATGAAACTGGCGGCGAGATCAGTTCCAGTGCCAATTTTTACAAGGGCAACGTTTTGGTCGGTTCGCAAGATTCAAATTTGTACTTGTTGAACGCAGAAACCGGTGAGCTGATTTGGAAGCATCAAACGCCAGACCAGATTCGCTGTTCGGCAACGGTTGCTGGCGACAATGCATTCGTTGCCGGTTGCGATGGTTTCTTACACGTTGTAAATCTCCAGGACGGAACAGAACTTGGCAGTGTAGATATCAAATCGCCAACCGGATCCACACCGGCTGCACACGGAGATTCGGTTTTCTTTGGCACGGAGCAAGCAGAGTTTCGAGCCGTGAATTGGAAGACCGTTAAAGGGACTTGGGCGTTTTCAGATGATAAAGGCCAAGCCGCAGTTCGCGGTTGTGCAGCCGTTAACAAAGACCATGTGGTCTTTGGTGCGAGAAACCGTCAGGTCTATTCGTTGAACCCGGTTACGGGCGATCAAAATTGGACCGTAACATTGAAAGCGAAAGTTGACTCCTCGCCAATCATCGCCGGAGACAAGGTTTATGTTGGGTCAACGGACGGGCGGTTTTATGTTCTTTCGCTCAAAGACGGCAGCACGATTTGGGAAAAACAATTCAATGGAGCGTTTCTTAGCTCGCCAGCGGCCGCATTTGGCAAGCTTGTTATTGCGACCGATCGAGGCGTGGTCTATTGTCTAGGTAAGAAATAACAGTGTTTTCGCGTGAGAAGTCGCAGGCTTTAACCCTGCCGCAGGCTTTGACCCTGTCGCAAACATCCCAATCGCAAACATCCTATTCACGCTTTGCGAAGCCTCTAAAACGATCCTGATTGATGTCAACTGAATCTACAAAAACTGAAGTCGGTAGTTACTTCATCTCAAATTATCCTCCGTTCTCGCAATGGAAGGGTGACCAACTTGGAGCCGTTCACGAGGCGCTGGCCAAACCACCCGGCGCTGATGTGCCCCTGGGTTTGTATTTGCATATCCCGTTTTGTCGTAAGCGATGCAAGTTTTGTTACTTCAAAGTTTTCACGGATCAAAACGCGAAAGACATTGAGGCTTATGTATCAGCACTTTGTCGCGAAATCGAATTAGTGAGCCAGCAACCGGCAATGGGCGAGCGTCCATTTCGCTTTGTTTACTTTGGTGGCGGTACCCCATCGTTTCTCAGTTCGCGCCAGTTGACTTCATTGGTCGATCGTCTTCGAGCAAATATCAATTGGGACAAAGCCGAAGAAGTCACGTTTGAATGCGAGCCAGGTACGCTTCAAGAAAACAAAATCAAAACGTTGAAAGAGCTGGGCGTCACGCGTTTGAGTCTTGGTATCGAGAACTTTACCGACTCGGTGTTGGAAGAAAACGGCCGGGCACACCTTACAAAGGAAGTTTACAAATCCTGGGATTGGATTAAGGCCGCTGATTTCGACAATGTGAATATTGACTTGATCTCCGGTATGGTCGGTGAGACTTGGGATAACTGGAAGCACAACATCTCCGAAGCGATCAAGCTTTCTCCTGAGTCGATCACGATTTATCAAATGGAACTTCCTTTTAACACGGTTTACTCCAAAGATATTCTGGGTGAGAAAATTGAAACGCCCGTTGCCGATTGGGAAACGAAGCGGGAGTGGCTGAACTACGCGTACGATGAATTTCTTGGGGCGGGCTACAAAATTAGCAGTGCTTACACTGTCGTCAAAGACAATAACAAAGTGAACTTTAGCTACCGTGATAACCTCTGGCAGGGTTCAGATCTGTTGGCAACGGGTATCGCGAGTTTTGGTCACATCTCTGGTGTGCACTATCAAAATAAAGCCGATATGAAACAGTATCAGGCTGACCTTATGGAAGAAGGCAAATTGCCGCTTGGGCGTGCTTTCACGCCGACACCGCACCAGGCGTTGGTTCGTGAAATGATTTTGCAACTCAAACGCGGCTACTTGGATGTTGAATACTTCAAAACCAAATTCAACGTCGACATCACTGACCATTGGAAAGAGCAGTATCAGCAGCATGCCGAAAATGGAATGCTGACCGTAACGCCCGATCGGATTGAACTGACTCGTAAAGGCTTCTTGCACGCCGACGCATTGTTGCCAGCGTTCTTCGAAGCCGAGCACCAAGGGATCCGCTACACATGATCGACGCTTTGACGTTCATGATGGGCGAGTTCGAAGCCGAGTTTCCGACGGATCGAGTTTACGCCAAAAATCACATGTGGGCTCAAGTATCAGAAAATCCAACAGGCATCGTGCGATTTGGATTTACGGCTTACGCAGTGAGATTGCTTCAGGATGTTTATTTTCTTGATTGGCTTGTCGATGCGCCGTCAGTGATCAAAGCCAGTCAGGAGATCGGTAGCATTGAAAGCAAGAAAGCCGAAAGTGCCTTGTTCGCTCCTGACGCGGGCGAGCTGTTAACGTTCAATGAAACGCTGATGGAAGATCCTTCTGCGATCAACACAGATAAATACGGCGAAGGCTGGTTGTTCGACATGAAGGTTGAGAACGTCGAATTTTTGGAGCCGGCTGCGTACATTGAATTGCTGGAAGACGTTTGGAAAAAAACTCAGCGGACGATCAAAGGCCAGCTGAACGAGTAGATTGAATGTTCTTTGCTTGGACTGCTAACGACCGCCTGCGCAAGGGCCGCATCGGCCGAACTGCCCTTTTCAAATTAAAACTTGAGCCACCAAGAAAGAGACCAAATGAGTCGAAGAATTCTTGAACTCAAAAGATATGACGACATTCCCGAAGCCGAAATTATTTCGTTGGTTGGAGAAGCCGTTGGCGAACAGTTCACTGAACTTGAATTCGCCCACATCGGAGAAGTGCTGTCGGGTGAAGATTACGTTATCGCCGAGCTGTTTTTCCCGTCCCTCAAGTATCTGTACGATATCATCAAGTCGCAAAAAGATGATTCCGTTCAAACTCCAATGACGATCAGGTTTGCCACGATGATGCGGTTCGCGGTCTGGAAAATGTACGATCCGAGTGAACTTGAGCCTGAAGTGCAACCAATACTGCAAGACTGTGCCCATCTGTTTCTACAGGCGTGTTACTCGATTTCCCACGTTGACGATAAAAGGTATTTGCTAATGGGTGTCGCGGCAGCGGTTGGCGATTCCGAAGCAGCGAAAAGGTTGCACGATCTGGGTAGCGGCTACTAACTACGGTCATTGCGATGGCTGTGGCAAAACTTAACGATTAGTCAGCCCAGAGCCCGAAACGTTGCTGTTAATGTAAGCCAGATAACGTCCAGTTTACATCGTCCACGAAGGCAGATTTCTGTTAAAATCAGATCTACAAACAACCTTCTTTATTCTTCGGTCACATGGCAAAACGTATCTCAGTAGTCGTCTCTCAATCTCCCAGTAAGAATCCGGCCAAACGGAATCTTGAAGAGGAGATCGTTGCGGGTTTGTTGTTCGAGTCGGGTATCGATGTGACAATCGTGCCCAACCTGTATGACATTAAACCGGATAGCACGGGGATGTTGGCACTGAATCAAATCAATGGCAACGTCGTTGTGATTTCCTGGTTGTTTGAACGTGCAGCACATTGGATTCTTGACCGACATGGAATTCACGGCCACGTCGGTGAAGTGTTATTGAAGAATGATGATGAAGACGACGAGGATTTTGAGGATGAAGAAGAGGAGACTCCGGACGAAAAAACTCGTGTGATCGATGCTCGGAAAATTCCAAACCGCAAGATCTATTGTCTTGATTTAAAGATCACCAACCGGCACGCTGAGTTTATTGCGGAAGTCAAACGGATTCACAAAGAGAATTCCGTGCAGGTGGTTGGGCTGGGTGATATTGTCAATGCCATGCCGATGAAGCCAAATGGCAACGGTAATGGAAATGGACAATCCAATGGCGGGCTGCCTGTGATTACGGCGGCTGACCGGATGGCGTCACCGACCAACGATACGGCACTAGCTGCCGATGGCAATGGATTGGATCAGCCATCGGTCGTCAACCGAATTGAGCAAACCGGCGGAAGACGTTGGTATCCAGTGATCGACTATAGCCGGTGCACAAACTGCATGGAGTGCATCGACTTTTGTTTGTTCGGCGTTTATGGCGTCGACAACGTCGACACGATTCTGGTTGAGCAACCAGACAATTGTCGCAAAGGCTGTCCGGCTTGCAGTCGTGTTTGTCCTGAAAACGCGATTATGTTTCCGCAGCATAAAACTCCGGCGATCGCTGGTTCGAGTGATGGCGTGGCGAGTATGAAAATTGATTTGTCTCAATTGTTTGGTGCGCCTGCGGACGGAAAATCAGCCGAAGAGTTGGCCGCCATTGAGCGTGATGAACAGTTGATCGCAGCCGGCCGGGATGCCGTTGGAATGTCGGTCGGTATTTCTCGCCGTCAAGAAAATCGCGTTGAAGAAGCGAAGGATGATCTGGATGATTTGGTTGATGAACTGAATGATTTGGATATCTAATCTGTGAGAATGTGACGCTGGGTGAGTAAGTGGTGTGAAGCTGGTAACGTCGCTCGCTAACACGTCGGGTTTCCAGCTAGTGCTTCACTTGTTCTCAGGCAGGTCTCGCTTACGCTCTCGGTGTTCGGTCCCTCGCTAACACGTCGGGGGTTCCCATTTCCATGTTGTGCATGCCGGCGTCGGGTGTAGGTCATGTTGTGAATGACGTGCTTCGCCTCGATTTCCCGCGTTTGGACGATCAATCGCGTTTTCTGTCGCGGACGGCCCATGCTAGCTCGTTTAATTCTTGCAAAGTCCCAATAATCTCGGCAGACGCTTGTGAGATTGGGATTTCGAATTTTTCGCAATTCTTCTAAAGATTCGTCTTGGAATATTTGTTCAAGGGCTTTTCCCAAATGCGCGTCGCAATTTCGTTATCAATTCTGTGTCTTTTGCTCGTCGGTTGCCGAACCGATCCGCGATGCAGTCGTCAGACCGCTTTGTTGCGCGCGGAAATTCTTGACCTCGAAGACAAATACTTTTTACTCAAATCTCAATACGAATCCGAAATTGGTCCGCTTAATAATTTCGACGGCGTTTCGGCAGGCAGCACAATGCTTTCGTCCGATCCGATCGTTGGCGATGTTTATTATGGTGATCAATACGGTAGCCAATACAGCGATCAATACGGCGGTCAGTACAACGACGAGATGATCTATCAAGGTGATGTGATCTATCAAGGCGATGTGATCCTTGATGGCGGAGTGAATTATGACAATGGCCAACCGTATAACGGCTACTCAGATGGAGAAGTGATCTACGAAGGCGGTATTGCTTATGGTGGCGTACCTGTCGACGTGCCGCCCGTTGGTGAAACGATCCTCAATAACTCTCCACCCAATGGCGCTCCGGCAAAAAGCCTTTTGACAGTGCCACGTGAATCTCAGAATCGCAACGATGCTGATCCAACCGATCCGCGTGAAGGTTCTTCTCAAGCGGAATTGGATCAAATGATTCAACTTGACAGCTCGTATGAGTCAGATTCGTTTCTTCCCGAACTAGAAGATTCTGATGATGACTTTAGTGGAATTTCTCTTGCTGGCCCCAACGAGGATATTGGCTCCAATCAGGGAATTGGATTTGAATCTTCTGACCTCGATTTTCAGCAAGCTACGATTACCGAAGTCCTGATCAATCGCGATGCCTCTCGAGGACACGATGTCGATGGCCAGCCTGGTGATGAAGGCATCGACCTTTTGGTCCAGCCACTTTTAGCCGACGGAACGATTGAGTTGGTCGGCGGCGAACTGACGGTAAGTGTGCTTGATCCAAGACAGCCAGCCGCTCACCAGCGAATCGGGCTTTGGAAATTCCTTCCGCAGGAAACAGAGTTGTTTTTTGCCAATGATGAATTGGGGAGTCATGGAATCCTGCTTCACCTTCCTTGGGAAGAATCAACTCCCGTCAATGAACGCTTGATTGTTCACGTGCGTTTTGTAACTCCCGATGGTCGAGTCATGAAAACATCATCGGAGATACGCATCGCTCCACCAGCTCCAGGCTATTCTCCGGACGATCCTTTGGTTGCTGGCTGGACAAGACGAGATTCCCGTTGGGATTCAAATTTGAAAAAGCAGTCCAGTCAATTGAGTGCTAATTCGGAATGGCGACGTCAAAGACAGTCAGGATTCGGGCGCACGCAATCAAGCAACGGGACAGCAAATGGGCTGCAGGCTTCGCAATTCCGTCGTCGTGGCGACGGTGGATCTATCGCGGTTCGAAATCGCTATGATCGCGTTACCCCGACACGGCAATTCACCCAACCGATGAGTCAGCCGGAGCAATCTGAATTCAGCTTGGCACCACGTGTTCGAGCGATTCCTGCCAAGACCACGATTCAAAAACCGGCTTGGCGACCAGTACGTTAGTCCTGTTTTTTTTGACGAAGCCAATTAGTTCGCCCATTTCGCGAGTGCATTGCCGTTGCTTACCGACGATTTAGAACGCGGCGAAGATTGTCACCGAGGCGTTGTGGCGACGACGCCGGAGTCGTTGCGATTGTTGACTGATTGAATGGGGCGCTGTTGCGGTCGTCGATTGAAACGCCTATCCATCCATTTGCGACAACCAACTGTGAGATTTCCAAATTTTGCCCATTGATCTTGGCCGCGAACTGGGCTGGCAACGCGTCGAAGTCATAGTTCTTCTTGAACAGAACTTTCATAATGGTGCTGATTGCCGCTTTTTCTCTTAACTTGAGTCGCTTGCCGCGGATCAATGTTCCATTGTCGTCTTGAGTCAGAAAGACTTGCATGCCGGATGTTTGGACTTGATACACGGCTTTCATGGAAATGTTTTTGAAACGCTTGCCTTTTTCGCCGATCTTCAACGACTTTAGATTGAGCGTGATGGCCAAGCGATCTTTTTCGAAACCGATGTGAATCGGGTCAACTGAAGCGAACTTGATTTGGGCTTTTTTCTGTTCTCGTTCATCCGAGATTTTCTCGTAGTGGGGTAGACCAAATACCTGGCGCATGTGCTCTTGCAGTTCTTTGCCTGTGAACGTTTCACCCTTGAGACCGATGCGGGCGATGGCGTTGTTGATCGCGGATTGGTGAATCTGGAAACTCAATAGACTGTTTCCACTGTCGCGAGGTCGAGCGGTGTTGGCAGCCATTTGGTCGTGGCCGGCCAAGCGATATCTCATGATCAATTGGTTGTAAGTCGTTTGAAGCTCGAGTGGCTCCGGCTCCAGGTCCATCGAGATAAGTGGCTGAAGCAAGTTGTTGTAGCCGTAGTTGCGAAGTTGCGCCAGTCCTTTGTCGACTTCTTGCTCAACACGAGACTCGGCAGAAGAAGTGACTTTGTTGCGGAATAGGCGGTTGGTTTCCGGCTGGTCTTCTCGCAATTTCTTTTCGGCCAGTCGTCGTGCAACCCAGCCAAGAATCGGGACGTTATCCAATTTGGATTCGACCCCAACAACGTGTTGGTTTCCGTTTGAAGCTGAATAAGGTCTTTGCGAAGAGTTGATTCCGTCGCGTCCAATTAGCAATTGCTTTTGAACCTTAAATCGGGCTTCACCCTGATTGAGAATACGAAATGTTTTTGTGCGTGCAACGGTATCAGACCGAACGTGTCCGTCTGTTTCAATTTGCAATTGAAGCTTGGATGGATTGGGTACGAAGGCAACTCGAGTATGATTTGAGACTTGACTGTTGCCGCGAACAACTGCGCCGTTGATATTCTCAGAAACCCGCTCTGCGGTTGAGGGCAACGCAGGAATCATTCGATTGAGCAACCGATCTGAAACCGATAATCGAAAATTCGCATTGCGATAGTGTGTCTGAAGCTCTGCCGCTACTGATTGCTTTTCTAAGTCATCGGACCAAAGCAATCCCTGGTAGTGATCGTTGAGATAGTAACCAGAAAGAGATGAGTTTTGGGTTTCGAATTTCTCAACGGATTTTAAAAGATCGGCCGTCGATATTGTCTTGGATGCGTGATGCTTAAGAACGCCGACTAACTCTGGGTCGATGATTTGTTGAATGTACGCGGCTTGGTCCGACTGAAGAACTGGAGAGTAGATCCGTGCGAGAATTGCTCGCGCGGTTTTCCGTTGTTTTTTTGGATCTGGTTGTAAAGATTCGAAAGCAGATTTGTAGTCTTCGAGTTTCAGGTATTCGACCCAACGTGGGTCGAGTTCTTCAAATGAAATTCGTCCGTAGTTGGCACTTCGAAACTTGGCCGTGACTGCATCGCCGTTTTTGGATTGGGATCTTGTGATGGCTCGCCAAACTGACAATCGACGACTGATTTTATATCCAATTTGGCCAATCTGACTGGTTTCTTGCATCGCCTGTTGCGATTGGTCGCTCGCATTCCAAACGGCAGTGGTCAACTGCGGCATTTGATTTAAAAGTGTCTCCAGTTGCTGAAAGTAAACGGGCAACTGATTTGAGTTGGTTGGTGATTTCGCGATTGCATCCAGCACCGTGATCGCGTTGGTTGCCCAACCTGTTGCTTGTGGGTTGGATCGAAGGCGGTCGATTTCAGACACAAGCTCTTCAGATATTTCAAACAATTCGACTTTCGGTTGAGAGTCGTCGTCTTCGCTGTTTCGAGTGTACGTAAACGCGACAAGTCGGATTTGTGAACGTTGAGCCGGAATCGAAATCTCATCGGAATCGCCTAATTCGATTTTTGTTTCACTTGCCGTAGCTTGGAGTTGGCTTGACGATCTTTTCGGTGAGTGATCGTGTTGTGAGACATCGGTCAACGGAGAATTTTGCTTTTCAAAGCTTTGTTCTTGCGACCAAAGATTTAGGTTGGCAATACATCGATCAAACTCGATGGCTTCGGGGATCTTTCGACCAGAGATTTTGTTCGCTGCAAGTTCGGCAATGGGAGATGGGTTCAGCGAATCCAACGTTGAGGTTGGTTCGTAGCTTTTCTGGGCAGGGCCAGCATCGAAAGCGGCGAAGCAAAAAAGTGCTAACGCCAAGAAAGCCACATAGGCTGAACGAATGAGCATAGGTGTTTGGGACTCCGAATAAATCATGGGGTTTCCCATGACGAACTAATTGCCTTAGTTTTTATCGGAATTCGATTTGCGATAAGTCGACTTAGATTTGCAAAGGTAGCACAATATCTGCTAGCCCAAGCCGTAATGCATGCATCTGGTGCGGTTGATCGGTTTGATCAAGGTAGCTGAAGCCTAAGGAGCGGGCAAAGTTTTTGGTTGATTTGGAATAGGGAGTGAAGTCGGACCGATTGGGTAAGTAATCCGAGGATTTTGGAAGCGATTAACTCTGTACCGGAACTAACTGACAGTGGGTGCTGGGATTATTCTAGATTCGGAACTTGAGTCTTCTGACAATTCGGACTTAGCCTAGTCAGCGGCAATTGGTTCGTCTGCGTCAGCTGGATGTTTCTTCAGAACAGAAACCAGAGCTGGCGAGTATTTGCGAACTGTCCATTGGTCGGCATTGGGCAATTTTCGGTGATCAAACCGCGCATCGGATTCGACCACAAAAATGCTATGGTCGGGTGCCACACTGATCAAACTGGTGAGCATTGTCAGGACGTCATCTGGACGGTCAACGTAAAAATCGTAAGGCGGGCAGCAGAACACCACCCACGGCTCTGAAGGGGCTTTTTCGGGCGTTTTGAGAAATTGCCGGACCCAAAAAAAAGTGTCAGAAGCGTTGACCTCGACGTTCAGTTCGGGACCCAATTCCTGAACATTTTCCTTGATAATACGTACAGTAGGAAAGTGTCTTTCGACGAAGATTGCTTTGTTTGCCCCACGGCTAAGCGCCTCAAGGCCCATTGCTCCAGTACCCGCGAAAAGGTCAAAAATTGCTTTGTCCTTTACCCAGCCTCCAACGAGGTTAAAGAGGGCTTCACGGATGTTGTCTTTCATGGGGCGAGTGACCGGATCACCGGAATAATTGATCAATCTACCGCGGAATTTTCCACCCACAATTCGCAGTTTGCCTTTTCCGGCTTCACTGCGATTGGTTTTCCAATCGTTAAGATTTGCGCCGCGTTTGAATCGAGGCATGAAATGTTTCTTTCGCGAAAAAGCGGATTACGGTACAAAACAGGGTGAGTCGCTATATTATTAATGGTGCTGCGAGAAAACCAGTCGAAACTTTGATAATCATCTGGAATTCAACTTATAAAGACTTATGAAACATCTTGCCAAATTTAAACTTTCAAACCTGGTTCTCTTGGTTGGTGTGTGTCTTGGATTTTGCATTGCTGAGGTTGCAAGTGGTCAAACCAAACTGCCAGAAGTCGTTGATGTCACGGTCGATCCTTATGCGGAGATGGACGAAGCGACCCTGAAGATGAAATTCGATGCAGCGATTGAAGAGCTTAGGGAATGCGTGAAAGAAGCCAAGCATGCCGAAATGACTCACTTTCATGTCGATAGTGAAACCGCGCTTGAGTACCGCGAGAAATGGGAAGAGGCAGCGGATCGCGGGAAAAAAGTTCGCGACAAAACGATCGCGATCGCGCTTACCTTGTTTCAGAAAACAAAAAATCCTTCACGAGACCTTAGTGGTATCGTTCTTGCAACTTACGCGCGACTCTATACGGAAGGCAAGTTGGAATTGTGTTCACGGCTTACGCAAAAACTCAGTGAGCAGTTTCCAGAAGGTAAAGAAGAACATGAAGGCGTGACAATTGACCTCGCTCGCGGTAGTGCGATGACAAATGACTTTGAGCGTGCGGTCAATTTCATGAAAACAAGGATAAAGGTCGTGCAAAAGTTGCCTCGACTTGAGCAAGGTGTTTTTTACGATTCAAAAGCCCTTTTGGCCAACTGGATTGGGGAATTGGAAATTCGCGAGGCCGAAGCGAAGGCTGACGATCTTCCGCGTGTAGAATTAGAAACGTCAAAGGGCAAGATCGTAATCGAGCTGTTTGAAAACGAAGCTCCAGAAACGGTTGGCAATTTTATCAGTTTGGTTGAAGCTGGATTTTACGATGACGTTATTTTTCATCGTTCAATCAAAAACTACGTCGCCCATGCTGGCAGGATGACTTTCAATCGGCTGCAGCCAACGGGTTATACGATTTACGATGAACACAAAAAACCCAACGCCCGCCATCACTTTCGTGGTTCGCTGAGTATGGTCGTCAATCCAGAGATCCCGAACTCCGGGACTTCGGAATTTTACATTCTTCGATCGCCGTTTTCAGTATTGGATCAATACCATACAGTGTTTGGCAGAGTCATTTCGGATATGCAAGTTGTGGATGCCCTTCAGGAAACTTGGACGTTAAACGAAGAAGGAGTTGAAGAAGGGATCAAAGACGTTACGCCTGATATGATTCTTTCTGCAAAAGTCATTCGCAAACGCGACCATGCTTACGAGCCTAACCGAGTCAAAGAAGACGACAAGAAATAGTAAGTCGATGAAATGCGAGCGTTTACCCGCTCAATGATGCGAGTAAAAACGACAGAAACAATAGATAAATTAAGTGTTACGGACGACCCACGATTAACAACATGGCAGGCAACGCGGATTCGCCGTCTGCGTTTGTCACAACTTTAAAATCACATCTTCTTAAACGTGAAGTTACTCATGAGTCTCAATATTAAATTCAATTCTCCTGCGTTCCTTTTGGTGCTTGGGCTGGCTGCCCTTGTTTCGACAAATGCGAATGCGCAAGACAGCGGCAACCTGTTTACACCATCTTTTTCAGATGCCACGCAATCTAAAGTTCAAGACGTTGCGCCGAAAACGGACACAATGACTATGCAGGGATCGAGTGGCAAATCCCTTGAGGAGCTTTTGAGAGATATTCGATTAAACGAAAAAGCGATTAGTCACGAATTCAGCGCGATCCCAGTTGGCTTTCCTGAGGCTCAGAAAAAACACATGGCGAAAATTCGCCAGATGCAGAAAGAGACTGAGAACTTGAAAATGCAGTTGTCTGATGCAGCGGCAACGGCTTATCGAAAAGACCCATCCGCCAACTCCATCGCTGCGAAAATTGTTTATGCAACACTTGCCAACAAAATTGATGCGGCGGGAGGAGAAAGCTTTGATCCGCGCGGCGCTTTGGAATTGGCGGATCTGATGTTGAAATCCGGCTTGGAAAACGCGCCGATGAAAATGGAAAAGTCTGAATCCGATACCAGTGCTGGTGGCGTGTCCTTTGAAAACGTCGCTTACCAAGCGTTCCGTGCGAGCTTCGCTATTCAGGATTACGCACGAGCGGATTTGATGCTTCAGAAAATTGAGTCGCGGGGCACGACCCTCAAGGCGGTTTATCGACAAGTTTTAGCCGATGCGAGAACTAAATGGCAACGCGAACTCATGATTCGACGGCTGGAGAAAAACACAAACGATTTGCCACGAATCAAAATTGAAACTTCAGAAGGGGACATTGTTGTCGAATTGTATGAGAACCATGCTCCTCAAACGGTTGGTAATTTTGTCAACCTTGTTGAGTCTGGTTTTTACGATGAGAAACCGTTCTACCTCGTGCGGCCAGGTGACTGCGCTCGCACCGGCTGCAAAAACGGTGACGGCACAGGAGAAATTGGCTACCAGATTCCCTGCGAGTATGATCGCGAGCAAATTCGCCATCACTTTTCGGGAACGTTGAGTATGCACAATACGGGACGCGATACAGGCGACTCGCAGTTTTTCATTACGCATCAGAGGAAACCAGAATACGACGGCAAGTACACAGCGTTTGGGCGTGTCATCGAAGGCATGGATGTCGTCTACAAACTGAACAAAGTTGACAAAACGCCTTACGCACGTGCTGGGGGTGGCGAACCATCTAAAATTATCAAAGCAACGGTTCTGCGAAAGCGTCAACACAGCTATCAACCCTCTCGAGTTGCAGAGAAAATGCAGAATCTTCGCGATGATGGCTAGAGTCAAGGCTTAAGCCGCTTATTTCAACGCGATTTCGATGGATCCAATGGGGTCCGGCAGTCGTTAAGTTTTTCAAAACGATTTTGTATAATCGTTTTTCACGAAAGTTCTTCGGCAAGATCAATGTGGGGTTCTCTATTCCACTTCAGCCGAGTTGTTCAAAATCAATCACTTTAAATAATCAGATTTCGGAGACGAAAATGCGATTTGTTGAAGCAAAGAGTTTTCAACGTTGGGCAAATCTTGTCTTGTGTTTTGGGTTTGCTCTTTCTTTTCAAGCGTTAAATTTCCCAGCAACCTGCCAAGCGCAGGAAACGGAAATGCAGTTGCAAGAATTGCAGGATCAATGGAAAGAAATTGACAAGAAACTAAACGCCAAAGAGGCTGAGATCAAAGCCGTTGATGGTGATCCGACGACACTGACCAAAGAATACAATGAATTGGTTAAAGAAGCCGAAGAGCTGATTGAAAAGATCGAAGAAGCTGCGAAAGCAAAATTGCTCAAGAATCCAAACGACAGTGGCGTTCTTCGAACTCTGATGGGGATCATGCTCAATGATGCCAGTAATGACCGTGATGCAAAAGTGATGGCGATGGGCGATCTATTGATTCAGCAGGGAATCAATTCTGAGTATTTCGCCGTCGCTTCGAAAACGGATCGAATTCCAATTCGTGCACGCGAAATGTTTGACGAACTGTTGATACGTCAGGAAGAAGCCCTCGCGGGAGACCTTCCTCGTGTCAAACTCGTCACAACCCAAGGCGACATTGTGCTTGAGCTGTTTGAAAACGAAGCACCGTGGACTGTAGGCAACTTTATTAACTTGGTCGAAAAAGGAACTTATACCGACACGATTTTCCATCGCGTCATTGAAGGTTTTATGGCTCAGGGTGGTGGTTTCAAAGTCGTCGATGACGAAGAAGTCGGTGGTAAGGGTCCGGGGTACGAAATCTATTGTGAATGCGACAAGAAAAAGAACCCCGATATGCGACAGCACTTTACCGGAAGCTTGAGCATGGCTCATCGCGGCAAAGACACTGGTGGAGCCCAGTTCTTTTTGACGTTTGAACGGACCAGCGGTTTGGATGGCGGACACACTTGTTTTGGTCGTGTCGTTGAAGGTCAACGAGTACTTGAATCATTAACACGTACTCACATCGCCCGACACAAAAGCCCGACAGGCAGAGAAGAACCGATTCCAAACTTGACCAAGGACAAAATCATTTCTGCCGAAGTGATTCGCAAGCGGGATCATCTCTATCGCCCCAACCGAGTTGGTAAAAACGACGTAGAAGACGTCGCAAAAGAAGAGGCCGCGATAGCTGCGGCGAAGAAAAAAGCCGCGGAAGAAGCGATGGCAAAGGCGAAGGCAGAAAAAGAAGCAGCCGAGAAGGCAGCTGCAGAAAAAGCAGCGGCAGAAAAAGCAGCGGCAGAAAAAGCCAAGAAAGATGCGGCCGAAGCGAAAGCAAAAGCGGAAAAAGAAGAGGCGATGAAAAAGGAAGCCGAGGCCGCTAAAAAAGATAAAGAA
>CAYZGP010000091.1:0-6725 GCA_964478065.1 uncultured Pirellulaceae bacterium
CTGAGTTGAAGATGAGCCGCGCCGAAGCTGAAATGGCAGAGCTTGCAAAGGACTTTAACTTTGACGTGACAACGGATATTGGACAAATCGAACAAGTCATTCAGGAAAAGATTTCAAACAATCGTGGCAAAGCACGTGTGGCTGCGGATCTTAGTGAAGAAGGAATGGTCGACATCGAACGTCAAGAAAAAATGGAACAGGCGATGGCGGACGAAGCGCTTCGTGGGTTTGAAGTCGAAATGGGGTTGGTCACGCCACAAACGGCTCAAATCGAAGACGACGTGAAGGAGCTTGGCCCCGCGAACACGGAGACGGAAACGAATTAGCTGCCATGCAACCTGCCTGTTGGACCGTTCGTTTGTGGTCCAATTCTCTTTCTTTGATCTTTGACTTTGCGTTTTCGCTTCCAGTCTTAACCTGAGCCTCAATGACTTCCATCGATACTGATTCTCAACATCCTGGTGAACGCAAAGTCTCCGTGCCTGACTGGTATCCGGGCTGGGCACGCGAGATGGCTAATTTGTATTTTGCTGCCAACACTTGCTTGTTCGTCATCCACGGAAACGTAAATGACTTGATCCATTGCCAAGTCGAGGAGTCAGGGAAATCGGTTGACAAATTTTGCGGTTTGACAGAATTCTTGTCCGAGCAAGTCTTCGGAACCTGGGACTTGGTGACGTCGTACGATATGGGGCGCGGGATTCAGCCGCAAGCCGGACCAGATTCGGACCGGCTGCGCGAGATGATGAAGACATTGTCGGCAAACATTGGCAGTCCAACCACGTGGACTCGCAAACCAGATGATGTGCTGACGAATTACCAGCGAATGATTCAGCGCAATTTAATGGAAGACGAAAAATCCAAACGAAAACGGATGGCGTTTCTGTTTCCGTACGCTCAGTTTCTCGTGCCCGCTGGCAATCAGTCTTCGATGGGCAACGTTCAAGCTTCACATCTGGTTCGATTTCTGTCGTGGGCACAGAACCCGTATATTAAACGGGTCAATATGTCGTTTTGCTTGATCGCCGAAACGTTGACGGAAGTGAACAAGCGTTTGGTCGAAGACCCACATGTAGCAACGATCGAAATTCCACTTCCCGATCCAAAATCGCGTCGGGTGTTTATTGAAACAAACTTTGATCTCGAAAGCGCCAACGACACCGAAGAAAACGGTTCGGAGTCAACCGATTCCAATGGAGAAAAAGAGATCGGCGACTCAATGTCGATTGAAGCTGTAACGCAAATCTCTAATGGATTGAACCTTGTCAATCTCAACGTGGCGATGTCGCGGAGTAAGCTTACAGGCAAAGGCGTCGACATCAATGCGTTTCGAAAATTGAAAAAAGGCCTGATCGAGCGGCAGTGCCATGGCTTGGTCACTTTTCTAGAACCGGAACATACACTCGACATGGTGGTCGGGCACACAGCAGCCAAAGATCGTTTGAAACTCGACGCCAGATGGATAGTCGAAGGACGATTGGACGCGGCTCCGATGGGGTATTTGATCTGTGGTCCAGTGGGAACAGGAAAGACGTTTATTTCGGAATGCTACGCTGGCTCGATCGGTATTCCGTGTCTGGTTTTGAAAAACTTTCGTTCCAAGTACGTGGGTGAAACCGAAGGCAACCTCGAAAAAGTTCTTAACGTTTTGCGCTCGCTCGGTCCCGTGATGGTGATCATTGACGAAGCCGACGCAGCGCTAGGCAATCGTGAATCGGGTGGTGACTCAGGAACCAGTAGCCGAGTATTTTCGATGATCGCCAGTCAAATGGGCAACACCCGTTATCGTGGAAAAATTATCTGGATGCTGCTCACTAGCCGACCCGAGTTGTTGCCGATTGATCTCAAACGCCAAGGCCGTGCAGAAGTTCATATTCCTTTGTTTTACCCAAAGGAAGTCGACGAAATCAAAAAGATGTTTGTCATAATGGCCAAGAAAAACAAAGTCAAAATCGCCGATGATGCGATTCCTGATGTCTCGCCTGAACGGGAACTTAGTGGAGCAGACATCGAGAGCGTTGTGCTCAACGCAAAACGTGAGATGATGGCCGATAGCCGAGACGTGCTGGAAAAAGCTGATCTCGAATTGGCGTTGGATAGCTTTATCCCATCGGCTCAAGGCATGGAGAAAGATCTTCAAGAGATGTCAGCCGTGCTCGAATGCACCGATCGACGTTTCTTGACCGACCACTGGCGGGCGGAATTGGCCAAGCCAACGGGGCGAGCCGACTTGCAGCGCAAAGTGGCTGCGACCCAGGAATTACTTGGGCGTTGATTAAAGAAAATAGAGAATTTGTAGTCCAATCAAGACAATAAAAAGTATCTGAATACAGGAGATATAATATGGCCAGAAAAAGCTGGTTAGACGAAAAAGGCGAATCGACGTTGATTGATGACTACGCTCACCAAACGACTTCGTTTATCGATGCGATGGCCGATGGTAAAATCGACGACGCGGAGATCGCAGCACACGAATCAAAACTGGTCGAACTGATGAAGAAGATCGAGCCAAAACTTGATGACGATCAGCACGCGGAGATTACTGAACTACTATGTGAATTGTCTGCGTTCAACGTGATGCAGATGCTTCACTTGATACACCAGTCGCGACCCAAAACAAAGTTTCGCGGCTAGATTGGCGAACGGCATTTGCAGTTGGCACCATCCGATTGCCAATTGCATACTAGTGTCGACGGCTTCACGCGTCGTCCGCCGTGCAATCTCAAATAAAATAATTGTAAATTTAAGACTTAACCGGAACCCCGGAACAACTAGCGGAGAGACTCAATGGCAGGCAAACCAACTTCACTTTTTTACATAGCCGTATTTGCGGTGATCGCCGCATTGATTGGCTTCGCGGTCTACCAAGCCCGTGACATAATCGCGCCAGGTGAACCAACAAATGCGGTTGCACAAAATGGTGGCGGCAATGGCGACATCGACCTCAATGAATTAACGGGTGCCGAGGCTCCCGATGAGATGGGCGTTACGACCGTAAAAGAGTATTCGTTCAAGCCAAGCGAGCGTTTGCCGGCCGTCAAAGGAACCGCAGCGTACAAACCGATGGAGAACAACACCGTTCGTTTCGCGCTCAACGTGTGGGCAGGATGGGCGCCGATTATCCAAGCCAACAACGGTTTCAAAGCTGAAAAGATCTGGAAAACACCTGACGGAAAAGAATTCAAAGTCGAACTCGTTTTGATCGACAATCCGGTAGATATGAGAGATGCCTACGCGGCTGGCGAAGTCCATATCGGTTGGGCGACTCTCGACATGATGCCGCTGTTGATGGAAGGGTTTGTTAAACGAAATGGCGATCCAATCGACAGTCGCGTGATGCCACGTATTTTCCAACAGGTCGATTGGTCCAATGGTGGCGATGGTATCGTCGCTCGCAACGGAATTTCATCCATCAGTGATCTTCGCGGTAAAAAAATCGTTCTCGCACAAAACTCGCCGTCTGAATACTTCATCTTAAACATGCTGGTTTACGGAGGCGTTCAGCCTTCCGAAGTCGAGTTTGTCTACACAACGGATGCCTTCGAAGCCGCAGCCGCCTTTAACACCAACAAAAATATCGACGCCGTGGTGACTTGGGCTCCAGATATCTACAACCTATCCGACGTGAAGGGCAACAAGATGGTTGTCTCGACACTGGAAGCCAATAAATTGATCGCCGACATCTGGTTTGCCCGAGCGGATTTCGCTTCAGACAATCCAGGAATTTGTGAAGGATTGGTTCGAGGCATTTTTGATGCGATGGTCGAATTGAATACCGATGAAGCCAAAAAATCAGTTTCAAAACTGATGGCCGACGGGTACGGTTTGCCAGCCGACGAAGCGTTTGGAATGCTCGCCGATGCCCACAGCACCAACTGGGCCGAGAACTATGAATTTCTGATGAACCAAAACAACCCGACGAACTTTGAGCGGATTTGGGATCAGGCGTATTACATCTACAAGAAAACCAACAAGATCAAGAATCAAAAAGTCAAATTTGACAAGGTAATGGACTTCTCGATTATCGAAAAACTTGGCAAAGAAGAAAAGTACTCCAACCAAACGGATGACTATTCAAAGAAGTTTTTGCCGACCAAGACCAGTGAAGTACGCGGTGCCGAAGAAATTTTGACCAACACGGTTGTAATTCACTTCTTTCCAAACAGCAGTGAGCTTTACAAGAAAATCACCAAGAAGGTTAACGGCAAAGACGTCGAATCCGATTACGACCCGAAAGTCGATTTGGTCCTGGAGGAGATCGCGAAACTTGCCGGCCAATTTGGAACAGCGCGAATTGTGATCGAAGGCCATACCGACAGTTCAATGAAAGGCCGTGCCCCAGAGGATTTAGTCAAAGAGCTTTCAAATAGCAGGGCCACAGCGGTCAAGGACGCACTTGCGAAAAAGTATGAACTAGATCCAAATCAATTCAACACTGATGGCGTCGGGTGGTCTCGTCCGGCGGATCCAGATGACCCTTTGAATCACGCTCAAAATAGACGCGTGGAAATTAAAGTTTATCCAGCGGAGTCATTAAATTAGCGGTTGTAGGATGGACATTCCTTCCTGTCCGACATTGCCGCACGCCAGCCACACTGGAAACCCGACGCGTTAGAGCGTTAGCGAGGCAAGCGCCGCGTCAGCAAGCTACACCAAAAACATCGCCACCAAAATAAATGACTCAATCGGAATCAAATTCAAACAACGGTGCAACCACCAATCGAAAGTGGTTTCCAATCCGTGGTGAGATCGGATTGTTGCCATCCATTATCTTGGGCTCACTATGTGTTGCATCAGTGTTTGGGCTTTGGTGGTTTGTTACCCGTGGCGCCGAAGCGGAACTACGAATCGTAAGTCCCCAAGCACTTCCAAGCCCGAGTGAGACTTTTGAGACGTTTCAGGAGCTTTGGTTTGAGCGGCAACTTACTCGCAATACGCTGACAACGCTTTATCGCGTAACGATGGGTTTTGCGTTGGCTTCTCTGGTGGGAGTTCCGCTTGGTGTTTTGGCCGGTTGCTTTCCTCCGATCAAAGCCTTTCTCACGCCGCTGATACTCTTTGGTCGAAACATACCCATCGCGGCTTTGGTTCCGCTGACGTTTTTCTTTTTTGGAATCGGGAATCCACAAAAAGTCATGTTTATCTTCATGGCATGTGTCGCATTCATTGTTTCCGACACTGCCACGTCAGTCATGAATGTAGGTCAAAGGTATCTCGATACGGCATATACGCTGGGGGCGAGCCGTTGGCAATTGATTATCAAAGTCCTTGTGCCTCTCGCGTTGCCGACGGTTTTTGATTCCTTACGATTACTGTTTGGTTTGGCGTTTGGATACATCATGTTGGCCGAAACGATTAAGCTCGGAAGCGAATCCGGCGGCCTTGGAAACTTGATTTTGACCTCCCAGCGAATCGGCCCGCGTGCTCATATTTACTTGATCATCTTGATCATTCCTATGGTTGCGTTTGTGATTGATCGTTTCCTGTTCATGTTCCAGCGCGGTTTATTCCCTCACAAGTATGGCGGAAGCGGTTGGTTGCTAAGCATCGTTCGGTGGTTCGCCCATCGTGCTGGAGATGTCAAGTCAATGTTGTTCAGCCCGAAGCCACCGTTTGACCAATTGGTTGTTGATAACTTGGTGAAAGAAATCAAAGACGATAGTGGCCCTCCAAAATCTAAATCAGGCGAGAAATCGGAGTGGCGGCCGTGAGCAAATCGAAAAAGAAAAACACGAATCAGCCAGTTGATGTTGGCGTCGCGAAAGTCATACCGACCAAAACGGAAAAGAAACCTTCAACGAGTTCCGGTTCGCCTGTGGTTGAATTTGATAACGTTACTAAGACCTACAATCACGGCCAAGCCAACGCGTTTACCGCGATCAAAGATCTTTCGTTCGTTGTCCACGACGCACCTACAATCGGAGAGTTTGTTGGAGTTTTGGGTCCAAGCGGTTGCGGAAAAAGTACGATCTTGAAATTGATCGCTGGGCTCGAACCTCAGCATCCAGCCACCACCGGAAGCGTCTCTGTACTGGGCAAACCAGTAACTGGCCCTGGATCCGATCGCGGGATGGTGTTTCAGGACTACACGAGTTTCGATCACCGCACTGTGCTGGACAACGTGACGTTCGGGCTTGAATGCCATGGCGTGCCGCGAAAAGTCCGAGAGGAACTGGGGCGGCATTGGATTGAACAGGTCGGATTGGACGTGAAGAACGACGAGAGCAAGTATCCGCATGAGCTTTCTGGTGGAATGCGACAACGCGTTGCGATTGCACGAAGTTTGATACTTAAGCCGCGTGTGATTTTGATGGACGAGCCATTTGGTGCTTTGGATCCGCAAACTCGCTTAAACATGCAGGATTTGCTGGTAGGCCTATGGCGAAAAGTGCAAGCCACGGTTTTCTTTGTAACCCACTCGATCGAAGAAGCCGTCTATCTTGGCGATCGTGTTTACGTACTCAGCAGCTCTCCCGGAACAATGGCTCGGGAACTGGAAGTCGAACCACCCAACCGTCCGGCCGCCGAAATGCAGCGTGAACAAAAGTTCCAAGACACGGTATACTATCTGCGAGATTTAATCGCCGCTGAAGAAGCACTTAAACAAGCGGGGCTTGATTAGCGCATGAGAGCGCGAATTGTAGCTGGACTCGCTAGAGTTCAGGAGAGAAACCAAGCAACACAGCGACTGAGTCGTAGCCAATCCAGCAGATAATTAGACCTCC
>CAYZGP010000091.1:6825-20217 GCA_964478065.1 uncultured Pirellulaceae bacterium
TAATTAGACCTCCTTTAAACCCAATTGTGATTAAGAGTTGCCAACCGATGACTTCCTTCAACTCTGCCAACTGAATACTGCAATTTTTTTTTTTATGCTCAAGTACATCAAGAAAGCTTTTCTTAACCAGTGGAACCTCCTGATTTTCGCAGGCGGGATGGGGTTTGCCGCGCTCAGTGGACGACCAGACATCGCGATTCCATTGGTGATGGCGGGAGAAGCCGCTTATCTGGGTTTGCTTGGCACCCATCCAAAGTTTCAGGATTACGTTAAAGCCCAAGAGGCAAAAATAGGACGCCAAGTTTCCTCCCAGCAAAACCAGCAAGTGCTTGAGAAGATCAAGTCGTCGCTTCCGAAGAAACAATACGACCGATATTCGTCACTTCGCCAACGGTGTCTTCACTTGGGCCAAATATCTGATGACTTGAAAACGCCAACGGATAACAATCCCAACGAGCGATTGGAGTCTTTGCAGACCAAGGGGCTGGATCGTTTGCTATGGGTTTATCTTCGACTTCTGTTTTCTCAGCATTCACTAGATCGTTTTTTTGATACCGTTTCTGAAAAACGGATCAAGAATGATTTGGAGCGAATCGTGTTTCAGATAGAAGAACTTGGTCCAGACGATAACTCGGCGCATCAAGCCAAGATTCGCCGGACGTTGATGGACAATAAAGCGACGTTGCAAGAACGAATGGATAACTACACCCAAGCTCAAGGAAATTATCAGTTTGTTTCACTTGAACTTGAGCGGGTTGAAAATAAGATCAAATCGCTCGCCGAAATTTCGGTCAATCGCCAAGACCCCGAATACATCAGCGGTCAGATTGACGCGGTGGCTAACAGTATGAAAGAGACTGAACGAACGATGAATGATCTTCAGTTTGTAACCGGATTGGGTGACTTGGACGAAGAAGCTCCTGAGCTCATGAATACGCCCGATCGATTTATCATCGACGGAAACTGATCAGTTGTCCTCCGACATCGCCAAGGAAACTGCAGCAACTTTCTTCTTTAATACTCATTGAAGCCGTATCAATCCGGTAGCTCAAGCTTGATTACCTTAGGCCCTTCGCCAGTCGGGTTGGCAACTCGTTGGACAACGATTTTTTCATCTTCCGTTCGTCCGATCGTGTCTCCGGTTGGCAAATGGTACTCTCGGTCTCCGAGCATCCAAGCCATGATGTCGAGCAAGTAATCGAGAGCTCCGCTGCTTTCGCTGGAGGCAATAATGTAAAACTCTTCTCGACCGTATCGCTGCATGTTGTGGGTTAAAAAAGACATGTGTGTTTCCGATTCTTGTGCCACAGTTATGTCAACACAAATCAAGAATGGCAACTCGTTCTGCTCGATGCCTTCACGTGCTACGTTCGCAAAAAGTTCTGGTCGATGAAACAAAACGCCAGGCATCTTCATGACGCCAAGTGCATTACAACCTGCAAGAACGCAAGCGGTGAGCGCTGACATTTTGATGTCGATCTCGTCAACGGTTCCTTCTAATCCCATCGATGTGACGATGCAGTGAGCCGGCGCGTTTGCCAAAGCGTCCTGGTCTTCTGGCGACAAAGGGCCGAATGGCATTTCGGAAGCATCGGGGTGAGGCACTGGCATCATCATGACAAAAAGCGAGGCCTCATCGGCGAGGTCGAAACTCAATATTTCAGGACCGGCATCAGCTTTATCTTTGCTATCAACCGGCTTACTAATCGACAACGAAATCTTCATTTCCGCCGCCGCCGCCACAATAGCGTTGGCATCGGGTGTGTTGGTGTCTTCAAGAAGAATAAAGGAAAGCCGCGGTGAAGCTGCGTCGTCGGTCATGGAAATTCCTGATTGGAGTTTGTTTGGGCAACGTTTGAGAAAAATTGTTTTGTATGAAAGCGAATAAGTCGATTAGATCAGATTTTTACTGGCCAAGAAATCGCCCTGAACCAGCCAAGTAGTCTGCGCCACACTGAATAACCATGCCTGGTATTGACGACGATCAAAAGTAGGTCAGGCTGTGGCTCTGACGGCGCATCCCATAGTCGTGTTTCGTTTAGACGATCTCATGGAACAAGTTGGCCTAGTGAGGTGCTCGTCGGGCACAGCCTGGTCTACGATGTAAATCTCTAATCAGAGACTTGCCTACGTTGTTGTGGTGGCTTTATTGGTATTCGATTCTTCGATGTATCCCGAAACGGTTGAGACAAATCTCTTGGCCAATTCGTCAGTTTTAAACTGGGATTTGGGAATGATGAACCCATCTGGTTGTGCCGGTTGTCTATTGCGATGAAATCGCTGTCTTCTCGAACGCGAGTGAATTAGTGACCAATTGGAAATTTCTTCGAAGTTGCTCGCAACGCTGTTCATTGTTTTAGTGAACGGGTGTCCAATTCGTATCGGCGGTTTTCGTTATTCCAATGCGGTGTGTATCCCAGTTGTCCGAGTAACTTGATTCGATAGTCAATTGATCCGAGTGTCGCTTCGGTAAGTCGAATGCCTTGGTCGTCCGCCAGTTTTGGGTTGTTGAAGTAGTACAATTCGTCGTTGTCTAAATCATTTAACTCCCCAAGAATTTGAAGGTGTGGATGATTTCTTGTTCGAGAGAATCCAATCTCTGGGAATTGCGATTTGAGTATCTCGATCTCAGGATCTTGGAGTGGCATGGCGATGAAGACATTCTCGATCCATGGCATCCGCGTTAAGTTGGTCTGAATTTGTGAAAGTTTGATTTTTGATGATTCGTGGAGGGACACACTGGTGAATCGATCAAAATACTTTGCTCCTAGTAGTTTTCGGGCGGTTGTTTCTGGTGCCGAAGCGGCAACAAAGTTAGGATGGGTCAGCGTAATTCCTTTGCCATTGTCCTCCATCACTTCGTTCGTCCCTGTTTGGTCGAATGTAAAAAAGCTGGTTGATTGAAGTTCTTGGGCAATATAAACATTGCAACCTTGTTCACGAAACGATTGGGCTGCAGCGTCTTGTCGTTGAGCGCGTATGGCGTAATATCCGATCCAAATACATGCGATCGTGAAAACAATCAGTAGCGTTCGAAAACCAAATCGTAAAAACCGTGTTTTCTTTTTCGGCGAGTCATCCATGGCGTTCTTTTATGGGTGCTTTTGCGAATAGCGTAGATGAAAAGAGTTGGCTTTAATCGGCGTGTTGGTTCACTTT
Source organism: uncultured Pirellulaceae bacterium (assembly GCA_964478065.1). Classification (GTDB taxonomy): domain Bacteria; phylum Planctomycetota; class Planctomycetia; order Pirellulales; family Pirellulaceae; genus Mariniblastus. Next base: position 9,985 of record CAYZGP010000091.1, read on the forward strand.
CTATCAGTTTTGATTGGCCTTTGCAATTTTTTGATGACAGACGCTGTACTCCCAATGTTTGGTTTCGGCTCACTCGAATTGGGCATAAAAAAACACCCGCCGGAATTCCGATGGGTGTTGGTTTTAGTTAGATCTACTTTGCTTACTCTTCAGAAGCGTCAGCTTCCGGCTCAGCGGCGGGTTCTTCTGGCGCAGCTTCTGCAGCCGGTTCAGGTGCGGCTTCTGCAGCAGGGGCTTCAGCGGCCGGTGTTTCAGCCGGTGTTGCATCTGCTGAACTAGTGTCGATCAGCAAGCCACCGCCACCCAGTCCGCCTTTAAGATCGGCGTCTTTGATTTTCGGTGCACCTGTTGAAGTCGTCGTAGCTCCACCGCCTTCGGCAGCTTCCTTCTTCGCTTCGGCAGCTTCTTCTTCTGGTGTCCAATCGACACGACGTCGGGACAATCCAATTTTTCGGTCGTCGGTGTCAACACGAAGCACTTTGACTTCAAGCTCATCACCCACTTTGACGACGTCTTCTGGATTCTCAACCTTGTGGTCGGCCAATTCAGAGATATGAAGCAAACCTTCCAGCCCGTCTTCGAGACCGACAAAGACGCCGAAGTTCGTGATCTTCGTGACTTTACCTGTGATCTTCTGACCAGGCGTGTAGCGATTTGGAATATCGTTGGACCACGGATCGTCATTCATTTGCTTCAGACCAAGTGCGATTCGACGTCGCTCTGTGTCAACGGCAAGGATGCGACAGGAAAGCTCTTGGCCTTTTTCCAAAACTTCGTTCGGATGGCTGATCTTTCGCGTCCAGGACATATCGGAAACGTGAAGCAACCCGTCGATGCCTTCTTCAAGCTCGATGAACGCACCGTAGTTGGTAAGGTTCCGGACTTTTCCGGTGATCTCCTTGCCGATTGGGTACTTGCCTTCGACTTTGTCCCAAGGGTTGTCCTGGGTTTGCTTCATACCAAGCGACATTTGTTCGCCCGATTTGTCGATGCCCAAAACAGACACTTGGATTTCATCGCCGATGTTTACCAATTCGCTTGGATGGTTAACACGTTTGACCCATGACATTTCTGAGATGTGAACAAGACCTTCGATGCCCGGCTCAAGTTTAACAAACGCACCGTAGTTCATCACGTTGACGACTTCGCCAGTTTGAACCGAAGCGATTGGGTACTTGGTTTCGACTTCGTCCCATGGGTTTGGCAACAACTGCTTGAGGCCAAGTGCGATTTTGACTTTTTCGCGGTCGATGTTGAGTACCATCACGTCGAGTTCCTGATCCATGGCCACCATTTGTGACGGATGAGAAATACGAGTGTGAGACATGTCAGTGATGTGAAGCAAGCCGTCGATGCCGCCAAGGTCAACAAACGCACCGAAGTCCGCGATGTTCTTGACGATACCTTTTCGGACCTGGCCTGTTTCCAATTCCGACATAAGTTTTTGCTGCGAGTACGTTCGCTCTTTTTCGATCAAAGAACGACGTGAAACAACGATGTTACGTCGCTGTGTGTCGATCTTGAGAACTTCACACTGAACAACGCGGCCAATGTAATCGCCAATGTCGCCAGGGCGTCGAATGTCGACTTGGGAGGCAGGCAGGAATACTGGAACGCCGATGTCGATAAGAAGACCACCTTTGATCTTACGAGTACAAGTACCAGTAACGATGTCGCCTTCGTTGACTTTCGAGATAACCTCTTCCCAGTGGATGATGTGGTCAGCTTTGCGTTTGCTGACTGCGATCAAACCTGAAGGATCGTCTGCTCGGCCCTGCTCGTCCTCAAGGTCTTCGATGAGGACTTTGATTTTCTGGCCGACTTCTGGTGGGTCTTGGCCTTCTTCCCATTCGTTGCGAGGAATCGTGCCTTCGCTTTTGAATCCGACATCGATCACGACGTGGTCTGCGTCGACTCGGACGATCGTGCCTTCGACGATCTCGTTTAACTCATACTTTTGCTCAAGGCCGATGCCTTCAGGGTAGTACCAATCGATGATGTCAATGTTTTCAAGTTCTTCGGGAGTTGAAGTTGAGAACAACTCTCCAAGTTCCTGTTCGATTGCGTCGTCTTCTAGTGAGTGAATTAAGTTGCGATTTACCATAGGGTTGATCTTTGGGCGCGTGGAGAAAAAGTCAAGCAAAAAGGTTGAGCGTTTTTTGCACTTGCCTGGGGTTGCGGTCGAGTCAAAGTCGACACGTCAGTGGGAAAAAACAAACAGTGATTTGACCACAGTTAGGCAGTTGAGTGATTGAGAAGGGAAGGGCGGTAAACTGCGGTTTGTGGCCGCCGTTTCAAGCCAAAAGTATTTCTACTTCCTTCGACTCAGGCAATAAGATGGGGTCGCGTCACTACGAAGGCATAAAGGTAACAAAACGCCAATCCAACTGCAACGCAAATTTGACCTGACGAACCAGTTTCATCACAAATTTGAATGAGCCAGAGGCATTGCAAACTGCGGTCTTTGCATGGGTATCCCGTGGAGGGATGATCGTTTGGAGCAAGGTTGCAAATCGTCTTATTCTCTTTATGCGCTAATTATCGGTGATTTGCAGGTGAACCTTGGGCTTAAGTTGCGGTCTTTGCCTTTGTTCTCCACGTTTTTACGGGCTTTTTTGGTCTTTTAGATCCAGATTGCATCAATTGGGCGTGGCAAGGATAATAGAGATATCGGATCGCATAACGCAATGCGATGGTCGTAAACCAAGTCATGTTCGCTCTTACGGCAATGAGCATGCTTGGAAGTCCTAAAGAAAGGAGGTGTTTTTGTGAATTATTTCTGTACTAGCCGACGAGGTGGCACTGCCTAAGCGGTCGCCGGCGGGTTGCCGCGGCAGCCACCCTTCGTCTGGATCGTTTTCACAAACGGATCTCAGCACGATAAAGGCCCGTTTTTGATTCCTGATGGTTTCAAAAGCGGGCTATTTTTATGCGCTGATAATGCAAATTTGGCTCAACTAAGAAAGCGAAAATGAAACTCTCGCCGCTCAGTCGGACTCCTCGTTTTTTTCAATTTCCCAAAACGCAATTTTGCCTTGCCAATTGTTGGTTGCGATTCGTCGCCCGTCAGGACTGAAAACGACTTTTGAACTGATTGACGTCGTTCCCGGCGAAGCATTGAAGGCTCGTAGCAACAACAGGCAATATCCATATTCCGCGTCACAAAGATGAACGATGCTGTCGTATCCAGACAATGCAAGTCGTTTGCCGCACGGGCTGAAACGTACGCTACAAAATCGCCGAGGGCCTGAACGTTGGTAGCAAAGTCGCGTGGTATTGAGATCAAATACTAAAAGCAGGTCATTTGTAAAATCGGCACACGCCAATCGACTTCCATCAGGTGAAATATCCAAAGATACTCGTTCACCTTTTAACGCGATGGTTGTCGGTTTCCCAAAAGTCAACTTTGTGGTGCCGTTCTCAAGCCTTCCTTTTTTGGAGAGGTTCCAGATTTGGATGCCTTCAGAAGTAGAAACAACGAGCCGCTCGAGTTGATGCAATGCCAACGACGAAATATTACCGTTTGGTGAGACCTCTCCCAACTTCGTGGCAGTCTTTCCTTCGACTAAATAGAGGCGGATTTTTTGAACATCGTTTTCGATGCCACCCACCGCGAGTATTCGATTGTCAGTACTCCATCCGGTAACAATAATTTCTGAAAATTGGGTTTCAATCGTCTGCCATTTGTCCCACTGTTGACTGTCCCAAATTCCAATGCCACTGCTTTTAGAATTGCCGATCAGGACGGTAGGATACTCTGGCTCGGCAATCGGTGCAGCAAGCCATTTCCCATCACGAGTGAATGAAAAATCGTTGCGAGGCCAGTTCGCACAGTATGTCACATCGGCGTTCACTTGTGAAACCATTTGTCCATCAAGGCCGAGTTTTCCTACGGAGAATAGGTTTTTGCTGGGGGCGATTGTTTTTCGCGCACAATAAATGATAGAGCTTCCGTCATCGGCGAAACTGATTGATGCAATTTTATCGTGCAGTTTTTGAGTATCCAGTTTCAAATTTCGTTTAGCCATATCCCAAATTTTCGCAGTCCCATCTACGCTGCCCGTTACCAACCAACTTCCATTGGCACTGTAATCCCCGGACGTCACGGTGGACTGATGGCCCAGGAGCGAACGCAAGGCACGGGTGTCACTTGATTCGATCGGCTGGATCTTTATTTCTCCTTTACGAGTGTTGTATGCGAATTCTGTTCCATCTGGAGAAAGTTCTGCCCAGGAAATTCCTGGGATTGAAATATCACGGTGTTGATCAAGTGCTTGAACTGAATCCCAAATCCGCAATCGATCCTGAGCTTTGCAAGCGAGCATTTTTCGATCCAACGAGAATTCAAAATTCGCAAAATTGTGCTGTTGTTTGTCCACGCTATTCGATTTTTTTCCGCTGAGTAAATCACAATTGAAAAGAGAATATCCCGTGTAGACAAGCAACCGATTATCTGGCATCACCTTCGCGCATCTTCCGTCAGTCTTCCAAAGCGAAATTTTCGTATTACGATCGATGACTTCTATTGTGTTTGGCCAACAAACGAGGTGCTTGTCGTCGTCGCTAAACATGACTCCGGGCAGCACGACTGTGCCTAAAGCGTCGAGTGAACGCCTATTAAATTCGCCTTCTAATTCAATACTGCTCAGTCGTTCGCCGGTTAACACATCCCAGGTGCAAATTGATCCCCGACGTAATTGATTCTTTTCATGGTCAATCTTAAAACCAATCGTTGCAAGTAATTTTCCATCGTTGCTGTAGGCACATCCAAACACGGGCGAACCATGTCCCTGCAAACGTTGCTCTATTTGTCCAGATTCCGAATCCCAAAGGATGACTTCCCCAGGAAGCTTGGAATTGGCGAGATCGCCACAATGAACGGTCGCGATCTGTTTTTCGTCCGGGCGAATCGCAACGTGCCACACTTTGAATCGTTTGTCACCCTGTAAAGTTAATCGTGAAGTGTCAAGGTTCTGACGCAAATAATCCAACTCCCAAGTGTCGCTGTACGTAGTTCGATCACTTGAATTGTGAGGCGCAAGATACAATTCATCAATGATCCGTTTGGCGTCTGATGTTCTACCGTCTTCCATATAACTGCTGGCCAAAAGCGTCGCACTGCCATATCGCGAGGCATCAGCATCGTGCTGTGATTCTTCAGCTAGAACTTGCAACTGAGTCGCTTGATTTCTTTGATCTTCGGCGATTTCCAAAGCCGATGAAGCACGAAGCCAAAGCCAGATTGCGATTGGCAATCCGATGAACGCAACCGCACAAATCAATGCGGCAAGTGCGGCTGATGTTGGTTTGCGTTTGGCCCAACGCCAAACTTTTTCGCTCGTCGGAATCGGCCTTGAGACGATCGGCATCCCTTTGAGGTGCAGGTCAAGTTCGTTCGCCATCTCGCCCGCTGTGTTGTATCGGTTATTTGGATCGAAAGACAAAGCTTTGGTGATAATGGTTTCCAAGTCCTTCGAAATGCCGGGCTGCGTTTGGTGGATGGGTGTGATCGGTTGATCACCTGACGTAATGAGTTTGATCAATTGAGGATGATCTTCTGCAGAAAAAGCCGGCTTGAGTGTTGCCAATTCATAAAGCGTCGCCCCGAGCGAATAGATGTCGCCGCGTTCACTCCACTCTCCCGAAAACGCCTCCGGCGGAATATAACGCATCGTTCCAACCACGCTGCCATCGAGGGTGTTGTTGGAATCTTCGTTGCGAAGTTTCGCCAGACCAAAATCGCTAACCCAAGTGTTGCCTTGGTGGTCAATCAATAGGTTTGAAGGCTTGATGTCACGATGAAGCACGCCTAGTTGATGTGCATGGGCAAGTGCCCGCGACACTTGCAGGCCGATGTTGGCAATATTTCGCTGCCCCTGATCGCCTTGGAGGAAATCATTGGATTGTTCGATAGAGTTTGGGGCCACTGCAAGTGACTGGTCGATCAGTTTGTCCAAGCCATGGCCTTCCACCAACTGCATCGCGAAATAGGGTACGCCCTGGTCAATGCCTGAACCGTAGACTTCAACGATGTTAGTATGATGCAATAGCGCGACGGTGCGAGCTTCGAGTTGAAAACGCGAAACCTGACTTGCGACATGTGGATGATGAAGCGTTTTGATCGCAACCGTTCGATCAAGGCTTTCCTGAACGGCTTCGTAGACCGCGCCTGTTCCGCCTTCACCGATTAATTTGACAATGCGATAGTCACCCATTTGTTTGGGCATGCTCGGTTTTGTTCCCGTCAATGACGCCGAAGCGCGTGTTTGGTCAAGCCAGTACTGAATCGAGCTGGAAATCTCTTTCGAATAGTTTGGAATTTGGGGAACGTATTGGTCGAGGCTCACTTGTGTATTGAGCGATTGCCGCATCTCGAAATCAATCGCAAGTAACTCACAAACCAGTGCCGATTTGTACTCGCCGTCCATCTGTTCTGCGAACTTCTCAATGTCCTTTACCGAATCTGGCGTCCAGTTAGATTCGAAAGATAAGCAAATCTCGTCCAACCGGACTCTTGCACGGATTTCTGCAGGCGACGTTTTGACGCTGTCACAGTGATTTTGGGTTTCGTTACTTTGCCGATCACTCATTGCAATTCGTTGGCCCAAATATCCCGAATGAGGTTGAGTCGGCGCTGAATCGATCGGCGGGTACAATTGAGTATCGTGGCGACTTCCTGATTTGTATGCCCGTCAACTTTTAAGATTGCAACGATCCGTAGTTCCTTTTTTGGTAGCAAATCAAGCATTCGTCGACATTCCTCTTTAGCCAATAACGAGAACTCCGGTGAGGGTTCCGGTGAAGCAATTCGGCGAATCGCAGAATCGCCATCGATGACACGTTTTTTATCGCCACCGCGTCTGATTCGATTTTCATCTCGGGCCAGTTTGCGGGCTCGATTGATCGTGATGACAGCCAGCAACCGCCAGAGTGCCTCCCGGTCTACGACTTTGTCATACCGGCCGACCTGCAGTCCATCACATAATGTCGCAAATGCGCTGATCGCGACGTCTTCTTCATCGTATGTCGGATTGACCGAAATCGTTTTTTTGCCAGCTAGCGCGAGCAAACGCGATTTTAAGAACCCCCAAAGAAGATGAGCAGCGGAGTCATCGCCATCCTTGAAATCATTGATCCATCGTGTCACTGATGGTTTGTGAGTATAAGGAGCGTCCATTGTCGACGGTTACTTTTGGTTTAGGTGGGAGTGGACGAAGCAACGTTATTACAACTGGCATGTATTCCAATGTCAATTACTCAGAGTCTAAACCGCATTTTAAGCCGGTTAATCGTGGATTAAGAAATTAGTTTGACTGTTTCTGCAAGTTTGTGTCACATTTTTTTCAAAGAAAGGCTTTAGGAGTCGGACGCATAGAATGAACAACATTTTCATTGGAATTGGTTATGTTGTTTCTCCTATTACGGGTCATTAGCAAGAGAATGGGGAAAGCTCTCATATCGTCTCAACTTGCTGGACCGACCTTGCTGCAGCGTTCGCAAGGCGGCGGACAGGATGTCCGCCTCTTGCTTTTACAAATTATTGAGAAAGCATTGCAGGATTACTTGATTCGCTCAGTTTCATGTCGCACCATATCGCAAAACTGCTGCTGGAACATGCTGAATCGATCGCAGATCGTCAATCAGCTATTGTAAGAGCACTCAAGCTGGGGATGCCAATGCCAGAGATTCGCGAGTACCTCGACTGGATTGATTACTCGCTCAATGGCCAAACACCAAATGAGTCGCATTCAATTTGCCAAAATCAAATTAATCAACCAAAGGATGAATAGGTTGCAAACAGATTGATGCTATCGATCAACCAAATCAAATAAGCACAGCAACAAAAAAAAGGCACCAAACAAAGACGCACGGTCCCATTGGCAGGGTCGTCGCCACAATCCCAGACTGGCAGATTCAAAAGATGACTTTGTGGTTCTCAGTTGCTTTTGCACTTGGGAAGAAGAACATGGAATGCAAATCCTCATTAAGAACGGCCAAGAAGCACCGTGGCAAGGGACTGAGGGGCCTTGGGAGTGGAAGACGCCAACCGAGTTCCTGTCAACAAAGCCCGACTAACGAACGACATTCGGTTGGCATAGGATCAGTCAGTGGTCACCTGGTACTACAAAGCACTTCAATTCGGGTTTCAATGAAACCTGAACGGGTTTGAAATGCGTTCTATTAACACGCCTTGCATTGAGCTACTTTTTCGGATCAACCGTTTTAAGATCTATCCGAAGTGCCATTGGGCTAACGCTTGGCTTTCCCTTGATAATCCAAATCGCCAAAGAGCTGCTGGCTGCGAAGTCGATATAGCCCGCCAGAGACATTTTTCATCGAATCCTGAAGTCTTTGGTAAGACTGGAACCGAGAATTATAGACGCCCTTATTTGACCCTTCATCGTCTACAAAACGAAACCATTGAAATCCGATGCAGTTCGGTGTCCCCAACATTTGCATCGCGAAATTTTCAAAATGCTGCACCCGTTCTTTCTGAGTAGGCACGACCCAGCCAGCGCCGTTTTCATTTTCCAATCCGCTGTCCGCGGCTTTGGCATAGAACTCAGTAATCAAGAACGGTTTCTTTCCTTTATCTCGCCACATGGCCCGCACATTTTGTGGTGGCGCCCAATCGCGATAAAAGTTAATGCTAATTACGTCACTGTATTTTCCAACGGCCTCAATAATATGCGGGTTGTACTTTGCGGATGCGTGAAGCCGCTCGCCAAGGATCAAATGATTGGGATCGTTTTTTCTCAATGCGCTGACAACGACTTGGTAATAACGATCCACCAGAAAGCCCATGTATTGAAGTTCGTCTTCTTCCGAAATGTTGGTTAACTTGTGGCGACGCCCATGTTTCTTTTGCAACCACTTTTTCGCCGCGATGTGTATCGGATTGTTATTGGGAAGCCGCAAACTTTCCTTTAGCTGGATCGTTTTGTGAAACGGAATTTCGTTGTCGGTGAAATGCCCCAACACCCAAGGGTTATTTTTGTACGCAGCAGCTTTTCTCGCCATTTTTTCCACAAAGGGTTGAAATCGCGGATCAAACACAGGTAGCAAGTCTTTTTCAAGGTAGTTTTGTTTGACTGCGGGAGTGATGTTTTTGAATTCAAGCATAAAATTCCAGCGAGGCGTGAAAGGGATGTTTCGAATTGACTCATCCGACCATGATCCCATATGGTTGAAACCGATTGCCTTGATGTCTTGTGGAAGTTTCAGCTTGGGTGTTTCTCTTACCGAATTCAATCCGAACCCGAAGAATGCATAACCCTCTGGATCAACCATCATCCAGTAGTCATCCACTTTTACGGTTCGAAAAAAACCTGTCGACTTGGTTCGCCATTTTTTCCATCCACCAAACTTACCCAGCGACTCGCGGTCAGTTATCTTTCCAGGGCTAATGCCTGCGAACTTTCCATTTTCGGTATCCGTGTAATGAATGGACATTGGAATCGCGTCGCTCCCTTTAAAACTCAGCATCAACCGCGGGCGTTCTTGCGAGACACGACTTTCATCAGAGACGATTTCAAAAGTCTTTTTAGTGACTTCTGCAGCAGACAGAACAAAGGTCAGTAATTTGACGTTTGCTTTTTGGGCCTTTTTGACAGTATCGGTGACATCAACCAATAAGTTGCCGCCGCCCATCGCTGGAATTCTTGTGACCAGTGCCACTTTAGTCAGCCTTCGGTCCCAGGTGATTCGCGACTCGCGCCAATCCGATTGACTTGCACCAATAAGCATAGGAGTCGTTGTGGGTTTCCTGATCGTGCATTCAAGTACGGCCGATTCAACTGCCGATTTTGATTTGGAGAGGTCAAACTGGAGAAAGCAAATCCGATCCTGTTTACCCGTTTTACTTTTCTTGATTTCCAGAATATTCGCATCGCCGAAATTGGTCTGTTTTTCTCGGCCATTGATGTGAGCGGCTTGTTTGACAGGCAAAATCAAATTGGATTGGGCGAATGCTACAGGAGCGAAAGCCTGAATGACCAATATTGCCGCGATCAAGGGCTTGGGAAGATTCATAGTCAAAAACTCATCAGTATTGTTTTTTGCCGAAGTTGGGCTTGTTAGGTTTAGGAAATGAACTTGATGCGAAGACACAAGGACGCAAAGAGTGTTTGCTAATAAGTCTTTGCGGCTTTGCGTTTTTTTTTGGGGCGTTTAGATCGCAGGTTACTGCTGGCTCAACACAATGGAACGACCTGCCACGTCGCCCGAAGGTCT
>CAYZGP010000091.1:20317-25263 GCA_964478065.1 uncultured Pirellulaceae bacterium
ACAATGGAACGACCTGCCACGTCGCCCGAAGGTCTCGCGACATCGGTTAATAGATGGTCCGTAGCTGGCATCCAGTTTCAATCCTCAAAGAGAATCTTACAAAACAAACTTACGACAGCTTTGCATCTTTAAGCTACTTGTTAGATCGTTCACCTTTTACTCGCTGACATTGGGCGTTTGAAAGTAGTATTGAAGCCAATAAATGAAACTCGGTTATAATTTTGAGTGCAGCTGTCGATGTCGCTTGGTACGCCAACTGCGTTTTCATCTGATACTGTTAGCCATAAGGAAAGTCATGACTGGTGTGCCGCAAATCGAAATCGAAATGGTAAACGAAGAAGACGTTTCGCGTCGCAGTTTTCTCCAAACCGGTAGTGCTTGTTTGGCTGGAGGATTGTTACTACCAAAATTCTTTAATGGCCAGTTCGACCAAGAACAGCAGGACCAAAAACTGGACATAAAACAACTGCAGGAAAACGACGGTGATCGGATGTGGGGCGTTGCCATGGCTTACGGTGGCGGCCGGCTGGATCTGATTGATCTTGATAACGCAAAACTGCTGCATTCATTCGAAGGCATTCGCGCGACTCATGCCATCACGCCGATCGAATCACTGAATCGTTTTGTTATCCATGGCCATCGAGCGGCCTCACAGGACGGTGCCGTGGTTGTGTTTCAAGTCGACCCGGTAAAGAAAACCTGGGAAGTTATCTTGAATGAAAAGTTGCCCGGCGGACCCGCGTTGCATTGGCAGCCCAATCCGGAATTCACCGAAATTGTATTCAATACCGTTGGCGATGGTGGACTGCATGTTTTGGACACCAAGCATTTGACCATCAAGCGTTACGACGGCGGTGGAAAGCATTCCAATATGGCTTTCTTTAAAAACTATATCGTCGCCACCGATAAAATGTCTGGCCCAACGCACTTGAATGTGATCGACCGCGAATCGGAAAAAACGGTTGCCAGAACAGCTGTTGGCCACTGGGGGCATGGCGTTACCGTTAACGACGAACGGGGCGAAGCTTTCGTCTGGTCAACCGAAGGCGTACACGTTGTCAGTCTTGCCGAGAAAACGATGGGCAAGCATGTTCGATTGCTGGAAACGGAAAACCTGGATGAACGATGCTGGTTTTGTTGGACACCGCAAGGCGGACAGTACAGCCATGACGTGTCTTGGAATCCTGGTGATGAATACAGACCTTATCTGTTGGTGACCGATATGCAAAACGGTCGCTTTGAAAAAATCCCGACAGGGGATCCAAAACTACAACCAAGCTATTTGCAACTTTCACCCGACGGCAAATGGGGATTGGCCAGCTTGCGAGGTCTTGAAGAGATTGCGATCTTTGACACGGTCGCCAACAAATTCGAAGGCGTGGTTAAAGCGGGTCCCGCACGAGCGAGTTTCTTTGAGCGAGATATGACCTTCTGCCGCAAACGTGATTGCGCGTTGGTGACCAACACAGGTGACAACACGATCAGCCTGCTGGATTTGAAAAAGAAGCAAGAGATTCGGCGCATTTCATTGCCTAGGCGCCCACTTTGGTTGAAAGCTATCTCCCCGGCCTAGTTAAATTTACGTCGTGGGTGAAAGATCACTTGAGCGCGCACAATGCCTTTGAAGAAAACTTCGTGCGTTGCCAAGTTGCGAAAATCGCGAGAAATTGAACTCGCCCCTACACTGGTGGCGCAATGAATGATCAGCCTTGACGCTTGAACGGATTGAAACAGGACCGTTCGTTGGCAAATTCACACGTTTCGACTATCCGTACGTTATTCTCGACTGATTTCTTTCGTTCTCCTTTGATTTGAACCTAGTGGGCCAAAGTCAATTTGGCAAATCCGGTGGTTGGCAATTAAACTGTCAGAATACATCAATGAGGAGGAGCCAAGCCGATGCGATCATCAATCAAGTCCACCCGAAGAAAATTCCAGACTAGCTATGAACGGCTAGAGAAACGCTGCATGCTGGTGGGAGATATCGGCGTCTTTCTTGATGGTAACACGTTGGTAGTGGAGGGCGATGATCTTTCCAACCAGATTGATGTAGCCCAAGCTGCTAACGGAGACGTCGTTTTTACCGGGCGAGATTCAACCACCATCAACGGGCTCGACGAATTTACATTCACACAAACATTTGATCGCGCTCGGTTTGAATTGAACGATGGAGACGATGAAGTCATCCTCAACGGTTTTGACAGCGGACGCGAGTTTCGGTTTCTTGGTGGCAGTGGTAACGATCTGCTGGTTGCCAATTCAGTCAACGCTCGTCGATTCAGCATTCGGGGCAGCGCCGGTAACGATACAGTAGAGTTGGCGCAATCATCCAGCGATCGTTCTGCGACGATTGACTTGGGAGATGGCGATGACGTTGTCGCTGTTGCTTCATTTGATGTCGGTCGAAATTTCAAAGTGTATGGCGACGGAGGCAATGATACTTTCTCCAGCGATGCGCTTAACGTCAGCAGAAAATTTCTTCTCAATCTTGGAAGCGGTGACGATCAAGCACTCTTTTCCGGCGAAACAAATATCGGAAGAAGCACCAGATTTCGCTTGGGCTCAGGGGATGACTTCCTTGGGGTTCTGCCAGACCTGAATAACGCAAATGCTGTTTTCGAGGAATATACATCTGTCAACGCAGGCAGTGGAGATGATACCGTCGTCTTCGGTGACTCCAGTCGTTTTGAGAGAACCGCAAAGTTTAATGGCCAATCGGGGTTCGACTCGATCGACGTAGCGGAATCCGAATTCGAACGTCGTTCGGTCGAACGTCGTTTTGAAAGCGAAAGTGTAGATGGCTTAGACGAGTTACTTGATGGCGTGTTTGCGACGTTGGACAACGCAGGTTTTGATTCCAATCAATTCGGAAACAATCAGGTTACCGAAACTTCAATTGCAATCGACGTTCCTGGCACTGACGTTAACTTTACCGAAAACGATGCTCCCGTCGCCGTCTTTAGCGACTTGGGATTGGATGCTGCCGCTACCGAAAACATTGTCTCGGCCACCATTGAGCTTCAAGGCGGAGACAGCAACGACCTTCTCTCGTTTGCAGACCAAAACGGAATTGCCGGAAGCTTCGACGCGCTACAAAACTCGCTAACGCTGACTGGTAACGCTTCGGCCAGCCAATTCGAAACAGCGATTCAAGCCGTTCTGTTTGAAAGCGTGGGAGACGATCCAACTAACGGAACGCGAACGGCGACTTTGTCTGTTCAAAGTGAATTTCCTGTCGCGCCCGTCACGGCGGTCAGAAACATTCAGGTTACTTCCGTAGACGACTCGCTGGATCTCGTGTTGCCGCAGTCGCTTACCGCTGAAACGACGGTTCAAGGGCTTAACCAAACGTTCGAATTTGTTATTGAGGACGCTGATCCTGACAACCCGGTGACTTATCAATTGGATCTTGAGGAAAGTGGAATTTCAGCTGATGCGTCGCAGCCAACCATCAATCTGCAAACGGGTGAATTCTCTTGGACTCCGTCAGAAACTGGAACGTTTCTACTAAGAGTGATCGCGACTAACGATGTTGGTGAGTCGGATCAATCAGAGTTCTCGGTGTTGGTTGAAGACCAAGTCGCCGAGATCACTGAAATTGAAAATCAGACTTTGGGCTTCAATCAGTCGTTGGAGATCCCCGTCCAGGCCACGGGAATTGATCTAAGCCCAACAGGCGCATTTCAATTGGAAGTCGTTGGAGATGCGGTTGAAGGAACCAGCAATTTGCCGGTCATTTCTGACAGTGGTGTTATCACATGGACTCCTGATTTGTTGACCAGCGGTTCCGCAACTTTTACCGTCAGCGCGACTGACGCAACCCAAAACATCTTCACGGAGACGTTTGAAGTCACGCTACCAGGATTTGAGCCGTTTCAAGGCAACCGTCAATTGGCTTCAGTGACACCGTCACTGCGAAATGAAATTTATGGTGACAGTTTCGAAGGCACTGGACCTCCACAAACAATCGACCAGTCACTGGAATACACCGCAACGATTAGTACCGAGGTAGGTGATATCGTTGTCAATCTGTTCGACGACCTAACGCCGATATCGGTTAACAGCTTTGTGAATTTGGCAGAAGACGGCTACTACGACGGACTTAGTTTCCATCGAGTGGTTGAATCGGTAAGTTCTGATGAAAATGGTTTGCCGAATTTGGATGCGAATGGCGATGTACTATTCGAGCGATTCGTGGCTCAGGCAGGTGACCCGACTAACACCTCAACAGGTGGTCCCGGATTTCGAATCAATGACGAAATTCTCCCGGAGCTGACTTTTGACCGACCAGGTATCCTGGCTTATGCGAGAACAAGCGCGCCCAATAGCAATGGCAGTCAGTTCTTTATTACTTATGATGCAACATCATTTCAAAACGATGAAGACTTTACAATCTTCGGCGAAGTCATCGACTTTGGGCAGGTTATCGATGGCCAAAACGCGCTTGATCGGCTGAACTTAAGAGACCCTGGTGATCTTAATCCTGCAGATCCTACGATCATCGAATCGATTTCCATTACTGCCACTTAAATCAGGAAGCGGGCATTAACCGTCTTCCTTTTTGGTCGCTGGGCTTTGCAAAAACTGATCTGATTTGACGTCTTCCGCTTTTAGCTGCTGTGTCTGAACAGGCAGCCAGAGCGAAACCGCGGGTATGTACGTGATGCACATCAAAGCAGCAATCATCGCAAAGAAAAACGGCAACAGTGGCCTGGTTACTTTAGCGATCGTTGTCTTTCCAACGCCGCAACCGATAAACAGGCAGGTGCCCACCGGTGGCGTACACAATCCGATACACAAGTTAGCGATCATCATGATTCCAAAGTGAACCGGATGCATTCCCAGAGCCATAACCACTGGCAAAAAGATCGGTGTGAAAATCAAAACCGCCGGCGTCATGTCCATGAACGTCCCCACCATGATCAACAACAGGTTGATCACCAGCA
>CAYZGP010000092.1:0-13225 GCA_964478065.1 uncultured Pirellulaceae bacterium
AAAAAACTCAAGAACGGATTAACTATGAGTCAACCAGAACATCCCGAAGTCGTCATGCCCTCCTGCGGCACTCCGCAGTTACTAAAAGGTCAGAAAGCAATCGTCACCGGTTCCAGTTCAGGAATCGGAACGGCCGTTGCCATTTCATTCGCTCAGGCGGGAGCCGACGTCGTAATTAACTACGGCGGCAACGAAGCGTCGGCAAACAAAGTCGTTGAACAGATCAAAGAGGGCGGCGGCAACGCAATTGCAGTTCAAGCCGACGTTTCAAAAGAAGATGACGTCGAGCGAATGTTTGCCACAGCGATCGACGCCTTTGGCACGGTCGACATCTTAGTCAACAACGCCGGACTTCAACGCGACGCTCCGATTGACGAAATGAGCCTCAAAGATTGGAACAAGGTAATCGACGTCAACCTGACAGGCCAATTTTTGTGTGCCCGAGCGGCGATTCGCGAATTCAAAAAGCGTGGAGTCGTATCTGATGTTTCCTGTTCGGCTGGAAAGATCATCTGCATGAGCTCCGTCCATGAAATCATCCCATGGGCCGGGCACACCAACTACGCCGCATCAAAAGGCGGCGTGATGCTGATGATGAAAAGCATCGCCCAAGAAGTCGCTCCCTTCAGGATTCGCGTTAACAGTATTTGCCCAGGTGCCATTCGCACTCCGATCAATCGCGACGCGTGGGAAACGAAAGAATCCTACGACGACCTAATGACTTTGATTCCCTACAAACGCATTGGCGAACCGGATGACATCGGGCGAGTCGCCGCATGGCTGGCTTCCGACCAAGCTGACTACGTCAATGGAACCAGCATAGTGGTCGACGGAGGCATGTGTTTGTATCCAGGGTTTGCAACAGGAGGATAGGGCCCTGGTGTCGTGGTTAGCGGATGGGTTCACCGCCGGCCCCGATGTCTGACATGGCTTCGATACCGATCTCCAGATGCAGCTCGACCCAGTTATTGGTGACCGCGCAATATATTCAAACGAAATTTGAAGAGACCCAAAATGCAAAAATCTAAATCCTCAAATCCATTGGCTCCACTCCCCGAAAATTCGGATGAGAAGAATGAGAAGATTTTCCACTGGGTTCAAATTCAGTCCGAATTTTTGAGGAGAAGGGCTGGGGGTGAGGGGAGCTTGGATCGCTGGTTCGTGCCAGCTTCGTACAAAGTTGAGCAGTAGGCATAAAGCAGAAATTATGACTAAAGACGTAACTACAAACGTATCTTCTGTGCCACATTTAATCTTCAATTGATGAACCACACAGCCAGAAAGTAGCTCGACTCTCCGAGTCGTTAACAGGGGCGAGATCCACAATGAAACTAAAACCCGAAACTGAAAACGAATGGCTTGAAACCGATGGGTTGGGAGCGTTTGCAAGCGGAACCTCTTCGGGAGTTCGAACGCGTCGATATCACAACATATTGATGATCGCCAAGAATCCGCCCTCAGAACGAGTGATTCTTGTTAACGGTTTTGATGCTTGGGTTGAAACTCCCCACGGCACGTTTCCAATTTCGACTCAGGCTTATAACGATGATGTTTTTTGGCCAGAAGGATTTTTGCTCAGGCGCTCTTTCGTTAGCACGCACTGGCCAACTTGGGTTTATGACCTTGGCCAATCCATACAGATCAAACAAGAACTATTTGTGCCTGAGGGAATTCAAGGCACTGCGATTCGTTGGCGGGTGATCGGATCCGCTTCAGGAGTAAAGCTGCATGTGAAACCGTTTTTGTCGGCTCGTGATTATCATTCGATGCATCATGAAAATGATGAAATGAACCTCGAGACGCGAACGCAAAACGGCGGGCTTGTCTGGCAACCTTACTCTGATTCACCGGAGATCTTTGCCGAATCAACTGGCGAGTTTGAATCCAAGCCCGAATGGTTTCGAACGTTTCACTATGAAAAAGAAGCACAACGCGGACTCGACTCGATGGAAGATCTTGGCTGTCCGGGCGAGCTGCATTTTGAGTTGGACAAATCCGAAGCGATTTTGTTGCTGGGAGCGGGCAAGAGCTTTTCGAGCCAAATCAATTCAGCAGAATCAACTGCCGAACGCGTTTTCAAAATTGCGCACGACACTGAACTTGAACGCCGCCAGCAAATCTCTCGCATAGAGCGTTCTGCTCAGCAGTACATTGTAAAACGGCAAGACGGCAAAACGATTATTGCTGGGTATCCTTGGTTCACCGACTGGGGTCGGGACACATTTATCGCGATTCGAGGGCTGTGTCTTGCTCGCGACGACCATGAAACGGCAAGGAGAATTCTCGTCAGTTGGGCCAACACGGTTTCCGAGGGCATGATCCCAAACCGTTTTCCTGATCACGGCGAAGAGCCTGAATTCAATTCAGTCGACGCCTCACTGTGGTACATCATCGCCGTTTATGAGTACTGGCAACTGCTGGGGCGGATGGGGATCGATAAAGACGCCGGCGAATCAAAAAAACTCGAATCGGCCATCGAAGCGATTCTCCAAGGATACTCCAACGGCACGCGTCACAGAATCGGCAAAGATGCAGACGGCTTGATCGCTGCGGGCGAAGAGGGGGTTCAGCTAACTTGGATGGATGCTAAAGTCGGCGACTGGGTGGTCACGCCGCGTATCGGCAAACCGGTTGAGATTCAGTGCATGTGGATCAATGCGTTGTGGATCGCGACGAAGTTCTCACCTGGATGGAAAACTCAACTTGAAAAAGCCGAGCAGTCATTCAAAGAAAAATTCTGGAACGAAGATGCTTCATGTCTTTACGACATCGTTGATGAAAACCATGATGCCGGTCGGGTTGATGCTGCGGTTCGGCCCAACCAGATCATGGCTGTGGGTGGGTTGCCTTATTCAGTCGTGGAGGGCGAGCGAGCAAAGGCAATTCTTGCGACCGTTGAGAGCAAATTGCTAACACCTTTAGGTCTGAGGTCTTTGTCGCCGGACGATCCAGAATACAAAGCCGTCTACAGCGGCGGCGTTTTGGAACGCGATGGGGCGTACCATCAAGGCACCGTTTGGCCATGGCTCATCGGGCCCTTCGTAGAAGCTTGGTTTAACGTCAACGGCAAGAGCAAGGCAACGGCGGACGAAGCAAAAAGCCGTTTCCTGTATCCGCTGGAGGCGCATTTGGAAACGTCCGGGTTGGGACACATTTCAGAAATTTCAGACGCGAGTTCGCCCTATCACCCACGTGGTTGTCCGTTTCAAGCTTGGTCGTTGTCGGAGTTTGTTCGTATTCAAAAATTGATCGAGGAACTGCTGTGAGTTTTGCATGGAACGCGAAATGATAAAAGCCTTAAAAAGTCACTGGCCTGAGTACCTGATGGAAGCATGGGGGCTGGGAATGTTTATGTTCGCCGCGTGCGTTGGAACCGCTGTTCTATGGCATCCGGAGTCTCCCGTGGAACATTGGGTTGGGCAAAGTCCCTACATCCAACGAATGTTGATGGGCGTTGCAATGGGGCTGACTGCGATTGCGATTGTCTATTCGCCATGGGGCAAGCGATCAGGCGCGCATATTAACCCTGCTTTGACGTTAACGTTTCTACGGCTGGGAAAAATTGCGCCTTGGGATGCTTTGTTTTATGTCGTCTTTCAATTTATCGGCGCGATCGCGGGCGTTGCGATTAGCTGGCTGCTATTGGGAAGTGTTATTTCAATTTCACAAGTCAACTTTGCCGTAACGGTTCCAGGGTCACCGGGAGTCTGGACGGCTTTTGTTGCCGAAGCGTTGATCTCCGCTGGGATCATGGCCACGGTTTTATTTACAACCAACAAGCCAAAAATAATGCACTTTACCGGAGTCATGATCGGCTGCTTGCTCGTGCTTTACATCACTTTTGAAGCACCCCTGTCTGGAATGAGCATGAACCCAGCCAGAACCGTTGGGTCAGCCGTGGTCGCCAACGAGTGGACTGGATGGTGGCTGTATTTTCTTGCTCCAGCGATCGGAATGCTTGTCGCTGCAGAAACGTATTTATGGACTAAGGGCATAGACGCGATCCACTGTGCAAAACTTCATCATACGCTCGACGTTCGTTGCATTTTTTGCGGATTCGATCCTGAAAACATGCACTCAGGAATGAAATCGGAAGTTCAAGAAACAATTCAACTCAAATAAGGATGGAAAATCAGATGCTTGACGAACACTACGACGTGATCATCATCGGAACAGGTGCCGGTGGCGGAACTCTTGCCCGTAAACTTGCCGAAAGTGGCAAGCGGATTCTGTTGGTGGAACGAGGCCAGTTCCTTAAACGCGAAAAAGAAAACTGGGATCCGGAAGAAGTCTTTCACAAGGAACGGTACCACTCCAAAGACACTTGGTACGACAAAAAGGATAAAACGTTTCAACCGGGATCACATTATTTCGTTGGCGGGGCAACGAAAATGTATGGCGCCGCCCTCTTCCGTTTTCGCGAGCGAGATTTCGATACGGTCCAACACGAAGACGGAATTTCGCCCGAGTGGCCGCTGAAGTACGACGTCTTTGAGCGGTACTATTGCGACGCCGAAGAGATGTACATGGTGCACGGTAATCGTGACGAAGACCCGACCGAACCGCCGGCCAGTCGCCCCTATCCATTCCCGGCCGTCTCGCACGAACCGCGGATCCAGGAGATCGCTGACAAGCTAACCGCAGAAGGCCTGCACCCGGCTCATGCGCCAACCGCGATCATGCTTAACGAAGACAACCATTTGAAAAGCCGTTGTATCCGCTGCGACACCTGCGACGGATACCCCTGTTTGGTTCACGCCAAATGTGATGCCGAAGTGATCGGAGTTCGCCCAGCGTTACAGCATGATAACGTTTCGATCGTCACCGGTGCCATGGTTACCAAACTGCTCACCAACACCGAGGGAACCTCTGTTACCGAAGTCGTCGTACAGCATGACGACCACACTCATTCGATCAAAGGCGACCTTATCGTACTGGCCGCCGGTGCCGCCAACTCGGCAAAAATCTTACTGGCCTCGGCAAACGAAAAACATCCTAACGGACTTGCCAACGGATCGGATCAGGTGGGACGCAACTACATGTTCCACAACAGCCAAGCCGTAGTGGCGCTATCCAAAGCGATCAACGCGACCAAGTTCCAAAAAACGCTGACCGTCAACGATTTCTACTGGGGCTGGAAAGACTACGAATATCCGATTGGGAACATCCAAATGGTCGGCAAGTCGATGGCGCCGATGTTCATGGATGACGCTCCCAGTTTCGCGCCGGGTTGGACGTTGGAAATGATGGCCAAGCACGCTGTTGATTTTTGGTTGACCACCGAAGACTGGCCCGATCCGGAAAACCGGGTCACGCTCAAGGAAGACGGCAACATCAAACTTTCTTACACCTTCAACAACCAAAAATCGACAAAGCAGTTGAACAAGCATCTCAAGAAAATGCTGGAGTGCATGGACTGCCATCTCCATCTGATTCCCAACAATTTGTATTTAACCAAAAAGATTCCAGTCGCTGGAGTTGGTCATCAAGCGGGCACCTGTCGATTCGGGACCGACCCATCCACTTCAGTGTTGGATTTGAATTGCAAAGCGCACGAAGTTGACAACCTGTACGTGGTCGATTCAAGCTTTTTCCCAAGCATCGCAGCGGTGAACCCATCGTTAACGATCATGGCTAACGCCTTGCGAGTGGGCGACCATTTGATCGAACGAATGGGGGCTTAAGATGAATTCGAAGAGTTCAGTTTTTGTAAGCACGATTCTGGCAGTTGCCATGTCGTGCGTTGGGATCTCTTATTTTGGATACCAGCCGCAAGTTGAAAAAGGTGTCGAATCCGATGCGGTTGCAACCGAAGCTTCGAAGACATCAACTAAATTCAAGATAGGAGGCGGCCAAAAGCAACCTGTTTTCGCGCTCAAAGTAAAAGAAGTTGATTCCGTTGGCTTGACGGTTCACGACATGGATTCCGAACTTAATTTTTTCACAAAAGTCTTGCCGTTCAAGATCGTTTCCGACGAAGAGATCGTTGGCGAGGATTTCGAAGAACTATTTGGTGTGTTCGGTTGCCGCGTGCGAGTCGTTCGGTTGCAATTGGGCAATGAGTTCATTTCGTTAACTCAATTTCTTGCTCCTCGCGGTCGCCCAATTCCGGTTGATTCGAAAAGCAACGATGGTTGGTTTCAGCATATCGCGATAGTGGTTTCCAATATGGAAGAAGCTTATGCTCACTTGCGAAAACACAATATCGAACATGCTTCGACCGGCCCTCAAACGCTGCCCGACTGGAATCCCAATGCGGGCGGCATCAAAGCGTTTTATTTCAAGGATCCTGAAGGCCATGTCCTTGAGATCATTTGGTTTCCCGACGGCAAAGGCAATCCGAAATGGCAAGGCCAGAAGGATTTGTTTCTTGGCATCGACCATACCGCAATCGCGGTCAGTGATACGGAAAAGGCGTTGAAGTTCTATCGTGACTTTCTTGGGATGACCGTTGCCGGAGAGAGTGAAAATTATGGCCCAGAGCAAGAGCGGCTGAACAATGTTTTTGGTGCCCGACTACGGATCACAGGTTTAAAAGCCGAATCCGGACCTGGCATTGAATTGCTGGAGTACCTCGCGCCAAGCAACGGATTGCCTTACCCAGTTTCTACGAGTATGAATGATCTTTGGAGTTGGCGCACTCGTTTGGTGGTTGAATCGTCCGACGAAGTAGTGGGGGCCGCAAAGTCTTCAAACGTGGATTTTGTTTCGCCCGGTTCGGTGGACATCGTTGATGACGAAATCGGAATTGATCGGGGAGTAACTTTGGCGGGACCGTTTGGGCATCGAATGATACTAGTGGAGGAAGCAGCGAAATGAATGAGCTTTTACAGAAACTTCCAAAAGTGTCAGCCGTTGCGTTGGAACTGCTCAGCACCGAAGAAATGATCGAAGTCGATCGTTTGATGACCGACGAACTAAAGATCGAATTGATTCAAATGATGGAAAATGCAGGTCGCAATTTGGCGCGACTTTGCGTTCACCGATTTTTGCATGACCCGCAATCCAAACGCGTGATGGTAATGGCCGGAACGGGCGGAAACGGAGGGGGTGCGTTGGTCGCGGCAAGACGTTTGCACCAATGGGGAGCCGAAGTCTCAGTGATGACGACAAAGCCAGACGAGGCGTACTCGGGAGTGCCTGCTCACCAGTTGGGCATACTCCGCCGTCTGGGTGTGGAAATCAATTCCACAGAATTGCCGGATTCAGAATCCGATGCTGTATTAAAACCGGATATCATTTTAGATGGATTGATCGGTTACAGTTTGAAAGGGACTCCACGAGGGAGAGCCGCTGAATTGATGGCTTGGGCAAATGCAGTTGATTCAACCGTGTTGGCTTTGGATACGCCTTCGGGACTGGATTCAACGACCGGCGAGGCCCACGTGCCAGCGATTGTCGCCGATTCGACCATGACACTTGCCTTACCCAAAGCGGGACTCTTACTTGCGAGAGCTCAGCCCTATGTTGGAGAGCTTTATCTTTCGGACATTGGGGTACCAGATTGGGTTTATCGAAAAATCGGGCGCGAATCGGAATTGGGAAAAATGTTTGTCCATTCGGACATTGTAAGAATCACATTGGACTCTTGAATTTATTAAGGGACAAAATCAAACATTGAGTGCGGAAAATTGATGAACGCTAATCTCCACTAAGCAACACTAATTTTGAACAAGAGCACGCGCTCAAAATTTGAAACCCATTATTGTCGATTAGTGAGAAATAGTGTTCCACTTCTAAAATTGAAATTTAAAAACGGAGACCAATATGAAAAAACTTCAACAAACAACTAATAATCCTTTTCCAATAGTCCCGCGGTTGATTGCCGGAGCGATTTTGACTTTCTTCAGCATTAAGCACTTTGGCGATCCGCAGCATTTTGCCAACATTATGACAGCCGCTGGTTTTCCAATGGTCGATCTAAACGTATGGGCTGCTTCGGCGACTGAATTACTTGCGGGAATCCTGTTGCTGTCTGGATTCTTTGCGCGAGTAGGTGGATTGCTTGGGATCGCCACAATGGTTCCGGCAGTGATCGCAACGATAACGATCGCTGGTTTGGATGCCGAAAATTTGCCGGGCGGTTTGACGGAGATTCCATTCGTTCCACCGTTACCGCTTCCGATCGTTACGATGGTGATGTCATTGGTAGTTTTGGTCGTCGGTGGTGGAAAATTTAGCGTCGACAAAATGATGTCAGCGACAAAAAGCACCCCGCCAGAAGTTAATTAGTCAATGTGAATTAGTGCGCGGCTGCAATGACGGTGGTAGCGTCCCGATTCGCTTGACCGCATCGACCCTGCTTCGCAAACGGGACTCAGAAATGAGTCCCGTTTTTTTGTCTTGTTCCTGCGAGACGCGCTTTTCGGCAAGTTGCCTTGCTGTTTGAATGGAATCATACGTCGAAGCATTCGAATACGGTTTACGTAAGGGTATAGCCGTGGTTTTGCTACTGCTTTTGCCATCGGGCGTATCTTCTTCTTCTGTATAGTGGTCGGCGGAATCCCGAAAAAATTATGGGTATCCTGCCGTAATCAAAAAAGCCGACACGCGACCAATCCCCCTGAAGCCCGAGCTTTTTTACCACAGAGAAATGAGTGAAAGCCATGTTAACCCATCAAATTTTCTTTGAATCATCCTGCCAAATTGATGTTGGATTCGGCGTTTCAGGTAACCATTTGGACCTCAGTAGCAAAACCGATTGCGAAACGAAAGAAGAGGCCAAGTTACTTCTGGAGAAATTGAGAGAGAGACTACGTTCCGGTGACGGAGCTAGCTTTGCAATTAGTCATGCGTCCAAGCAGCGACTCTTGGACTTGCTTTCCAAGCAATAGAAAAACTGTCTTGCAACATATTTGTCCGCTATGTCCTAAACGATTTCCTATGACACCTGATGACTTAAAACAACACATAGAAGAACTCTATTCCTACGCAAGCCCTCGCATCACCAACCCGCATGAGCTTGACGAAGTGTTGGCCAGTACATTTTCAAATGCCTTGAAGGCTGGCCACCAAGAAGCCCGCAGTCAGGATGGCGATTCTGCCGAGCGTGATTCGGCTTGGTTGATTGGGATTCTTCGCACTCAAATTCGTTCGCACTATCGAGAAAAGTACAGCTCGGAAGAAGCGATCGCTAAAGCACGTCAGTTTGCCAAAAAAGTACTCGACGTCCCATTCAATACACCGCAGCAACTTTCTAGTTTAGGATCGAATTTACTTAGCCAGTCTGACAATCAAGCATTCTGGGATGCATTCAAAGAGTGTGTGGAAATGTTAAACGAGGTCCACGCAGATGTATTTATTCTTCGTGACTTAGAAAATATTTCTGTTGAAGAATTGAGTGGAATTTTCAGCCTGAAACGAAGTGATGTTTTGGATCTTATTTATCGCGCGAGAATGTTGGTGATTGCGTGCTTGGTTAAGAGCATGAATCCTGACAAGTAATGGCTTCCATCGAATGGCTTCCATCAATTACGCGAATTGAAACAATTGCCAGGCGATTGGAAAGAAAATGTTGGTTGCCACGATCCGAGTTTGAGCTTAACGGCCTTGAATGCAAAGTGTCTTAATTCGCCTTCTTCGCTAGCTATGAAGTGTGGAAACGGATAGCGCTTCGAGATAGGAAGGTTAGCCTTGCTTGGGTCGACCATTGCCTTGATGCATTTTGGTCGCATGAGCAAACGAAACGGCTTTCAAATCCTGTTGGGTGTGTATTAAACGATACAGCGCCCCCAACGATGCCTTTTCGTCGAAAGTCATTTGCCGCAAAAACGCCGAAAATCACGTCTATCTGTCTACAAAAGAAATACATAGAATTGAAGTTTATTGTGTAATCCGCAGCCGTTTTTCACGTCCTTAGAACCAAGAGTTTTTTTTAAAATCGCATGCTTAAGTCCTTGTTAAATTTCCACAAGAACCACCACAGCCATCCTTCGTATTTGGGGTTCCTTAAAGGCAGTATCGGAATGATGCTTAATCCGGAAGGCACTCAATCCGTTTTCGAAATGGAGGATGGGTTACTTAAATCAAAAAGTACCGAAGAGTTGCTTCGATTTACATCCAAGGATCCATCGGTTGACGCGATGATCAAGGAGCGATATTTGCAGCCGGTTCCGGATACAACTTCGTTAAGCAAGCTCCCCAAAAACACACTGGGCTACAAGTATTTTTATCATCTCGATTCGATGGGATTTGATCCTGACTACTACCGCAAGATTGACGTTCAGAACGACATCGACTACGTGATGATGCGAATCCGCCAGACTCACGACATATGGCATGTGGTGACAGGATTTGATACACACCCTCTTGGAGAGATTGCGATTAAAGCAGTTGAGCTATCCCAAACGCATCGGCCGATGGCTGCCGCGATTTGCGCTGGTGGCGTATTTCGTTACATGCTTAAAGAGCCAGAGTTGTTTGGTGATTGCCTTGAGTCGATCGTCGCCGGATACCACATGGGCTTGCAATCGAAACCGTTACTGTCGATGAAGTGGGAAGAGCTGTGGGATCGTGACTTGGACGACTTGCGAGGGCGATTGGGCGTTGAGCCGGTTGGGCCGCATGGCGGAAAGCTATCTGTTGACTTTTCACCAAGGTCATCGGCGACTGCGGACAAAGAAGCCAAAGCGGCAATCGCCGAAGCACTTAAGCAATTCTCGCAGGCCAACCCAGACGCCAGCAAGGACTTAGAAGGTTTAAGTGATCACCACGACGCCGCGCATTGATTTTTGTACAATATTTTTTCCTTTAGTCATTTGAGCGATAAATTGAATAATCCCAGAGAGCTCGTAAACATCACATCGCCGGATCGCAAGTTCTCTCGGTCTGATTTTACTTTTGACCGTATCATAAAAACGACGACTTCGATTTGTCCGGAATGTCTTGAAAAGATCCCGGCTGACGTAGTGGAAAAAGACCGCCGCGTCTTCATGCTCAAAAGCTGCCCTAAACACGGTGACTTTTCAGCATTGTTGGCGTCCGATGTGCGGCACTATTACGTTGCGGATCCCGCGGTCGAGCAAGTCGCTTGTTGCTGTGGGCCAAACCAACATTGTGGTGACCAGGTCGAAAATCACAGCTGCAATATGCTGATCGAGATCACTCAAAGTTGTAATTTGACTTGTCCGACTTGTTACGCCGGATCATCGCCACAAAACAAATCGTTTATGTCGCTTGAGAAATTTGAGTCGACGATCGACGGGTTGTTGGAAATGGGAAAGGGCGAAGCGGATTTGATTCAGTTGTCCGGCGGTGAACCCACGATTCATCCGGACTTCTTTGCGATTCTCCAGATGGCGATCGACAAAGGAATCAAGCAGGTTTACATCAACACCAATGGCCTGTTGCTGGCCAAGCCTGATTTTGCAGAGAAGATTGCCAAGCACGGCCCAAAGGTTTCAATCTATCTTCAGTTCGATGGATTCAAGTCCAGCACTTATGAATCGCTGCGTGGACGAGACTTGACCGAGACAAAGCGCAAGGCGCTTGAAAATTGCGAGCGACTGGGGATGAACACAGTTCCGATCATGACGCTGACACGTGGAATTAATCACGATGAGGTCGGCGAATTTATCCGCTTTGCGACGACTAAAGTTAACAGTATCAGAAAAGTGATGATCCAGCCGGCGATGTATTCTGGCCGATACGACAACCCGATGTTGGACGATCGTTTGACGCTGGCAGACGTGGCAAAGCTTATTGTGGAACAGACGGATGGCGTTTTCTCAGAAGATGACTTTACGCCGATTCCATGCTCTGACCCAAATTGTTTCAGCTTAGCAGCGGCGATTCGAACCAAAGACGGACTGACGCCACTTTCTCGTTATCTGCCTAAATACGACCAGTGGGCCGAAGACGGAATCAGCCAACTGATCGCTACCGTCTCAGACACGTTTGACAGTGCGGGAAGCCTGGGTGACTTGCTGCAAAAAGTCATGGGCTCGTCTGCGGTTGCCAACATGGAAGAAGCCGCGGTCGATCGCTTGCTGGGATTGGTCGCTTCGCTGCCATCGGATTTAGGCACCCACGATTCCGAAGACTGGAATTCACTATTCGCGATTGGAATTAAACCATTCATGGACGCTTACACTTACGATCAGGATCGAATCGACAAGTGCTGTGTCCATATTATTTCTGCCGAAGG
This sequence comes from uncultured Pirellulaceae bacterium, assembly GCA_964478065.1. Classification (GTDB taxonomy): domain Bacteria; phylum Planctomycetota; class Planctomycetia; order Pirellulales; family Pirellulaceae; genus Mariniblastus. Next base: position 12,146 of record CAYZGP010000092.1, read on the forward strand.
AAAGCCCGTTTCTTTCTGCGAATACAACGCTATTAACCGGCCAACAGGAAATCTTTAATGACTAATTCGAACGAAACTGCTGCTTGTTGTGCCCAGTTCTATGAACAAGACTGGGTGCAAACGATTCTTGGTGACAGCTTTCACCCTGGTGGCGCAGAATTGACAAAGCGTCTAATCAACAGCCTTAGCATTAGAAAAGGTGACTACGTTCTCGATGTTGCTTGCGGGATGGGAACCACCACGTTCTTGGTCGATGATCAATTCGAAGCGTATGTTACGGGAGTCGATTTTAGTGAGTACAACATCGAACGAGCGCGCGGTATTGCGCTGCACAAAGAGGCGATGGTTGAATTCAAAGTCGGTGATGCCCAAGCCCTTCCTGTTGAAGACTCAACGATTGACCATTTGATCTGCGAATGCGCCGTGAGTACGTTTGTCGATCAACCCGCTGCGATCAATGATTTCTATCGAGTCCTCAAGAGCGGTGGAAAACTAGCCATTTCAGATATGGTTTTGAATGGCGAGCTTTCTCCAAAACTGCAAACTTTGCTGGCTCCTTGGACCTGCTTGGCTTCAGCAAAGACGGCGGCTGGCTACCAACAGCTGTTGCTCGATGCGGGGTTCGTTGTAACCGGATATTGGGACGAAAGCCAATCACTGCTGGATTTAGTTCTGGATCTTAAAAAGAAACTCTTGGTTGCGGGATTGGGCAAAACACTGGCGACTGCCGATGGCGTGCCAGACGTGTTGGCTTCTTTGGATATTTCGGAACTCAAATCGTTACTGGACGAAGCAAAGCAGTTGGTAACTGATGGGGTTGTGCAGTACTGTCGCATGACGTTTGCTAAAGACCGACCACGAACGTCGCAGAAGCCAGAACTTACGTTGGCTGTAACCAATGACCAGCAGCAATGCGGGCCAGGTTGTGATTGCTAGTGCAGAGTTGAGCGGCGGAATTGATTTGTTCCGTTTGAAGAATCGAATTTAGTCCGATACAGCTCAAACGAGATTTCTAAGGGACCAAAGTGCAAGAAGCAGCTTGGTCCCAGTGGTTTCTTCCCAATAGCCTCTTTCCATTAG
>CAYZGP010000092.1:13325-25167 GCA_964478065.1 uncultured Pirellulaceae bacterium
TAGCCTCTTTCCATTAGGCCCCACCCTCTCTCCGGAAATTCTACCGAGAAGATCTTCTACCGGGCTTGTGCAATAGGGAACATGAAACACAAAATGTTAATGATCAAGTAAGGTGCGGTCTTAAAGCCAAACGGCAAAGACCGCTCCTTTTTTAACATGACCAAGAACAAATCTCATGGACAAGCTCAATCCGATTTCACCAAATGCGATGCTCCAGGCTATTTCGAAGCATGAAGTGTTCAGCGGCTTCGATGGTTCTGCGTTCGGAAATTTAGCAGACACATTGTCCTATCAGACTATCGCAAAGAACAGTCAAATATTCGAAATCGGCGATCAGCCCAATCTGCTTTATTTCCTATTGGAAGGGGCATTAACGCTTAAGTTTCCTGATAACTCGACCATCCAATTGGAGAAAGGCGAATTGATTGGGGAGATCGGTGTACTCAACGGCGATTTTAGATTGGGAACGTTAACTGCCAATGCTGACAGCGCCATGATCGCCATCGATGGCGCTTGTTTATTTGACTCAGATTGCGTACCGCCTCAAACCAGCCTTGCGATCGTTCGCAGGTTGGGCAAGCGTGTGACCAATTACTTGCGATCGGTCCAGCAAACTTCGACGCAGGATCTTATCGCACAAGGCGAAGGCGAATTTGTCGAATTCAAATCAACGCTCAGATGGAATCTCAAAGCTGAAAAGAAAGACAAAAATATCACGCATGCCATCACAAAGACCATCGCAGCGTTTCTTAACTCTGATGGTGGGATTTTATTGGTGGGAGTTGACGATGATGGAGAAGTGTTGGGACTTGAGGCGGACAGTTTTGAGAACGAAGACAAAATGTTGCTTTTCCTGACAAATTCAATTCAGTCGCAGCTAGGAACGCTTCACCTGGATCACATCAATTTTCATACCGAAACAATTTCAGATAAAGACGTATTGCGTATCGATGTTCAGGCCGGCAGTACTCCCTGTTATTTGTCAAAAGAAAAACTGGATCATTTTTATATCCGTACAGGCCCCTCGACAACGGACCTGCGGTTGTCTCAGGTTTTTGAATATTTGAACAAACGATTTGCGTAACAATTGGCGATACAAACTTAGCCGAACTCGCCAGAGTTCGGTTGCGCACCCCCGACATTTATCCCGTGCGAACATCAACTAAAAACAATTTACTGAATCCCAAATTCAGGCGAATCTAAACCTGAACTGGCGAATTCAGCTACGTATATTAAAAACAAAGAAAGAGAAAAATGACTTCAAACGAAAATTCGGAATCGCACGTCCTACCTCCCGGTGACGAGCATAATCAAAAACTCCGCGACAATGTTCATCCGCAAAACTGGCCGACCAAGCCGATCGATGGGGTTTACGACATGATCTCAATCGGAGCAGGAACGGCTGGCCTTGTTTCCTCCGGCGGTGCCGCGATGCTGGGTGCCAAATCCGCTTTGATCGAACGACACATGATGGGTGGCGACTGCTTGGTCACCGGATGTGTTCCTTCGAAAACGCTCATCAAATCGGCCCACGTCGCATATGCGGCAACCAAGGCTCATGAATTTGGCGTCAACGTTGGAGATGTTAATGTCGATTTTACCAAAGTAATGGAACGACTGCGCCGCGTCCGCGCCGACATGGCCCATCACGATGGTGCCAAAAAGTTGGACGACTTGGGCGTTGACGTTTTGTTTGGGAACGCAAAATTCACCGGACCAAACACAATCGATTTGGACGGCAAGGAAATCAAGTTTCGTCGCGCGATGATTTGTGCGGGCGGTCGACCTTTTGTTCCGGACATCCCGGGTTTGAGAGACAATTGTCTGACCAGCGAATCGTTCTTTGAACTAACCGAACTGCCCGAACAATTCATGGTGATCGGTGGCGGCCCGATCGGTTGTGAGCTGGCTCATGCAATGCGCAGACTTGGTTCCGAAGTTACCGTTCTGCAACGCGGCGACAAGATCATGGATAAAGACGATCCTGCCGCCGGAGAGATCATTCTGGATGTATTTAAAGAAGAAGGCATCGACGTTCGGTTTGGTTCCGAACTTCAAAAAGTCGAACCGCGCGATGGTCGACTTTGCTGCACAATCAAACACGGTGATCACGAGCATGAATTGGTCGTTGACAAAATCATGGTAGCAACTGGGCGCATTCCAAACGTGGAAAGCCTCAACCTGGAAGCAGCCGGCGTTGAATATCATCGTCGCGGTATCACCGTCGACAAGCATCATCGGACGACCAACAAACGTATTTTTGCCGCTGGAGATATCTGCTCTCCATTTCAGTTTACGCACGCCGCTTACGCCCAAGCCGAATACGCGACACTCAACGCATTGATGCCGTGGCCTTATCGACTCAACGCAAAAGACCGCGTCATGAGCTGGGTGACTTACACCGACCCGGAAGTCGCTCATGCGGGAATCCCATATTCCGAAATTGAGAAGCAAAAATCGAATCTCGACACTTACGAGCTGCCCATCAAAGACAACGATCGCGCTCAAACAGAAAGCGAGCATCGAGGTTTCTGCAAGATCCATTGCAAAAAGGGAACGGACAAAATCATTGCTGCCACGATCGTTGGTGAAAACGCTGGCGAGATGATTGCCGAAATGAGTCTCGCCATCACACGCGGAATGCGGTTACGACACATTCAGGAATCCGTTCACGCCTACCCTACTCGAGCCGAGATCATTCGTAACACGGCGACCGAGTGGAAGTTCTCTACGCTCACCCCTTCCATGAAATCGATGGTCGGAGTGTGGTTCAAAATTAGCCGAATGTTTGGATAACGCAGGGGCGGCGGACACAAAAAAAGGGAGATTAGTTCTTGGGGAGCCGATAATTGGTAAAGGCTAAACGCCTGTTGACGTGTTTTCACGTATGAATCAGATGAAATCATCGGTGCCGTTGAGGATTAAATGACGAAATTCATAGGCTTAACGGCACTCTGTTTGCTATCGTTTTTCATGCTTTCTGCAACAGGCATGGCTCAAACTGCGTATTCATTTTCAGATCGAAATGAAGCAGCTAGCACTCCGGGTTTTTTTCGGCAGGGCGATTTTTCTCAGAGTGAAGGATTCAGTTTCGAATCTGCGAACGAGCGCGAAAGTGAAAGTGAATTTGAGTTTGAAAATGAATCCGAACGAGAGCGCATTGAAACGGAGCGTCACGATTTCACTCAGTCGACGACCGTTGTGGGGCGTGGCATAACGCAACTCGAATTTGGTTATACGTTTTTTCAGAGTACTGGCGAGTCCGAAGTCGAAGATTCGCACGCGACGCCTGAGTTGTTGATCCGATTTGGACTTACCGAAAAGCTCGAGTTTCGGTTGCGATACAATGAAGTCTGGCAATTTGGTGACGAGGACCTCGCCGGTTCCGAAGACATTCACTGGGCGTTTAAAGTTCGTACTTCAGACCAGCTAGGGTGGCGCCCAGAAAGCGCACTTGAAATTCGCGCCACAGCGCCGACGGGCGGAATCGACTTCTCAACCGACGAAGTTGAATTTGGCCTCGACTATATCTACGGTTGGAAGATTAACCCTCGCGTCGAAATTTACGGCTCGTCGGGGTTCTCAACCAACGCCCTTGGCGAATTTGCATTTCGACCGTCTGCACCTGCTGACGAAGAATTCATGTTGTACACTCAATCCGTCGCCATCGGCACGGAGTTGACCGAACGTTGTACCGCTTATACCGAATTCTTCGGTCTGTTCACCGACGGCTTTGAAGACGATGAAGAGCGGCCTGTCTTTTTCAATGTCGGGCTGGATTACTATCTGTCCGATAACGTTGTACTGGATGTTCGTGCCGGCACTGGGCTCAACGCTGACGCCGAGGATCTTTTCTTTGGAATGGGTGGAGCGTTTCGGTTTTGACAATTTGGTCATGTTGTTGCAGGGTTCACCTGAACTCTGGCGAGCCCGGCTACATTGGATGTGATTAGCCCGCGATTCGGTTAACGATAGAATTGCAAAGAGAACTTTTGACCGTCCAGACTAATAACAAGCCATGAACAGCAAAGAGACTCAACATCAAGACCCAGGCGGACCGTGGGATGTTGGCATGGAACGAATTCCATTGGTAACGTTTGACGGCGATTCTATTACCATCGAAAACTATCGCAATTTTCGATACGAACGCGATGGCACTCACGAAAAAAACTACGAGACGCGAACCATCAATGTGTCCACACTGGTCAACGCAGACTTTATCGTGGTCCCTTTTGCCAAACAGCCGGACCTTGCTCATACCATGATGAGTTTTGGGATGGATGACGGTCAGCACATTGTTGTTTCAGTAGAAGCTCGCCGACGTTTGAATCAAAAATATGGAATCATCAAAGGAATTTTTGGCGCGTTCCCTTTGATGTACGCAATTGCCGACGAACGTGACGCCATCGGTCAACGAACCGAAATACGTGGCGACGATGTTTACCTGTATCGTAGTGGTGCGACGCCGGAACAGATTCAGTCATTTTTCCGATGCGTTATGGCTCGTGTGCAGAAACTGTCGCAGTCGCCAGAAAGATACAATACGATCACCAACAACTGTCTGACTAATATTCGCTACCATATCAATCGAATTTGGCCGGGGCGCATCCGTTGGAATTGGCGATTGCTGATCAACGCCCACTCGGACTATCTGGCTTACAAATTAGGCCTGCTGGATAGCGACGAATCATTTAAGTCGACGCACGATCATGCCAACATTACCCCCAAAGCCAAAGGGAACTGGCACCGCGAGGACTTTTCGGCTTTGATTCGCCAATGAATCGGCCAACAAGCCGAAGCTAACGCACGGTGAATTTGTCGCGATGCGACTCACAATGCTTGTGTTCCAGTGGGTCGTTATCGGTGTCTTGATGCTTGGAAATTTGAGCCGCGTACAAACGGGCGCCGGGCACCGCAGATACGCCGTGAGCGATCATGCTGAGAACGACGGTCAATACGGAGATCGTTAAGATCTGCTCGGCGTGTGGCAAATCAAATTCGCCTACGACCAGAAGTGCGAACAGCAAGGACGCTAAACCGCGCGGGCCAAACCAACTAAGAAACAACACGGTTGAAGTTCTTAGTTCCAATCCAATCAGTGACAACGCCGTCGGTATCATACGAACGATGGTCAGGCTGAGCACTGCGTAGATGTAACAGTTTAAGTTGGCACTCGAGATCGCAGGAACCAACGCAATCATGCCGAACAACAGGAAGGTTGCTAAGCCAAACATCTGACCTTCGGCTTCACCAAAGTCCCGTAGCGGTTCGCCGATGCTTTTGGCAAAACCGGATATTGACATTCCACCAACGAACGCCGCGATAAAGCCATTGCCGCCAATTTGAATCGCTCCCGCCCAGGCTACAAGAGCCAACGCGACGCCTGATAGCCGCAAGAAATTCTCGTTGATCAGTTCTCGTTGTTTGGCGGTTCGTAATAAATAGCCTCCGCCAAATCCGACGACGATACCTACCAGCGGACCAAGTGTCACTTGTTTCAACCAGTACACCAGCCAGTTCGCTTGCTCCGCGCCTTCGACACCCGCGGCGCTAACCGAAGCCAGTGCGGCAAACAGCATCACCATCGGCAGAACGATACCATCGTTGAGTCCGCTTTCAACGTTCAATGATTGCCGAACCCGAACGGGCACGATCGGGCTGGAAACGACGGCTTGACCGAGTGCCGCGTCTGTGGGTGCAAGGATCGCGGCAAGCAAGGCGGCTTCCCAGATCGAAAACTCTCCAAACATGAAGCCCGCGATGACGGCGCCAAGCAATACCGTTATTGGCAAGCTGACTCCCAACAAACGAACCGGGATTTTGTGTTCCCGGAACAGTAGCGGCAAATTGATTCGCGATGCGTCGATGAAAAGGACGATCACCAGTGTCAACTCGGCCACGAGTTCCAAGGCTTCCTTGGCGAACTCTTCTTCGACAAAATTCCGAAACAGCATGGCAATTAAAACACCCGCTCCTGTGAACACCATGGGCGGTGTGATCAGCGAGTTGTCGAATTTGGACGATACCAGCGCGAACAAAAAAATGACGACGCCAAGGATCAGAAGTAGTTCTTCCATTTGCTCGTTCTCACTTGGTGATACCGTCAATTGCCGACGCATACGCCGCGTCGCAAAGTTTTTTCGCCTTACTTAATTAATTCAGCTCGACCAACACCGGCGTACCTTACACCGGCCAAGTCGGCGACTTCTTTTTTCCAAGTCGTCAAATCGGTTGCGTTAAATTTGTTCAAGTGGTCGTGACCGCAAGCTCTTGCCAGCACAACCATCAGTTGGGTGGAGGCTTCGAAGAAGTTTTGTAAACGCTTAGCCGAAGCCTGAACTTTTAGCCTCGCACGTAAATCTTCTTTTTGTGTCGCAATCCCGACCGGGCAATTATTGGTCGAGCAAGCTCGCATCCCCAGGCAACCAATCGCTTGCATGGCTGAATTGGAAATTGCGACCCCGTCTGCTCCCAGTGCAAGAGCTTTGGCGAAATCGGCATCAGTCCGCAAACCACCCGTGCCGATCAACGTGACATCTTCTTTGCCGATCTTTTTCAGGTGGTGCCGCGCTCGAGCGATCGCCGCCATCGTGGGGACGGAGATGTTGTTCTTGAACACATTAGGTGCTGCCCCCGTTCCGCCACCGCGTCCGTCGATAATGATATAGTCGACTCCGATCGCGATTGCGAAATCAATGTCGTCTTCGATATGCTGAGCCGACATTTTGACACCGATCGGGATTCCGCCAGTTGCTTCGCGAACCTCGGCCGCTACTTTTTGGTAATCCTCGACTCCGTTGAAGTCCGGGAATCGCGATGGGCTGACCGCATCCTGGCCTTCTTTTAGGCCGCGTACTTCAGCGATTTTGCCAACGACTTTTGAGCCCGGCAAGTGACCGCCGGTTCCTGTCTTGGCACCCTGCCCTGCTTTGAAATGAAACGCTTGGCATTTCTTGACCTTGTCGATCGAATATCCAAACCGCCCCGAAGCCAACTCGTAAAAGTATCGGCTGTTGGCGGCTTGTTCTTCCGGAAGCATGCCGCCTTCGCCACTGCAGATCCCAGTGCCTGCCAGTTCCGCTCCCGTTGCCAGTGCGACTTTTGCTTCTTCGCTGAGAGCGCCAAACGACATGTCAGAAACGAACAAAGGAATTTTTAAGGTAAGCGGTTTGGCTGCATTTGGCCCAATGACCAATTCGGTTCCAACGGGATCGTCGTCTAGCAGCGGCTGTTTCGCGAGCTGGGCTGTCACGAATTGCAAGTCACTCCATAACGGCAGCTCCGGGGCCGGCACGCCCATCGAAGAAACAGGGCCGTGGTGACCGATGCCTTTTTTGCCCTGACGAGCAAGCATTTGAATATAGCCATTACTCGGTTCTTCCGGACCGCCGTGAATGTCTTGGTAAAGTCCGAGATATTCGTCTCGCTTAAACGGCTGTGGATGAACGGCTGCGAAAGAGTCAACGTCTGCTTTCTTGATCAGCACATCGTCGCCGTTGATCGTGGCTTCGAATTTATGAAGCGCTTCGGCGTTGTTGTATTCACTGACTCCGGTGTCGATTCGGTAGTCCCAGTTGTGAACTCCGCAGAAAAGATTGTTGCCTTCGACGTGGCCGTCACTCATGAGCGCCGCCCGATGCAGGCAACGTCCATAAAGGACAGACACGTTGTCATCGTAGCGGACAACGACGAGGTCGACTTCGCCTGCCAAAGCATAGGCTGGCTTCCGGTCCTGCAGTTCGCTAAACGAAGCAACTTTAATCATCTCACTCATGGGTTTCTTTCTTAGCTTTTACCAAAACAGGCCAACACGTATGTCGGTCAATGTGTGTGCAGGTGTCAACGCGTGCCAACCGTTATAGGGTCAATGGGAGGGTTAAACTACCTGTGCCCTAACGTTGCACTTCGTCTTCTTGTTTATTGTCCAAGGACTTTTTGTCGACAACAAAATGTGTCCTCGGATCATTTTCGGGCCGTGTAATGATCAAGTTACCGGCCCACCGTTCACCAAGCTTGTTTTCCATCCAGGTCATCGGGCGGTTGAGCCAGTCAAATTTGCGCCGACCGGCTTGAACAGCAAGTGCAAAATGTAGACTTGCGCAAACAAGAATCGACAATCCCAGCGCCAGTCGGATCGTTCCAAAGGGAATGGGCAGGAAAAATGACAACACAAGTAAAGCGCCAACTATCTTCCAAAAGAACTTGGGTAATTTCATCGAGGTAACCTGGTTGAAGTTGCGGAACTGCCGCCCCCACTCTATTCATGTTTGCTCGATCGCAAAACATGTCTTTGCCATTATTTGAATTTCGGATATCTTTCGAAGATAACAAACACGGATGTAAACCAAACCTATCGAATTTAGTGTTATCGAGAAGCTCATTTTTCGTCTAACCAACCTACGCTGAACAGCTCGATTTTCAGGCTGGCATGACCACCCGAATTATGGCCACCAAAAGCCAACCGAATTCGCACATGCTCACGCAAGTGTGAACATGGCTCCGAAAACTGAGTCGAGACGCAATACTACCCATAGACCCAAGCCCAATACTGAAAGCTGAGTTCCGTGAATCAATTGAAATTGTCTGGATTGCTTGGGCTTCTTGGCGCGATCTTGTGCGGGACTGGCGAATTTTTGCTGCACTTTGACACGCATCGGCTCGGTGGTGGCGAAACCGGTTTTGATTTTATGATCAATACCTCCGAAGCCCGTCTGAACGCAGGTCATTTTTTCGCCGTGTTTGGCGTGCCGCTTTATTTCGTTGGCGTCTGGCATATTGCAGAAATGATCAAGCCGGCGGGCGAAAGAGTGTCCAATGCACTATTCCTGATTGGCTCGTTCGGGTTTTTGTACGGGGCAATGTGGATGAGCTCTCGGTCAAGCATCGGGTCTCTCGTGCATCATGCCGAATTGATCAAAGACACGAACTTAATCGACCTATATAATTTACGTTGCGAGTCGCTGCTAAACGTTATTCGCGTTACGACGTTGGTGATTTCGATCATCTACATCAAACAAGTCCTGACAGGCCAGACGCGTTATCCAAAGTGGATGGCAGCGACGAGCCCGATTGTGCTTTTGATAATGAACTTCGTTATTTACGCAATAGCGCCAGAAATTGGACGATACGTGATGCCAATCGCATTGAACGTTGGCTTTACTTTGTTCTTCTCGCTGTCACTAACTTTTGGAAATACACACGACCAAGTTGTTAAAGCTTAGGCAAAGTGAAAACACGGGAAGCAAGAATAGAAAGTTTTAAAAATGAATGACACAAACGAAATGGCCGAACAATCGGCACCCATCAGAAAAAAGAAGTCGATATTCTCTTACTTGAAATATCTATTCGGCTTTTTACTGATGTTGGTGCTTGGGCTTGTCGTGTTTATCGCAATGCGGTTCAGAAACGACGCGGCCATACCTTACGATGTTTCAACGGAAGGCATCAACATTCCAAAATACACGGAAGTCGCGATCCCGTTCGTTCACAATTACGTCAAAGCAACCCAAATCCAGGCCACCGGCGGTTGTGCGTTCAACCTTGACGACGGTGCCGAAGAGCTTTTCCTCTGCGGCGGTCAAGATCAGTCGGATGTGATCTACCGTTTTGTTGACGGGAAATTTGTTGACATTACCGCTGAGACTGGATTTAAAAAAACAGATTTATCTGAAGCTTCGATGAGTGCGACTTCACTGGACGTCGACCACGATGGCGACAACGATTTGATCGTGACTCGCAAAAACAGCATCTGGTTGTACACCAACGATGGCGGCAAACTGACGGGAAAGAATCTTGAAGTTCCGTTGCAGAACCAAACCTGCCCATTGTCGATTGCGGTTGGCGACTTGAATCGTGACGGCAATTTTGACATGTACGTTTGCGGATACATCAAGAAGGAGTTTATCGAAGGCTACAACATCTTCAACAAAGAAGGTTACGGCGGTCAAAGTGCGTTACTGATCAACAACGGCGACAACACTTTCACCGACAAAACCGAAGAAGCCGGATTGATGTACAAACACAACACGTTTCAAGCGGTGTTTTACGACGCCGATCAGGATGGCGATGAAGACTTGATCGTCGCCCATGATACTGGCCAAGTCCGAACGTGGAAAAACAACGGCGGGATGAAGTTTGAAAACGTCAAAAATCCCAGCTCTGATGTTTATGGATATCCGATGGGTGTTGCAGTCGGCGATTACGACAACGATGGCTTGGTGGACTTTTTCTTTTCCAACACCGGAACGACGGCTCCACCATTTATGGCCAAAGGTGATCTTACTGCAGAGCAAACGTACCATCCCGATTGGATCATGTTCCACAATGATGGCGGCTTTAAATTCACTGACACGGCGGACGAAGTAAAAGTCGCAGATTACGAATTCTCATGGGGCTGTATCTTCGAAGACTTCAATCTCGACGGCCGGACGGATTTGGTTGTGTCCGAGAACTACGTCGATCTTCCGCCGCACAAAATTCAGTTCCTGCGACTGCCGGGCCGGTTTTTGTTGCAAAATAAGGAAGGCCAGTTCGCTGAAGCCGGTGCCGAAATGGGCATCGTAAATAAAGAGTTCGGCATCTCGCCGGTGACCGCTGATTTTAATTTGGATGGTGCACCCGATCTGATTCACATCAACATTGCTGGTGCGTCCAAAGCGTTCATCAGTAACAACAGCGACACTGGATTCGTAAAAGTATTGCTTCCCAATATCGTAGAGGCCGTTAGTGCAATGGTTAAAGCGGAATTGGCGGACGGTAGAACGATCTACGAGCCGTTCGTCAAAGGCGAAGGACTCTGCAGTGATTCGTCACCGATGATCACGATTGGAACCGGAGGAGCAGAAGTTAAGTCCATCGAAGTCAAATTTTTGAACGGCCAGAGTCAAGTCTTTGATGCACCTGGTTTGGGAAGCACGATGGAGTGTCGCTTGCAAACCAGCGAGTAAAGTCGCAGCGGTACCTGGGCTCGCCAGAGCCCAGGCCAATCGAATCCCGAAGTCTGGCGACTCCGGCTATTTTTAACTATACGATCTATTGCAATCACGCAGGAGAAACATCAAATGTTCATACGAATTGCGCTGATCGCAATGGTCCTTTTTGGGTTGTGGGGAGCGGGTCAGCTTTCCTACAAACAGTATCAAAGCGGCGAAGCATGTCCCATTCTCGGGGACACCGTTCCCGCGTGCTACATCGCGTTCGGCGGATACGTTTTGATCGCTGCGGGCGTCGCGCTTTCGCTCCTAATTCCCGGCGCGGTAGGCGGCTATCTGTTTTGGGGAGGAACGGCCATTGCCGGTGGATTGGCTGCGTTTGCTACGGTGCTTGAATTAGTCAAAGGCGACGTTTGTCCAGTTGGACCTTACGGCATCCCGATGTGTTACATCTCGCTCGCGTTTAGCATCGTGATCGCGGTTCTGTTTTTGCTTCAGTCCGGCTCTGTGCGTCCCGATCAGGTACAACCGTAGCTGGATTCGCCAGAATTCAGGTCCTTCAGAAAGTATTACCATCTGACAAACCTTTTAAAGCCCGAAGTCTGGTGACCCCGGCTACAAGCTTTCTTTCAAATTTCCAATCTGGACGAACCTTTAACCTCCAATACAGCCACGGCAAACGCAGACCCAACGGACAACAGTAATGGCATCGCAAACTGAAACCGCATTTCGATCTTGCAATCTGTGCGAAGCCATCTGCGGGTTGACGATTGAGCACGATGGCAAGCAAGTGGTTTCCATCAAAGGCGACAAAGATGACCCACTCAGTCGCGGCCACATTTGCCCCAAGGCTATTGCACTTCAGGACATTCACGCCGACCCGGATCGGTTGAAGACGCCGATGCGGCGAA
>CAYZGP010000093.1:0-8889 GCA_964478065.1 uncultured Pirellulaceae bacterium
TTGGACAACCCAATCTCGGTACGGCCACATCTCTCGGTAGTTGTCGAGGTGCAAACCGTGCGTGTCGGCATAGCGAGCTGCGTCCAGCCAATACCTAGCCATGTGTTCGCCGTAGTGATCCGATTTCAAAAGCTCGTCCACCAACGTTTCGTACCAATCATCTGACTTTGAATTGACAAATTTCTCAACCAACTCAGGCGAAGGCGGGAGGCCGGTCAAATCGAAACTGACTCGGCGAATCAGCGTTGGTCGGTCGGCTTGTTTCGCGAGTTGCAAATTCTCTTGCTCCAATCGGCTTGCGATAAAGTTGTCGATTGGTGTCTTCGGCCAAGTCTCGTTCTTGACCTTAGGAATGGCTGGCTTGGCAACGGGTTCGAGCGACCAGTGGTTCTCCCACTTCGCGCCTTGTTCGATCCAACGCTTGATCAAATCCTTTTGCTCGGCAGTTAACACGCGGCCGGAATCGTGTGGTGGCATTACCTGATCTTCATCGTCACTGATGATGCGTGCGTAGAGTTCGCTTGCGTCAAGATCGCCCGGTACGATCGACTGATCAAACAAACCTGATTTAGTGTCTAATCTCAATCCAGATTTCCGATCATGCTCGTCCGGGCCGTGGCATTTGTAGCAAGTGTCAGAGAGGAGCGGGCGGATGTCGCTGCTAAAATCGACCTTGGTTTGATCCAAATCACTCTTGGCAGGAGTTACATTGGTTTTGTTTTCGCTGGATTTGTTTTGGGCTGTTGTGACGCCACTGCAAAAAACGGTCAAGAGAATTGCAATCACGCAGATAAATAAGAACCCTTTACACAAGAATCCTTTACGTGAACGAACTGCCACATTGCCAGTGGAGAGAGTTAGGCGAAATTGGGTGAGACAACAAGAAACCATTTTTTGCATTTCTGGTCTTCTAAGCCGATTGAGGAAGTGTTGTGCCATTGTAATTTCCTGGCTTGCATTGGTACAGCGAATCGCAAAAAGAATTGTTGTGTTTTGATTCGCGATACGCTGCGTAATTGTATTAAATGTCGATGACTTGAGATTTGGAGTGCATGTTGAATCCGATTTTGTTAATGCTTTATGGCTTGTTGATTTCTGTCGTTTTGTTTGCGGTCTATTGGGTCGTGCAGTATGCGATTGGGGATAGCGGGATCGTGGATGTTTTCTGGGGAGCCAGCGTCGCGGTGGTTGGTGTGTTTTTCTGCGTAGTCGCTGATGGAAATCTTACGCGCCGGTGGCTCGGAGCAATTCTGATCTGTGTCTGGGCGTTACGATTAAGCCTTCATCTTTTTGTTCGTTGGCGATCGCATGAAGAAGACGCCAGGTACACGGCGCTGAAAGTAAAGTGGGGTGAGCGGGCACAGCTTCGCATGTTTCGTTTTTATCAAATGCAAGGGCTTGGCTGTTACCTGTTTGCATTACCGCTGTTGGTGGCAAGTTTACACGATGGGCCGATAGGATGGACTGATTGGGTCGGCGTTTTAATCTGGACTATCGCGCTCGTTGGTGAAGGGCTTTCAGATTTCCAACTGGCCCGCTTTCGCCAGCGACCAGAAAGCAAAGGCGAGGTTTGCCAAGACGGATTTTGGAAGTACTCACGTCACCCAAATTACTTTTTTGAATGGCTACACTGGTGTGCATATGTGATGCTTGCGATTACGGCACCGCTGGGCTGGCTGACGATTTTGGCTCCCGTTGCGATGTGGTTTTTTTTGAATCGTGTTACCGGAATTCCTTTGACCGAAATTCAAGCTATCAAGTCGCGTGGGGAAAAGTACCGTCGTTACCAACGCACAACCAATGCGTTCTTTCCTTGGTTCCCTCGACCGGAATAGAATTATGTTTGCGGGAGAGATGCCGGGTTTCCATTGACGTCTAAATTTAGTGCCAATGGGTAACGTTGCACAAACGAAAGTAGAGAATGATCTCACAACTAATCAACATGACCGAACGCGGATGGATGCCGGACCGCCTGGTTCGAACTGGCATTCGACAACTGCTTCGAAAACGATTGGCGAAAGTTGACTTGGGCGATGCAGCGGCCAACGAATTACGATTCAAAGAGCTAGTTGCCGAGTTCTCACAAGGCCCAATTGCATTGGTGCCAGAGAAAGCCAACGAACAACATTACGAAGTGCCTGCCGAACTTTTCGAACTGACGCTGGGACCGCGGCGAAAATACTCAAGCTGCTTCTTTGCAGATGACACAACTGATTTGGCTGAAGCCGAAGAAGAATCACTTCGCCAAACTTGCCAGCGAGCCGAACTTGTTGACGGCATGAAAGTGTTGGAGCTAGGCTGCGGTTGGGGTTCGTTGTCACTTTGGATGGCCGAACATTACCCTAACTCTGAATTGACAGTCGTTTCAAATTCAAATTCTCAACGCGAATTCATCGAAGCAAAAAGCCGTGAGCTTGGGATCGACAAAAATTTGAAGGTGGTGACTCGTGACATTAACGACTTTGAACCAGATTCACGTTTTGACCGAACCGTTTCCGTTGAGATGTTTGAGCACGTACGAAATCACAAACTATTGATGAATCGCATTTCAAGCTGGCTGGTGCCCGATGGCAAATTGTTTGTGCATATCTTTTGCCATCGCAAGTTCACTTATCGTTTTCAAGATGAGCAAAAAGATGATTGGATGAGCCGGCATTTCTTTTCTGGTGGTATCATGCCTGGCGATGGATTGTTGCCGAGCTACCAAGATGATTTGACGTTGGAAAAAAAATGGTGCTGGAACGGGCAGCATTATCAACAAACATGTGAGGCTTGGCTGGCGAACATGGATCGAAATCGCAGCCAGATTATGCCGATTTTGGAGCAAACCTACGGCAAAGAAGATTCGGTGCGCTGGTTCAATCGCTGGCGAATGTTCTATTTGGCATGTAGTGAGCTGTTTGGTTTTAGCTCAGGCAATGAGTGGTGGGTTTCGCATTACTTGTTCAACAATGTTGTGAGCCGTTGATGTTTAGCCATCTCTGGCGGACTCAAATCAGAGCACGCTAGCATTCGGTTCTCGGCGTTAGCCCGCAATCGCGATAAACACTTGCGAATCTATATTCTATATAGTGCTCAAATTGCGGCGTAGTATTCAAGCACCACTCGAAAACAAATTACCGTCCAATTGATCTTTGTAGATTAATTCCCGTGGATTAAATTTTGTTTCTCGCACGCCCGCATCTCACCCAAAAGATCTATGAGTTTGGGCGCTCGTCGAAGGAATCGACAACAATCAATGTCGGCATTACCCCTGCCGCCTTGAAAGAAAAATGGAGTTGAGCAATGAAGCTTAGAGAGTTGGCCATCAATGGAATGGGCGTCAGCAGCAGTTTGCACGTTCGCAATTTAAACGACGGGTTTTCAATCCTGTACGGCGAAAAGGGAGCTGGAAAAACCACAGTCCGAAACTTCGTGCGCGATTCAATATACGGTGGAACATCAAGCGCATACGGATCGACGACAGGGGCTCGTTTAAACAACGGCCACTTAAATGTTCAAGTCGGCACAAGCGAATTTCAGATTACTCGCTCACCCAACGCAGGTGCAAACGAATCTAGCGTTTCCATTCGATCACTTCATCCAAACTCCAATGGCGGAACTCCTTCACTTGATCAAGTGACCTCGAATTTGGCTGCTGAAGTCTACGATACCGTTTTCAATGTCAGCTTTCGCGAAACGCCAGCCAACGCGCGACGTCTAGGTTCTGTTTTGCAAAACCAACTGGGCGTTCCAAGTGGACCAGCGGCGGCAGGTGACGATTCGGGCTATCTTCAGTGGCAGCGAGAATCTAACACGCGACGCGAACGGTTGGCCACGTTGAGCTCTCGAGTCGATGCACTAACGCACGAAAAAGGCAGTGCTTTAGGGCAAATCGAAACAGCAAAAATGAGCGCCCAGTCCCAAATCAACGAATTCGAACGACAAATTAGTCAAATCGTAATTCGTCTAGGCGAGCTACAGCCACATTCAATCCAAGACCAGATTGCCAACATCGATCGAGAGATTGCTTCGCTTCGATTGCTGATTGACAACGCTCGAACTCAAGTCACTTATCAGCCCGAGGTTCCAAAATACGATCCCAATCCATCGCTTTACCAACGTCTTGATGAGATCGACAATCAGATCCGTCGTTGGAGACATGTCCAATCTGATATCCAAACGCAGCGAGTTCGGTTGCGAGATGAGATGCTAATTTGGAACGAACTGACTTTAGATTCCGATGAGCATCCCTACCACAATGCACGGGCAATTTTGGTTTCTTTGGAGAGCAAAGTTGATGAAGCCGAACGAAATGCGAATCACTGGAGTGACGCTGGAGTTACACGAATCGATACGTCTCAGTTGGCTCGTAGCCTCGGCGAACTTTGCAAAAGCATGCGGGACGATCTTTACGGGTTGTGCAACGAACTGGGGCAACAATACAAACATATTCGCCACAAAGCCGCCGCCGCGGAATTGAAGCAGCTTCGACGTTGTTACTCGGAAATGGGCGAGAATATTGAGCGGCTTATTGATCGACGTGGCAAAGTCATTCGTGAAATCCACGAAGTCGACCCTGCCGGAGCCGATGCGATCCTACGCTCAGATGCGAAATTTTGTGAATGTGCACGACACAAAGGCTACCTCGAAGCCCGACGCAAATTCATTGGTCATGCCCCTGCTCTTCCGGTCGCCGCACCCGTTTACCAAACGATTCAACCCAACCTCGATGCTGAGCGTTCACGGTTGGTAATGCTTGAGCAAAAGCGAACTGAACTGGCTAATTCAATCGCACGTTCGGACGCCGAGCAAAGTGAGTTAAGCGCTCGCCACATTGAATTGGTTCGACAGCGCGACGCGTTATTGGGCGGGCATAATTTTCACGAGCTTGAAAGAAGAATTCAAGCCATCGGTAACGAACTGCGACCGCTCAACGAACAGTACCGAATCTTGCTGCAACAAATCGAACAGGATCGTGAGTACGTCCAAGTCCCACCAAATCCAATTCTTCAACGTGCTGGGCAACTGATTTCACGAGTTTCTTCTGGTAACCTGACCCAAGTTTTCCTCGACCACCCAACGACCTCGCACATTGAAATCCAAGTTCGAGATCGACATGGAAAAGTGTTGAACTTTTCCGCCATCGAGCCAGGATTACAAGACCAGGTTTATCTTTGCTTAATCTTGTCAGTCAAAGAGCAGTTACGACTCCAAGGCATTGAGACTGCAACGTTGATCGATGATGCCTTTTCGCGAATCCCATCTGAACGAGTGGCGGCAACGTTAAGTTTGCTGGATGAGTTTGCTGGTTCAGCGCGTTCAAGCTCCCGCCATTCCAGTCCTGTACATCAGGTCATTGCTTTAACACAGCACCGTTATCTAGCGGATCGTCTGCCAGGTGTTCCTGTGCTCGACCTGTCACCAACGATGCCAACGCGACCGGCTCACGACACAGAGCGCCGCGAGTCTGTGCCGTTGATTGTACCGACACGTGATTCTAGTTTGACAAGAAATTACTCGCTTGAAGACACTTACTCAACGATTACGTCTCCTCGCCCAACGGTTTCGTCGCGACCTTATCCGCTTTCCAAGTACTCACAGACTAACTCGGCTCGGAATCGGCAAGACTACACCGTTGCTTATCCCGTTGAACCGACTGGTCCTACGGAGTTTGTTCCGCGAACGGTTTTGACTAGCGAATCGACCCTGAGAAATAAAATGGCACCGGCATCGCCTGTGGCGCCGGTCGCGATCAGTTCGTTTGGCGATCAGTTGGGCTACGACTCAGGTTTAGCCGACACAACACCACTTGATCGCGTTGGATTCTTTGACGCAAATCACTTGCGAATGTTTCAGCAAAATGGTGTTGTCACGATAGCTGATTTGCTGGAGCTTAACCAAGCCCAAGTCACATCACTTGGCTTTCACATCGACCAAATTGATCGTTGGCAATCGCAGTTATGGCTTTTGATCAACGTGTCGGGAATGCGATTGAGTGATGCACGCGCCTTGGTTGCGTGTGGAATCACCGAGCCTGAGCAGTTGGATACCTCGCACCCACATCAGCTTTTCGAACGGATCAATCGCTTTTTCAATACGAGTGAAGGGCGTCGATTTGCTGGCGACCAATACGGCGGAAACGAAAACGCCATTTCTTTGGATCGAATCAATGGCTGGTATCGTTCGCTTGATGCGACGCGAAGCCGCTGGCAAAATCGAACGCGAACTCGCGCCGGTGGTAGCTCTCGCAGCGGTCGGTCCTCAAGCTTTCAACCGAGAGCCTATTCGAACGACTCGCAAACAAGTGCCAGAACTCGCCGCCAATCTGAATCAAGACCATCCGAATTGCGAACATCGAATCGGCGCGAAGGATCTCGCGAGCCGCGTGGCCCTCGAATGCAGGCACCTCGTGCATTCCAACAAAGGCCCCGAACTGAACGGCCTGCACGTGAGCAAAACCGGGAGCCAAGAGTCGCTCAACCGCGAAGTTTTCGACAGGAACAAGATGACCGCCCAGAGCGAACCAAACGTTCGGTTGCTCCTGCGATAGCTCCCATTAATTCTTTGACGAGTACGAATGAGCGTGTGAAGGCAATTAAATCAACGAAAAGCTCAGCTTCCAAATCAGTAAAGAAGCTTAAGTTTTACCTCGATTTGAATGATCACATCGAAGCCGCACCTTCGATCGGTCCAAAGACCGCAGAGCGTTTTGAAAAGATTGGTGTGCATACCGTAGCTGATTTTCTAAGACAAACGGCCGAATCGATGGCAACGAAAATCAATTACAAACGCATATCAGCAGACGTCATTCGTGTTTGGCAACAACAAGCTCGACTCGTGTGCCGCATTCCTAACCTTCGCGGTCACGATGCTCAGCTGTTGGCCGCCTGTGATGTGACCGAACCGGAAGAGCTTTCGACAATGCAGCCTGGAACGTTGTTCGAAATCATCGGTCCGTTTTCTGAAACCAAAGAAGGGTTGAAGATCATTCGCAACGGTAAGAAACCGGACTTGGAAGAAATCACTGACTGGATTAGCTGGGCTCAGCACACACGTTCGTTGCAAGCCGCGTAGCAACGCCAGTTCCGGCGAACGGGTTCGTAGAAACCGGGTGCATAGAAAACGGATACCGGCTACTTATCTCAAGCTGAATCCGCCGAACTAATTCGGTGGCTGGTATCCGATGGGTGAGACTTGATCGAGTTCAAATTCTTTGCGCGAAAGCGCGACATAATTAAGCCCGATTGCGACTTGCTCACCTTCCAACACACGATTGCCTTCTTCGTCCAATCTCGCGTTCATGATGGCTTTCTTGCCGGTATGGCAAATCGTTTTGATTTCGCCCAAGACATCAGCCCACGCGAGCAGGTATTTGCTTCCTTCAAATGGCTCGCCAAGAAAATCAGTTCGCAGTCCGTAGCACAGCACGGGCACGCCCAAGCGGTCACAAACCAAAGTCAGTTGCAAAACCTGTTTTGAACTCAGAAACTGTGCTTCGTCAACGAACACACAAGACAACGGTTGTTCAGCTTGCTCTTTTTGAATGTGCACATACAAATCGAAATCTTCTTCAAATGCGTAAACATCGCGTTCGAGACCAATTCGCGAAGAAATTTTCCCGACCCCGGCACGGTCGTCAATTTTCGGCGTGAACATCAACACCCGCATTCCGCGCTCTTCATAATTGTGAGCGGCTTGGAGGAGTGTCGTGCTTTTGCCCGCATTCATTGCGGAGTAGTAGAAGTAGAGCTTTGCCATCGGAGCTGATCAAAACAGGAGACTTGAGTGACGGATAGATAATTTTATCGTCAATCTGATTTTCCAACAGCGGGTAATAAGGGCAACGGATAGCGAATTCTTTGTGAGAGAGCTTAACAGAGGACACGGAGGATCACAGAGTTCATAAGTCCTTTTTCTCTGTGCCCTCTGTGGTTAAGTTTTTCTGATGCGTTCGACGCTTGTGGCTGCAAGTTCGAAAGAGCAAACTTAATTTAGTTAATCGGCAGCAGCGACTGGCAGCCCAGCACGATTGGTTGTTGGCTGATCGTCGTCGTATTCGTCATCCAGGTCGCGGCGATTTGTTGAGATGCGGAATTTCAGCAGGCCAGAGATCAAAGCTAAAAAGGCAACAAGAAGTGCGATCGCTCCGGCTACAATACTCCCTTTCATCGTCGCTTCACCAAGCAACGGGTTGGTTGCATTAACGCCATAAAACAGCAGGGGTGAATGAGCAAAATCAAGGTGCTTGTATTTCATGGCCAGTTGGGAATGCAAATTAGAATTGACTTTTCTTCCCGGCAAAAAACTGGCGTCGACTTTGCCTTGGGTCGCGATCGCTCGAAACGCCGCTTCGTCAGGAACATCATCAAAACAGATCAACGTTGCCTGGTAGCCAAATTTGCCTTTTAGTTTATTTGGAAAGAACGGGACGCAGATATGATCCCATTTGCCATCATCGTCGAAATCGAGACTGGCGATTCGCTTTCCGATTCGATATTCCCCTAGCAAAACGCGAGTTGTTTCGACTGGCGGGTTTTCAATGAATGAATCACAAGGTGTCATTTCTTGGACTGATTCAACTTCTTCAACTTTCAATGTCGCCTGGTAACTCAAATAGCCCACGAACGCGCACAAAGTGGCGAAACAAAGGCTAAGCATGATGATTGCGCGGCGGAACATTGAAAAAACTACAGAAAAGTTTGCGTTGTCAAATTCGCAAAATCGATTGCGACTACCCGCAACTATAGGTTGCCGTAAACAAACGCCTAATAAAAGTCGCCAAAATCGCGTTTTGAAAACGGGCAATCTAGTTCCGTTTGTATCGGTAAACCCAATTATTTGTGGGCATTGGGCAGTGAATTCGCAATTGATTCTCTGGAGCTGATTCCGCGTTAAAGTCAGCCGGAT
>CAYZGP010000093.1:8989-13258 GCA_964478065.1 uncultured Pirellulaceae bacterium
CAGTGAATTCGCAATTGATTCTCTGGAGCTGATTCCGCGTTAAAGTCAGCCGGATTTTTACGTCCGCGACTCACCGAAATTGGACAACCGTCAACTGGCACAGCCTGACTACAGCGAAGACGGCAAATCCCAATTAAAAACATGAGCACAAATGCATTTGAGTCAGCCCTGGGCGATCAGTAATTGTTGATCCTAATTTGAGGATTGCTTACTCTCAAACATTTCCTGAATCTTCTTTTGAAGCTCAACCGATTTTGACTTTAGCTCTTGCTCTGTCAGGATTTTTCGAAGCGTTGTGAACATTTGGTCGATGAATTTTAACTCGCGAGAATCGCCGGTTTGCTCTTTCAGTCGAACCAAGTCGTCGCTCAATCTCGTACGAATATCGAGTGGCGATTCCATGTCTTCGTATTTGGAGAACTTGTCACGAGCAACATCAAGATCATCCTCCGCGATCGACGCTTCGATTTCCGCTTCCGCGACTTGACGCTGAATCACGAGGCTGAGAATTTCATTTTGCAGTCCCCGAATGATGCCCTCGGCATACAATCTGGTTTCATCATTTGGCAGAGTCGTTTTGACGGAGTCGTAAAGGCCTGGCATCACTGGTAGTTTCTTCAACGCTCGTGAACCTCGTTTTACATAGATCAAACGAAGGCCATCAGGACTAGGTTGGATATCAATCGAGCCACGCCAGTCAGTTTTGCCAAGGAACTCAGATTTCTCTTTGATATCTGAACCTGGACGACGGGACCAAATTTCAAATCCTTCCAGCGGTGTTCGCTTTTTGTCTGAAGAAACTAAAAACAATCGCGTCGATCTCTCTGGTGGACGAATTACAAGCGCAAGTTTCTGGGCACGTTTACTTTTCCGCTGCGATAAAGGGGCACGATGATACGATTGGATTGAGCATCGCAAAACGGCTTCATCCTGACTGTCAACAGTCAGATACGTAAACTCAATTGGCTCAAGTTTCACCAAATTTCCAGAGCGGTCGTTGCGGCGAATCACCGGCAAGAATCGATCATCGGATTTGATGAAAACGGGTGAGTTTTGAATTCCAACAGAACGCCACTCGCGAATCCTGCCGAACTCATCCTCTTCATTAACATCGGCTGAGTTGGTTGAACTGGTGTCTTCAGCTTCTGGCGCAGCCGTTAATGGTTCTGCGACTTCTTTTTCGCGAAGAATCATTTCGGTATGAATGCAGCTTCTGATTGCCCGAACTTGCATGACGACTTCGTCTCGTTTTTTCTGCTTGCCATCAGGCATATCAACCACCAGCTCTTGCACACGGTCGATCCTGGCAAGCGGCATAAACGCGAGTTGGATCGCGTCAATTATGTTTTGGCCAAGCTGATGCTTTTGCGCGATTTTACGTTCGACAATCGGGCCCCATTGTTGGGTTTGAACATCGAATTCGCGAACCCGAACCTGAGTCGATCCCGTTTTACTATTCAAACAAACGATCATCAGTTTGTCATATTTTTCCAAAGCTGGATGGTCAACTACGTCGCTGCATTTTTCACTCGAATCCAAATGGTTCAAGAAGCGGAATCGCCATTTCGCGGGCGCTTGGCCGGTTGTGATATCCCAACCACTCGGATCAAGCAGTTCTGATCGTGTTGTCACGTCAGCGGCGACTTCTTTGTAAATTGAATTAAGGCCAGGCGAACCGTCCAGGCAAAACCAAACGGCAACCAAGTAAGGCCGATACTCCCAAGCGCGGGCTTCACTGCCCACAAAATCGTCATCGACAAAGTCCGGGACAAATGGCTCTTCTGGAATCTTTGGAGCTTCTTCGGCCTCGTCGGACTTGCCATCCTTTTTGCCGGCGTCTTTCATCGGAGCTTTTTTATTCGCCTGAAACGCATTTGCGCTTGCGACGGAAAATAGGTCCGCGAAACCAAAAACGAAGATACAAAGACCCAGGCTACTGATTGCCTGAAGACGTTTGCAATGGATCAACTGCTTGAAAAACATCATTTCTTTTGCTGCTCTTCTTCCTCGGTCAAATCGATATTCCAACGATCGACGTTTTGATAAAGGTGAATCAGATCACGACCCAAACCGCGAACGGTGCTTCGATAGGCGTAATGTTCTTTGACTTGCCAAAGCGGAATGATTGAAAGATCTACTGCGATCTGGCGATGCAAACGTCGCAGCGCCGCGCAAGCTTTTTGCCAATTCTGGGAGTAGCTGACGATTCGTAGCGTCTGTTCGATCGGTGCACTGACGTCTTTGGCGAAACCATGCGGTCCAATCATTTTTGTGACGTCAACCAACGGCTCTTCGATGACGACTTCAACATAAAGAAAATCCCATTCATCATCAGGCGGCATCGTGTCGTTAGGTTTGAGTTCTAATGTCGTTGAGGGAATCCCGACTTCGGTCCACATTCGCGCGATTGCTCCAGCAGCGTTGGCTGCTGAACTGCTTTTCGGATGAGCGATTACCAATTTTGGTGTGGGAATTGCTTCGGGACGAACTGGGGGATTGGGACGCAAAGCCAGTTCGATCAACACCATGCCAAGTTGTGAATTAAACGGCAGTGGCCGAACCCGCAAGTCATAGCCGTAGGCAATTTGGTCGTTGTCTTCAGTGCCGATCGGAAACGGACCGCTGACCACTTCGCAGCCTTCGACGTCTTTGCCGCCGCAAATGACCTCTTTGATCAACAAGTCCCGGTCGATGGCGTGCGAAAGTCCACTGCGAAAGTAAGGATCTTTTTCCATTTCGCCGCGAATTTTCGGCACAAGCATATGCACGGTCGGCAGAATATATGGACGCACATTAACGCCTTTTGTTCTCTTTAGCCTTTGGATATCCGAAAGTGGAATGCGATCGACTACGTCAATATTTCCGGCGATCAACTGATCAACTGCATCAGACGTTGAACGAAAAACCTGCTCTACGACCACTGGATGTTGTCGACCCGGTTTCGGCTGGTAACGAGGATTCAACTCAAAAGTAGAATAGTCGTTCTCCAAAGTGGTCATGATGTAGGAGCCGTTTTGATCGGGCTGCTGGTCTTCGTTGGGCTGCGTGTAAGGCATCTTCAAGAGTGCTTCGGGGCGAACGAATGGCGTCCGCAAAGTGAATGACACATGACTTTCGTCTTCGATTGATACCCGATCAACGATCTTTGCCCAGGAAACGTTGTAACTGTTTGAACTTTCGTCAGCGAGATCCAACAACAATGATGAAATGTCAAACGCCGTCGTTTCAGGTACTGCAAATGCATTGACGTCTTTTTTGATTTCGAAAGTGTATTTCAGACCGATTTCATCGGCGCGATAAAGCAACCCGTTGGGGAATTCATACTTTCCGCCCTCGTCGGTCAGCCCCGTATTTTCGAGCACCGTTCTTTGAGTCAAGCGGCCGACGCGCCGCGAGCCCCAGTGTTCAAAACGATTGGGGTCGCCATCAGATGCAGATTGAGAAACGCCAACAACGACTAACGGAAACTGATTCAACAAATCTTGCTGAACCTGTGCAACCTCGGGGCGGTTGGGCATCATTTGATCGGCTTGTTTGGCTGCCAAGTGTGCCAGTCGACCTTTGCCTTGTGAAGCAAACTGTTTAGCCTCCGCGATCAAATCGTCACTGCGTTGTTTGAAAGCGCGGCGCCATTCTTTTTTTAACGGCTCGGCTTCTTCGTTGTATCTTTCGATCACCGATTCAAGCGCGAATCGGACGCCTTTATAATCTTCAGATTCAAATTGTTTTTTGATCATGCCGTTGTAGCAAGCCATGACGATTGCCGAGAGTGGCTGATTGAAATCCGGAGGTCTGAATCCGGGGTCTTTTTCATAGATGTCTTCGAAAATCGAAAGCGACAATTCAAAATCACCTTCGATGAAATTCTCTCTGGCGTCTTGAAACATACATTTTTTCAAAGCACTAACGAGCTGTGGATCATCTTTCCCACCATGGTCATAAATCCAAAGCAAGTTGCGGAATGATTTCGCGTACTGTTTTTCCTCAAGCCATTGGTCTGACTCATCGAGCAAGAATTCTTTAAACGTTTTGATCTTTTCGATGCTTGAATAAGGCACCTCAAGTTTGTCTTCGTCATCAGAAAAATATTCAAAAACCAGCGTGCCCTGAGTTGGGATGGTGGTCGGCACCTTTTTGATTGGCTTGACCTTCATGATCGCGTCATTGCCATCGTCGTTCAAATAAATGACGTCAAAAGGTTCCCCGTCCACGAACGGTCCAACCAAGTCAGATTCTTTTTCCAACCACTGTGCATTGGCATTTGGACAG
>CAYZGP010000093.1:13358-24748 GCA_964478065.1 uncultured Pirellulaceae bacterium
TTGGAAAAAGCCGGTTTGGAAAAAGCCGGTTTGAAACGGGTTCGTTTTGAAAAACGAATTTGATAAATGTGAGTTCAACATGCTCAATTCGCCTTATTGATTGCCAATTCGATTTAGATCAACGACATGAACGGTTCCGTCCATTCCGCTGAGATACATTTTGCCGTCCGTACGAACTGGCCGATGGATGATGGGTTGTCCGACTGAAAACTCGGTAACGGGTTTGCCGGTTGATGGATCGAGCAAACTAATTTTCCCGCTGCGTGAACAAAGCATTAGCTGGGCTCCGACAATTTCTGGTGGACACGCAAATTTGTCATTCTCTAGTTTTAGTTTCCACTTACCTGATAGGTCTGTCCCAAAGCAGTACAACGTGTCGTCATCGAGGAGAACCAGAATTCCGGCTGGTGTCAGCCATGGGCCAGCCACGATGCCGCCGTTGAGCGGGACGTCTTGTTCTTTAGTGATTGGATCTGACGAACTGAAGGCTGCGAGTTTTTCGTCTCCCTCAGATTCAATGACTCCAAAAATACTTTGACCATCACTCACCAAACGTGATTTGAATGATGAATCTGACTCGAGTTTGGAAATCATTTTTAGGGAACGCGGATTTTTTGCGTCAAGCAAATACATTACGCTTTTGACGCCGTCGTCAGTTGCACCCGAACAGATCGCAAAGGTGTCTTTGGAAAGCACGGTTGGTTCGTACCAAGGCGTTTCGGTTCCCGGTTTGGCTTCCAGCAAAAACGATTCGCCTGCTCGTCGGCCGGTTTTTGGGTCGACCAATGAAACCTGTCCGCTTTTGGATGCGATGATCAAGTTTTCACCAAACGCGACGGGCACACAAGCGGCTTTATCTGCCGGAGGTGCTAACGTTATCAGTTTTTTCTGCAGCGTTGAACCTTTGGCGAACAGCATGTCTTTGGAATTGGAAAGGCCAAAGCATGCGAAAGTGTCTTCGCCTACTGGAATGGTTTGGTCAAACGTCAAGTCTTCACGAATGGTACTCGCACGAACGGCTGAATCGGAATAGCCATTTGCGATTGCCTCGCCGTCGATGGCGAACAAGTCGCCTTGATTGGAAACGGCGACTAATTTGTTACCGAACAGCATTGGAGAACCGGCAATTTCGCCACCAATATCTGTTCGCCAAACTGGTTTAAGGTCCAATGCGTTGACCAACGAAACGGAGATCATTCCGGATCTGTCACGTCGGCGAATGTGAAGCAAATAGTCATCCAGTTTTTGACATGGACTGATGAACTCGTCGTTTGGTTCAAGGGCCACTTCTCGGGAGAATTTCCCCTGGTTCCGCTTGATCTTGTATCGCGTGATGCCATTGCCGGCGACCCACATGTTACTGCCTTCGGCTTTGACATACGATTTGACACCGCCTTCTGCGGTGAATCGCTCCCGAGCAAACTCAGTAACCGGATTCGACTCCTCGGTTGGATTGAGTTGGAGAATTCGTATCTCACCGTCTTCAGATGTTAGCAACATCCAGCGATTGAATCGTTGGATCGGCGACGAAACCGGACTCTCGGTTATGTGTGTCATGATCTGAACAAGCTTCAATTCACGACCATTTTTCTGTGGTTTCAAAACATGAAGGTTGCAAAATCCGCTTCCGTTAACGGCCACGAGAATGTAACCGGACCAAGCAACCGGCGCCGACACAATACTGCCTTGAGCATGACCGATGTAATGGACTTCTTTGCAGGAAAAGTCCTGACTCGAAATCACATAAAGATTTGAGTAACTGCCGGTTTGGTAAATGTACGGATCTTTCGTGCCGATCAAAGCACCCAAATTCGTCTTTTGAGGAAGCTGTATTGCTTGCTCAACCTGGCCGTTGGCAGAGTTTAGCTGGATGACTTTTCCTGATTGCGTTGTGACCACAATCATTTTGTCGCCCAGTGACGGTTTCACAAATGACTCGCCAATTTCAGCTCGCCAGGAAACTTTTCCAGTCAAACGCTCAACGGCGAATAGTTCAAAGTTGTGTTCATCAGCGACCAAGATCAAATCGTCGTTTAGCTCTTGCGGCAAGATGTCGGTTTCATAACCAACGAATTGACGCCAGGCGATTGTTCCGTCACCTGCGTTGATACCGTATACCGAACCGTCCGCCAGAAAGTTGACCACTTCACCTTCTAATACATCAACTGGCTCACCAGATTTTGCAGCAAGCACAACTGAGCTTGTCACAATCGTTGGGCGTGCTTCGGTGGAAGTGGGGATTGAGAGATCAATCGTTTTCACCAACTCAGTTTCCTTGGCGCTAATCGTTAGCATCAATTCACGAAGTGCTTTTCGGCTGGCAAGGTCACCATAGTTTCGCGTCAGTTTTTGATAGAGAGCAAACGCCTGATCGGTCTCGCCTTTTTCGCGAAGATCGGTGATTGCCGTCAGCGCCGCGCCGTATTCGTTTTCTTTGGTGATTTGGCCTTCAATCGTTCGAACGTGGTTGTCGATTCGACCAAGGTTCTCAGCAGTCAATGGCTGCTTTCGACCGGATGTCGTAATGTAGACGGGGTTATCGATCGTTTTTTTGTATTCTTTGATCTTCGCGAGTTCTTTTTTCATCCCCTCAAGCTCGGTGACCTTGGTGCCATTTCTGGCAATTACTTCGAGCGCTCTAGGGAGCATCACGCCGAGGTCATCTCGCATCAACTCGATCTTGCCGCCGTCTTCCTGTTCAGCGAGTTCAGACAACAATGTCTCGGATTGTGAAATCGTCTCCGGAAAGTTCTTTAAGTCATAAGTCGCACGAATGATCGAGTGAACTCGTCGTGCCCGGGCGGTTGCCGAATCTTTGTGCTCAGGATACGCGTCGAGAAACTCTTCAAACTTTTTCGTCGCATCTGTGTAAGTCGCTTTGTTGTAACTATCCATCGCCGCCTGAAACATGTCTTCAGGTTTCTGGCCCATGGTGGCGATCCAAGTGATCGCCGTTCCAATCAAGATCGAACCGAGGATTCCAAAACCGATGTAAAGCCACTTTGTGTTCCATTGGTCTTTTTGGTTTTTCTTACCAAGGAACGAGACCTCCTGTTTGTCGGGTTCTCCGTAACCACCATCAAGCCCCGTATCCAATCCGTTTCCAAAACCTTGTTGGCCAACGTCTTGTCCAAATCCGCCCAGGCCTTGATCGGGTTGGCCAAAATTTTGATCGGGAACCATGGGAGCTGCTATTGGTGCGCCTTGACTAAGCGGATCATGGATTTCCGAAACGACAATTTCAGGATCGACTTCCTGAACAAACGCACCATGGTCCATCACGGTTGCGTTAACATCGATTTCCTGGGCAACTTCCGGAGCTCCTTTGATCGACATAAGTTCGGCTGAGTCGTGTTGCTCAACGGCAGCAGCAACGACTTCAATCTCGTCAGCAGTGCTGGATTTTAGAAGTCGTTTGGCTTGCTGTTCGGTTAACTGATCTTTCTTAACCAGGTAACTCAAAACCGCTTTTGTTTTGACAACCTTTTTCGGGTTTTCTACCTCAGCGCGAATTTTGGCCAAGATTCTCGGGTCAACAACGCCCATTGCGTCAAGTTTTTCTAATAACTGTCCAGGTGACATTCTTATTCCTTCAATCCCTCGATTAGTTGGTCAACGGCCGAGGTCCGTTTTTGATTTTGTTCTTCGATTTCGATTCTGACTTTAGAAATCTGTTCTTAACGACAATCAAGCTCGCCGTCAGAACTCCTCTTCTGTGGTTTGAATTTCAATTTGTTCCATCCCACTCACAACGCCTGTATCCCAAGCCGTGATGACTTTCTCGTGATACGAATCCACATGTGCCTTGATAATCAATCGCGTGGCGGTTGAAGTTTCTTTGGCCTCAAAAACACGGGCTCGCATCTCGTTATTACTTGGACACTCAACTTCTTCTGAGTCGCGTGTGGTGACATAAAAAGTATTGTTTTGGTCGATGTTGATCTGGATATAGTCATCCAGAATCTCATCATCTTCTACGACATTGTTACTGGGAGCGTCTGATTTTACGTGTGGCTGTTCCAATGATTTTTGAAGTGTAAACGAAGCAGTCACCATGAAGAAAATCAGCAACAAAAATGTCACGTCCACCATCGGTGTCATGTCGAGTTCGTCTTCAGGAATCGGCTCTTTATCAAACCGAACGTCGTCGACTTCTTCCTCGTCCTCTTCATCGTCGATCCCTTTCCAGCCCATGTTCTTGTAAGTCACGTCGGCTTCTGGAACCGGGCGATCAGGGACGGGCTGTTCGTTGGATTTGGCAAACTCTACTGCCTTTTGAGCCATCTCGTCTTCGAGGTGCGCAAACTGACCCGTTGGCTCATTGAGTCCAAAATCGTCAGGTTTTTTTCCCTGAGGATCATTTGGATCTGGCTCGTTTGAGTCGTTTTTGTTTTTGCTCATCGGATACTCTTTCTTCATCCTCGATGATTTGGTGAACGGTCGAGGTCCGTGTTGTGTTGTTCAATTTTGATTTCAAACGAAACTCAGAATTGAAATAATCAGTTCGGCAAATCCTTGTCAGCTTTCCTCTTCTGTTGTCTGAATTTCAATTTGTTCCATTCCAATGACAACTCCTGCGTCCCACGCGGTCACAACTTTCTGGTGAAGCGAATCCACATGGGCTTTGATAATCAAACGTGTCGCTGTGGTGGATTCTTTGGCTTGGTAAACACAGGCCCGCATTTCATTGCTACTGGGGCACTCGACTTCTTCGGAATCACGCGTCGTGACGTAGAATGTGTTGTCCTGATCGATATTCACCTGAATGAAATCATCCGTGTCCGTCATTGATTCGTTGGGTAAATCAGCGGATGGCTGCTCAAGCGATCTTGTAAGCGTAAACGAAGCCGTCACCATGAAGAAAATCAGCAACAAAAACGTCACGTCGACCATCGGTGTCATGTCGAGTTCGCCATTGCTAGTTGAGCGTTTCGACGTTTGGGCTTTTGCGTCGGAAGCTTTGCCGCGCGCGGTCATCCCGCCCAGCGACAAGCGAGTTGCTTTTGAGTCGTTTTTGATTTTGCTCATCGGTCCCCGCTTTTAAAGTTGCTCGATTAGTTTCGTGTGATGGATTGGTTGACGTGGTTTGTTTGTTTCAGTTTGTTGCTGACGCTTGATTAAATCATTCAGGAATTGAAATAGGCTATTGGACTTCTTCAATCCCCACGTAAATTTTACGGGACTTACCCAACTCTGACCTGCCGACGCCACGTTTTACCATCTCGACCATTCTCGTTCTCACTTTCCCTTCGGCCTTTATGAGAATCGAAGTTTTTGTGGGGTGAGCGGACAGTTCGTTTTCGACGTACTCGCCAATGTTATCCATCACATCGTCTTCTTCGCCTTCGGGGACTTGGGTTTCCTCGCCCATCGAGCGGCCTTTGAAAATAACCGGTTTTTCGCCTGACTCATCGAGAACCAAAATCAACGTCACGCAGGCTTTGTCCTGGATGGAATCACCGTAACTGGCCTTGGGAAGGTCGACGGCTGCCTGGGGGTCCATTTTTGAAACGACAACAAAAAATGCCAATAACAGAAACGTTACATCGATCATGGGAGTAATATCCAACTCGCCGTCATCAGGATTACGTTTTCGTTTTGGTAGTTCTAAGGCTGCTTCTTCGCTCATTGCAATCAGTCCGTGAAATTCTGGTCGTGATACGGAAAATCAATACGCGTAATTACTTGTTTGGATAGCGGATGTTTGATTCTTTGAAGACTTCGAGGAACTGATTCAAACCGTATGAAACAAGGTCTTCCATTTTCTTGATCGCAACGTTGATGTACGCTGTGCTCAAAACCAACGGAATCGCAATCGCCAGTCCAAGCGCCGTTGTGATCAACGCGAACTGAATGTCCATCGCCAATTTGGAAACAACCACCGTCGCATTGGGATCAGCCAGTTTCGCAAACGCGGCCATCATACCGAGAACGGTTCCCAACAGCCCGATCATCGGGGCGGTTTTGATAACCGTATAGACCCAACTCAATCTATACTCCAAATCTTGCAGCACATCGCGCTGGAATCGGTCCGCGACTAGCTGTTTGACTTTTCCGAACCCAATCTTTCGATTCTCAACAGCCAACTGGGCCAACTGGCACGTCGCTCGTCGGTCGCCGTCGCACAATTCAACGGCTGCATCGTAGTCGCCCCGATTAAGCGGCTCTTCGATGGCTTCGAGGAACACAGTCTGCTGCTCTTCGTTTGAAAACTGTTTCTGCCGAACGCGTGATGCCACCATGATCACACAAAAAGCACCCCATAGGGCAATCAGGAACATGACAAAGTAAATGACATAACCCAATATCGTAAAAATTTGATCCATAGTCCGTCTATCTCAATGTGTTGATTTCTTGTTGTGAACTTACCGATGGTTGCATCGAAAATCCGATGCCCATCGGGCCAATAAACTAATGGGGGAACTCGACGCCACGTTTCAATCCCCCAATCGAAAACGCTTACTTGCAGCTTTGATCCAAATCAATCTCGCTACTTCAAATGTTCACCGATGACTCGATGTATTTGCTTCCCCGTGAGCAGCATTATGATCAACCATCAAAGAATAAAAAGCCTCTTAAAAAAAGACTCTCTCAGGTTGGTGGTGGGCGAATCCAAATTGAATTCGAAGTCGATGCTGCGGATTGTATATCTTAATCTCACCTTTGTTTTACCGCGATTAACGGTACTTAATATCCGTCACTGTAAAAACAAAGCCACTTCCTCCGGGCTCAACTTTGAAGTAGGTATTTCTCACTTCGCTTAACTGCTTGCCGGTACCTTCTAAAGCGGCAGCTTCGGCAATCCGAATAATCTGGCGAGTTGACTCAGGGTAAAACTGAGCCTGAATCGTATTTTCAATGGTGACCGAGTTACGCTTACAAAGCTCTTGGTCCCATTTTTTCATTCGTTGTTTTTGATGCATGAACCGTAACGTCTTGTTTTCGCGTTCGCGGTTCGTTTTAAGCACCGAAGCACTTCCGCCAACATCGCGAACTCGCCAGATATCATTTTTGACTTGGTGAATTACGCCGATGTCGATATTGAAGAAGCTAAGTTGTTTTGCATAAGCGCCAATGTCGGATGCTTCGTAGCTGATCACCCACCGTTTGTATTCCGGGATGCCGTCACCGCCGGAGCCAGGACCGCCATCGCGCGAGCCAAACCCGGCACCCTTTCCCATTTGAGCAGCATCGCCACTTCGTTTTTCCAACGCACCGCGAACCGAAGAAACGGAATCCGTTACGGCTTCGAGTGCGTTGGCCAACTGCGGGACTTCGACTTCGGGAAACTCTTCGACTCCCGGTTCAAGCACGTCGTCGGCGACACCCTCGGGCTTACTGTCACCGGCTTCGTTGGCAACTGCGATCGGGCCAGCGGCTCGTCGTGAAAAGTCAAAAATTGATGTTAGCCAGATCAGAAACAAAACCGCAAACAAAAATCCAAACAACATAATCGCGGCGACCAAAGCGGCATTCAGTCGATCGTATCCCGACGCCGATGTTTCGACAGTCAATCGCGGTTTGGCTCGTTTTGAAAAATCAGTACTCAATTTCGACGTCTCGTTTGATTGATTGTTATTGTTGGCTTCAAATTCTTCTGTTTAATGTGTTAGTCCAATCCGCTGCATCTCAAGGCGAATGGGAATAACTTCTTACACCATCCATGTTAATTAAAGTCGATCCCTGTGACTTCGATTCGGAACTCGTCCTTGCCGGCGGGAATGATTTTAAAGTGCGTTTTTACGATATCTCCGGTTGTTTTGCCCATCGGCAAGTGGGCTTTTTCGCTGGCTTGCAAGCTCGCGAAAAACTGATCACTAATCATATGCACAAAAATGTATCCTGATACACCCTCTCCTGACTCAGTGATCGCGTCATGAGCGAAACTTTGATCCCATTTTGCCATTCGCTTGTTCCGCGAGGCAAAAAAACTGGTTCTGGATTCGGAAGCGCGATTAGATTCTCTTACAAGATTTGACTTACCGACGTCCGAGATTCGATAAACGAGATCTTTGGACTTATGAACTAGTATCAGTTGGACTTTGAAATGCCGAAGCTGTGCCGAGTAAGTTTCCTTGTCACTTAATTGATAAGTAATATTCCAGCGACTGTGAGGTGGCGTGCCAGCCGGACTGGGCAGAATGCCGGCTCCAATTCCTCGTCCGTCTCCCGTACCAACCACATCGCCTGAACCGTCTTTTGAAAAAGCTGTCGTCGCTTTAAAAGAAGTCACGACATCGGTGACTTGCTCAAAAACTCTTGCGTCGACTATCGGCTGAACTTCTGGGAACTCAGCGCCTGCATCTAAAGTATCGTTGGAATCCAATTCCGTAATGATCAAATGCTCGCCGGGCGGAGGTGGGAAAATCACCCGAATGCTTGGCGGCTGCCAAAGACAGGCGAGCAGAATCAAAAACAAAGCACCGAATATCGCAATGGACGCTAACAACAATCCACTCAATTTATCGTAGCCAGAAACCCGGAGTTTCTGGTGTGAATAACCAAATTCACTTGCGCTTTGGTAGGCAGTGTTACTCACTTGTGTTTTTCTCCAAAAGCTCAGCGCCTGGGCGGATCTTTAAGAACCATTCCGTCCATTCCCGTTTCAACTTATTGAACTCAAGCCGCATTGACTGGTTGAGTTCTGGCTCCTTTTTAAGTACGCCAGGGTCACGCACGGAATTCTTTCGCGTCGTTTCACTGATCTTCATCGAGTCGATTTTGCGGCTGATCAATCTCAGTCCATCGTGCGCTTCAAGGCAAATTCGAAGATCAGGATCACCCATCGCATAGAGCAGTGCGGGCACGTTATCCATGTCTTGCTCTCCGGCAAGAAAGCGAACGGCGATCAAGCGTCGAAAATAGGATTTCGCACCGATCATACTGCGGAGAAACGCTTTGATTTCGCCCCGCGATTTATCATCTTTTTTGCGAAACTGAACGACTTGCTTTTTGAGGGAATCAGAAAGCTCCTGAAGCTCTTCCTGAGTTGGTTTTCCTTTCATCATTTCGAGCAAATCATCCAACGAGCGTTCGGTTTCGCGGGAACGAATTTCGCCTCTGGACCCTTGGCTCAAAACCGTGTCCTGCTTAAATCCCAATCCGCCTTTGAGCGTGGTATCGGTCGTACCTGCACGTAACAACTGACTGCTTCTAACCATGAACAGAATCGCCATCGCATCAGCAGTAATTTGATCCTCGGGTTTTGTGTTCGGGAAGGCACCATTTTCCAGTTGTATCTCTTTGAAGTAATCAATCGTTTGGTCGTACCAATCTTCGAGGCCGCGAACATCACCTTCAGCCTGCTCTCGGAAATAGCCGTAACGCTCAAGTGCATACAGGTAGTAGAAATTCCAGCGGGCCCTCGTATTGAAGTTGTTGATCAACCAACGATTTCCACCGCCCGTAGCGCCGCTGAGTTTTCCGCGGTCAAAATTGACAAGCGGCCCAGTTTTATTCGCATTTTTATTTTCACCATCAATGGGTGGAGCCCAAATATTAACCGTTCGCGGTAAACCGTTGTCCTTCTCTTTAAGCGCCTTATCCATCGCCTTGACCCGTTTAGTCAACTGCAGGACGTCGGCAAGCAAATAAACAGACCCGAGGCCAGCACATTGCATTGAAAGCGTCGGCCCTCCATTACCACTTTCTGGAATTTGGCTCGATCCATTTCCTGAACCAGTCAATTTATAAACCCATGTTTCGCCCTGCTGCGAATCACACAGCCAAGTCAACGTTCTTTTTGCCATTTCCGGATCAACGTAGAAACCGTTTTGCTTGGCGACAAACATCGCCAATGCAGCGAACTGTGTTTGAGAAGTGTCACCTGAATCTGGCTGGCGACGATAAGTAAAAGCTCCATTGGGTCGCTGTCGTTCCACAAACGATCCTAACAGTTGCTTGATCTGTGTCTTGTATTTCTTGGCGTCCGTTTCAGCCAACAGGATCAACGACAAAGAAGGAAAGTAACACTCGTCCTCCAACAAAAGGTTTTCCCGATCGCTTAACTCACGTCCAGCCGTCCCGGGCAAGTGACCAAGAATATGTTCAATGGCTCGATCGCAAATATCATTGCCCACGGGAGCCGACTCGT
Organism: uncultured Pirellulaceae bacterium; assembly: GCA_964478065.1. Taxonomy (GTDB): domain Bacteria; phylum Planctomycetota; class Planctomycetia; order Pirellulales; family Pirellulaceae; genus Mariniblastus. Next base: position 23,452 of record CAYZGP010000093.1, read on the forward strand.
TATACCGACGACTATGTTCGGTGATCGCCAAAGCCCCAAGCACAAGATAGCCGTCAAGCATACGTTGCTGTTGCAGATGTGCTACGGCTTGATCGGCCATTGCTTTCACATCCGGATGGTCCGGTGAGTATTTGACCTGAGCTTGAAGAGGAGCGATTGCCAGCCCAATTGAAAAAGAGATTCCAACCAAAGCGATAATCGTTGACTTGATGATGAATCGATTCATTCTTGCCGCAACTCCCATAACTTAGTCCAACCAAAATATTTTCGATGTTTTGAGACACTTACAAAAAATAAGCATCATTCGTCGACGCCCACGCAAGAAACCAATGATTTCCCGGGGCAAAATTGCTGAAATCGAGTTAAACTCATGTGGAAGCGAGCAATAGTCAATAATAATTTTGAATTAGATTTCTGTCAATAAACCGCCGATTGAGTTTGCAAATCGCATCGATTCTCCCAACCGCCTTGGTTAACCGCCACACGTTCCGACACACGCTAATGCCGGGCTCACTTACTAAGCGACATCTGAACCTGCAATCGAACAAAAAATCCGTAATTTAAAATCTTCGCCAGCAGTCAAGCCATAAGTAACTTCAATACACCGGAAAGCATCCCCGACAGACGTGACTAGTCTTCCTATTCGCAAAATCGCAAGTGGGACCAAAAAAATGGCATTTAGGTGCCGCACTAAGCAAACCTAAGCCAAAAAAAACGCTCGTGATCAAATGAGAACACGAGCGTTTTAACATTCGTTCAAGCTTTTGATTCGATTAGCGGCGTCGCTTCAAAGCAACCAAACCTGCCAGACCCAGTAGACCAAGCATCGAACCTGGCTCAGGAACAATCTGAACAGTCGGGGTTTGCAATGCGACTGCACCATCGGTTGCCTCAAGCAGCCAAGTCTGTCCGGCACGCAGAAACAGTCCATCAGGGTTATCAGCATTGCTGAGGCTGAAAGAGTCGCTTGATCCTGTATCGCGTCGTCAATAAACATATTGCCAACTCTGAATTCGTCAGTGGCACCGCCAAAGCCATCCAAACTTTGCAAGTCAATCTCTTCGATGAAAAGGTTTTAGCTAAACGAAAACACGACTGACTCACCAAAATCTGCATCGAATGCGGTGGATCCGTCTCCGAAGCACTATTAATACCAAAGCCTAATGATTCACAGCAGCATTTAACGTTGGATTGTCGGTGGCGGTGAATGAGAGAACCGAAATCGTCAGTTGCTCATCGCCTTCTCTTCCGTCATCTAAAACGAGGACACAAGAACAGTAGCCCCTGTTACAAGAGC
>CAYZGP010000094.1:0-24511 GCA_964478065.1 uncultured Pirellulaceae bacterium
ACAATACGGTCGTGGTTTTCTTTTCCGACAATGGAGGTCTTTCTACATCCGAAGGTACGCCGACGGCTAATACTCCACTCAAAGCTGGCAAGGGTTGGCTATACGAAGGCGGTATCAGAGAGCCGCTCATCATCAAGTGGCCAGGCGTGGCCAAGCCTGCTGTTTCTGACGCGGTTGTCACCAGCACGGATTTTTATCCAACGATTTTGGAGATGGCAGGCATGGATCTTCGCCCCGATTTGCACATAGATGGAAAAAGCCTTGTGCCATTGTTAAAAAATGAAACCAAGAAGATTCACGACGCGGCTTTTTTCCACTACCCACATCGCTCAAACCAAAAGAGCAGACCAAGCAGCGCCATTCGCAAAGGCGATCACAAACTGATCGTGTTCTTTGAAGATGGCCGACGAGAACTTTATGACCTCAGTCAAGACATTGGTGAGAATGAGAATCTCGCGGAAAAGATGCCAGAACTAACCGACAGCTTGTACGCTGAACTGAAAGACTGGTGGAAAGAGGTTGATGCTCGATTTCCAAAAGGATTTGTTGCCGACTAAGGTTGATCAACGCGCAATCAAAAGTTAAACGCGTCGTCGTCGAACGGTCATCCCAATTCCAAATAGCACAAGCATTCCAAGAGCCCCCGGTTCAGGCACAGGCGAAAATTCGATAGCCAAATTGTCGATTCGCCAACTGCCGTCAACAAAGTCATGCTTAAAACTCGTTACATTTTGATTGCCATTTGTAATAAAGAGGTCTACGGCATTGGTGGCAGGGAGATGCCCAACAAAATCAGCATTGCCATCGATTTCAGTCCATACAAATCCGGTTTGCGCGATGCCATTAATTTCGGTTATTTCACCACTATCATTGGCTGCGAATGCTGAATCAAAATTTAATTCTCTTGCGGTGAAGTTGATTTCCGAAGCAGATTGCGGGCCTGTGGCTCCTGCAGTGAAGTCAATCGTCGACACAGTAAAGGTTACCGCCTCACCGACCGTATCAAAATTGTTATTGCTCCCGCCCCCAACGTGCCCCAGTTCGTCGCTTGCGTCAATAAGGATTCCTCCATCGGAAACCACATTAATCACAAACCTAAACGTTGAATCTCCCAACATTTGCAAAGTCGAAACAAAATTTTCGCTTGTTCCATCGATGAGCCCGCCTTCAGCAACTGAATCGTTGAACTGCACCGTTACGAAGTCAGCATTTGAGTTGGAAACAAAAAATAGAGAGATAAGTATTGGCAAGATCAAAAGACGAAACATAGTTAGGCTCCGAATGATGGGCGGACCACGAATGATCGCGAGGAAGAAAAAGAGAGAAAGAACAGAAAAAGGAGAGAGTTATCTGTTTCTTGATGGGCAAATATGGCTTACTAGTAGCGATCTTCAACTCGCCTTTTCAATCACTGAGACATTTTCGTCCTGAAAAAGAGCGCATTCGGATCATTCGCTTCGTGAAGCCAGAACAACCATGTAAAGGAGAAAAACTGGAATAGCCCGTATTCTGTATCACGGTTATGAGCGTACCGATTGATCCAGTTTTACGCTTGATTATCGTTTTGCCAGCGGCGTCCAGCTGAAGAAGGTGCTTCAATGCACGTGCACGTTACTCTTCGAGGAGTGCGACTTGAATTCATGTTTCAGTAAGAGATCCCTTTAAGCGCGCCCTCCCGATCCACAATCCAAGACGTTGTAAATCGCCAAAAAGAGACGCGCCGCCAGCCAGGAAACTTAGAATGCGTTTCCAATACTCTTCTCCCCGCCTACAACCGGCAGAGTCAATTCAGTTCCGTCGAGATCGATCGTAAGTTCGGTCCCGGGATCTGGTCGAAGCGTGAAATTTCGATCGCTTGAAAAAATCATCAGTCCAATTTGTTGCCCTTTGGCAATGACTTGATCGTCTGGCTGAAGCTCAAAAGACAGCTCGTAGAATTGACCGGGAACCAACGGTGAACTTTCAGTAAGTGATTTATGGTTTTGGGGGTCAGCCCATCCACGAGTGATAACGTTGTCGTAAATCTTTGCTTTATTGCCCGAGTTCCAAGGTAACGAAACAAGCCAAACGGAGAGATTCGCCGCTGGCTTACTCGACGCAAGTCGAATTTTCACTTTCGCCAATCCAGATAGATGAACTGGATTCTTCAACGTGGGCGTCACATACATCAAACGATGTTGCGTGAACTCGGCCTGCGCCAAAGCTTCACCACTAAACGAAAAATTGTCGACGATTTTTTCTTTGCCACTTTCTGGCTTACGTTCAAGCGAAAGGCCTCCCAGTTTTGGTGCGTTGCCAGAAAGGTACATCGTGACAGGAGAGGCTTCGGGATTTGGGAAGTCTTTGTAGGCGGTCGGTTTTTCGGGTTTTTCATGCTCACGAACAATCCAGGCGCGAGCGTCGTTCTCAACACCGTTTTCGACTTCGAGTACGTAGCGAGTAAACCAACGGTTGATCATCCGCAGCGGAGGTGGTCCGCCGTGACCGTTCTGGTGATAGTAAATTTGAGACGGAACGCCTTTCGTTTTTAGTGCGTTGTAGATTCGGTAACTATGCTCCGGCATGACATTCCAATCGTTGAATCCGTGGGACATCAAGAGAGCTGCTTTAACGTCATCGAGCTGATTGAGATAATCTCGCCCCGCCCAAAACTCGTTGTAGTCGCCTGTGACGCGATCCATTCCTTTGACCATTACCTCGTCACGAACTTTGCAGTCACAGAATTCATTGTTAGCCGGGTCGCCACTGTGGATAAAGTCATAAAGCACATCAATGTCCTCACCCACATAACCACCGGGTGACCGGATCAAACCGTTGCTGCGATAGTAATGGTAGTAAGACGTATTGGGTGCGACCGGTACGATGGCTTTCAAACCTTCGACTCCCGTGGTCGCGGCCGCCAACGGAATCGTGCCGTTGTATGAGGTTCCCGTCATGCCGACTTTGCCCGTCGACCAAAAAGCTTCGACTTCGTCTTTACCGTCAACCGTGGCAAAGCCTTTAGCACGCCCACAAAGCCAATCGATCACAGCCTTGGGCGCGAGCGATTCGTTCTTGGCTCCTACCGTCGGACACCCTTGAGAAAAACCAGTTCCTGGCGAAGACGAATGAACGACAACAAAACCACGAGGGACCCAGTCCTTTACATGTCGCTTGGAGATAATCAAACGTTGAGTTCTGCGTTTGACGACGGGTCCAACTTTTCGTTCCGGTGGTTCCCCTCCAATTTCCTGGCGGGGATTCCAAAAGAACTCTGTACCTGAGCCAGCGGTACCGGCAAAGTAAGGACTCGACACGTAAACAACTGGCAGCTTCACTCCGTCATATTCTGTCTGACTTGGGCGGGTCACATCGACATGCATCCGATCAAGTTTTCCATCGCCGTCTGAATCGAATTCCGTTTCCACCCACAAGTCATGCCGAATCCAGAAATCGGGATCTTTAAACGCGTCTACAATTTGCGCTTCACCGTTTTTGACAACCGGACCAAGCGGCTTGTTTTTTCCAACCGGTGGGTCGTCACCAAAAATCGGATTGGCATTGTGAAGACCGTCGGACAAAAGCAAAAAGAGTCCAGCCAGAAAGAGAGTTGTCTTGCTTCTTGTAGTGATCATATGAGCTCGATTCCGTGGTTCGTTCAATGAGTGCGCCTACCGACGCAATTGATATCAACCACTATCTTACTTGCTCAACACAAATCAAGAAGGACTGTTATCTCAAGGCAAATATTTTACTTCGCGATCATTAGAGACTGGGTTACCTTCTGTACTGCGGCCCCGTGTGACTTCTTCTGCGAGCAACTTTAACAATGATTCGACCTGCTCAGGTTCGTCGCTGACCAAGTTCTTTTGTTCGCCACGGTCGGATTTGAGATTGAACAACTGCATCTTCGGCAACCCATTCTTCTTTGCGACTTTCTCTCTGGGCGCACTCCAACCGCCACTTCCGGATGACAGACAAAGCTTCCAGTCGCCTTTGCGAATCGCAAATGAACCACCAATCGAGTGACTGATCAACGAAGTTCGGCTACTTTTTTCGCTCCCATTGAACACCGGAACCAGGCTATGCGAATCTTCACCGCCAAGATCTTCAGCGGGCTGCCCCGTCACGTCGCGGAGAGTTGCGTAAAGATCAGTAAGGCACGTCATCGCTTGGGTTGTCTTGCCGCCTTTGATTTTGGCCGGCCAGCGTACGATCAACGGGATGCGATGGCCTCCTTCAAAGATGTCTGCTTTATGGCCACGATAGCCAGCGCTAGGTGCGTGGGCGTGCTTTTTTAGCAAATCAAAATTGGCTTCGGGAGAACAACCGTTGTCGCTAGTAAAAAAAATAATCGTATTGTCATCGATGCCCGCATCTTTAACGGCAGCCATCAATTCTCCCATGTGATGATCCACTTGCATCACGAAATCTGCGTATGGATTGATCCCGCTTGCGTCTTTGAATGGTGGCACGGGAACAATCGGAGTGTGTGGAGCGGGCAACGGCAAGTACAAAAAGAATGGCTTGCCTTCTTTCGCCGCGGTGGCCCTGGTTTTGATGTGAGCAATGCTTTTCTCAAACAGGTGCGGCAACACTTTTTCAATTTCGAAGTCGGGGCTAATCGGTCCTTTTCGATACCAAGCGTAAGGATTCTGTTTCTTGGTTACGCCTTCTTCACGTTTTGGAATCGCTGTAATTTTGCCAGTGTCGACCCAAACATAAGGCGCCATATCGAGCGAACCACAGTGTCCGTAATAGCCGTCAAACCCGTTGATGTCTGGGCCATTTTTTACCGGCTGAGTGAAGTCAATTTTCTTTCCATCGGTCTCGGGTAGCTTCGCCCAGTCCCAGCCCAGATGCCACTTGCCGATCATTTGATTGTGGTAGCCAGACTTGTGCAACATGTGCGCAACCGTTGGCCGATCGGCCGGAATCAGGTGAGGGCTGGATCCTCCCAGAACACCGCGAGCCAGTCGTGAACGCCAGTTGTACCGTCCAGTCAAAACACCGTATCGTGTCGGCGTACATACCGAACTCGGTGAATGGGCGTCGAGAAACGTGAGGCCCTGATCTGCCATCGTTTGCAAGTTTGGCGTTTCGATTTTGCAGTCTGGATTCGTGGGAGAAATGTCGCCGATCCCAAGATCATCCGCCATGACGAAAATGATATTCGGAAGTTCGTCAGCCTGAATGTTCTGCAGAATAAAAACAGAAAACAGAACAGCAGTGGTAGCGATTTTAAATCTAAACATTGTCATTGGTCTTAAGGTAGTGAATGCGTCGGCAACAAAGCGCTCTATATTACCAAGAAAGATGACACTTCTCGGTAAACGCCACCATTTTTTTGCGCATGAGATTTTGCCAGTATTTTTAATCAGGGATAATGGCATCTGCCATTTGATCGCCGGCGACAAAACTGCCTAGCGCTTTGCTTTGTTTGTCGGTGACCAGCCACAATTCGCCCGAACGAGTTTGATAAGGCTTGAACCACCCTCGCTCCAGCGTTCCATAAGCGTGCTTTTTCCCCTCGGCATCGACGCGAAAAATATCCACGGGCTGCGAACTAACGTTCTTGAAAAAGATGTCAAACGGTTTGCCAGTTGGATTGGATTTTGGAATATCGCCTTGGCCGTTGGGTCGCCAAGTTAGCTTTGGCAGTGTCTGTTTTTTGGCTGGAACGTACTTGGCGAAATCTTTGGGAGCTTTTGACTGGAGGCTTTTTATACGATCAGCATGCTCAGAAATTTCGGCCAAATTGTTCCACTCGAAGGGGTCTGACTCAATATCGTAGAGCTCCTGTTCCCCGTTGGCGTAGCGAATGTAGCGAAAACGGTTGTCGCTTATGGAGTAGTTGCCCGGCCGATCAAGATGGGTGACAGCCACGTGAGGCCAAGCTTGTTTTGGATCGTTCAGCAGTGGCACAAGGCTCGGCCCGTCATTGGTTTCTTTCTTAGGTAGTCCAGCCAGCTCAAGCAACGTTGGGTACAAGCTGACCAAATTGACAGGTTGGTCACAAACTATGTTTGGCTGGGTCCCTTTTTTCAGACCGTTGCTGCCTTTGGGAACTCGAATCATCAATGGCACTCGCGTGCAGGCCCGCCAAGCCGTGTACTTTTGCCAGTGCTCTTTTTCACCCAAATGCCAACCGTGATCGCTCCACAATACTACGATCGTATTGTCACGATTGGGCCCACTATCAAGAGCATCCAGCACACGTCCGACCATCGCATCGGCAAACGCTATCGAAGCCAAATAGCCTTGAATGCCTCGCTTCCATTGGTCGTGCTTTTGGATGTGGGCAAAGTATCGATTGCGCCCTCGTCGTTTTGCCTCAGAAGGCAGATCATCGAGATCGCCTTCGCGGTAACCAGGAGGAAGCTGGATGTCTTTGAGCGGAAAGAGGTCAAAATATTTCTTGGGCACAAACCACGGTTCATGAGGACGATAGATTCCGCACGCCAGAAAAAATGGCTTGTCATGTTTCTTGCTAACTTCCTTTCCAATCCACTGGGCAACGGAATAGTCGCCGCCGAACTCTTCATCGGTTACGTCGAGTGGTCCCCAATCGGTCTCGATATACTGCCAGTCACCACCTCTGGGTAAACTCACAGGCCGCTTGTCAGGATACTTGGTTGAAGGAAACGGATTCTCTGTCTCTTTGTTGGGAAAGTATTCGTCCCAAGAATTAGCATCAGTAAAGTAGTGCAAGATTTTTCCCGAACCGGCTGACCAGTATCCGTTTTCCGAAAAGTATTTGGGAATCAAAGTTTCCTTTGGCATCAACTCACGCATTTTTTGACGATTGTCATAGACGCCGGAGACGTTGGGAGAGACACCTGTCATGATGGCCGCACGCGAGGGGTTACAGGCTGGGGCAGGGCAGTGTGCGTTAGTAAAAAGAACTCCACTGGCAGCCAGTCGATCCAGGTTTGGCGTTTTCGCTTGCGGATGCCCACCCATGCACCCAATCCAGTCGTTCAGATCGTCAACGGAAATGAACAACACATTGGGCGCCGAAACGTTGGTGGATTCCTTATTTGTTTCCTCCCCGCAACACACTGTTTGTATGCACAGCAGGAACAAGATCACAAAAATCGTGAGCGATTCTTTTTTCGGTTTCATCACGATGCTTTCTCCGCAAACATGTTTATCTCCAAGACTGTTTTCTAACATTAAATTACCAACTTTGAATCCCCAGCGTTAAATCCCCAACGCTCGGCGCTACCTGAGCATTCCGTTTTGACCACCTAACTGGCTGGGCTGTGGTACAATCTCCGCCACCTTTTAATCCACATTCAAACGAGATTGAACAATGACCAAGAAGATTTCAATGCTCGCCGCATTAGCAATGCTGGCGTGTCAAACATTCACAGCCAACGCAGATGACTGGACGCGTTTTCGCGGTCCCAGCGGTAACGGCGTGGCAACAGACTCGGCTTCGATTCCAACGGCTTGGTCTCCATCTGCAAACATTGCTTGGAAAACTGAGCTTCCAGGTCCAGGTGCTTCGAGCCCAATCATCGTTGGCGGCAAAGCGTTTGTGACTTGCTATTCCGGTTACGGTTTAAAACAAGAAGATCCAGGTGAAATCGAAAACCTTGTTCGCCACCTTGTTTGCATCGACCTTGAAACAGGCAAGAAGGCTTGGCAAAAAGACGTCAAAGTTTCACTTCCTGAAGACCCATACACTGGGATCGGTGTCACCGCTCATGGCTACGCGTCACACACGCCGGTATCCGATGGAGAAAATATTTACGCTTTCTTTGGCAAAAGCGGAGTTCACGCATACAGCATGGACGGTAAAGAACTTTGGAACGCTGAAGTCGGCAAGGAATCAGATCCAACAAAATGGGGATCGTCTTCAAGCCCAATCGTTTACAAGAACATCGTCATCGTGACCGCTTCTGCAGAAAGCCAATCCGTTATCGGTTTTGATAAAGAATCTGGAAAAGAACTTTGGCGTCAAGAAGCCGAAGGACTTGATGGCATGTGGGGCACACCGACTCTGGTAAAAGTTGATATGGAACGAACCGACTTGGTCATGTGCGTTGCCAAAGAGATGTGGGGAATGGATCCTGAAAACGGAAAATTGCGTTGGCATGCCAATGCCACGGAAGCCCAAGGCGCCTACTCGAGTGTAGTTCTGGATGGAAAAAGAGTTTACGCCGTTACCGGTCGTGGCGGCGGCAGCATCGCAATCGATGCTGGTGGGTCGGGTGACGTAAGCGAATCCAATACAGCTTGGACCGGAAGAGAAACATCAGGATTTGCTTCACCTATCTTTCACAAAGGACGACTTTACGTTGTCAATCGCGGAATCCTTTCATCCATTGACGCAGAATCTGGCAAGCGAATCGACCAGCTTCGCCTCAAAGGCGCCAAACAATCGGGCAGCCGATCTGGTTCGCTTGACTACCCGTCACCCGTCATTGCCGGCGACAAGATGTTCTACATGAAAGGAAACGGACAGATGTTCGTGTTCTCTCTTGGTGATAAACTAGAACAGGTTTCAATCAATCAAGTCACCTCAGAACAAGAAATCTTTTGGGGCTCGCCTGCGATCAGCGATGGCAAAATGGTCATTCGAAGCGCCAAATACCTTTACTGTGTCACCGACAAGGGCGACGAAGTTGACCCCGAAGACACCAAAATTGTAGAAGCAGAAACTCCTCCAGCAGGCGGAGCACGTGGTGGTGGCGGTGGCGGACGCGGTGGTCGGTTTGACCCAGCTGCAATGTTCGACTCACTGGACGCAGACAAAGATGGTAAAGTCACCGAAACGGAACTCGAAGGCAATCGGATGGCCGAGCGTTTAATGACGCTGGACAAAGACTCCGACAAGGCAGTTTCCAAAGAAGAATTCACAAGCGGCATTTCCAGTTTGTTTCGCCGTGGTGGTGGCGGTGGCGGTGGCGGGCGCCCTGAAAGGCCCAAGGACACCCGACCAGATCGTCCACAACGCCCTGAATCGGCCGGGAAATAGTCGCAAGATTGACGCGCGTTGACTAAGCGAGTCGGTAGGCGCACCTAAGCGCCAACAATAAGCACAGCGACTTCCGTCGTGAGAATTGAATGTTAGACACTCAATTTTCTTATACGGAAGTCGCTTTTTTTATGCCAAGTCATTTCGAATCGGTCACAAGAATTTTGGCTCGTTGCATAAGAAAGTAGATGGACATACTTGTCCGTCACTTCAGGTTCGCAAATGTCGGACAGGAATGTCCAACCTACGAAATAAATAAGTCTCTTTACGCTTGCCCAACGAAATAAATCTAGCCGATTGCGTTTTGACGGGTAACACATCTGCAACGATTAAAACGGCATTAGCTGTAACATACTCCTATTTTGCAAATACCGACAGGGATTTTTCAGACTTGCCATTCAAATCTACCCTAGGGTTTAGAAGTCGAACTCTACCCAAAATCGGCTTCAGTTAGTCCGTTCATCGGTTGCCTTTCAATATGAAATATTTATCAGACAACAGTCATTCCCGAACTAAAAACTCCCGCCAGCAAAGCGGATCACGTAGACGTGGCGCCGCATGCATAGAAATGGCCTTCGTCCTACCGTTGATGTTCCTGATTACTTTGGGAACACTGGAAACATGCGAGGGAATATTCCTGACCCAAAAAATTAAGATTGCCGCTGCCCAAGGGGCAAAAGTAGCAGTCCTCAGTTCGGGCTCAACTGAAAACGTTGAAAGTGCCGTCGCCAGCTACCTCGATGCCCGTGGTGTCAAATACGACAACATAAGTTCTGTCGTTACCACTTCGCCGGACCCGGAACTGGCAGATGTGCTTGAGCCGATACGAGTGACAGTTACTATCGCAAGGTCCAACAACCTCCGAATGCCGACCAGCTTTTACCGATTTTGGACTGGCAGCGACCTCACTGTTGATGTTGTGCTGTTAAAAGAATTTGTGGCAGGCACACAAACACAATAGTCGTTTTGACCCAAATTTTCTCAACCATTTTTTCAACAACGCAATGAATTACAAAAAACGAAACCGAAGAGGTGCAACGGCTGTCGAATTCGCGATAGTTTCACCACTTTTCTTTTTAGCGCTTTTTGCCTGCTTTGAGTTTGGCAAGATGTCGATGGTCGAAGCATTAGCAGAAAATGCGGCATTTCGAGCCGCGCGGCACGTTGTTGTCCTCGGTGCAACCGTTGACGAGAGTATTGAAGAAGTAACAGATAGGCTTGCGATCATAGGCGTTCGAAACGCAGTAGTCACAATCGAGCCATCAAGCAATGGATTCATCCAAACCGAAATCGATGACGGTACGGACACGATCACCGTTCGTATTTCGATCCCAATGAGTGAAAATCTCGTTGTCGCAGGATTCCTAAACGACTACGTGATGGAAAAAGAAGCCGTGATGTCAACAGTGCGATTTTGACACAACATCTCTGCCCTTCGGCGTTCCACATCGAATCCAATTCCCCCAAGTTTAAGGCTTAGAAAATCAGGACAGGAAAATCAACCATGAAAATTAAACAGAATCGACACGGTGCAATTGTCCCTTTATTTGCAATCGTGTTGCCCGTCATGATTCTTCTGAGTGCAGTTGCAATGAACCTGTCGTACATGCAGCTTACAGAATCCGAGCTGAAGATCGCGACCGATGCCGCCGCTCGTGCCGGATGCCGATCGTGGAGCACGTCTCAAGATATGACTACTGCTCGCAATACTGCAGCACAAGTTGCGGCGTTGAATACAGTTGGTGGCCGCGCTCTGATATTCGATTCAAATGGGACCGATGCACAAATCATTTTTGGTGGCTCTGTCCGCAATGAAGACGGAGGTCGATATCAATTTACTCCAATTGACGACGCATTAGTCCAGGGCGGCGCAATGGTTTCGGGCGTTCAAGTTAACATCACCCAACCGACGAACTTGCTGATGAGAGTCGCAAACGTTGATAACTTTAATCCATCAGCATCATCCGTCGCGTCTCAAATCGACCGCGACATCGCTTTGGTGATTGATCGTTCAGTATCGATGCGGTACTACGAAGATTCCACAGCATTTCGTACATTGGTTCGCGGTCTTAAGAACGCTGGAACGATCACTCCAGCCGAGTCGGATGACGCAACAAAGTTCAAATCAGTTTCCGAAAACATAATTCCGCACCTTTCGGGCAAAATGCTGGATTATGCTAACTCACTGAATGATCCTAACACAGACATTCCCGTTTATTCGCGGTGGCATAGTCTTGAAACTGCAACGGAAGTGTTCTTTGACTCTCTTGCTGGCACCGACCCGGTTGAGCAGATTTCGATTAGCTCTTTCTCGCAAGCATCTCGTATAGACCTCGAACTTTCCGAAAACTTGCAACTGGCAGAAGACACAGTGCAAGCAATGGTTCCAATGGGCTCAACAGCGATTGGTGACGGACTTCTGTCCGGTTTGACAACACTTACTAGCGATGCAGCCAGGCAATCAGCGGTTCGAATGATCATTGTGTTTACGGACGGAGTCAGGAATGGAGGCATCGACCCAATCGTTGCAGTTCAGCAAGTCAGAGACGAAAATCCAAACATCATCATTCACACCGTTACGTTTTCCGAGGCTGCCGACCAGGCGGCAATGAGAACGATAGCGCACTCTGCCAATGGAGAGCATTTCCACGCCAGAACGGAACAGGAATTGGTAGACATCTTCAGGCGAATCGCAGTGAGTGTGCCCACGATCCTTACTCAGTAGACTTACTTACCTACTTACTGTGCGTCTCCTATCGCGCGTCTCGCGACGTGCGTGCGACGGTGGACGACCATTTAGGTAACCTGCTGGATTCTATGGGCATCAAAAACCGTATGACCGGTGCGGCCTTTCCAGGCGCATGTCCGCACCGATGCAAACCAGAGTTTGCTTTACACAGTTCGTAATTAGGTGATGGGCGAGAACTGCCAATTCCAACCAGCAAGCCTGGTTTAGTTTAAGGTCGTAGCTTGTTTTCTCACGGATTGCCAGTTGGTTTCCGCCAAAACGTAGGGTCTTGCGTTATACGAATCTAAATCTTCTTTTTTTGCCAAAGCACAAGTCCTTCAAGATCTTTGGGTTTTCCAGGTAATACAAGACTCGCCAGGAATCCGACGACGTAACAAATTGCAATTCCAATAAATGCGTAAAGGTATCCATTGACTTGATAGATTGACGAACTAAATGAATCGTACATATTGCGAAAATTGATGCCGAAGATGTCCCGGTCGTTCGCGGCCAGGACGATACTTGTCATAACAAGAATAGCCACGAATGCTCCGAATAGACTTCCAGCTCCAGTGGCTCGACGTGTTGTTGCACCCAACGCAAACAACCCTGCAAGCACGCCAAGGAACATGCCCAAGATTCCAATAAACTGATCAAAGAGGCTTTTGATGGTGGGGTCAACAAAGTAGAGCCCGGTAATCGTCCCAACAACTCCCATCGCAAGTGTGACAAATCGCGCTACCCAGAGGTAACCCTTATCCGTTTTGCAAAGGCTCAATGGTCGGAGGAAGTCAGTTACGATCGTCGTCGCTCCCGAATTCATGCTGGTCGAAACGGTGGATTGAGCGGCAGCAAAAATCCCAGCCACAACCAAACCCGCCAGCCCGACCGGCAATTCATTGCTGATAAAAAGCGGCATGATCCTGTCAGCTGCAATCGTCGGATCAAGCTTATCCGGATGGGAGCGGTAAAACATCCAGAACGCGGTACCCATTGCAAAGAAAACGCCTGAAGCTGGAATCGCCAACCATGCATTCAACCAAATTGACTTGGCCGCAAGTTTTTCATTTTCTGTCGTCATGTACCTTTGAACAACCGCTTGATCAGCCGTATAGCTGGACAAGTTTTGTCCGATGCCACCCAGAATGACAACCCACAATGCCATCGTCATGAATGAGGTTGAGCCAAAGTCCATGTTGACCGAATGGAACTTTCCCGCTTGGACTGCCGCATCAAAGCTGGCCGGATCAGAACCCCAAAATGCGAAACATAAACACATTACCGCACCGCCCAGCAAGATGAATGTCTGAATCGTATCGGTCCAGATGACGGCCTCGACTCCGCCAAGTGTGCAGTAAATGATCGAGAGAACTCCCATGACGATCACGCATTGTGCTGGGGTTAGAGGAGTCACGCTTGCCAGAGCCAATGCGGCCAGCGCAAGAACAACACCCATCCTGAAAATATGAAACAAACTGAAACTGCCAGAGCCAATGAGCCTGGCTCCACGATTGAATCGCTTTTCGAGATATTCGTAGGCGCTCGTTGCATCAAGCCTGCGAAAGAACGGCAGCGCGAGACAAATGGCGACAGGAGCAATTCCGAGAATCAGAAAGTTACCAATCCAATAAACCCAATCCTGCGCAAAGGCTTTGGCGGGGACCGCCATATAGGTAATCGAACTGAGCATGGTCGCAAAAATACTACATCCTGCGGCCCACCACGGAATGCTTTTCCCGCCTCGGAAATAGTCGTCTGTTGATTTGTTTCGGAAAGTAAAGAAGACGCCGATGCCCACCATGGCCAACAGATACAAAACGACGACCCCCATGTTGATTGTCCCAAAGGCCTTTTTGTTTTCCTTGACCTTTATGCGCCAAACTTTGTTCGTGCGAACACGTGGCCGAATCTCACCACTGACCAGAAAAATCTCGTCCCCCCAACCAACGGCAGGAGTCGTCACATGAGTGCCAAAATTTTCTCCCATCGGTACCCAAGTATCAGTGATCGTGTGATAAGCGTAGGTCTGACGCGGAAAACCGGGGTGATCAAAGTCGCGCATCTCCAGCCCTTGATCGAGTACATCGTGAAAAATTTTCATTGTCGCGGCAGATGGAACAATGATGTGGGCCGGGCCATAAGGTACTGCAGTTCCCGCCGTAAGCGGAGTTGGCGCGTCAGCAAGACGTTTCCACGGTGACGCCCCGTCATAACTTCCAGTGACAGGATCGTATTTGGAGCTATCAAAATTCGCCGGTTCAAATACCCAGACATCCTTTGTTGCTTGGAGGTTGTTCAAATCTTCAGTGTCCGTTCCATCAAGAAACCTTCGACCGCCGAAAACATAAAGCTGATTTTTGAATCCATCATGTTGAACCGTCACTAATGGAAACATCCGTCGAGGTCCTTCATCAGGCCAGCTTACAACGAGTTCCCAGAGATCCGATTGATCGTTTACATTTGAAGCGAGCGACGGGTCCAGCTTGGATAGATTCAGGCGATAGACGATTCTGCTTGCGGCCTTCTTGCCCTGTTCATCCTCGACTTGCCCGGCAACAAGGTAAACATGATTTCCGACAACGCCGGCCCCGCCAGCAGTACACTTGATTGGAAGGTCTGGAATTGCCAGATCGTTTTCAACAATCGTTTGGTTCGATGGGTGGCCGGGGTCTTGTTTCAATGAAAGTAAAAAGGCCCGATTCGTTGGACCAGTTTCGTCTTCTCCGCCCATGCAAAGCACACCAAATTTTGTGCTGACGACCGAAGCGTAGGCGACACTCTGGGACAACTCAAAATTGGAATCGGCTTGCCATTGAAACGTTGTTTGGCCTTCGCTTTGTTTGCGATTCAGAATCCAGGATTTCTTGTGATAGAGCTTGGGCAAGTCCCACAATTCTGGATCATCTGGCGCGGCGAAGTTTGCGCCTCCCGCAACAATCAGTGAGTCATCAATGACTCCAACGATTGGCCCTGCTACTCCGATGTCATCCGGAAGATTCGGAGCAGCTTTAAACGAAAGCCTGTTCTTTGATGTGGTATCAACTTGTTGGCTGTTAAGGATGGCGGACATCGCAAAGAAGGCAATCCCGATCAACAGCAGAAAAACAGACCTAGGGTACATTGGCTTTGTCGCTCTTTGAAATAAATACGATTGCGAACGCTTGCCTACTTGCTGGCAAATGGTGCACTACGGTTTAGCACCCCCAATTCATCCAGTTGTGCGGCATAGGCTTCGTAATCCTCATCCGTAAGTGGAGCATAAGGAGCGCGAGCCGAACCGCAGTCGAACCCAATGAACTTCATGATCGCTTTTCGGTATGACCAATTTTCGTGAGAGACCATCAATGACGTAACGCGGTTGATGTCGGCTTGTAAACGTGCCGCCTCGGTGATGTTTCCATCTTGATAATGCCTGTAGATATCGGAGTAAATCTTTGGACCAAAATTGAAAGTTGTCCCAATCCCACCAGCAAACCCAAACGATTGCCCAGCGACAAACTGTTCGTCAAACCCACTCATGGCAACGATTGGACGATCGACAGCTCTCATCAATTGTTGGACAGAAAAGAAATTCGCTCCTGTGTATTTCAAGCCGCAAACATTGGGCAAATTGAAAAACGCAGCGTCTCGGCTTGGTTCGACAGTTCCGCCAAGCGAGTAAATCATGAACGGAAGGTTGGTCGCATTGGAAATTTGCTCGTAGTGGCGATATGCGCCTTCGAATGTTGTGCCGTGATAAATGGGTGCAACGGAACCGATCCAGTCGGCTCCGGCTTCGGCAGAATCAACTGCCAGGCGGGTCGCGAAATCGGTACTTGGATGGCCAACGTGTGCGATAACCGTTGCACGATCAGATGAAACATCCGCGACATGGCGAATGACTGCCAATCGCTCTTCGTAGGAAAGCAACAACCCCTCTCCGGTCGAACCGGTCGTAAAGAACCCTTGAATTCCATTTTCGATTTGAAAATCAATTATTTTCGTCAACATGTCAAAGTTGACTTCGTTTTCATTGTCGAATGGCGTAAAGATCGCCGAATAGGCGCCTCGCATCGTTGCAACGTTTTGTTTGTGCTTCATAGTGTTAATGAAATTTTTCCTGTGTAGTAAACGGACTGGCAGGCAGGCCCTCCGAATTAACCAGATTCGGCGTCGGTTTTGGAAAGGCTGCCCAAGCGTATCTCGCGTGAACAGGACGACGAATTTTCGAGCTTGTTAACAGAATTCGGCTATCAACAATTTTGGCGTCGGCCGGATGGAATTTACCGTCATCACCTGCGAGCTCAAAGTGATTGGGGAATTCACCGTCGCTGGTTTGCAAAACGGTACCGACCATGTCGAAGGAAAGTTCGATGGTATTGCCGTTTCTCTTATGGGACATGAAAAGCGGCCCTGTCGCAGTACCGTTTTGTGCATAAACTTTGACCAACGCCCACTGAGCCAGTCGATGACCTACGGGCCGCTTGTCAGCGGGATGCACGTTCGTCGGATGGCCAGTATCAATTGTGATTGCCATGCCAACATTGGTCAGTTTGCTCAGGCTTCGACGTTGGTATTCGCGAAAGACAGGCCAATTGGGACGTCCCAAAGCCGGTAGCTGAACAAACGCTATTGGCAGATTTTCATTTTGAAAGTGATGACGCCAATCTTCGACAAGCAATGGAAAACAAGCGTCATAGAGTTTTGTTCGCTCGGGATTGTCGCCGTTGGACTCACCTTGATACCAAAGCCCGCCTCGAATCGACAACGGTGCAAAGGGTTTGATTCCGGCTTCGTGCATAAAACCCGGTTTGAAGGAATGGTTTGGACCGAATTCATCGCCGGGAATGTCCAGTTCACCTGATAGCCCCCGTTTCAGATTTGCCGCTGCCCGCTCCTTGCACCACTTGTCTAAAACTGGATTCTCAAGCCAATTGCCGTTGAACATTCGCGCAAGGTTGGAGTCGGCATTCAATCGTTCGGCACTCACCCAAGACTCGATCGGCGTTCCTCCAACAGAAACATTGATCACACCGACCGGAACATCTAATTGCTGACGAAGCCGGTTTCCGAAATAGTAACCAACTGCCGAAAACGAAGCAGCTGACTTTGGTGAAGCAACCTGCCATTCGCCTTCACTGAAAGTTTCAGGCCAAAGTCGTTGCATATGTTTTTCTGAATAGGTTCCACTGCTCCCTCGCGCCCCACCCGGACAATTGTGAAGTCGCAGAAGTGGATCGTTTGCTTTGGCAATCGCTACTTTGCCATTGGTGGACTTGCGAAGTTCCCATTCCATGTTCGACTGACCGGCACAGATCCAGACTTCGCCTATCAAGATGTCTTTGACCGCGATGCGAGAAGAGTCGGTCGAAACAACCAACTCCTGGCCAGTCGTTACGTACCCTTCATGGGCAGGAAGTTCGATGAGCCAATTCCCCTTTTCGTCAGCGTTAGTCGAATTGGACTTTCCCATGAACTGGGCATTCACGCTGGCAAGTGGTTTTGCTTTTCCCCAAATGCGAATCGACTGGTTGGCTTGAATGACCATGTGATCACCAAAGGCACGTGAAAGCGTCAGTCGGTTTGGCGTAGAATTTGGCGGACGGATAAGCGGATTCTCAGTAGATGAAAAAGCCGGGTTCTTTGTCTTCTGGTTTTTTGGTGGATTCAAGATGTCCTTGATTTTGATCCGCTGAAACGTCATGTGGGCTTGGCTACCTTCATACAGAATGCCAACCGTTTCCGCATCAATCATGGTCATGCAGGAATAGCCAGCGCCGCCTTGTTCATCAAGCAACAACTGTTGTTCGCTTGGCCAAGTCGAACCCGAATCACGGGAGGCCTTGATTGTCATGTGATTTCGACCACGAAGAGAATCGGGGTTGGAAAACAATAGAAACTTGCGATCGAAATCAGATGGGATGTTTCGCCAGCTAAGCTCGCGGCCGATGTTAATCAGGCTTGCCATGCACGATCCCGGTTCTATCAAGTCTTTGACATGCGTTGCATGCTCTTTCCAGATCGCGCCCATGTCGGTCGTGGTCATGACCGCCCGTTTCGACGCGCGGTTGTTGCGGCAGTTCAGCATAAGTTGACCATCTGCCAACTCAACGATCTGAGCTTCGGTTGTGTCGTCCCATGCGCCCGTTGCGATATCCCATGTCTTGCCATGATCGCGACTGTAGATGAATGTCGAATGCGGAAGGCGATTGGCCTTCTTATTCGATGCACTCGGCGGATCCTGGTATTGCGCCGGCAAGACGATCGTTCCGTCAGACATCGTGATTCCTTTGCCGGGACCTTGAAGTAAGAAGCACCATTCAGGTTTCTTAATTTGTTTAGTGATGTTGATTGGATCTGACCAGGTCACACCATCATCATCACTTTTGACCAAAATCCACTGGCCGGTTTCTTTGGGTGTAAGGCCCGGTCCACTTCCTCGCCACGACCGGTTACCGTGGGACCAAGTCGCAGACACCCAAATCGTACCTGTCGCACGATCAACCATCACGGACGGATCACCAATCCCGTCGCCGCGCCATTTGGGATCACTTCCCATATCAATGATGACCTTCATGGGCTCCCAATTTCGACCGCCATCGGTAGAACGGGACATTCCAACGTCAATGTTTCCGGGTAAGTCGCCGCCACCATCGCGCCGAACATCATAAACTCCAATCAACGATCCCGCATTCGTCGTTGCGAGACCTGGAATTCGGTAGGTATGGACTCCATCATCGCCACTTTTGCGAACCGCAACTCCCATCCGCTGAACAGATGGTTGGCTTTCGGTTTCTTTCGTCTCCCCATTGGAAAAAGTGACCGAGTCAATTGAACCTGAGATGGTATTGTCGATGTCGAGATCGCCCGTCGGTTTAAGTTGACAGCCAACCCAGAGGTAGTTGTCGCCTTCTTGCAGTTCCTTTTCGCCGAGAAAGACATGTGTGTTACCTTGGCGAGGAGTTCTGGCAACTGCAAACGGATTGTTCCAGCGAAAATTGGAATCATTGCCGCTGAAGTAGGGCCGATAGTTACGGATGCTGACGTCAGATGAGTCTCCGATAGTTGTTTTGACTTTTACTATCGAGATTGGGTCGAGCGTACCAGTTGTTGTAATCTTTAGTTTTACCAGCGCGCTGGCTTCGGTTCCCGAAAGTGCGGGTAACGTCATCGGGACAACTTCGCATGCCGTAATCTCCATTGGCTCTGCCGGCGCGAACTTCAAGTCGTCGATCAAGATGCCAGTATTGGGTGGACTATTGACCGTAAAACGAAGTCGAGTGATTTCGGCATCAGCCAGTGGCACTTTGACGTGTGAAAGGAATGCGCGTCCGACACGCACCTGTTTATCACCGTTAAAAATTTCCGACCACTTGCCACCAGATTTTTTTTCGATCCGAAAACTGAAAGGGGCTCTCGATGTCCAGCGTTCGGCCCAAAACGAAAGCTGTCCATTCGTCTTGAGGTTGTCGGCTAATTCAAGAACGACCGCCGCGTTGTCTCCCGCGACTTGCAAACACTGATCGCCTGACTTTGCATGTTTGTTGTCAATCAGAACCTTGCCGTTTGCAGTTGTCCATGTCCCAACATTGCTTTTGGCTGTAGTGAATTCTCCAGCGGGGTTGCCTTCAAAGCTAGTTCCGTTTTCGTCGCTGAATTCTTGTTCTTGTTTGCGCTCAACCAATGGCGATGTTTTGGTTTTAGGGGCCGTCGGGGCGCCAGTCATTGCAAAGGCCAGCTCCGGCCTGAGATCATCAACAGCAATAAACAGCACGTTCGGTGATTCGCTGTTTTCTTCTGCGAGAAGCAAGCAGGGAAACAAGTGGCCGGCGAAAACCAACAGCATTCCGATTCTCAACAAATGCTTAAGACTGTTATCCATGTGTTTAATGCCCATGCTTTTTTAACAAACCCTACCGCGTTTTGGGGTGCCTACATCGCTTGCCGTTCTACGCGGTGTATACAATATACATGTTCAGTATTTACATCACATGGGCGTAAAGTCGACCATGACACGAGCCACGTGACACTGTCAGGGCCGAACCAACTGCCTGCAAGCCCTGGCGACCTGCTTGCACATCACGCAATGGAGCAGTATCAAAGCGAATTGAAAGATGAATTAACGGAGCAAGACAAAATCTAGCTTCGGTTGTTCCTGCAATATAAGGGACCAACATCAAATTGAAATGATTGCGCACTCCAGCAAAGCAATTATCAACCTGAGAATGCTGATTAAAGATAGACGCTCGAGAAATGGAGCAGAATTTGAACAGAATCAAGTCGTGAACTTTGTAGACAAATTGTTTACAACGCTTTTTTCGTGATACGTTTTGAGCCCTTCGTAGGTGATACGATCCTGCATTCCAAATTGCAAATTCAAGGACTCCGCGAACCAGTCGCGTGCTCGCTCTTTTGCTCTTCAGACAACGCTAGGCAGAGATCGAATTCCGTAACGCCCCCGTTTTTGCCCCCGTTTTTGCGTCAGGGGATTCTGACGCATTGGCACGAAATCTGGATGCCGGCTTTACCAGCCGAATCAAACGGACGGCTGCAAAAATCCAGACCAATAGCACGATGATGAATAACGGTCGGTAAACAATAGAAGCACCAACGAAAATCACACCCGCGGCGAGTACTTCTGCCATCGGTTTTACAACCGCGCTGTTGAGGGCGATCGCTGCACGGCGTCGCTCTCTCTTTATTTTTGTGTAAAGCAGGTTGATCGTCGTGTCTTGTACACTACGCCGCCAAACCTCTAGCGACTTTCCGATCGTCGAAGCGAATAAAGCAATCAGCAATCCGGCTCCGACCAGAAAAGAGAATCCAACCGCCAACAAAACAACAGGCATCAAAAGAACAGGCAACGCCAAGTTTCGACGAACCAGTAGCGGGCTGGTTACGATCAATTGAAACACGATCGTGGCGACGCCAACCGCTCCGTAGTAAATTCCGAAGAAACGAACGAGGTTGTCTGGGTTGCTTTGGAAGTAGGTGTTTACACTCGTTTTCCATTCGAAAGAAACGATCGTCAATGCGATCACCTGCGCCGAGATCAGAACGCCGATCCAAAACCGAAATTTGTCTGAACGCACGTAGATCTTCCTGGTTTTCATTACAGTCGAAACCGGTCGGTGGTCCGAGACGAGACCCGCCGATTTGCTTGCCGCCCCAACAGCGGGAGTCTTTGCCAACAACACGCCGATCGCACACGCGCCGAGGTCAAGCAGGACGCTGAGCAACAACCAGCTTCGCAAGCTTAGCAGGCTATACTCAGTCGCGAACAGACTTCCGGCAATCACAGCTGCGATAGGAGCGGCAAGTCCGATTGCAGCCCACGAAGGCTTGCTCGCGTCTCGGCCCAGTTTCGAGTTGAGTGCCGAGACGATATTGATTGCGTTGATACAGCCTTTGACTTCGGCCAATAAATAGATCGCCGCCAACAACCAGAATGAGTGGTGATAGGCGGGCAACACAGCCCAAGCAACCAGAGTCAAACCGGCAAACGCCAGCCCGGAAATTTGGATCGTTTTAGAGATACTCAGATGCCGAGTCGCCAGGTACCAGGCTCCCGCAAACAAAGCGGTAGCAAACCCCGCCAGCACGAAAACCAAAGCCAATTGTTCGTTGCCCACACGCGATAAAAATAGACTGTCCCCAACAGTTCTGGCCACGACGTACGACGACGCAATCAGTAACGAATAAGTGAACAGTCTTTTAACGACTTTTATTTCCGACGGTGGGACTTTGAACATAGCGCCTCACGACTAGTGTGCTCGATGCGATTCCTCGGTTAAACCTTATTCTCCTCCGCTTCTAAGATTATACCCCGGCAAAATGCATAGCGCCAGGGTTTTTCATTTTGATCGCTATCGTTCCTTTGGGAAATATCGATTATTCCAACTTTTGCAGCGAGCAACGGTGTCGTTCCAAGGGTGCTTCGTCACATCGACCGGTTTGGTTCCCCAACTCTTTCTTCACCGGTGTGTCGGACCGGAGTTAGCGGACTCAGCTAATGTCTTCTATCTAAGGTTTCGTAAACGCGACTTGATCTCAGAAAGAACTGGATTTCTAAACAGTTAACTCCATAATCCTACTGATAGCGAACCATGGACTGCTTTTCCCTGTCCAATGGTGAATGGCTGACCGAAAGGAGTTGAAAAGCGCGATGGGACGGAAATCAGAAAAACAACGAGCTAAGCGAAGTAAGCAAAAACTTGCTGAAAAACGTAGGGCAAGGTTTACTCGCGAAAAGCGCGCGAAGTTACTTCGGAAAAAGCGAAAAGAGCGGGGTTCAATTAAAATCATTGGTGGTCACTCCACTCCATTGATGCAGAATTTTGGCTTCGAAAATCCGTTCTCGGGTATGGATTCTGATCGCAGGAAGGAGTTTGCAAAGCTGTTTGGCAAGGACACTGACGAAAAGTTCCACCTGAACCTGAAGGAAGTTCAAACTGCGATTGGGAATCACGACCCCATCAAGTTGTTGTGCACGATCGCGGTCTATTGCTCGTTTAAGGGTATTGGTCCTAACACCGACCACACTGATGAAGGACCCTACCCACAAGCATTGATCGAAGCCATTCAGTCGCTTTGCTTGATGGTTCCTGAAAAAGAATTCGGTAATTTTCCGATCTTGCATGGCCATATGTTCGAACTCCTCGATCTGGTCAAGGATTGCTCGAAACAATTCAGCTTGCGAAGAATCGCTGAATTGGCAGATGTGCCTGACGAACAACACTCAATACTCATGGCAATTGAGGGTGCGCGTACGCAAACTCAGATGCTTCGGAATTGGGGATATCCGCAGCATATGCGAAAAATATCAGGAGATCTATTTGCTCCTTTGTGTGATCCGATTGAAGAGATTCTCGGAATTTCCCCCACACAGCTTCAATCGCTTTTCGATGGACTAACAGAACTAATTAATAATCGGGTTCTCGATTACCTAAAGAAGATGGGGCCCGCCTTTGCCCAAAAAGACTTCAGAACAACAGTCAGGAAGTTCTGCGAACTTTCTGAAACGTCGGAATCAAGAGCCGATGAAATCTATGATTTTTTGAAATCAAAACCCGGCTCGAAACAGGAAAAGCGATTTTTTCTGATCTCATTTTTCCACCAGTTCTTTCCATGTCTATTCACGGTCTCGCCTGAGGATTGCTCTCAGGTATTGTCGGGCAGCGTCACAGCTGAACAAGCCAAAGCCGTCCTGAAGAGGCTTTCGTTTCGTTTTGGCGATTTGTCCGAAGCAAACCCTGAACACCTGCTAATGCAGAGTCCGATTCAAAAACGACCGTTCATCGAATCCGACGAAGAGGAGTTCTTTCTCCCAATCCCCGGTATGCTGAATAGCTTTTACGTCGAGATACTGGAATCAGTCATTTTTTCAGATAAGAATTTGAAAAAACGCTACCACAAGCGTAGGGCAGAATTCCTTGAAGACGAAATTGCCTCTTTTGCCTCCGCTTCATTCCCAAACTGTCTCGTGCGTACTGGAACAAAATGGAATGACCAGCCAAGTGGTAAACGCTACGAAAACGATTGCTTGGTCGTCTGCGGTCCCTTGGCATTGGTCTTTGAGGCCAAGTCAGAGCATGTGGATGATGTAGCTAAACGCGGAGGAAGCAACACACTGAAACGACACTACGAAAGCCTTATCAATGAGCCGGCCGAACAAGCAACTCGCCTTGCTCGTTTGCTGGAAGATGGCGATGGAGTTACGAAGTTTGAGACCGACGATGGTGGAGAATACGAGCTTGACCTTTCTCCCATTCGAAAGGCAATCTGTATTTCGGTCACTCTGGATACTTTCCCCGCTCCTTCGCTCTGTTGGCAACAGATGCTTGAGGCGGGTCTAGTATCAGATGAGGCACGCCCCGAGCATAAGTATGGATCTTTCTGACCTTCTCGTTACGCTCGATGTGCTCGACACACCAGCCGTTCGCGCACACTACTTTTGGCGTCGAGCCGAGTGGGAACAAAATATGAAGTACTTCGGTGACGAAGGCGATCTCCTTGTGTATTACCTGAGTGAGGGCCTGCCGGTACTCCAAAACAATGATGGAGAGCATCTCGAAGGTTTGATGATCTATGGAAACTCTACACAACTTCACCGCTACTATATGGCAGAGTGGTCAGATCCCGATAACCTTCCGCCGAAACCAAAGAGAATCCTGACAGACTGGTTCACGTCGATTCTCGACAAGGTTGTTTCAAATGAAAGACTAGACAAATGGGACGTTGCCTGTGTGCTGCTGGATTTAAGTTATGAACGGCAAGTTGAATTCGAGAAGCAGTTTCAACAGAGCATTGCAGCGGTAAAAAAGGACGGCAACTATTGCGGACGTGAGGCCGTTACAACTTGGGCCAACCACACCGAATCACTGGGAGCGGTGGTCGCGCTCGCGTATGACAACTTGCCAACTCAGGAACGCAACGATTTGGCGGCGGATATTGCAGGACAAACACAGGCGGAATCAGATGCCGTGAGAGTGGTCGTGTTGGGCAAGAATGTTGCCCATGAACACTGGCCATACGACTTCTTGGCATACGCAGGCAGTCGGAATTTCTAACCTCGCATCGAAAAATGGGGCCAGATTTTAAGGGGACGGCCAGATTTAAAGGGGACATTCTACTTTTTCGTTCATTGCCTGCATGTGAAGCTTGCCTGAAAAGGCATCTTTCATACGGGCTTTTTGTTTGCTGTTCGAAACTTCGCCGCCGCGGATTCAGTGTGATCGAAGCAAGTCCCGGAGGGAGAAACGGGGACAGGTCCAATAAAACTGCTTCGGTCACATCGACCGGTGCGTTGCCAGCTTCAATATCTGTCCTCAGCGAAATGC
>CAYZGP010000095.1:0-7325 GCA_964478065.1 uncultured Pirellulaceae bacterium
TCGTTGATTTTCCAAAATTTTTATCCAAAGAAAGTCAACAATAGCATCCTTTGATTCAGGCTGACCAAACACCTTACTCAGAAGAATCTGGCCACGCAATTGCTTTAGGCACAAGACCACGTTTGGCTGCGGCGTTCACGCGGACCTGACATTACGTTCGGCGGATAAATGAATCATTCTTTTAAACATTCGAAAACAAGTCTGCCAACCGGACTTTGGCACACAACAAAATGGAAACCTGATCGTTTCCTCGGGATGCTGAAAAAAACAAATACCTATGCACTTGTGTCCATTGGATTGGACGGGGAGACTACTCCGCTCTTTGAATTCGAGGACAAGTTCTCGTTTTCAGTTAGTCCAGATTGGCGAGACAATGGCCATCGCCCGACTGAGTTGAGTTGGCTAAGTCAGCGACAATCACTCCATGCGATTGATTCTGATGGAAAACACGCAGTATCAATTGACCTTTCTGAAAATCGAGAGCTTGCTTTGGAGCAAGACGAGGAAATTGGGGAGATGTTGGCGACTGAAGAATCGCTTTTTCTGAGCATCAACCGTGGATTGAACAATCGCGACAAACAATCTCCAAAGTACGATCTCACCTCGCGTCTGGTAAAACTATCACTTACTGGCGAGGTGCTGTGGTCAACGAAACTGCCAACTAGCAAAATCGTTTATGGCGGCGTCTCTTACATGAGTGCGGCAACAAATTGGAAGACAGCAACGTGCCCGCCTTGGTTCCCGACAACTTGGAAACCTTTTGGCCAAGATTTGCTGTTGGTTTCAGGTCGTCGTGTCATGGCGACTTTGGCAGAGACCAGTTCAGGAGTCGGCTGCCGCTACATTCTTGATTTTGATTCAGGTTCGCTGATATGGAAAAGCGAGCATTCCGCTGGCGGGCACAGCGTTTCCATCGGGAATGGAGAGTTTCTAATTGGCGATCAAGGGTATGGCGAATTCAAAACCAGACTGTTTCGAAATGACCAAGTCGATATGTCTTGGCCATCGCACGGGTACAGCTTTCGGATCGGCGAAAAACTAATCTCGATCCAAATGGCTAATGTCTCAAGCCAGCCTCAGCACTTGGTCGAAATGAAAATGGATGGCGCGATATCGAAACAAAGTGAACCACTCGGCGGTTATTACACGTCTCGCCCTCAACAGGCTAAAGACGACATCTATTTCTGGCGTGCCAACAAAATCTGGAAGTGGAGTCCGCGCGAAGGCATCAGCCATGTTTTGGAAACGAGTTTTGATGACAATGCCTTTGCAACGCCAATAGACTTCAATGAAAATCTCATCGGCTTTCACGTTCGAAGCGACCGTAAGGGATTCTTATTGGTTTTGGAGCTGTGAGTAAACGGAGTATCCACACCCTCTATGAAACTCCGCGTCCTCTGTGGTTAATTCTGCCATTGCTTCGTTATTTGAAGTTTAACGTGGCCTTGTCAAGCAACGGTTTCGATTTGTTATCAGTCGTGTCAGTAAGTTTGACCTCAAACTGAAACCCGAACCCTTCAGGTGCTTCAGCCAAATCCAATGACGCAGGTGTCTTGGCGATCTGCTTGGCAAACCCTTTTGTGTAATCGTAAGTCTCTTTGACTGATTGCCACTTTGTCCAATGATCAACACTTCCGTCCCCCGATGTATCGATGCCGACTCGAGCTTCAACGCCATCGACCCACGGCCCCGGGCTAACGTAGTCTTTTTTTTGCTGCGTAATCAAATGGAATTTACCCTCTGCAAAGCAGATCTCAGGATCAGGATGACCTTGGCCAATGTTTCCACAAAACTCAAAAGGCTTATTGATATTTGAAGCCGTGAACCACGCGACGCTCATTGGTTTTCCGTGTTCAGGATCGTAGTCACCGAACAGGTAATATTGTCCGCCAATGCTGATCGGCGCCCAATCACCAAACGCTTTTTGATTTGGTTCGTGAATCTCGTATTCGCCGATATTGGACTTGTAGTTCTTGGGATCTTCTTTGACCCAATGGGGATGCTTGTAGGTTCCCGTCTTGCCGGTAGGTTTGGTCCGGGCATCGACGGGCGGCGAAAGAAACTTGTTAAATTTCAAGCCGTCATCGCTAACGGCGTGGCCAGCCAAAGGTGAATCCCATGAACGTTTACTTGCATTGATAGGCGACCAGTCTTCAAAGATCACATGAAACTTGCCATCAAGATCGCGAATGAATCCCGCGTCCGATCCGTGCGAAGGATCAGCTACTGCCATTCCCATGTTTTTGCCGGGAACACCGTCGGTCAAATCTTCATCGACGTAGACATGTGGGTCCTGGTCATTGGGGAAGTCGTAATAGATAAACGCTTTCCCATCAACAAATTCTGCGGACGTAACCCACCTCGAGAAACCTTCGGTGACTGGGCCATGGTGGACCCAGTTGACCATGTCACGACTTTGCCAGGCATGATAACCGCCAAGTGATTTTTTCAGACCACCGGGAGCGTTGTATTGGTTAGCGAAACGTGTGGTTTGAAGTGGGATGTCAAAACCTTCTAGCGTTGCAGACTCTGCAGTGAAAGGCTGCGGCTCCTGCGAAGCGTTTTTCTTCTGGCCGTCTTTATTGTTTCCACCTCGCTTCTTTTTTTGAGTCGCGTTTCTGTATCGCCCAAACATCCAATAATTTTTTGGCCCCAAACTAAGCGCCACGGGTGCATCGCCCAAATTCGAAGGCCCAATGTTTTTAACCTCTTGCCAGTTTTGCCATGTGGGCGATTGTTCAAAAACAAGCGACTTGGCAGAACGTTTGGAGTCGAAACGCTTCAACGTGCTGATGATCGTGCCTTTGGTTTCAGATGGGGACACAGCGCCATCGAGAATTTCGACTCCCGTCTTCGATTGTGTGTTTTGTTTCCAATCGGATTGACTATCGACAACCCAAGGCTCCTGAGCGGCGACCGGCGAAAGCATCACGCCGAGTAAGATGAAAGCGATTGGCTGTAGGGAAATAATTTTCATGTTTGGTTTTCAATTTATAGATTGCTTTTGTCTTTGCTTTAACTTAATCAAATTAGGAATTTTTGCCAGCTGATCCCTGTAACCGTCCGAATGTGCATCAAATTTGACAACTGGAATATAGGTGGTCCAATAGACTCATGAAACGCCTTACTATTGCCATCTTATGTGTCGTTTTTCCACAGACGATTTTTGCAACTATGTCGTTTGGGAAATCGACTTCTGCCGGAACCCGTCACGAAGCTTTCGCAGCTTCGACCGTTATCAAAGATGACGCACAATCTTTGCAGCTCGCGGTCACAGAAATCCGACAATCAAAGACTCCTGATCTTGACCTGTTGGGCAGAATCGTAAGTTTGCAAATGACGCTTGGCCACAAAGCCAACGCAAAACGAAATCTGGAATTTCTGCGCTCGACGCAGCCAGACAATGGAAAAATGGATCAGCCGCTTGGCAAATTCTTCACAAACCTTGGCTACACGCAAGAGATACAAAACTTCGAGTCCACAATCGAGTTCCTCAACCAAAACGCCGTGGGGCATTATTATTGTGCGCGGTGGATGAAGACAACCATGATTTCGCGAGCAGCTCGAAGCAAGCATTTCGCGCTGGCTGAAGAAATTCTCATGTCGATGAATCCAGGATTCCCAATTAGCGGTAACGACCCTGTTTTCATGGCAGCGGAATTCTTGGTGTTTCCACTTTATGACAACAACAAAGTCGATGATGCATTTCGTATCATTTCGCTTTTCCCTGATTCAAGGACACGAAGATCTCTGGGCCGATCGCTGGCAACTCGAGCAAAAAACGATCCAAAAATAATCGAGCAGGTCGATAAATTATTGGCGGGTGCTCCTGTTCAGGCAGAGCTTCCTTGGTGTCGTTATAAGCTTGACGTTGCTTTGAAGTCTGATGACGCAGACGCGGCCATCGCACTTTTTGAGCGCTGCCAACAATTGGGAGACAAGCAAACGGATTGGTTAAAAAGAAGAGTCGGTGCTCTATTGAAATCCCAAGGTGACGCTCGGGCGAGTCAGTACGTTAAAACCAAAAAAGAGGTCAATGACCGGTTGGAGAACCGACGTTTTGACAATTCGCTTTCCAATGCTGCATACGGTCTTCAGCTTTATAGAGAAGGCAAACTTGAAAAAGTCATCCAAGATTATGGAAAGCTGAAACGGGAGGAAGTCGTTCCTCAATCAGCGCGATTGCAAACCAGCCGTGTCCAGCCGCTTTGCAGCATTGCAGTCAAGATAGCCTCAGAGAGTCGGATTGAGGAAGCCCTTTCTGTCGTCGAGGCGATCGAGGATAAGTACTGGCGAGCGTCCACATTGTTGGCTGTTGGAATTACGCTAGACAGGAATAACGATGAGGGTTTGAACCGGCTTTCCAAAGAGGCGTTGAAAATCGCCCAGACGATCGAATACGAGCGGGAAAGAATCATTGGGTCGATCGTGGCCGCCCGACTCGATAGCAACAAGGTTCCATTCGACGAAGCGCTTGAAGACCTTAAGCTTCTTAAATCTGATGCCCAGCGAGCGGAATGGCTTGGTGATCATATGGAGTGGCGAATCCGTGGACGAGCCACTCCTCCCGAATTGATCAATCGCGCAGTAGACATTATCCTGGCCGGCGACCCACGTCAGCTTTACAACGTGATTGATATCCTGATGTACGACGGCCAAGTCGAACTTGCCGCGAGTTCGCTGGCAAAACTCAATCTGGATAGCGAGGTGGAACCAGACAACTATCCATTCATGGTATTCAGAGAACTTGTCCAAATAGCTGACTGGTCCCGGCAATGGGACTTCATTTCAAAATCGCCTAAATCTGTACGTGGTAGGTTGTTTCTAATTGCGCTGAAGAATCCAAAGTTTAAAGAGTCGGACCTTCCTGTGGTTTATCTCGCGGCTCTAAAACACTTGAAAGAAACCAAAATTGACATAGACCTCTACGGCGAAGTGTTGGATGCCTGTTTTAAGCTTGGAGATTTTAAAGCACTTGGGCAACTAACAACCGACGAAGTTCTTACCCTGGAATCCAATCAAGAATATATCAGCGAACAACTAAAGAATCTGGCTGTTGAATATGCGACAAGCAAAGGAAAGGAAAATCTGGACACGATTGAGAAACACCTTCAATCGAGTTGGTCACGAAAAGCGCTTCTGAGGGCGAAAATTCAAACGTTTGCCGTTTTGCAAACGGACAACAAGCTTTCAAATAGTTTGATTGATGCCGTTTCCCAACCAGAATTCCGCGCCGAACTGCGATACTTGTCAGTGGCGGGTAAGCTTAAGCGGAAGATCCTCGTGCAACGACCTTATTGGTAGCTCACCGAAATTTGCATGACGGTCGAAGTCTGCCTTAAGACTTCTCGGCTTTTTTTACGGCCGCTTGAAGTGTTTGCAAAACAGCTTTTCGCTTCTTTACATTTGCGATGTGGATAGCCTTGAAAACAAAAGTCTTCTTGGCACGTTTGTTTACCCAGGGCTTTCCAATACCACGGCGTTCCATTTCATTTTCTGTCACCGTGTTCGGTGGCGTGGCCGGTTTTCCTTTTTTCGAAGCACGCATTTGGAATGGGTTTACGTACAAACTGGCGCCGGAAATCTCCAATGCAAAAACATCCTTTAGCTTGATAGAAGTTCTTGTCCACAATTCTGTGTCGAATTCTTCAGTCCACTCTCCGTTTCTTCGTTTGTATTGCCAACAAAAGCATTCATACAAATCCAATTTCCCATCCGATATGCACAACCACATGGAATCGGTCGCTCGTGGTTTTCTCGGTTCATGCTTCATCAAGTATCGTCGTGTCGTTTTCCAAATGATGGAATCCGGATCGACGGCATCAATGTCGATACTCTTTTTCGACCCAATATTTGGTTTTTGCCATCCGCAGATGAAAGTTTCGAATGAGTCGCAAATCTTCTTACAAGAAATTTTGTATTCGATATCCAGATAGATGATCTCTGGTTCTTTTGTCGGTCCGTTTTTTCGATAGTCCAAAGCGAAGAAAAAATGGCCGTCTCCGTAAAATGGAAAAATCAATTCTGGTTTTCGTAGTCTTCCGTGTTCTGCCATCTCCAAATGATCAGCGAATTCGGGAACCAGAGGACCAATTCCATTTTCTCGAATTGGCCAAACAGCGCCCAATTCATACGTTCGCCTGCCAATCTTGAAATCAGCATGTTGAATGAAACCTCCATTTTGAAGTTTCAATAACTGAACCAGCGCAGAAGGAAACTTGATGCCCATTTGTTTTTCGACCTTCTTGAGTAATGCATCCGTTAACTTGGGGTGCGCCTTGAGGTCTCGCTTCTTAATGGGATCGAAAAGTCCTTTGAATTGTTTCGCATCGAATTTTTTCAAATTCGATTTCCTGGCTATCGACTTTACGTTTGTTTTCTTAGAAGCCGTTTTTGATTTTTTGCTACCCGCAAACCCAACTTCGACGTAGCCTTTTTTCAGCTTCTGAGCGATCAGTTTGTTCGCGGATTTCTTTGCTTCGGAGGGAGCATCGAACGTCTTCGTTTTAGTTTGACCGTCGGTCCCAATTCTCCCGTAGGTCACAACTTGTTGCTTGCCTTTTTGGCTGACGTGCCAGAACTTAGCGGAAGCCCCCTGCACTAGCTCGAATTTCCGTTTGGGCATTTTGTTGGTTCTCGAAAAGCTACACGGATAAGGACATGCTTCAATTATAAACTGGCTTAATGCCGACGATTTTCGGCAGGTAAATGATTGTCGTGTCTCTACAAACAAAAAGCCCGATCGTGCATGGTGCACGAGCGGGATTGGTTTAATTGATCAAATTGTTTGTTAGGCCTCTTTGAAAGAAGCGTTACGTCACTGTCCGCAGAAAATCAGTCATTGAAGAACGCATAGTCATCACCGTCAGCGCCCGAATGACACTCCATACAACCTTTAGCTTTTCCGGCGATCGCCATTTTCCCTTTGGCCGTATCCATCATCGCAGTCGTTCCATCCGCATTGTACTTAATCCAGTACCAATCGTTTGCGTCCGGGTTGTAGCCCTTTGACCGATACATCATCGTTACCGCCATAAGTTTTTTCTCTGGCGAATAATTTTCTTTGACGATGATTGAGCCGTGAGGTAGTTCGGCCGAATTGCCAGCCGCGACACGATTCATATAAGTCTTCACCATCGCGCCATGTGGCCTGTCACTCTTGCGGAAATCACCGTTGTCTCCAGCGGGTGCCCACTGATCGTATCGTGTCGATTTGATAAAGCTCCACATCTTTTGTTCAAATGACTTTTCATTTGACGATTGCTTCGTTGCAGAGCCTTGCGTCGTAGAACCCTGTGTTGTACTTCCTTGCTTGGTGGCAGAGC
>CAYZGP010000095.1:7425-12821 GCA_964478065.1 uncultured Pirellulaceae bacterium
GCAGAGCCTTGCGTCGTAGAACCCTGTGTTGTACTTCCTTGCTTGGTGGCAGAGCCTTGCGTTGAACTTCCCTGTTGCGCTGAACTTGCCTGGGATCCAGACTGGGCTTGGGCCGTCGCAATCCAACCGGCGCCAACCATTACACCAACTGCGGCGCAAACCGCCAATATTCCAAGCAACTTTTGGGTCTTCATATTTCACCTACTATTCTGATAAACAAAAAAATCAATTTTAAAAACAGGATTTCACTAACACATTCTATACGGCACCGTAAGCAACCATTGCATCGGCAATTTTAATAAAACCAGCGATATTTGCACCTGAAACGTAGTCGACATTCCCGTTGGGTAGCACCGTTCCGTGTTCAACGCACTTTTGGTGGATGTCATTCATGATTTTAAGCAGTCGATCGTTCACTTCTTCCGAGGTCCAGGAAATTCGCATCGCATTTTGGCTTTGCTCAAGACCAGAAACAGCGACGCCTCCGGCATTGGCAGCCTTTGCAGGACCGAACAGAACTCCATCGACCATAAATTGATTCATCGCGTCCAATTCTGTCGGCATGTTGGCTCCTTCGCAAACGATTTGCACTCCGTTCCCGATCAACTGCTTGGCGTCATCAAGGTTGATTTCGTTTTGAGTTGCACATGGAAGCGCGACCTCACAAGGTACAGACCAAGGTCGTTGGCCCTCATGGAATTGAGCCGAAGAGAACTTGTCGGCATACTCTGAAATCCGACCGCGGCGGACGACTTTTAGCTCTTTTACGAACTCAAGTTTCTCTTGATCAATTCCGTCTGGGTCGTGGATAAAGCCACTGGAATCTGAAAGCGTCAACACTTTTGCGCCAGATTCAATCGCTTTCTCGGCCGCGTAAGTTGCTACATTTCCTGACCCGGAAATTACTACGTTCTTCCCTTTGATTCCATCGCCACGATGGTTGAGCATCGCTTCACAAAAATAAACACACCCATATCCAGTGGCTTCGGTACGAATAAGACTTCCACCGAAAGCGAGCCCTTTGCCGGTCAGAACGCCATGGAATTCATTGCGAATTCGTTTGTACTGGCCAAACAAATAGCTGATCTCTCTCGCGCCCACGCCAATGTCACCCGCAGGCACATCCGTTTCAGGACCGATGTGACGACAAAGTTCAGTCATCATCGATTGACAGAATCGCATCACTTCGTTGTCGCTTTTACCTTTGGGGTTAAAGTTCGAACCACCCTTGCCGCCGCCCATCGGCAATCCGGTCAAGCTGTTTTTAAAGATCTGTTCGAAGCCCAAAAATTTCAGCACGCTTAACGTCACCGTAGGGTGAAATCGCAGTCCACCTTTGTAGGGGCCAATGGAATTGTTGAACTGAACGCGCCAAGCCCGATTTGCTCTGATGTTCCCTTTGTCGTCTTGCCAAGTCACACGGTAGATCACAACACGATCGGGCTCAGTCAATCTCTCGAGAATTTGGTGTTCGCGGTACTTTGGGTTGCTTTGCACATATGGCATTACAGTCGAAACGAATTCTTTGACCGCTTGATGAAACTCCGGCTGGCCGGAATTCCTTTTAACCAATCCCGCCATGAAGCACTCAACGTCTTCACAAGGCTCAATCCACATACTGTTTCCTGTTCTTGAATACGATTTCGGAGAAATGTATTCGCTAAAAATTTAAGCCCTTTAATAAGGGCTGTTTCGTGTAATCGTATTTTTAAAAAACTTTTGATTTGAAAAAATTGTAACCTTCAGCACTTGTGATTTCAATTTGGGAAGATCGTATTGGGCTGTTACGATTGGCGAAAAAGTTGAACTAAGTAAAAATCAATTGGCCGAGCATTAATGAGGCTACCAAAATAAACAGAACGGCCAGCGATTTTTTCAACGCATGTTGAGAAATCTTGGTCGCAATATAAGGCCCAAGCTGCCCACCAATAACGACCCCTGGTGCTGTAAACACCACCAAGCCAAAAACGGTACCCAAAGTCTCTCCGCCGCCAGATGCAAAATTTATCAAGTGACCAGTCGCAGCCGCCATCGCCGTGAACGCCACAGTGAACACACTGGTCGCAACCGCAACTTTACCGGGAACTTTACACCGTTGAAGCAGGTAGTAGCTGTTAAGCTCTCCCAGTCCCGTTGAGATCATTCCCGTAAAGAATCCACCGACAGTCGCAACCACCGCGCCCATCCACTTGTTGCGAATTGTATAACAAAATTGCTCACCATCGGCAGACGTCAGGGACCTCATCGAGCCGGCATTGTTTTCGTTTTCGATTTGCTGGTCCGTTCCTTCTACATTTTCGAGAGCAGGCGAACGAAGCAAACTATACGCTACTGCAAAAAGTCCCATTCCAAGAACTGCCTTGAGGATATTCGGGTTCACATAGTTGGAAGTGACCACACCAACGACCGCCATTGGGATTGAAAACATCAGCATGGATCCGGCTAATTTGAAATCCACGAGCTTACGACGCAAGTATGCCACCAGTCCGCTTGTAAATCCAAACACCACGGTGATCAAGCCTGCCCCGATCGCCACTTCGGGCGACAGCCCCAAGCCCAACAAAAAGATCGGAGTAAAAAAAATCGCACCGCTGATACCAGACGACATCGCAATCGTTGCAATAACGATCGCAATCGGAAACATAAACCAGTTGTCAAACGACATATTTATATGGCTCGTTACAGACCAACCAGTTGATTAAAGTTTGTCTCATAGAGTTGGTCTCAAGTGCCTTTTTGAATTAAATCCCAAGTCAAAAAACAATGCCATACAAACGTTACTTACCGACGTTCATTTTCATCAGGAAGGCAAGCATTTTCTTGCTTGAGGGCGTAAGTTTGGTTTTATTATATTGATCTCCCAGCTTGCGAATGGCTTCGGCTTGCGTTGGATACGGGTGAATCGTTGCGCCTACTTTTGAAAGTCCCACCCCGTTGGCCATAGCGACCGAGATTTCCGAGATCATGTCTCCAGCGTTTTCCGCAACGATCGTTGCTCCGACGATTTTGTCAGTCCCTTTCTTCGTGTGGACTTTGACAAATCCATCCACGTTTCCTTCAAGGATTGCACGATCAATATGTTCAAATGACTGAACATAGGTGTCAATTTCGACTCCGGCTTCTTTG
Organism: uncultured Pirellulaceae bacterium; assembly: GCA_964478065.1. Taxonomy (GTDB): domain Bacteria; phylum Planctomycetota; class Planctomycetia; order Pirellulales; family Pirellulaceae; genus Mariniblastus. The sequence continues at coordinate 10,552 of CAYZGP010000095.1, forward strand.
GCGTCCGCAGGATACATGCCAACGTGAGCGATCTCCGGCGATGTGTAAGTCGCCCATGGAATAATCAAATCGCTGGCTTTCTTTTTGCCAAAAGGCCCAACTGCAAACAATGCATTTTGGATCACGATACGAGCTTGAAAATCGGCCGCGTGCGTGAACTGATATTTCGAGCAGATATCGCCCGCAGCGTAAATTCGAGGGTTGGTTGTCTGTAAATTATCGTTGACTTCGACTCCGCGTTTGCCGAATTTCACATTGACCGAGTCCAGGTTCAGGCCATCCGTATTGGGAGCCCGGCCAACCGCAATCAACAATTGGTCAACCACAACATCGGCCGGCTTGCCTTTTTGCACGACGCTGACTTTAATCTTTCCTCCGTCGGCTGGGCTTATCTTCATGTCCTCGCTGTCGAGCATCAGGTTCACGCCATCTTTGAGAAACTCTTTTTGTACAATGGCTGCGGCATCAGCGTCTTCGCGCGTCAAAATGTGATCGCCGCGCTCAAACAAAAACACTTCGCTGCCAAATCGGGCAAACGTTTGTGCCATTTCGCTGCCGATCGGGCCACTGCCAACGATTCCAAAACGCTTGGGAAGCTCGGTAAGTGAAAACAGATTTTCATTTGTCAGATAATTGACGCTGTCGAGCCCGTTGATCGGTGGTGCCGAAGCGCGCGCTCCAGAAGCGATAACTGCTTTCTTGAATTTGAGCTGAGCCGTTGTTCCGTCGGCGCGCGTCACACTCACGGTGTCGTTGTCTTCGAATTTGCCATTGCCGAAAAACACATCGACGCCAAGTTCAGAAAAACGTTTGGCTGAATCGGCTGGGCTGATGCCGGCTCGCAAGCGGCGCATCCGCTCCATCGCTTTTCCAAAATCAGTGTAGGCACCCTCAGGAACATGGATACCAAACGCTCCGGCATCACGAACCGTTGCAGCGATTCGTGCGGTGCTGATAACACCTTTGGATGGAACACAACCAACGTTGAGGCAATCACCGCCCATTAGTTCACGTTCGATCAATGCAACTCGAGCACCAAGCCCAGCCGCACCCGCCGCGGTAACCAATCCCGCAGTTCCAGCACCAATCACCACCAGATGATAAAGGTCCTTGGGCGTCGGATTTGTCCAGTCCGTTGGATGGACATTTGACTCAAGGGCTTGATTGTGTTCATCGTGTGGTTGCAGCTGCACCAGATTATGCGCTGATTCGGTGGAACTATCATTCATTTCGTTGTGACTCTCAATTCATCAATTGTATTTTTTTTAAACGGAGTTGCCGCTCAACTTCCGATCAACTGGTTGGGCTGGCATTAGATTGCTTACGTGAAATCAACTTCATGCCCCATCTTACGGCAAGCGGGAACATTCCAAGCATAGCAAATGCAAAAATGATTTCAGTAAGTTGAAGGGGCGTGAACACCGCGTTGATGCCTTTGTCCGCCAATGACTGCAGCGATGGAACACTTGAGCCTGCATAAACGAAAACTGCCGTTCCAGCGAGCATCCCAAGTTGGCTAATCCACCAGAAGGTTGTGGTTTTTATCGGAGTCAAGCCCATCACGGAGTTAACAATAAAAAAAGGAATAGCGGGAACCAGCCGCAAAGTGAATAAAAAGAATGGCCCTTCGCGTTCAAGCGATTTATTGAAGCTCTCGAGCCGATTTCCAAATCGTTTTTGTATAAAATCCCGAAACAGAAAGCGACTGAGCAAGAACGCGAGAGTGGCGCCCAAGGTCGATGCGAAACTGACAAGAATAAGTCCAGATGTAAACTTGAAATACCACCCATACAACAGTGTCAATATAGTGGCTCCCGGCAACGAGAGCCCGGTGAAAGCGACATAGATTGCGAACGCGGCCCCGAACACGAGAATAGGATGCTGTTGCTGCAAATCTCGCAGCTGCGATTCCCGACTCGCAAGGCCGTGAAGATCCAGCGCGTCGCCAAACTGGGTGTAACCGACGAATACCAGCGCGGCGAATGCTAAAAAAAGCCCAAGCTTAACCCACGGAAACGCTTTCGATTGATCGACTTCCTCTGGCTTCTTAATAGGTTTCTCCGGCCGCGTTTCTGGCATCTTCAATTCCTGAAAATCAATTTCCAGTCGACGAATTAAACGAACCGACCGGGTCTAACTTCACAGGTCGTTGGTCGCAAAAAAAGCCACCTGATGACACGTTAAAGAAGGAATTGTGCAATTCAATCCGTCTGCCAACGCAATGCCCGCTGTCCGTCTCGCCAAACTGCTTTGGCAAAGGGCTATTTTTA
>CAYZGP010000095.1:12921-19341 GCA_964478065.1 uncultured Pirellulaceae bacterium
ACTCGCTGATGCCATGAATGAGACTCGCGGTAACTTTATTTACACGAGTAGTCCGACTACCCGAACGGTTGCGTGCTGTGCAGGGCAATATTTTCAACAAAACGGCAACATTTGGTCGAATCTGGTAGCACTTGATTACTAAAAAAGTTATTTATTTGTAAGGAGCTCTCCGTCAAAACGACTAACAACAAACACATTTTCAAACTGATTTTCATGGAGCCGCATTGTGAGCCTTTCAAGCAATCAGAATATTCGCAGCGTTTTGGTTTTTATTTTTCTGGCGCTGCCTCTTTTAGCGCTAAATTCCAACGCCTTTGCACAGAGCACGACTCGAACTTTCGACAAAGAAGAGCAGTCGAATGTGAATGTCTTCAGGCATGCTTCACCTTCCGTTGTCAATATTTGCACCAAGGCTGCCGTTGCAAGGCGTCTCGGAAACGTAACACTTGACATCGAAACAATCCCAGTCGGCTCCGGCTCGGGTTTTTTGTGGGACGCGGATGGTCATGTTGTAACCAACTACCACGTTGTTAAGGGCGCCGATGCCGTTCAGGTGATGCTTGCAGACGGAAGCAATTTTGATGCGGACGTCATTGGTGTTGCCCCTGAATTTGATATCGCAGTTCTCCGATTTAAATCAGGTGAAAAACGCCTGCAACCATTGACGATTGGTCGATCGAACGATCTTGAAGTTGGCCAGAAAGTTTTTGCAATTGGAAACCCGTTCGGCTTGGATCATACGCTCACGACTGGAATCGTCAGCGGGCTTGGGAGAGAAATTAGTTCGCAGAGTGATTCGCCAATCAAAGGAGTCATTCAAACTGATGCGGCAATCAATCCAGGCAACTCTGGTGGCCCACTTCTTGATAGTCACGGTGAACTTATCGGAATGAATACTGCGATTCTCAGTCGTTCCGGCGCGTCGGCTGGTGTGGGGTTCGCGGTTCCAGTGAACACTATCAAGTCCACGGTTCCTCGGCTTATCAAAAACGAATTGGACGCCAAATCAAATCGGCAAGTCGAAGGGTTCCTTGGAGTTACCTTGGCTCCCAAACAAATATCCGAACGTGCTTTCGAAGAAGGCGTGTTGATCCTGGGCGTCGCCAAAGGTAGCCCAGCCGCAGAAGCGGGTTTACGACCGACGCGAATGACCGATGACGAAAAAGGCGTTGAGTGGGGAGACATCGTGATGAGCATTAATGGCGAGAGGCCAGCTGATTCGGAAGCACTTGTCGACATGTTGAAAAACTACAAAGCCGGTGACGAAATTACGCTGGGAATTCGACGCGGTGAAGAATTCTCGCGCGTGAAAATCAAGTTGGCATCGGCTAAGTCGATTGAACAGTCATCCGGTCGATAATGGCTTGAGTCATTTAACTGCTTTAGATGCCGAAATGGCTCGCGCTGAGAAAGTTGAACGCTAGAAATGCTCAGGGGAAAGTAAATAATAGGTGGACAGTGATCGAAGATGACTTCGGCGGTGATTCTGATACAATAGAGTCCTTAAGACGCGGATGTTTCTTCTAAAAACCACTTGGTCCACCTATGAATTACTTTGCTTCTGCAATTTTCATGAGCTTCATGCTCTTTTCTTTTTCAATGACCGGCGCGTCAGAAAAGCCTGTCACCCTTAAGGGAGCGATTGAGGCTGATAATGGGCAAGCCAACCAATACACCGTGACCATTGAAATGAACGTCCGGGACGGGTGGCACACCTACGACGAGGAAGGTGAACATGGAGAAACAGCCACGTCTCTTGAATTGAAATTGCCCGAAGGCGTAACGGCTAAAGGTGACTGGAATCGCCCCGAAGGAAACGCTGGAGCCGACTCGCAAACAAGCATCTTTGAGGGGCAAGTAAGTTTTTCAAGAACGGTTGTCATCGATCCGGCCGCGTACGGCAAAGATATCGAGGTCATTGTTTCCTTCCAAGCCTGTACAGATAAAGCCTGCAATCCACCTCAAAGCAAAACCGTCAACATCGCGATCCCGAAAACTGAGTCTCCCGGTTCAACCATCTTTGAACACCCAGTCCGAATCAACGTTGACGGCAAGCCACTCAATACCGTGGAGCAGAAAAAGTTTCTCTCACCTGCGATTTTCGATGTGGATGGCGACGATAAAGCTGAACTAGTCATCAGTGATCTCTGGGGAGACCTCGGTGTCCACGAGAATCTAAATACCTCAGGAAGTGGCGACCCTGTTTGGGGCGCAAGAAAACCTCTCAAAGACACCAAAGGAAAAGCGATCCGAACCTCCAATTGGTGATGCGTCGGCACAAGTTCACAGTTTGTGGACGTCAATGCTGATGGGATGAAAGACATATTGACTGGAAGTTTCAGTGGCGCACCGCAGTGGGTCGTCAACTCAAAAGACGGTTACGGCGAACCGACTGCTGTTGTGGATAAAAATGGTGACCTTGTTGTACTTAGCACGTTCTGGGATTTTGAAGCCGATGACTGGGCTGAATCAGATCGTTCTGGAACAACAGGCTTCTGCTCTTCCGTTGCTGCAGTCGACTGGGATCACGATGGCGACATGGACCTGCTGCTTGGCGGCTATCGAGAAGGCGGATTGTTCCTGCGATTAAACGAGGGAAGCGCTACCGAAACAAAGTTTGCTACCACCAACCAACCCGTAAAAGTTGGCGACAAACCAATCGCTTTCGAGGGCGGAATTGGCGCACCGCGCGTCGTCGATTGGGATGGTGACGGACTCTTTGACATCGTGATCGGCAGCATCTACGGAGAAGTCGTTCTGTTCCGCAACACTGGGACCAAAGGTTCGCCTAAGTTTTCAGAGAGGACGACGCTTGTCGAGTTATTGCCAGGCAAATCCGGCTCGAAGCAAATCAAACGTGTGCAAGGCAAAGATGGAGCACCTGTCGCACCTGGTTCTTCGTTCCACATTGAATTGGTGGACTACGATGGCGACGACGACCTCGATCTACTAGTTGGCGGACGTTCGGAATGGCTGACGGGACCGGAAAAATCACCAACGGCGGAAGACCTTGAGCATAAGAAGCAGCTAATTGAAAAGAGAGATGCCGCTTGGGCCAAATTCAGAGATTATCAGAAGACGGTAACAGGTGAAGAAGCGTTGAAAGAACTTAAGTCCACAGAGAAATATCGAACGCTTCTTGCAGATTACCACTCAATAAGGCGAGAGGCTTATGCGGTGACAGCCGACCCCGTTGAGAGGGGCGATTTCCTCTGGTTGTTTAGGCGGAAGTAACTCTCTGACTTCAGCGCCGTTTTGCTTCCAGACTTTAAGGCCGCAAAGAGAGCGATCAGTGGTTTGCCCAAGTAGATCGTCAAGCCTTTTCAAAGTAAGTTTAGAAATCTCATTTTCCGCCTTGGCTAACGTAAACGACTACCTACACAGGCGCGGATTTGAAGATCTGCATTTAAGTTCTTCCTAATCGTGAAGAATTCGTCACTCAAACAGGTCTGGAGTCACATCTGCCATGGCTAAACAACTGATCATTTTTCTTTTCGCGGCGTCTTTGATCGCCGGTCTATACAACCAAGTAAACGCAGACGACAAAAAAACCGAAAAGCGAACTGACAAACGCCCAAACATCTTGTTCGTATCGGTTGACGACTTGCGGCCAGAAATTGGATGTTACGGCAACGACGAAATCAAAACGCCTCAGTTTGATGCGTTTGCTAAAACAGGCACCACGTTCTTAAAAGCCTACTGTCAAGCAGCAGTTTGTGCTCCGTCGCGTGCAAGTGTGATGACCGGTTTGCGTCCTGACTCAACTCGCGTCTGGGATCTCAGAGGAAAGTTCCGCATCAATTTGCCCGACGTCGTGACGATGCCCCAGTACTTTCACAAACACGGATACCACACCGTATCGATGGGAAAAATTTTTCACAACCATATGCCGGACCGCGTTTCATTCGACGAACCGGATCTTCGTCCTAAGAAATACATGACTCCCGAGTTAATTGATCGCGAACCGGAGTCTTTCTATCACGATGAAGGATTGAATTTGGAGCTGGCCGAAGTCCGAAAACGTCGACTGGAAAAGAATCCCAATCGCTATGCAAACGGATGGGCTTACGGCGTGGCCACAGAATCTTTTGACGGACCAGATAATCAGTTTTACGATGGAGCCCAGACGGAACTGGCGATTGAAACCATGCGACGGCTGAAAAAGAAAGACCAGCCATTTTTCCTGGCCTTGGGTTATTACCGCCCACATCTTCCCTTTGTCGCGCCGAAAAAATATTGGGATTTGTACAATCGCGAAAAAATCTCACTTGCCAACAACCCGTTCATGCCAAAAAACGCGCCCGTTATGGCTATGAATTCGATGTACGAGCTTCGTGGCTGTTACGATTTGGAGCACGTCAAACATCCAGCAGAGTTTAAACTTACCGAAGCCAACTCGCGGCGTTTGAAGCACGGCTATTACGCTTCAGTTAGTTTTGTTGACGCGTGTTTTGGAAACTTGATGCGCGGGCTAGAGGAGCTTGGGTTGGCCGACAATACGATCGTCGTGTTATGGGGCGATCATGGCTGGAAGCTTGGTGAGCACGGCAGTTGGTGCAAACAGACGAACTACGATATCGACGTTCGTGTCCCCTTGATGATTCGCGTTCCAAATCATGAATCGCCCGGTGCCAAGACGAACGCGATCGTGGAGTTAGTTGATCTTTACCCAACAGTTTGTGACGCTGCGGGTCTGCCGGTTCCCGAAATCATGGAAGGCGTCAGTGTGAAACCTCTTTTCAAGACACCAAAACGCAAATGGAAGTCAGCTGCGTTTAGCCAGTTTCATCGCGCTCCCAGAATCACCCCGGACAAGGGGCGATATATGGGGGCGTCACTGGTTACCGAACGTTATCACTACGTTGAGTGGAGAACCTGGGATCATGAAAAAGAAGTTTCCGGTGAACTTAAAGCCATCGAACTATACGATCATCAGTCCGATCCAGAAGAAAACGTTAACGTTGGTGGCTTGAAAGAAAATCAGTCGATCGTTGCTGACTTGGCTCGCCAGTTGAAAGAAGGGTGGAAGTCTGCGAAACCCGATCTAAACTAGTAGCCTGTCTCAGCTCAATTTTCAGGTTGTGCCTCCAGAACGATAACGCATTTTAAAGACTAAGGTTGGTCCATTGAATTCACTTTCTGCGCTGCGAATTTTGTCTTTCTTTTCACTCATTGTTTTTTCGAGTTGTTGGTTTAACCCTGCGATTGAAAACAAACTCAACGCCCAAGGTCAAGATTCGAAAACACGTGACACCGAAGAATCAGATTCCGCCGCGGCCAAACCAAAATCTGCGCTGAATGAGAAATTGAAAGCGGCTATTGATTTAGGTGAAATAGAAGTCAAGCTGACACCGATGGTGCCCAGTAAAGAAAGAACTGGCCTCCAATTTGCGCCCAAGGCGGGAACGATCAAGCTGTCCAAGACCGACGAAGGTTTGAGCGGATTTCTAACGCTTGCCAAAAAGGATCCCATCAAAGTAACTGTCGAATTTGACGACCCCAAAGCCATTGGTGGAATCGCGCATCTGAAAATTGACGTTAACGGCAACTCCAAGTTCGAGGATGGTGAAATTCACAAAATTGATGCCGTCGAAAGGCGTGGCAAATTCTGGTATTCGAGTCCAGACGTTACCATTTCACTTGAAACAACAGACGGAGACGCGGCCAACACGACACGTCCATATCCCATTGCGCTTTGGCATACCGTGAACCCTAAAGAACCTGAAAAAGAACCGACCGTTCGCTGGACCCGCAAAGGCTGGCACCAGGCAGAATTCAAACTTGGCGATAGAACGTGTACAGCAGTTATAGGCGATTTCGATTTGGACGGATTTTTTGGTGACCGCGATACTTGGGGAATTGGCAAAACGGCCGGAGCTGCATGGTTGCCAAGGAATTCGATTTACAAAGTTAACAAGCACGCTTGGTTCGATTCAGTTGCTTACCGGATCACCAGCGTTGACAAAAATGGGACTTCAATAAAGATCCGTGCGGTTGATGTCGGAATGACCCAAGCCGAGGAGAAAGCTCAAAAGGACCCATTCGCCAAGGATAAAAAGTATCCTCGAAGCGAAAGTCCAGTTGTCTTTATTCACGATTACAAAGAAGCATTGGCGCTGGCTAAAAAAGAAGACAAACGAGTCGTGATTGATTTCGTGACGACGTGGTGTGGCCCATGCCATTCGATGGATCGACACGTCTACACTGCGAAACCTGTTTTCGATAAGTCTTCAGATGTGATCTTCCTTAAGCTGGACGGGGATGACGAACGAGAGCTCAATAAACAATACAAAATCAAAGGCTATCCCACGTTGATTTTGCTGGACTCCGCTGGAAAGGAAATCCGCAGGCGCAGCGGATATCAAGGCGTTGCTAAACTGCTGGACTTCCTCGAGTAGATTAGTTCAACGAAAAAGCGAG
>CAYZGP010000095.1:19441-20767 GCA_964478065.1 uncultured Pirellulaceae bacterium
ACCTACCAGTCTGCTACTTGCCCGTCCGCCAACCTACTGAAGAAATTTCCACCATGCCTTCCTCTACCCTGTATTTGATTTTGACGGGCGCCTTTTTTTCTAGATCCGAAGGCTTAAACCCCATCTTCTTTAAATGCTTCTCCAAAGCACGAACTATTTTTTGTTCCTCCGGAGTTGAGACCTCCTGAGCCCATTGGCCACCGCTCAACAGGGTTCGGGTTTGAATCGGTGCACGTTCCCATTGCGGATCAAGTAACTTTTCAAAATCAGCGTGTTCTTCCAGATTCCAAGCACCCTCAACGTAGCGGCGGGCTCTGGCTTTGACTTTTTTATTCCCTCCGAAAAAGCGAAGGCCGCGGTCGATTTCAAATTTTGCCCAATCGTTTAAAAGCTCGGACTGTTCGATTTCTGCGCGGGCATCCTTCAGCTTATCTACAATTTCAGGGTGATACTCACTCGGCATCGACATTAACCCCATCATAATCGCCTGAGGGCCGGTGCCGCGTTTCTCGTTGTAAGGCCCGTCATAGTGCCAGAGAATGTTCGAAGAAATAAGGCCGTTGTCTTCGTCAGGAGTAAGAGATTTAGTTAACAACATTCCGATGAGCGGTTCAATTGCATCGCGATGCCCAATGGCTCCGAGTGTTTTGGCGTTTTCGGATTGCAAGCAATAGACTCCGTCTCCGGAATTGTAGTCTTCCTTTTCATTGAAAAGTTCAATCAGCTCGGGCAATGCCGAGTTTGCTGCTGGCCCCATCTCGCCTAGTTGCTTAAGAGCATAAGTTTGGCAGGATCTTTTATAGTGGCGATGCGTGCCTTCTTCCCACCGCGTTGCGGACTTTCCATACCTGTTCCAGTGCAGTTTGTCGCCTCGTGCCTGTTCCATCAGTTTGGCCACGGTTTGGTCAGGCGGCGGCATCAAGTTTCCGAAGAAGCCGATACTGAACAAGTTCCATCCGACCCACAGAAACGTCAGACCGCGCAATATTCGATGGGGCCTCCAGGATTTGGGAAGCGCCATAGCCGCGAACTCAGCCACGATGAACACGAAGAGCCCTTGAATAAATACTGCGATTGCGTAAGCCATTTAATTGAGACTCCAACGATGCGTTCGGGAAACAAGAACTCGCCGTCAACAAGACCGCAGCCCCTAAAAACCTACTTCTGCACCGTAACCAGCCTTCGATTTTTTCGGCATTTTCGCGGAATCGGCAAGCCACAACAGTTCTTTTGGGCCGGTCGTAACACGTATTGCGCTTTTGGTTCTTTACAGACCGGAAACAACAGTCTCAGCTGATGTATCGCGAGACCTTGTCGCTGGATTCC
>CAYZGP010000095.1:20867-24371 GCA_964478065.1 uncultured Pirellulaceae bacterium
CCCTGTAGCTGATTCCTCGTCCCAGTCCAATGAAATAGAACTGTTGCCATTGGCGGTTAATTGTACTCAGCCAAAATGATTCAGCGATCGGCTACATGAGCAAAAATAGTCGCCTTTCGCTCCCAGGCTGTGACTCTAATAAAAGTACCACGACTCTCCGAGTCGTTTTTTCGGAACACGGGCGTTGGTCGTTTCCAAGTATTCCCAGCCACTCTCAGCCGTTTTTCATAGACAAGTTAAACAAGGTCAAAGGACACGCCCGCTTTCCGACGGCAACATTCTCTATTCGTCGCTGGTATCTGGAATCGTTTCTTTGTGAATGTAGTCTGCGCCACGGACTATTGGCCTGTCTCGCTAGCAACTCAATGAATCCTGCCTGTTTCTCGATTGACCTTCAAATGTCAGTCGTTTAATCACGATATTTGTAAAAGGCCCGTCAAACTGGATCTCCTTACATTCCCAATTGTCGCAGCATGACCAACAACACATTTAACAACATAAGCCGCCTTGCCAACAGCGAGATGATATGTCATCCCGCGGATTGTTGTGCTGCCCGCTGGCGTAAACCAGATTGCCATTCGCCTTCAAATTTGGACAGATCCGATAACACAACCCGACGAAGCAATTCCAAGCTACTTGGCATTGGGGTTTTACTCTGCTTTGTGGTTTTAAGCTCAGTGGGTTGCTCGACTATTAATCCGTTGGAGAAGCGCAGTTTTGTAAACGAACCGTCCCGTCAACATGTTCAGGTTCAGCGCGGACAGCAAAGGCCGATCATTGATGCTGCAGGGCGAGTGCTGGGAATTCCTAATCGGATCGCCATTGGCAAAAGCAAAGTTGACAATCATGAAGTTTCTCAAGCAACCGAAATGAAGATCGTCAATTACTTGGAGCAAAACGGACTTGATACTGTAATGGTTCGCTCCAATCAGTACGCGCCATTGGACGAACTTAGACGAATGGTAGCCAACGATCGTATCCGACCAATTTGGAAATCTACCTTTGGCGCCTACAACTTGCTCAAATACACATTGCTGCCGGGTCGACTGGTGGGTGGTGATTGGTACAACCCATATTCGGATTCGCTTCACGTCTATTCAGATGTTCCGACATTGGCCATCTCTCGTGCTGCCTATGCTCACGACTTGCGCACGCGAGTTAACCCTGGGGCTTACGCTGCCATCAAAGACATTCCGTTCGCGGGGCTATCTCACGAAACGACGGCGACTCAATTGGCGTTGCAATGGTACGAAGACAAACCTGGTGAGATTGAAACGGCTCGAGAAATACTTCTGCCCAGTTACGGTGCCTCAGTGGGCGGACAAGTCGCATCGCTTGTGCCTTATGGTGAAGTCGTCGGTCGGATTCTCGGCGGCGGGGTAGGTAGAATCGCAAGCGAAGTAAAGAACCGCCGCTAAAGAACCGCCGCTAGAGAACCGCCGCTAGAGAACCGCCGTTAAAGAACACATCTCGCCAAATGGATTGACTTGCGGCTGCAAAAAATATTATGGCATCGTTATCATTGGCAGGTTCGTCTGGGCACAATCTAAAAAGTCAGATGCTCACGCTGTTCGAAACTTGGCGCGTCCCGCAGCAAGGCAACCAGTTTGTCAACGTCGCCCCGCTCTTGCCGCCACGCAAGGTACGCTTGCTGGCTCTCAGCCGAATCCCAAACTTCATGAACGTAAAACGTCTTATCAACGGGATCGGCTGAACATGATATTAACTCAGCGCCCTTAAAACTGGCTGTATCGGGTAGTATGGCCGTAAGCGTCGCATGCAACTGATCATACGTGTCGTCTTTAGCTTTAAACGTAACGGCAAATACAACTGACATTTCAATTCTCCAAGGTTATAGATTGCTTCTCAATTCTTAACACCAACTCAAACAATGAGTAGCTTTATTTAGAGTGGTTGTTTTTGCGAAAAGCGGCGGATCTTCTTTCACACAAACTTCTGGCGAGATTATTCTTTTTCTTCAGAGGAATCTTCCTTAGCGGCAGCGGCTTTTTCCTTAGCGGCAGCGGCTTTCTTTGCTTCTTCCCTTGCAGAGATATGCCAAGCCGACAGATCTGAAAACTCAGGCAACGTGCCGTCCTTAACTGATTTTACAAAACGCTTGAAAGCAATCGTTCGGAATTCGCTTTTCCCTGTCTTGTGGTTGATGGCGGCCTGTAATCCTTTTTCGGCGCTGACAATCGCGTTTTCCTTATCACCTATCCTCCAGTAAAGAATGGTCAGTTTCGCCAAATGGTTTGGGCCAATTCTTTCTGCGCCATCCTTGATGTATTGTGCATAAGCCGGAGTAAACGCTTTAGTAAAGTCTATCGGGTAAGCATCCGCTTCACTTCGAACGATCGTGGTACTCGTCGCCGCGAGGAAAGTATTTTTGGAACTGCTTTTTGGCATTCCGTTAAGTGATTTTAGTGCAGCTGGCCAATCCTTGCGCACCATCAGCAATTCAAGATTCCATACCGGCAAATTGGGATGGTCAGGATCAAGCTTTTCAACTTCGCTGATTTTCGTCGCCAGCTTATCCGCATCCTTGGCGCGTTTTGCAGAATAGATTTCCGAAGAAAGTTTGTCCGTTTTTTCTCGGGCATCGTAAGCAGCTTTGATCTTCGCGGCGGCTTGTTCGGCCCCTTCATCGCCAGACAACATCAACTCGATCAGAGAATCCGTTAGCCGTACCGCCTCGGTCGCCAGCAGTAGTTTTCCGTTTCTCACAACGAATGCGTGAGGGATGGACTTCACTCCCGCTGCCTTTAACCACTCGGTTTCGAAGGCTGATTTGTTCGTATAGGCGACTGGATAAGACATGCCCTCGCCCTTTGACTTGACGTAGTTCACTACTTTTTCCCGATCGTCTTCCCAGGTATTCATACCATGGACTCGCAGCCCTTTGTCATAATATTTTTTGTGAAGTTCATTCACATGTGGAATCAACGCGACGCAAGGAGGGCACCATGTAGCCCAGCATTCAAACACATAAATTTTCCCAGGCTCAAAAGACGTTGGCCCCTCGCCTTGGACCCAATCCGCTTTCATGACCGCGTCCAGGTTCACTTCAGATCCAGGCACAAGCGTAATTTTGGATTTGGTTTCTTGGGCGCTGGCAGTAGCAGCAAAAACCAAAATCGTACACGCAGCAAACCAGTTCACACCGTGCTTTCGAATCCGCCTCGCATACAATCCCAATGAAAGCTTGGCCAGATATGTTTGTAGATCGAACGAATTGGGAATTGTTTGAATTGCCATAGTGATGCCAGTCCCTTTATAAAGATCGCATGTAGTGCGATCGAGTAAGTAAGAGTTTGATAGTGAAATAAATTCGCGTTTGAACACCTGATACGGTTGAGCCAACTCGCTCAAAGCCACCAAGCAAGCCGTAAGTATCGCAGGAAAGACTTACCAGTCAAACCGTTTAAAAAAGTGGCGGTGCACGTTAGACGTCGCGATCAGATGTGTCTGTTTTGAAACAAAAAAGGCGATCCGAAGATCGCC
>CAYZGP010000096.1:0-1823 GCA_964478065.1 uncultured Pirellulaceae bacterium
GAAATAGCCAAGCGGCTGGATTCAAATTTATCCAACGAGCAGGGCGACTCGAACGATCTGTCCAAAGAAGAAATACAGGAACTTGAGCGAGTTAAGAACGCATTGGCATTTCTCAATGCAGCCAAGCATGATCAAGTGGAGTCCGGCGCATCAACGGGCAATGAAAACAAGCAGACCATTGCCGCCAGTGCGCAAGATACGATACACGGAGTGGCTGATGATTTGGTTGATGATGATCAAATCAGGCCCAATGAATCTATCGGTAGATTTGAAGTTAAGCGATTGATCGGCCAAGGTGGATTCGCAAAAGTATACCTTGCGCGGGATCCCAAACGCCCCGACTTCGCGACTCTGGACAGAATTTCTTTTTGACCGTTAGCTGACAGCGAAAACTTGAATCAGAAACTGAAATAAATTCATGTGTCAACATGTTTTCAAATACGATCGAGGTCCCGAGAAAACGGTAAAAATCTCCTCAGCAAGTTTGCAGGTTTAAGTTCAAATTGCTTTCATCATACGTTAAACTGGTATCGCCAATTAAAAGTTCCACGGCGGATTTTTTTCGAGCGACCATTTAAAAATTTTCCAAATAAGGATTTCAATGTCTATTTCACTTTTTCGCATGTACTTGCTTTTTTTACTACTGATCGGATTTGTTTTACCCGTTTCGAATTCGTTCGCTCAGACCGACGCATCTGATGAGATGCAAAAGAAAGAATTGGTTACTCGTGCTCCGCGCGAGGCCGACGGCGTTTTGGAATGGAAATTCAAAAAGGGGCATTCCGTCAAATTTACGACCGACCAAACTACTTCCATGGAGATGGAAGCGGGCGGGCAGTTGATGAATACAACGACTAAGGCATTGAATGAATTGTCCTTAACAATCACATCCATCGACGAGAAAGGTGTCGCTTCAGCGACCAATACGATCGATCGTATGTTAGTAAGTTCCGAATCACCGATGGGTTCATTCGAGTTTGATTCAAATAGCGATGATGACGGAGACGGCCCCGCGGCTGAACTTGCTAAAACGATTCGACCCATGGTCGGTCAACCCATAAGTCAAAAAATGAGAACCGACGGAAAAATTTACGATGTCAAAATTCCCGAAGAGCTTCTCAAAGGGTTGGAGGGTAATCCTATGGCGGCATCGATGTTTTCCGAAAAGAATTTTCAGGACATGGTCAGCAAAGCCAGCTTGGTATTCCCTAAGCCCAACCTGGATGTCGGCCATTCTTGGACCGTGACAGAAACGATGGATATGGGAATGATGAAAATTAATACGTCCACGGCATACACTTATAAAGGCGTTGCCGATGTCGATGGGAAGCCGTTACATGTTGTCGTGGGCAAAGTAACCATGGATTTCGCAAAAGGTGGGGCGGCAGAAGTTGAAGTCGAAAGCCAAGATTCGACCGTCACATTTTTCTTTGATGGAGTCGCAGGACGCACGGTTAAATCGGAGTTGGATCAAAAAATGAACATGATGATCAAAGCAGGTGCACAAGATATCTCTCAAAAGCTCACTCAATCGTTGATCATGACGGTGTCGGACAAGGAGTAGAGTGAGGCATAGCTTCAACAAAAAGGTCATCGTTGCTACCTACCTGTGTCGTTCCTATTAACATCATCAATGGTGACAGGCTGTCGCTCGATTGCCTGTCGCCCGATGTTGAAAATTCCCGCATGTAGGTAGGATGGACATTCTTGTCCGTCTTTTCACCGTCTTTTCAGTGCAGAAACCGTGGCTATCGCCAAAACGGATCTGGTGCAGAAACCGTGGTTAGCCCAAAACAGCTCAAGTAAGCATTTCCAACAGCTCA
>CAYZGP010000096.1:1923-5570 GCA_964478065.1 uncultured Pirellulaceae bacterium
TCGTTTTCAATCGACTTGATTCCGTTGGCTATCATCAACAAGATTTCTGCATGCGACTGGGTTTGATGCAACCCAAGTGCGATCGCCGTTTGGCCACCAAGTGCTGCAAGAGCCTCACTTTCCCCACTCAACATCATCCCTTCTGACTGCCTGCTGATGGAAACGAACAGTGCAAAAATCCGCTGCTGCAAACGCCGCATCAGGTGAGAAGAAGCCAGCTTTTTATCGGCAACAAATACGTCATGAACATGACAGAGCTGCAAGAAATTGAAAACGATCTCCGGATTAAAATCTTTCCTTGCAATGGGCGTACCAAATTCTCCGAACTCCTCTTTTACTTTTCCGAAAATCAACTCAGGAATCAGAAAAAGCGTTGCGTCAGCTGCCATCCACGCAGCAGGGTTAATCCCACAGTCATCCGGCATTAGATCCCAAACGCCATCCAGAAATAAATAGGATCCGGTCAATCCAGCCACGACCATGGTTCCTGAGGCGATCACATCTGTCGTCCGGTCGATCATTCCGATACGGCTCAAGAAATAAATGCTTGGTGGCAACTCGATCGCGTAGGCGATGACTCGTCCGAGCTTTTTCTCTTGTCCCGATAACCACGAAACGGCAAACGAAAGAATCAACTGAGTCTGTCGCTCATCACGTTCACTTGATCGAAGCGCAGCAATCAACTCGTCATCTTCATCGATCACGCCTCTGTACTTTTGAGAAAACCCGATGCTGCCAAGCAACCCATCTGCCGGTTTCTTGTTACCGTCAAACTCAATAAGCGGAAAACTAAACGATTCTTTTTTCATTACCCTTTGCCCAGTGGACCAAAGTAGTTTGTTCGTCGCAATTCTAGAATTATTGCCAAGAATTCACCTAAAAACAAAGGCAGCTTTGCCCTTCTTTTACTTCGCTTCAGTTCAGTTGAGAAGGCCGACGCATGATATTACGGGCTGGAATTCGAAAACAACATTAGCCCCAGCATTAACAATGCAGGCGTGAGGATCAAGCTGGCGATCGACGTCACGATTACAATCTGCACCGCGACGTTGGGCTTTCCACCAAAGTGTTTTGCCAACACGATTGGAAAAATAGCGGTCGGCATTGCTGATTCGACAATCAAAACCGTTTGCAGCTCTTTGGATGATCGAACAATCCATGCGGCCCCAAGAAAAATGCCGGGCATGATTGCGAATCGAACGAGCATCGAACCCGTTATAACGCTCCAGTTAAAAATAATCTTTTCTCGTTCCACAATGCCGGCTAACGTCGCGCCGACAAGAACCAAACTGATAGGGATCGAGCAGTTGCCCAGCTGCATCGTCAATTCATTTACTGGCCCAGGAATATGATGATAGATTCCGGTAAAGTTCAAAAACAAACCCGCCACAATCGCGATCGTTGGTCCGTTTATCAATCGCTTAAGTGAACCCTTCATCGTTCCGCTCAGCAAGACAATGCCAATCGACCACATCGCAATCTCCAACCCAAGGTTGTGAACGAAAAGGATTCCAACCGTTTCTGTGGCCGAGTCAGCAAACAACGCTTCGATTAACGGGATTGGGATGAAGCCATAATTTTGCAATGCTGTGGAAACGCAAAACGTACTTCGACCTTCCTGTTGGTCAATCTTCAACGCCATGCCCATCAAGTAGGAAACCAATAGACCGACACAGGTCAAAACAAACCCCGCCCCCGCTGCCATCGTAACCATCGAGATGTCTTGCAAACTCGTGTTTCCTGGCACACGCGACAGGATGAAGCAAGGATAGAGGACGACCAACACCAATCGCATGATGCTTTTCTCCGAATCATCGTTAATGATTCCGACAACTCTCGTCAGATAGCCGATCCCCACCGCCAAAAATACCCAGATGGTCGCAGTAAGGATATCGAGAAATTGCATTTGGGCGGCGCTGTCGTACAAAAAAAAATTCGGCGTCACAAAATCGAAGTGAGGATGCGAATCAAGTTCGACATTCTATTGGTCCAACCAACAACGTCCAGCGTAAAACCGAATCCATTCCGTATCACAGCAACAGCACGTCTAAAGATAGGCTATTACGATCGCTCGCCGTGACATTCGCGGAATAAATCCACATCAAATTTCGCTAGTTGGCTTCAACGATGACTTCGTATTCTGCAGGAGCTACTTGGCCTTCGAACCAAGCGTCGAAATTGATCTTTACCGTTGCTGGACCGATTGCAGCTGATTCAGGGACCCGAACTGGGCCATGGAAAAGATTCACTCAGCACCGAACAGTCAGGTTTGACTTGACCGTAATCGGAGGCTCACCTTTGACGCGATTTGGAAAAGTGAACTCGGCAACCGGAGACGCGCCCTCTGGAATCTCAGTGTTTTCGATCGCCGTAAACGTTCCTTCGCCTTCCCCTTTGGTTCCGACGAACGAATAGAAGTCCGTAACTTTGTCGATCTTGAATTTTGTCGTTTCTCGATACCGTCCCATCGTCAGTGGACCATTAAAATGAATCAGCGGTGCCGAATCTCGCACGGCAGAAAGGTTCAACGGAACCAAATTCGCATCGGTATTTGAATTCTCGATGCCCCACATTTTCATGTTAATCGCGGCACTGATTTTTCCCTCAGTTTTCGAAAGCTTTAACGTTAGCCCCGTGTGGACGTCTTCGCCTTGTTCAATTTCGCTCGTCACGACCGATTCAAAGTAATGCGTGTTGGCGATGATCGGTTTCACAATGATCGGAAACGTCTCGTCATCGGAAAATTTCTCATCGCCGTTTACATCAAACCGAACTTGCATTTCCTCAAAATCGACTTTCATTTCGCAAATCAGATCCTTTGAAGGCCCAATGGCAACCCTACAGTAAAGCGGTCCCTCGGTTTGCAAATGCTCAGCCGACTCTGTTTCTGACGTTGATTCTGATTCTGAAGTTGATTTCGCGGTGACGGAAGTAATGTCCTGCGATTGATTCGAATTTGAATCGGATTCGGTTTTTGAAAGCTCTTTACTGCAACCGGCCGTCAAAACGATGACAGCAAACATCGCCATTGAAAAAGCAGGCAATATTCTTGAATGAGAAAATAACATATGAGCTTCTTTCGAAAGTCAGTAAAAGCACTCACCACCGAGTAGGGTGGCATTTTAAAATCAAAATTTAGATCCAAACCGTTTTTGACAGTTCGCATTAACACTAAAACAAAAACGGCACAGATTCATCAACCCATGCCGTTGCGAGACTCAATCGTGAATCGGCGCGAATTTACTACTTGTGCTCGCCGTGTCCCTCGTCTTTATCGTGCCCCATGCCTTCTTTGTCGTCGTGCATGTGCTCATCCTTTTTATCTCCGTCGTGATGTCCATCCCCATCGCCGTGGTCGTCGTCATGCGAATGTCCGTGCTCGCCTGCCGCCGAAGTGGTGCCATCAGTCGACGCGTCGTCAGCACAACCAGTCGTTAAGGTTAAGCCTGCAACTGCCAAGCAAATTGCGAATAGCAAAGATTGAAATTTCATCGTTTGGATCCGATTGTTTTTTGATAAGTTGATTAAATAAGCGGCAAAATAAAATCGCCAGTTAGATTGTATCAACAACAAGTCTCGTGTTAAGCCACTTTCACGGACCACACCCCACATAGTGTGATAAACCAACAACACAGAGGCCGCAAAAA
>CAYZGP010000096.1:5670-24328 GCA_964478065.1 uncultured Pirellulaceae bacterium
TCACGGACCACACCCCACATAGTGTGATAAACCAACAACACAGAGGCCGCAAAAAGGCTGAACTCTGGCGAGTCCCAGCTTGTCTTTCCAGTTGCTGGCTCTCGCAGCTTTAGCGAGGGCCACTGCTTAAGTCCCCCAACTGAACACTTACCTCACGAGCAACAGCTCAAGATTTCGGATAGGGCCGCAAACCAAGAAGCATTTCAGCTCTCTCAGTTAATGGTTTTTTAGCTAACTCTTGATCGGTGTACTCGGCCAAATTTTCAGCCACCAACGCGTAGACCGCTTGTCGATCAAGACTCGTGTCAACCTCAACACATTTTTCTTTGCTTTTGAAAAGCTCAACCGTCGGTAGCGTTTCGGCTTTAAACGTATCGAACCGCAGTTTCACACTTTCGATATTGTCGTCGTTGCGACCCGAGTATTTAGCCCGTCCCAAAATTCGTTTTTCAAGCACATCATAGGGGCACTCAAAATACAACATCTTCGGCAGCTCAACGTCATCGCCAAAAACTTTATTCCAAGCAGTCATATTGTCTAGAGAGCGCGGAAACCCATCGAGCAAAAAATTCCTCTTGCCTGTGGTACGGGTCACTTGCTCCATCCCATTCTTTAGCAGGCTGACAATCAACTCGCTCGGTGCCAATTTCCCTTCTTTTAGTATCGCTTCGATCGCGGCCGCATTGGGACCGCCTTCTGCAATCTCGTTTCGGCAAAGCTCGCCCGTCGAAAAATGGGTCCACCCAAGCTGCGACTCGGCCAGCTCACACATCGTTCCTTTACCGCTTCCCGGACCGCCAATCACGAACACAACATTGGGCGCAGGGCAGGGGAGTCGT
Organism: uncultured Pirellulaceae bacterium; assembly: GCA_964478065.1. Classification (GTDB taxonomy): domain Bacteria; phylum Planctomycetota; class Planctomycetia; order Pirellulales; family Pirellulaceae; genus Mariniblastus. The sequence goes on from CAYZGP010000096.1 coordinate 6,510, forward strand.
GGATCAAAATGATGAAGCACGACCTTGGGAGCAGGCGCAACTCCTTTTTTGTAAACATGCCATTCAATGTCTGTCGGGGGCATTTCGTTATCACAAGTCGCATCGTAGGCGAGGTGCCCATCAAGCCGGCAAATTCTCCATGACTTGTAAGTATTGGAATACGAAAGTGCCGGGCTTCGCGCGGACTTTCCATCCTCACGATCCCAAGCCATCTTGCCGTTCCAGTAACCAGGGCTGGAAACGGTTCCTGATTCCGATTCAGTAGGTGGTGCAGTGGACGGAACAAACAAACCATCAACTTCAGGGATTCCGGCGCCGGAGACTTCGATAAAAAAAGTGTTTGGCTTAAGCTCTTTTGATTCGGCCATGATATTTATATTTAGTATCCTATTTTATTAACGGAAGATGGTTGGTCTGGATATTGGAAACGAATTTCCTTTCGCGTTAAATGATATCGGAATCGACCAACCTAACCACTTGGCCTAAGCAGCAAACCAGCCCTTGTTTTTTGAAAACATTGAAAAGGCTAACCACACAATCGCCAAAACCACAACGATTGAGGGCATCACCGCAGCCCTTGGCCCCATGACTTGCAATCCTCCCGCAACCAGCATCGTGTATCCCATTTGAATCAACACGGTGACGAAACTGACTGCGAACAACGAAATGCTCATAGCGTTACGTCTCAAAAGACAAATAGATCCCAAAACGCCGGTGACAACTGAAATTACAAAGACCAAATAGATCCATTTCGGGGTCGAGCGAGCCCACTCTTTTTGTGCTTCGGTCCAATCTTTGATCGCCATCTCTTGAGCAAAGATTTCGGTCAAGCAGATTCCACATCCCATGATGTTCCAGAGCAGCGCAATCCCGCCGACCATAAAAAACCACTTGGGCAGTGATACCTTCTGCAACTCACTCATTTGTCACCTCCAGAACAGTGTTTACTTTCAAACCTAACCTTCGTTTCCCACCAATAGGTTAATCGAGCGGGCGATTCAAAATACCTTTCCAAGTCTCCTTTGGTCTGGTTTGCATTATAAGATGCGGCCCATGGATTGGAATCACAAACGTTCTTGGGTTTATCTTCAAGATGTTGCGAACTGACCAGAGAGGGACAAGCCGATCGTTTGATGGCCAAACATAGTCGATTGGGCAAGCAATCTCGGACAGCTCTTGGCTCACATTAACTTTCATAACACAACGGATCCGCCGAGCAAGCGTTGCCACTGACGTTGTCCCAATCGCTTTCCTGAGCATCGGTGCGAGAGCCGACTCAGAACCAAGAAAGTACCGGTTGGCTACAAAATTTGGCATTGGCATCCGGAACAACAACTTCCAAGGAACAAATTTTGCAAAGCTTGGCGTTGGAGACTGAGCAAAACTGGACACAAGCGTCAGTCGACAAACAACTTCAGGAAAACGCCGAGCCAACAGTATCCCAATCGGACCAGAAAAAGACTCCGCAATGATATGGCACGGAACGAACGCCCCAATGACTTTTAAAACTTCTTCAACCAGGGAATCGTAGTTCGCATCGGGATCATCAGCCAGAGGTATCACTTGCACCAACGTTTCCGAAGGTGCCAACTCCACAAAACGTTGGAGCAACAAATCGGTGCCATCAAGGCCCGGCAGGATGTAGATCGGAATTGAACTCATCTTCTCAAACGAAAACCCTGCAGCTATCGGACTATCCAGCTCGCAATGCAAAGTGCACACCGACTGGATCGCGGACAATGGCGTGTCTTGATTCCCCGAATTCTTTAATGACTTCACCGCCAGACTCGCCTACCAACCGAAGGCTTTTTTGAAGATCGTCAACGGGCAAGTGAATCAGCCAGACCGGAGGGAAAGGACGACGCTCTTCGCAAAACTGACGAATTTCTGCGGCCGAAATCTCTTCGTCAATCTGCATCTCAAATCCGGCAACCGTTTCGCCTTGGCTATCTGCCGCATCAATTGATTTGGCACTCCAACCCACAACGCGCTGATAAAAGTCACGACTCGACGAAGCATCTGGAGTCGTCAACGAAAGCCAGGAAATACAGCCAAGCCGCTGACTCTCCGGCGCGGCATTTGATTCGTCAGCCACCACTGGAATGACACCAAAGCCAGCCCCAAATTGGTCCTCAAGAACAGCCCATTGGCTTTGGCCATCATCGGTTTGGGAATGCATTAACTCTTTGCCACCCAAATCAACCGCACTTGCAGCACTGGCCGCAACATCGGCGACCTGAAAATGAGGCATCCACTGCTGGGGCAACTCGCTGTATTCGGGCGTGCGAACACCGAGACCGATTACGGGCATGCCCAAATTGTTCATTAAGTCTTCACGCCAAAGAGGCTCGTCACCTGTCGTGAGTACCCTCGTATAGAAATCAAGTTCTCGATCGTGATCAGGCACCGCGATATCAGCGCTCAGAACACCACCAACTCGGTGAACAAATGGCTTATGCATAGATTCTCATTTCAAAATTGCTTTTACTCCGCCGGCTACGTTAAATGCGAACCGTTGGAATTAACTCTCGAACTGCCAATTTGTTACTGTACTCAACTCACCTTACTCAGCTCGCAGTATTTTCTCCATCTTCTTGCCCTTAGCCAACTCGTCAACCAGCTTATCCAGATACCGGGCTTTTCGAATCAACGGGTCTTCAATCTCTTCTATCTTGTAACCGCAAATGACGCCTTTGATCAGGTGAGCATTAGGATTCAGTTTGCATTTCTTGAAAAAGCCTTCAATATTCACTTCGTCTTTGAGCAGAGATTTCAACTTTTTCTCATCGTAACCGGTAAGCCACTTGATGACTTCGTTTAGCTCCTTCTTCGTCCTGCCTTTTCTTTCAATTTTGGAGATGTAGAGCGGGTAGACTGACGCAAACGTCGTCTTTGCAATTTTTTCGGCTGTTCCAGGAGGTGGCTTTTTCATTGCAACAAAGTTTTCCATCAACGAATAAATTACTTGGGAGTCGCTTGCTTGATACGTTAACTCACGGCCACTTTTTTCAATATGCCAATGCGATTCAAACCCGACATAATGCTACGACAATATCCGAAAAATTAATCGCGGTATTGAGTCAAAAATTTTGCGACTTCTGTGTTCGAGCGGCGATAGCTGACAATCTTAACATCAAGTCCAGAGTTAGTAAAAAGTTTCAGTGACCTGTCGATAGCAGACAGAATCCAGTCAAGCTTATTGCCGAACACTCCTCCTCCGACAAGCGTCAAATAAAGTTTTGGACAACCTGTGTTCATGAAATTCTGAAGCGCCGTGTAAAAGGTCAGTTCATATGTTGCGTCAAGAATTAGCCGTGGAAAATGATTCCACTTTGAGCGACTTACATTCGAATAGGCGACAGGCAGTGCCGAGCAAAAGACTTGCGTAACCTTATGCGGCGAATCCCCAATCGTGATCTCCGTGTCAGACTGTACGCCGACCATCAGTTTTTTGCGAATCTCATCCAGTTGCATTTCCGAATATTTTGAAAGCCGCTGTTCGATCTCGTTTAGCCCCTCCGCACTGGGGAAACAGTATCCATTCTGCAGTCGCCAATGCTTTCGTTCGGCATTTTCAAAATAATGTGCGATACCTGCAAGGCAGTCAATCTGACAATCAGCTGTTTGTCCAACTTGCCCGTTGTGTTCAACGAAATAGTTCCGGTAGATCGTACCGGCCCCTGCACAAATACAACACGCCGGACCTTGCGTCCGATCATTTTGGTAAATTCCAACCCCATCCTCTGGAACAAGGTGCGGAGCGGCCATCTCAAGACAGTTGAATTGTGAAGCAACCTGGAAGACAGCGTTGGCGTTGCCGGAATCCTGGTGAAGCGATTGCACGTCGGCGATCAATTCATCGACTTTAATCGGGTTGTTGTTGGAAGGAATTTCGATCGTTTCACGCAAGGCTTCAAGACTCGGGGTCATGAATTCACCGGCACTGAATGAACGCTTGTTGACGACGGAAGTAAGACGGTTTCCATCAAGTAAGAGATTCGCCCTAACCAAATCGGGCGAAGTCTCAGGAAAACCAGTTAGAGTTTCAAACCAAGTCATATCGAAACAATTTCAAAAACTCTCGATCAGTTCCTGATCGCTATGCGCGGTTACGACTTGGAAAGTCGAGCTACTTAAGTCGAGCTACTTAAGTCGAGCTACTTAAGTCGAGCTACCTAAGGCGAGCAATTTAAGGCGAGCAATTTAAGGCGAGAAGACGGGCAAATAATTCAATGGCATTTGCAGAATGATTCCAGCCATTGCTGCTCCGAACTCTGGGCCCGCTTCGCTGGATCGCCAAGAACCTGCTGACGATTGGTTTTTGACCAATTGATCACGGATAAGTGGATACCATTGAGCCCAATAGTCTCCGCCGGCGTGCCACATTGCTTGGACAGCGTAGTAGTTGGAGTAAAAATAGTGACCGCCCGATGGCGTGCCACTTGGCTTGTATCGCATCAAATACTTAAGCGCCTTTTCAATTTCTTCGCCTTCGTAAATTCCAGCACTATAAAGTGACGTGACACCAGCGGCTGTCATTGCAAACGTCGTATGGCCGCCTTGTTGTGTGTAGCGAAAACTTCCGTTCGATTTATTTTGGCTTTTCCGAACATAGTCGATACACTTGGAACGAACATCGTCAGGCACATCGATTCCCGCGTCCCTTGCCCCACGCAGTCCCATGATCTGGCAAACAGTAATGGAAAGATCAGCGTCTTGTTTGACGGGTTGGTAACGCCAACCGCCTTGCGCGTTTTGACATTTACAAGTCAACGCAACGGCCTTTTTAAGTTTGTCTCGGATCTCTTTCTTTTGCGTCATTCCGTAAGCTTGTGAAAGAAACAGCATGCCAAACCCGTGACCGTACATACGCTCGTGAGAGCCAGCTTCTGTTTTGGCAATGTAACCCGAATCGCGCGTGTTTTTCATCACGAACTCGACGGCAAGATCAATCGATTTTCCAAACGCACCATGGCCCGGAGCGTTACCTCCGCACATCATTGCCAAACCACCCAACGAAGCCGTCGCCACACCCGCTGCCTTTCCGCTTGACCCAAACGCGCCCCGGTTGCGCCCGGTCGTAATTTGATTGCGAAGCAGGAAATTCAATCCGCGGTCGATCGCTCGCTTGGTTTCTTTGGTTACCAACTCGGCCGGCGATTTTTCGCCTTGGGACGCGCGACGATCAACCGTCGTGGCGTTTGCAAGAGAAGACAGAAGTGGACTGGAGATTCCTGCCAAGCCTAAACCGGCAGCATATTTTCCAAATGTTCGGCGATCCATTTTCTTGCCCTCTGTCCAGTGGATGATTCGCGCCTTCGATGATCGCGTTGAGAAAAGTTAACGCTTCGATTGAAGGGCCGTTGTAATAATAGCCGCGTACCTAAAATGCGTCAAAATCAAATTCGTGTCGGCAACTGGTTTACTGGATGCATTCACCCCTGAAAAACTTCGCCGGCCTCTTACAAGATACCTTACGATTAGCAATTTGCCTTAAGTAGTTTTGCAGTACGTGATTGACCGATTCTGGAAATCGTCGATAATTTGCGACTATTCCTGTGACGAGCAAAAACGCAACTCGTCAGAAGAAAGTCTGAAAAAACAGCAAAAGCCAGTTCAAAACGTGATTTACAAACGCGGCTTATCAAACCATAGCAATTTTTAGCGACACAAAAGGTAACAACTATGTCAACTTCGACAGCAAACATTCAAGAAACTGCCGTCAACACCATTCGAACTTTGTCGATGGACGCGGTTCAACAAGCCAACAGTGGGCACCCTGGAACCCCAATGGCACTTGCCCCAGTCGCTTATTCAATGTGGGCCAACCATCTTAAGTACGATCCAGCAAACCCAAATTGGATCGCGCGTGATCGATTTATCTTGTCTTGCGGTCACGCTTCGATGCTTTTGTATTCGATGCTTCACTTGGCAGGTGTTGCCAAGACGGATGCGGATGGAAATCCAACCGATCAACCATCGGTTTCAATCGAAGACATCAAGAACTTTCGTCAGCTTCACAGCCCCTGTGCTGGCCACCCAGAGTTCGGCTACGCGGCTGGAATCGAAACGACAACTGGACCACTTGGCCAAGGACTCGGTAACAGTGTCGGAATGGCGATCGCGGCCAAGTGGCTGGCGGCGACTTATGATCGGCCCGGTTTCGATCTGTTTGGATTCGACACTTACACGATCTGCAGCGACGGCGACATCATGGAGGGCATCGGTTGCGAAGCCGCGTCCCTTGGCGGCCATTTGAAACTTTCGAATCTTTGCTGGGTTTACGATGACAACGAAATCACTATCGAGGGACGCACCGACCTCGCTTTCAGTGAAGACGTCGCGGGACGTTTTGAAAGCCTTGGCTGGAGCGTGATCACGGTTACTGATGCCAACGACCTTGTGAGCTTGGACGGCGCCTACGAAAAATTCCGAAACACCAACGACAAGCCAACTTTGATTATCGTTAAAAGCATCATCGGTTTCGGCGCACCGAACAAGCAAGACACTTCTGGTGCCCACGGCTCACCGCTCGGCGAAGAAGAAATTTCACTCGCAAAAGAAAACTACGGCTGGTCGCGCGAGAAATTTTCCGTGCCCGAGGAAGTAATTGAACACTTCAAATCAAAAATCGGAACGCGAGGCGGAGAATCTTATAGACAGTGGTCCGAAAAGTACGCGACCTACTGCGAACAATTCGCCGATGAAGCGAAACAAATCCAGGCAATGGCCGCGGACGAACTGCCTGCCGGTTGGGAATCGTCGCTTCCAACTTTCGACGCCGACGCGAAAGGCATGGCAACTCGTGCTTCGTCTGGCAAAGTGTTAAACGCCGTTGCGGGCGCGATCCCCTATCTCATTGGCGGATCGGCTGATCTGGCGGGGTCCAACAAATCCAACAATGACGCCGAAGGGGCAGGGCACTTTAGCGCCAACGAGTACTCAGGAAAGAACTTCCATTTTGGAATTCGCGAACATGTGATGGCTGCGATTGGAAATGGAATGTCACTCTGTGGTATCCGTCCTTACGTGGCAACATTCTTTGTGTTCACCGATTACCTACGTCCGTCATTACGACTAAGTAGCATCATGCACCAACCGGTGCTTTACATCATGACGCACGACTCAATTGGATTGGGCGAAGACGGCCCGACTCACCAACCGGTGGAACACATGGCAGCTTGCCGTTCAATTCCTGGCGTGCTCGTGATGCGACCCAGTGATGCCAATGAAGTAGCAAAATGTTACCAAGCTGCGATTGGTGACACGAAGCGTCCAACCGTTTTGGTGCTCAGCCGACAGAACCTGCCGACCATTGACCGCACGAAATACGGAAGCGCTGACGGGGTCCTCAAAGGCGGTTACATTGTTGCCGATTGCGATGGCACACCAGATGTCATTCTGATGGGAACAGGCAGCGAAATTCAATATTGCTTGGAAGCTGCGGAAAAATTGACGGCCGACGGAACCAAGGTTCGGGTTGTCAGCATGCCGTGCTGGAAGTTATTCGATGAGCAGGACGCGGCGTATAAAGAAAGCGTGCTACCTGCGAGCGTGACCAAGCGTATTGCGGTCGAAGCCGGAATCAAAATGGGCTGGGAAAAGTATCTCGGAAACGAAGGTGAATTTATCGGCATGGATTCATTTGGCGCTTCGGCCCCAGCGAATGAGCTTTACGAGCACTTTGGCATTTCAACCGCGGCAATTGTTGCCAAAGCAAAGTCGATGTAGATCGATGCTGGATGCAGCTCAACGTTAAAGATAAATAAAGCACCCTGGTTTCAAGCAGCCAGGGTGCTTTTTGCGTTCTGAAGGCCATCAGCAAACGGGACGGCGGCTCTTATGGCAATGTTCTACTCAACTACTTTTCTTTTTTCCAAATCGTACTTTGCCCCACGTTTCAAAATAACCGGCTTGGAAGAACTTCCATTTTTCATATTATAAAACGAAACGGCATTGGAACCGAGCACTTCGGCAACGGAGCCTCTGATCGAAATCGCGGTCTTCTCATCAACGCCGATACCAAGCATTTGTGGATACGTCTCCATCAACGGCTTAAACGTTTCGTCTCTGCCTCGCTGTAAAAAATGAGCGTCAAGAATAACGCCTTCGATGAATCCAAACCCGCGAGTATAGCCATCCAAAACCAGGTCTCGATTGGTGCGAGGGTTGCCTCTTACCAAAAAATCCCCGGCGACCTGACAACCAGCTGAACTTCCGCCGATCACTCCATCTCTTTCCAAGAGCTCCCGCATTAGCTCTGCTGCTTTTGTGCCTTGGAAACGATCCATCATGCGATACGTTCGACCTCCATCAATCCAAATCCCGTCGGCTTTCTTCAAAGCCGCCAGAAAACGCTTGTCTTGATCGGCGACCAAAGGATCTGTCGCATGCAATATCGTTACATTTTTGCAGCCCATCGAACGAAGGTTTTGAGCACTGTAGGAATTTGGCTCTTGTCCCGCGCGGAAATCAGATGCACTTGGAATACACACAAAGACCGACTCTTTTCCTCCAGCCGCATCGATAAAGCGATTGAACGTGTCTTCATCGACTCCTGCACCTCCTTGCAAGATCAAAGTCCCTTTTTCAACTTTCGTCACTGGTGCCTTTTCGGGAGGGAACACAGGGCCTTGTCGGTCCATCGTAGATCGCACCCAGGAAAGCAAGTCCAGGTTGTACGAAGGCAGTTGACCGACATCCCAAGCATCAATCGATTCGATGGTTGTTGTTCGTTCATCCCAGCCATTTTTGCCGGCCACCCGAACATCAACATTCTCGTTTCCCAAAGCAGAGACTCGGCGGCCGTGATGAAAAACCAAAGCCGCAGAGTTTGGGACATACCAATGAATGCCATCAGAAGGTTCCGAAGCATCGTTGGATCGATTCTCGAGTGAATTGAAATGAACAGTAGAAGTAGGCAGCAATCCGAATCCAGCGATTGCCATTGCTCCCGCTCCACTCCCGCCAATAACGCCACCGCGCTGAGTAACGTTGCGTAGCAGGGCTTGAAAAAGCGAGTGCGACTTTAAGGTGGCATCATGGCTTTCGAACCAAAATCCTTTCGCCTTTAAAAGCGTCAGCATCAATGATTCCGCGTCGCTTGGAACTTTATCGATCACCACAACAGAATTCGCGCCCCGTTGCTTCCATCGCTCAACTGAGATCTTGGGTTTCCCATCCAAGCAAACCACAACTATGTTCCGAGACGAGGTCCCGCAAAGATGTACGAAGCAATCCAAAACACAGTCGGGAACTTCTCCCTTACCGGCGAGCATTCTTGAGCCTTCGATGGGCCTCGCGAATTTTTCGTTGGGCGACTCCTGAGCTGCTTGGCAAAACGTCGGGGCCAGCAAACAAAACCCAAAAAGCAGCAGAGCAATTCCTTTTAGAGCGATTTCCTTTTTGCCTGTGTGCAGCAAGCCATTTCTTCGGCCACTTCTAATCATCTTGATCTCCAGATATCCGAGCGTTAAATAACCAAAACTGGCACCAGCGTTAGCTAACCTAATGATATACTCCAATTCCTCGCTAACAACCAACTTTAAACTTAACTGTTCGTTAGTTAAACTAAAGAACATGAGAAAGAACACCCCATCTCTCAATGCGATCCGCGCATTTGAATCAGCCGCACGACATCAAAGCTACGCCCGTGCTGCTGACGAATTACTTGTTTCGCCCAGTGCGGTCAGCCAGCAAGTCGCGTCTTTAGAAGCAACGCTGGGTGTCCAATTATTCGTGCGAGTAAAACAACGGCTGCAGCTAACTGACGCCGGGAACAGTTATCGAATTTCGCTAGGTCCCGCCTTGGATCGAATTGAATCGGCGACCGTAGATCTACTCAGCCAAGGAACAGGCCCGCGTTTAAGAATCGGAGCGCTCCCATCGCTGGCTAGTTACTGGTTGATCCCACGGCTTAAGCGATTTTCTGAGCTCCAACCGACGATCAACATTCAAGTTGTCACGCTAGAGCTGGATTTTTCAATGGCCGAAAGGACACCGAACCTAGAAGGTGGCCAGATCGATGTTGGGCTGTTCTTTGGAGATGGGCATTGGCCCAACCTTATTGCCGAAAAACTTATGGAAGAACGTTTGATCGCGATCGCATCGCCAGAATTAATTGGCAACAAAAAGAATTCACCTGGTCGTTTTTTTCAAACGCTTCCGCTGATGCAGCATTCCACACGTCCGATGAGCTGGAGCGAGTGGTTTCAATCCCAAAACCAAAAACCACGAGTGCCGCGCGGGCCCAGCTTTGAACATTTTCATATGTTAGTGGAAGCAGCCAAAGCCGGATTGGGTATCGCTTTAGCTCCCGATGCGTTTGTCCAAACCGAAATCGAGCGCGGCGAACTCGTGCGAATCGGCAAACACGCGCTCGTTGCCAATCGAGCCTACTACACAATTTTTGAACCAAGCAAGAACGACAGCAATGCCTGCCTTAGCTTTCGAAAATGGCTACATTCCGAAGTCGGATAAACGTCTAACGTCCAAACCGGTGACTTACAACTTTTTGGCTTTTTGTTTCCCGTTTTGGATCAAAGTCAAACCGCTGCATTTTCCGGATTCGTCAATTTCGAATTCAACCTCGGCTTTGACCACTTTCAAAAACCAATTGGTTTCACTTGCAGGAAAGATATTGAGCGGGCTCTGGCCGGTCATCTGCACCGTAAGCGCAGTTTTGCTTCCTTCAACATACGCAACGTCGATGAAAACTTTCTCGTAAAGCTGATACTTCCCGATGAGTTTTGCACATAGCTCCTCGGAGACTTTAACCGTCTTTCGAAACTTACGGGGCTTTACATCCTTTCCATTGAGCATCGCCATGATCTCGGAGCCAAGCGTATCCACTTCAAAAGAGGCCGTATTGCACAGCACGATTAAAGCACGTTCGTTTTTTTGATCGACAAACATAATCGTATGAAAACCGCCTGTACCTCCGTTGTGCCAATGCGTACCCGATTTGTTGATCACCCAGCCAAATCCCATCGGCCCCCATTTCAAAAATTTAGAGGGCCGCTGTTCTGCCCAAGCAAGCTCAAAAGCTTTTCCGATTGGATTTTCTTTTCCCAACTTTTCTGTCGCAAGTGCAGCCCGAGCGAATTTCATCATATCATTGGTTGTACTTCGGATCGCACCGCATCCCTTCAATGCAGGAACCTCCCAAGTCGACGTTGGTATAAGCGCGTCATTGTGCGGTGTTGCGAGACGTTTCTTCTGATCCGATGACAATGTGATCGAAGTGTCATTCATCTCTAACGGTTTGAGAATTCGCTCGAGCAAAAGCTCATCGTACGTCCGTTTTTGCTTGCCCGAAATCAATTCACCCAGCAATCCAAACGCAAGGTTGGAATACTCCTCCCGGGTTCCAGGCTTTCGCTCAAGCTCGTAAGCATTCAAGAACTCGTGCAAATCCTTCGTCTCATATTTGGCATATGGATTAACCAAATCTGTTATTTGCAAATTATCTGGAAGACCCGGCAAACCAGAAGTGTGGGTCGCGAGTTGAGTCAAAGTAATTTTAAGATCTGGCTTTTTCGGCCAAACCGGCATCTTGACTCCATCGGGCAACAATTCAGCCGCCGCTTGATCGGCCGTCACCAACCCGCGTTGGATCGCATCGGCAAGCAATATTCCAGTGAAGACTTTACTGATCGACCCAATCTCGAACAGCGTGTCACCATCGGGCGCGTTTGTATTTTCGCTGCTAATCTGGCCAACACCGAAAACCGATTCTATCTCGCCGTCGATTACGCCGATCGCGACTGAGTTGATCACGCCGCCTTCCACGTACGGTTGCACAAGGGCTTTGATCCCTGATTCAATTTCTGCTTTTGTGAGACTTGATTTATCTTTCATTTGCCCATCTTTCGTTTGCCCAAAACAAACCGATGTGCCAAACAGTGCCAGTATAGAAAAAAGCAAAATTGGCTTAAGTAATCTGGCAACTCTCATTTCTAATTCCCCGCTAGACTGGTCCCGATTCTTCCGCTTGCAACTCAAGGCAAATTTCGCGGAATCAAAATTGTAGCAGCCAATCCATACCAGTGCTTAAGTTCGCAAGTTTCACGCGAACAGTATTTTGCCGCCGAATAGCCACTAAAAAACCTGCTGCAGAACTGAGCTGCAGCAGGGTAATTGTGTAAAACTTGATCAGTTTCGGTGCAGGAATGATATCGCTAAGCAACTGACAATCGTGCAATTCAAGATCGCTATTTAACTTCGCTTGCGACTGAGACCAAAAGCCAATGCTGATCTCCATCTGAAGACACTACAAATTCTGGCTGGCCTGACTCAAGCAACAAAGTCGACTTATAGGTCCACTCAACAATCTTCGTTTCTTCAAATTCGGAGGGTTCTTTGGGTTGGACAACGTCCGATTTTTTGATACTAACTTCCATCGAGACTCCGCCATCAACTTTCTCACATAACACTTCGCTCTGCATGCCAACATTGACTCTGTCCACGTTATACGTCGTCCGGCCACGCGATTCTACCTTGCCGGTTTTCACTGACAACATAGCGCCGGACTCAACGTCTGTTTGCGTACCGTACTTTTGCGTGAACATGGCTTGATCATAACGCACACCAAACTTAGTTCCAACTTTTGCAACCGCTTTGCGGATGTCATCTGCTTCTTTGATCGAGCTGATGGTGGTTGTTATAGAATCCGCTGACGTGTCGCTTGGGAACCGCAACAAATAAAGCTGAACAGCGACACGACCACTTTCTTTTTTGACTTCTGAAGCTTCACTCCTGATGCCACCAAGTAGTTGCACGGCAGTCGCCGGATCGCCGGAGTCCAGTAAGCTTCCATAAGTTTTTGACATCAAAGCACCAATATTTCCTCCTCGCATTCGTTCGTCAACTTTAATATTGCCGCTCAAGGGACCGCCTAGCATTCCATGACTTGGAGTCAGCTCTCCGAGTACACCAACTCGCCTTTTAGCTCGATTATCTTTGGAAAGCATTGCCTTGTAGCGAATAAACAGTTCGTTGCGTGACAAGATGCCATCTTCGTTCGCATCAAACTTTTTCCAAGGAGAAGTCCATTTGGCATCTTTGATTTCGTTTGGATCAAGCTGACCATTATTATTTTTATCGCTCGTCAATAGAACTTGGTCACTCAGTCGCATATAGATCTCGTCCATTGCATCCGTCGACGTCTTGGATGCTGCTTTGGGATTACCATTTCTTGCTGCCAAAGAATTCGTAAGTTCGTCTAGACTAACCATGCCGTCACCATTGGAATCTGCATTCTTTGCAGGCGCCCTCCGCATCATTTTCATTTCCCCTTCTGCCAACATACCGTCGTTATTCTTGTCGTAAGACTTCATTATGGCCTTGGCATATCTCCCGTAGTTGCCAGCGGTGTCTGTGGTAGGCTGTTCGGCTCGCTCGGCCGGCTGTTCGCCTTGAGCAACTACGTGCCCTGGAATGACGAAGAAAAAAGTACCCACGAGTGCCAAAGCAAATGTAGGGGCTAAAGCTAGTGATGAACGCATAAGGATCTCCCAGTCGATTGGCTTAATGGGTGAAAGGATGTGAAATTCGAAAACGCGAGCGCGGAACTCCAACCAACACTCAAACCACTTTGCGGAAAAAAAGTTCCGCAGAAAAAGCACGCCGAAGAGAAAAAGTCATCGCTCCAGTCCTAATTTATAAGGGGCCATTGGCTTAATAGTTTGGCATCTCAACAGGCTGACGCGTATTCGCGACTTATCGCGGCATGAATCGCACCAGCACAAAAAACGCCTTGGATTTTACATTTGAAATTAGATATCATCGGCTTTGAACATACCGAGGTTACAATCCGCCGTTGCCACCCGCCACTTGATTACTCCCCAAAACAAGTTCAATCGACATGACGCGTTACGGAATCTCTGCAGTTCGATACTGTTCTCGCAACAATCGAATAGAAAAAGTCAAAGCACACTTGATGTCAACAGACGACGTCCTGTCAAAACTTAACGTCTATACGCGTAACGCCGTCATTAAAGCCGTCGAAGACTACGACATTTCATTTGTTACATTACCACCGGCTCATGATGGAAAGTTCACCGTTGGCCCTGACGTGGTGTTAGTCGAAATCGCCAACGAGGTGTTCATCAAAACGTCCGTGAACCAAACCCAAGACGACAACCTGGGCGAACTACCAGAATTCTAATGACACAGCTTTAGGAAAGCTCACTTCAATCCTGTCGGAAACCGCGCAAGCCATCAAAAGCTAATTTAACGTTCGACTCGAAATCAGTTGCCGAATTTTGGCAATCATGACGGGCATTTTGCAGGGCTTGCTAAGGAACGTATTCGCCCCTGCCTGTAAACATCGGTCGGAGTCTTGGGGCATCGCAAATCCAGAGAGTGCAATGATCGGAGTATCTTGAACTTCAACGGAAGAGCGAATTTGCCGAATCGCTTCCAGCCCATCCATCACAGGCATTTGGATATCCATCAAGATTAAATCGGGCTTGTGCTCCTGAGCAAGCTCGACCGCGAACGCTCCGTTGACAGCTCGTACAACTCGAAAATTTGAGGCTTCAAGAAACGGAGCAATCGCCATGGCCACGTGATCGTTGTCCTCCGCCAGGAGAATTGTTGGCAATATATCAGAGCCAGTTTTTTCGTGCCCAGTAACGTTGGCATTATTCGATGACGGAGTTGTGTTGGCTTCCTGGTCAGCTTTGGCGTCCTGTTTTAGATACGGTAGTTCAACGATGAACCGGCTACCCTTGCCAGGTTCACTTTCGACTGCAACCGTTCCCGAGTGAAGCTCAACAAACTGCTTGACCAACGAAAGCCCCAGGCCAGAGCCGGGAAAGTTACGGCTCAATGAATTGTCGACTTGCACAAATGGTTCAAAGAGTGAGTCGATATGATTGCGTTCAATACCGATTCCGTTGTCTGAAACGACGAACCGTAAAGTTTCGTCACTTGAGGAAGTCGCTTTGTTGGATAAACGTTCAACCCCCAAACTCACTTTACCTCCCTCGGGTGTGAATTTGAGTGCGTTTTCAAGCAGGTTAATCAGGATTTGACGAAGCCGTGTCTCATCAGCAATCAGTAGAGGAAGATCGTTGGTTGATTTGGTGAACGAAAGCTTGATTGCTTTTCGCGCGGCCTGGGGGGCAACCAGATCCAGGCACGAATCGCACAACTCAGCGACTTTGACGTTCGAAAGTTTGAGGGAGGTCGTTCCTGTTTCAATTTTTGCCATATCAAGAATCTCATTGATCAGGTTTAGCAAGTGCAACCCACTGTCTTCAACGACACGTAGCGATTCCAGTTGCTTACGCGATGTCTCGCCAAACAGCCCCAGCTTGAGTCCTTCGGTCATTCCCAAAATCGCACTCAGTGGAGTTCGTAGTTCATGGCTCATGTTGGCCAGAAACAGATCTTTGGTCTCATCTGCTTTGGCGAGAGCTTCATTGGCTAATTCGACTTCCCTTCGATCTGTGACATCGAGGGCAACGCCATCCCAAACCACATCACCATTGGGCAACCGTTGAGGCTGAGCGGTGTCGTTGTACCACCGAATACCCTGGCCGGGAAGAGATACGCGATAGTCGAGAATGTAGGGTTCAAGGGTCTCGGCGGACTGAGCGACTCTTTCCAGTGCCTGTTCGGAATCTTCTGGCTCAAGCAACTCCCAAAAGACCTTTATGTCATTAAGGATTTCTTCTGGATCCACTCCAAAAAATTCACGGCATTTCGAGCTGATGTATGTGAGCGACTTGGAACCATCGGTATGCAGGACAAATTGATACACAAGACCTGGAATGTTCTCTGTCATCTTTTGAAGCTGAGTCTGAGTTTTGGTCAGATCCAGCTCGGCGGCCAGCTTCTGGGTTTTTAACAACTGGTTTTGAAGCTCAATTCGCTCCTGCTCCGCCTTTTTGCGTTCGGTAAGATCTCGATCAAACGCAAGTACATAAGGGCGATCATCAACCAATATCCGGGACGCAGTGACTTCGACCGGAAACACGGAACCATTTTTATGAAAATGCTCGACCTCGAAAGTCAACATTTCGCCTTGTGCCAATCGCTTCAAACGCTCGGGGGCCTTCTGGGCAAATTCCGGTGTATCCAACTCTTCGATAGGTCTGCCAATCAATTCTCCGGCACCGTACCCGTGCATGCGTTCGGCTGACCGATTGGCCGCCACGATCTGCCCTTTGTCTTCGCCAACGGTGCCAATCAGGAAAACGGCATCGGGAGCGTTGTCAAAAATTTGCCGGAAATTGATTTCACGTTGCAAACTATCCAGCCTGCCCAGATCCGTCACGTCGATCACAATGCCATCGAATACAATGTCACCATTGTCCATTTTCGAAGGAAGCGACCAAGCGTGAACCCACCGTGTTCCGCGATCTTCAAGGACCAACCGATAGGCCGCTTGATACGGCTCAAGGGTTTCCGCACTACGGTTCATTGCGCGACGAACTGCTTCCACATCGTCAGGATGGATTCGCTTCCAAACCTCGTTCATATCGGCCATCAAAGCCTGTGGATCGAGTCCATACAATTCGCGAACGCCGGAACTGACATACGACAACTCATTGCTGCCATCGGGATGCAGTACAACCCGCGAGAGCACGCCAGGGACGTTTTCCGTCATGTCGCGCAGCTGCGATTGAGCTTCGTTTTGCTTCAGCTCCTTGGCTTTGCGATCCGTGATATCGGTCGCAATACCGTTGAATACGGTGTTTCCGTTGTCCAGTTTCGTAGGCAGCGACAGGGATTCAATCCACCGCGTTCCGCGCCCCTCAACGACCATCCGATGAACGGAGTGGAACGGCTCAAGTGATTCGATGCTTTCGTGCATCCCGCCCTCGACTGATTTCACATCATCGGGATGAATTCGCTTCCAAGCCTCATTGGCGTTTGCCTGGAGAGCATCGGGGTCGATACCAAGCAACTCGCGGGCACTGGGACTTACGTAAGTCACCTGCTGGCTTCCATCAGGTTGAATCACGACTCGGAACATCACACCGGGCACGTTTTTGCTCATGGCCAGGAGTTCCGCTTGAGCGTTCCTCAGCTCCAGTTCGGTGGCTTTTATTTTGCTAATGTCGCGAAGGATCGTCGAGAAGTATTCAACTTTGCCTTCTTCAGACTTGTGGGCGATGACAACTTGCGAAGTCGGGATCTCGTTGCCCAACTGGTCAAGCAGCGCAGTTTCGCCCGACCAGATTCCATCTTCAATCGCTGTTGGCAGGCCTTCGTTCTTTACGATCTCGTAAGCCCAATCGGGATAGAGTTCCGAGATCGAAACATCCTGGCCCGCGATATCGAGATCGGAACGCAGTTCTCGAAACGGATTGTTCTGCCACAGGATACCGACTTCGGGTTGGCAAATGCCCACGAAGTCAGACGTCGATTGCAAAATTTGAACCAGCCGATCTCGCTCCTTCTCCATCCGTTTGCGGTCACTGATGTCGCGAATCGTCCCCTGCCGACGCACCAAATTTCCTTCATCGTCGAAAACCTGTACCGCGATGATCGAAACCCAGATATAGCCCTTCTGGCAAAGGTGGCGACACTCGAAACTGATCCGGGGTTGGTCTCCGGTTTGTCGTTCGGTTGCTTCCTCAACGATTTTTAAATCATCCGGATGTACCAGTTCATACGGCGACCGGCCAATCCAATCCTCCGGCTCAAGATCAAACATGGTTTTGAATTGGGGCGATAGATAGTGCAATGCACCGTCGACTCCAGCCGACCAGATGACATCTGCCACACCTTCAACAAGGCTTTTAAAATTGGGTTCGCTTCCGGCGAGAGCAAGTTCTTTATGCATGCGAAATACAATGTGAAAG
>CAYZGP010000097.1:0-6389 GCA_964478065.1 uncultured Pirellulaceae bacterium
CTGGGCGCTGTTGACGGCAAAGGCCCAAGCAAGGCAACCAACCAAACGTTCTTGGGCAATATTAAAAGGGTGACTAACGGGACTCGAACCCGCAACTTCCGGAATCACAATCCGGTGCTCTAACCAATTGAACTATAGTCACCATAAGAATGAGTGGTCGGCCAAACGTAGTTCACCAGCACTTGGGATTTTCATCCGTTTCGCTGACAATCTTTGACCGTTTTTCACCTCTCATTTGCTGCTTTGTGAGGCAGAATTCTAGTCCTGACCTCGCTGATGGTCAACGCATTCTACTGTTTGACGCCAGTTTTTCCATTAGTAAGGAAATCGGTCGGTGATTTTTTCGTTCGAAAGATCAACCAGAAACTTCCCAAGCCGTTTGACCAATACATCCATCATCTTTTGGCCCTTCTCAGCAGACGCCGCAAGCGGGTTGCCCGAACCCGAGTTCTTGGTCAGCAAATGCCACGGACGGGTGATCGAAACCCAACCCTCGTTGAGAGCTTCAAGCTTGGAGTCGGCGGTCGCACCGTCATCTGCAGCCAGCGTACCGTCTGGATTTTGGGCCACGAGATCAGGAAAGAAAGCCAATCCAAACGATGTTTCCATTTCGCCTGCGTGGTCTTCCATGTTCTCAAAGATCTCAAGGTAGATGTCGGAGATCGTTTGATACCAATTGCATAAAAACAAATGGGCTTCGTTCTTTCCCGACATCTCACGCAGAAATGGTTTCATCCCATTACCGCCGTGGCTGTTGAGCAATACGACTTTCTTAATTCCGGAACCTAAAAGGGACTCAACCACGTCTTCGATCACTCGGTTAAGCGTCGATGGGTTCAAGTTGATCGCCAGTGGAAACTCGCGCATGTTGGTTTCGGTGCCAAATGGAATTGTCGGCAACAAAATGACTTTCGCACCCGCGTTATGAGCCGCTTCGCAAATCTTGTCACCGACAATCGTGCCTTCGAAAACGTCGGTCCCATACGGCAAGTGAAGGTTGTGCGGCTCAGTCGCGCCCAAGGGCAACACGGCTACTTCGTACTGTTGCTCTTTAATAAAAGCGTAATTGCTTTCGTCAAGTCTCCAGGGCTTCATGATGGCATCCAAACAAAACCAAAACTATAAATCGAAAATCAATACCGACGTCAAACCGCAGCCCGAGTGTTGCTTGCATGAACGCGGATGCAATCAGCCGTATCGATTGCGTCGGCCAACCGAGAAACGGAAATCTACGCCTGCTTTGATTGGTAGTGAAAACCGATGTCAGCGTATTAACTTCAGCTCATCGTGCGTTCAATTGCTTCGAATTGATCACTCGAAGCTTACTCAGTGACTTTGTGATACTTTTTGATCACGTCCCAAGTTTCTTCTGGCGTTTCAGTGTATTGAAACAGATCGAGATGACTGTCTTGGATAACGCCTTCGTCTGCCAGGAATTGAAAGTCAATGATTCCATCCCAGTATTCTTTGCTGTAAAGAATGATTGGAATTTCCTGCATGCGGCCAGTTTGGCGAAGAGTCAATGTAGTGAACAATTCATCCAGCGTTCCAAAGCCGCCCGGAAAGCAAACCAATGCTTTGGCGCGAAGCAAAAAGTGCATTTTGCGGATGGCAAAATAGTTGAATTGAAAACACATTCCTGGAGTAATGTACGAGTTCGGTGTCTGCTCAAACGGCAAAGTGATATTGAGCGCCATTGATTTGCCGCCCGCTTCAAACGCGCCTCGGTTGGCGGCTTCCATGATGCCGGGACCACCACCTGTTTTGATGATGAACTCACCGTCACGAAATTGCTTGTTGTAGCTAGTGACCAGGTTGGCAAACTCGCGACACTCTTCGTAGTAACGAGATTTGTACAAAACGCGTTCGGCGCGAATCATCAGTCGTTTGGCTTCGTGGTCGTCCGGTTTGGCGGCGATCGCGGCCTTGGCTTCGGCCATGAGTTTTTCGCCTTCTTCGCGCGGCGAAACTTGCGTTCCTCCAAACACGACGACGGTTGACTGGATTCCCAAGTCGTCGAGGAACATTTCTGGTTTAAGCAATTCGAGTTCCAGTCGCAGTGGACGTAAGTCGTCGCTACGAATGAAATCACTATCCATATATGCCAACCGATAGCTCGGATGTTCCATGATTGCTTTTAAGCGTTCTTCAACTTCTGTGTTTTCGCCCACGAAATGACCCTTTCAAGTTTCAAGTTAGCTTCGTATTTTCATGCGAAGTCCTGATTCTGGCAATCCCAGATCGAAAGCCTGACTTGGGCATGCCTTTGCTTGGGGTTAAAATTCACAGTCACGCCTGACAACACATGCTGAGACGCACTTTTGATTCCAGTTCTAACCTAGCTTCTCCAATTGAAAAAGATTTTAAGAGAACTTGCCCGCCCGTTTCGCGGCATAATTAACCCAGAGCCGCCGGAGCCGTTTGACCTTTCCAATTATCGGATGCCGACTTGGGAAGAAGACATTTCGCGGAATCATAATTCCAACGAGCCGTTTGAAAACTCGCCGCCACCATGCGAAATGCCGAATGAGTTCTTTGACAAACCAAGTCGTTTGACCGAGCAGCAATTGGATGGCAAGCCTTTGGCTGATTTTGTGGCACGTGATTCTTATCCGATCCCACACTGGCGTGATCGAGAAGATTACCAAGCCAACAACGACCCTGGCTACTACCTCAATGGGCTTTCGGAATATTTGCTGCTGCGGAAAGTCATCGACCAACACAACGTGGATTTGAATTCTTATCTTGATTTTGGAAGTGCGTCCGGGCGAATTTTGCGACATTTTTGCGCTCAAAGCAACGTCAAGAATCTTTGGGGCTGCGATCTCAATGGGAGTCATATCAAATGGATGAACCAATTCCTGCCTTCGAATTTGAAGCTTATTCATAATCATTGCTTGCCGACGTTGCCGATCTTGGATGAGTCGATCGATGTCATTTCCGCATTTTCAGTGTTCACTCATATCGATACGTTTGAAACGGCTTGGTTGGCTGAGATACACCGGATCTTAAAACCAACTGGACTCGTTTACCTATCTGTTCACAACGAAGACACCTGGAAGATTTTGCAGAACGCATATGAAAGTGGCACAGAACATCACTTGCTCGATCGGCTTCAGAAGAATTTTCCTGAAACCAACGAGGCGATGAAAGGCGATATTCCCAACGGCCACAAAGTGTTCCGGTTTCGCAACGTCGGGCCCTATCGCGCATTGGTTTTTCATTCCAATGAATACTTAGAGAGGACGTGGGGTCGTTTTTTTGACATCGTGGAGATCAAACCGGAATGGAGCGGGATACAATCGGTCGTTGTCGGACGCAAGCGTTAGCATCTGCCACCTAAGTTAAGCAACCGGAAAGGACAAACTATGCCAGAATTAAGTATTTCAAAATCAGTCCTGCTTACGGATCTGTCTTTTTGCATTAACCGTTATCGTCACTCGACACCAGGCATTTATGTTTGCCTGCATGTGCCTGTTGAGTTGGACGACGAAACGCGGTTTGTACCCGGTGTCGTCGCGATGGTAAATCATGGACGTCTCGCGCAATGCGAGCCAATCGAACATGCTTTTAAGGGGCCGCCGAATTTTGTCTTGGATGTTTTTGACGCAGATGAGTTGCCTGAGTATGAGACACGCAAGGAGGCCTTTGCGCGGTTTGGCGTGACGGAATACGTTGCGGTCTTTGCTGACGAGAATCAAACATGCCATTGGAATCGGCATGACGGTAAGGGCTTTGAAACAATTGTGCCTGACGAAAACGGAGTCATTAAAAGTAAGGCGCTTCCAGGACTTTGGTTTTCCACGACCTTTTCAAAAAATAGCGATAAGTGGGCGTTGGTCGGTTCGCTTGAGCAAGGCGTTACTCGATTAGGGCATCATGAATTTATGGAGACCATTTGGCACAAAGAAGGCCGCAAGGAAGAGTGGGGCGATTGGCTGCCTTTTGAATCAGGGTAACGCCAAACTCAAGTCCCCATAACTCTTGACGAGTTTTGCTTACGGCGGCTCAAGCGCCTGTGAGGCGAATACTGGGCAGCGACTTTCTATTTGATATATCGAATATAGATCTCTCTAAATTCTGGATGTTCTTTCAGAATGTCGATGACAATTTTTTGGCCCGCCGCGGTCTTTCTAAGCTTTATCAAAGCGATTCCTTTCAAAAATTCGGCACGCGGCTTCAATTCATCAGGGAAATTCGAGTCTTCATCGGCTGCCTCAAGAGTCGTGATCGCTTGTTCAAATTGACCAAGCGCTGTTGAGTCTCTTTGCTGTAACAGTAACGCTTGTCCGAAACCAATCAGGTAGCGAGGATGTCGATCCGAGAGCGTGACAGCGCGGTAAAAATACTGAAGCGCCAGATCACCTCGATTTTGATCCGTCAATATTTCTCCCAACCGATACTCGTCACTGGCAGTCGTCCCTTTCAGCTCCGAAATATTCAGCAGCGCCGAAAACTCGGTGCTGATATCTCTAGTGATCTTGCCTTGATTAGCCAGGACACGAAAATTTTTGACGACTTGCAGTTGTTGATTCATCTGAGGTAACAACTGAAGCGCTTTTTTGAAATGAACGGTCGCTCGGTCCAGCCAGTCTTTTTCGTTAGCGAACAGGATCATTTCTGCCGTCATCAATTCGGCTGTCGCCTGTCGACCGGTCGTGATCAAGTTTGCCGTCTCTTTTAATTCCGATTCAGCCAGCGGTAAGCCATTGAGCATCGACCGTTCATCTTCTTCCATCAGTCGCTGGATCATTGGAAGTTGAGTTTGCTTTCGCGATAACGAATATCCGTGCGAAGACCATGCAAAATTCTCTAGCACCGGTCGATCAAAAGTATTGGATGGCACGTCAGCAAATGCATTTTGAATTACAGTTTGGTCCAACCAATACATCGTCAACACATCATCAGCATGGGCCCAGCGGTATGACTTAAGCGTTTCTGTTGACGGACTCTGTAAGTAGTTTTCGATCAACGTCGGGTGAAACGAAATGGGGGAACGTGACCCAACTAGGTAAACCGAATCCGGCGCAGCGACTGCAACGTGGCCATATGGGAAATTTCCGCAAAACGTCTTTAGGATCGTTTCCATCTCACGCTGATCGCAGCTCAACGAAACCCACTGCACAAACACGCCACGCTGGGAAAGTGCCTCGGCGCAAATTCGATAGTATTCCTCCGAGAAAAACGGTAGGTTCGTCGCCGCGCCAGGCCTCGATTTTCCATCAGAAACGATGACGTCAAATTCAGTAGCGGCCGTTCTTAAGTAACGAACACCGTCGCCGTGAACAAGTTGAAACTTTGGTCGGCTAAGCACTTCACGATTTTCTTTTGCAAACCATTCTGAAGCTTCAATTACTGCCGACGACAGCTCAACACAGGTCAAGGATTCCACTTGGTCATTGGCTGCCAATTCGCCCGCCAAGATGCCAGTCCCCAGACCAATTGTCAAAACGTTTGGCCGTTTCGCATCACCGATCATAAAAGGCAAATGGGCCAACACTTGTTGCTTTTCATCGACGCCCCCGCCGCTTTCGCCAATCGTGACCCCATCGACCACTAGTCGTTTATTGGATGGCAAATCAGCAGCATGTAAAACTGCCACCGTATGTGTTGCGCGTTCGACATAGTGGTCAACGATCCAATCGCCAGAATCAGAAAGCCCCGGTCTTATCGGCGAGTTAAAAATTAAAACCGCCAAACCAATCACGCCAGCGACGCCGCCCCAGTATCCTGTTGACAGAAGAACACTTCCAAAGGATCGTTTTGTGCGAGATTGAAAGCCTGCCAAAAAGTAAAGTCCGACACTGGCTACGGCACAGGTTGACGCCAGGCAAATCGCGGTCACTTGCAGACCAAAGGCAGGAATCAACCAACAGGCACAAACCAAAATGCCAACCACATTGCCTACAATCACGCACCCATAAATTTGTCCCGCCTGCGTTCCCAGTGAAGCTTGCTCGGTGGACCAAATTTTGACCAACACCGGCAACGCGGTACCGATCACGATTGCGGGTAAAAGTAAAACTGCAACCGCCATCGCCAAACGCCCTGACAGTGGAGACTGACTTAGCCAGCCCAGGACCCATTGCAGCGTCTCCAGCCGAAACCAAACCCCAAGCGACCAAACCGAAACAAGAATTGCTCCGGCGACCAGCAAAAGTTGCCACTGGTAGAGTTGCCTACTGGCACGACGAACGCGAAATATGTGGGATGCGAGTAACGCACCGATTGAGTTCCCAACCAAAAACACGGTTGCCACCACGGCATAGCTGTGAGAATCGGAGCCGAACACAACAGCGAAGTACCGTTGCCATACCAACTCCATCCCCAAACTGGCGGAGCTGCTGGCCAATGCTGCGAATAGTAATAGCCAGCGGAACTGGAACGTG
>CAYZGP010000097.1:6489-23904 GCA_964478065.1 uncultured Pirellulaceae bacterium
TTCAGTTGGGCTTTTTCCCAGCAGTAGACCCAAGGCTGTCCAAACCAGAACAATGGCCGCCGTAATCAACAATGAGTTCCTGGCTCCAAGAGACGGCACGGCTACGAAAACGACAACCCACGCTCCAACGGCTGCGCCAAAAGTCTCCCAGGCGTAAACCCAGCCAAAAGCCGATTGCACGTCGTCGACTGCCTTGACCACCATCGCCTTGGTCAACACCGGCACGATCCCGCCCAACAAAATGTTGATGGGGAAAACGGTTACCAGCAAAAAGAAAAGAACCTGTAGCGTTTCTCCGTTACTACTCGCCAACCACCCTGCCAATCCACTACCCACTAGAGCCAACAATAGAACGGCAATCGAAGCCAGCGCAAGCAAAATATTGCCGAGCATAAACGTGCCGCGAGCCAATGCACCACGTTTGTTCTGTTTAGAACCCGCTTCATCGGTCGGTTGTTTAAAACGTTTGCGATCCGCAATTCGCCCGGTAATCAGTGCGCCAAGCGACAATCCACACAACGCACAAACAAGCACCGAGGCCACCGTTAGCTCGGAAGCCGAAAGCTCCCGTGATACGATCCGCAAACCAATGATCTGCGATACCAGGGACAACGCGCCAGCAAAGAATGCGGTTCCACTTGTCAAAAAAAATCGCAATCCGTTTTCCGTTCTATTGATGACGGTTTTAATTTCCCGCTTCGGGTGCAACCGTGCTTTTAAGAGCGGTTGCAGTCGGCGCATCCTTGTATTCGATCCATTGTACAACGACACAACCGAATAACATACTTCACAATGAGTTACGACTAGCAAAGGTATATGATCGATTCATTGCGTTTGAATATCGTCTTTTGAACAAGAAATTTGATCGTCAAAATAAGCATCCGACTAGGTTGGTGTAAAAAGTGGTTACCATAATCGCTTGTTTGGGTTGCAGTCATTGCTAAATCGAAGTCATACTTAACATCGACAATCAAAACAATGGTGAACGAGATTACAGACAAGGGGCAGGCATGAGCGCGGTTTTACGATCATTTATTTTCTTTTTATTAGTCGTGTTTTGTTTCCCGCAATTTCAATTTTCAAAATGTTGTTTTGCACAAGAATCGCAAACCGAAAACGAGAAAGCTAATTCTGAAACGGCAAAAGCGAAATCGGGATTTGAGTGGTTGAAGCAATTTGAAGGCAGTTGGCAGTCTGTCACCAATGTTCCGAAGCAAGACGGAAGTCCAGCCAAGACGCAAAAAGGATCCATGAAGTCTGCATCGGTTGGAAAGCAGTGGGTCGTTAACAAGTTTGATGGCGAGATTGACGGGACTTCTTTTCAAGCCGTGCAAACGCTTGGCTATGATGTGGAGAAGAAGCGGTTTGTCGGAACCTGGATTGATTCGGTTGCTTCTTACACTTGGAAATACGAGGGAGAGGTTGATGCGACTGGCAAGAAACTTACCCTCAACGCCGAAGGGCCAGACTGGAATGATCCGAAAATTACACGTCGCTTTCGTGACGTTTACGAATTCAAATCGGCGACAGAAATCGCCGTGCAATCACAAATGTTTAACGACAAAAAGGAATGGGAGACTTACATGACCGGATCGATGACCAAGTCCGACGAGAGCACACGCCCCCGAGTTACACCGTTCTTGATGTTTATCGGACGGGCCGAAGAGGCGATCAACCACTACAAAGACGTTTTCGGTGACGTGCAAATTGAAAGCATGAATAAGTACAAAGCAGGTGAATCCGGAAAAGAAGGCACCATCCAGCTTGCCGAGATTGTCATTGCCGGTCAACGAGTCAAGTGCATCGATAGTCCGGCCGTACATGATTTCGATTTTACGCCATCGTTTTCATTTTTTGTTGATTGCGAAAACGCGGAGCAGCTTAAAGAGAGATTCGACAAACTTGCCGATGGTGGCAAAGTCATGATGCCGATCAACAACTACGGCTTCAGTCAAAAATTCGGTTGGGTCAGCGATAAATTTGGCGTGAGCTGGCAATTGAATCTTAAATAACTCGTGTGTCGCTGGCGCGTTTGCCGACGAACATTATCCAGTCGCTGACGGTGCACGATTAAGCCAGAGGATGACAAGCCCGAGTATGAAAATGACCCATTCGCCCGTTGCCAGTTTGTAAGTCATTGGCTCGATCCCACTAAAACTAAAGAGGCTGATCGTGCGGAATAGCACCAGTGATCCGTGAATCAACACGCACGCGATTAGGCCGTACGTCACCGTTTGAGCGCGGAAAATCGAGCAAAGCAAAATCAATGCGAGGCCAAATTCCAATCCACCGAATACCGTCATGAATTCGGATTGGCCTGATCCTTCTTTGAGTTGGAATCCGACTTTTTGAGAAGTCGCCGCTGGCGAAACGGTGCACCAAATGGCCAGCGCGAAATAGACCAAGGCTGTTACGGCTAAGTAAATTTTTGCAATCATGCGTTCATGATCGGTCTAAGTGATGCCTTCGTCCAGTGCGATTAGGTTGGTAAGCAAAAAAAGCGAAGCCCAATTTGGACTTCGCTCGGTTGTTCTGTACGAAAGGAAAAACGAATTACTCGTTTTCTTTTTGGCTTACTACATATGCCTCTTGTAACTTGAATACAATTGCGGCTAAGGCACCACCTGCCATCGGACCGGCAATGTGAAGCAGAAAGTTGCCCATCGCTGACGGGTCTCCGCCCATCGTTCCTTTGATCAAGTTGGGGCCAATACCTACTGCCGGGTTGAATGCACCACCGGAGATGCCGCCACCTGCATAGGCTCCAACCACCACAGTGAATCCAATCGCCAGCCCGTAAAACGAATTGCCTGAAGTGCCTGACGAAGTCGCAGTTTGCAAGACGACCAACGCCAACGCGAATGTGAATAAAATTTCAACCAACCATGGGCCAGGTGAAGTTACCGAGTGGCCTTCGCCTGGGGCTGGGCCAAAAAAGTTAGGTGTTGCAGCGACGGCATCAGCGGTTGCGCTGGCAGCAGCGTCCGCGACTCCCGCGGGAACGATGATGCTAACGACGACCGCGGCGGCAATCGCACCACCAACTTGAGCAATCCAGTACGGAATCACATCAGCAATTTTACAAGCTCCTCGCATGGTGGCAGCAAGTGTAACGGCTGGATTATAGTGTCCACCAGAAACGTGACCGCCCATGTAAACCATGATCATGAGGGCAGAACCGATTGCCAGTGCATTGACTATTGCACCTTGATCACCTGTTTGAGTAACGACGAGTCCGATGGTCAGAACAAGAAAAAAAGTCCCGATGAATTCGGTAAGATACTTAGCAACGGCCATGGTGAGATTTCCTTGAATTTTGTATGGAAAAAGTAGAAGAAGGTTTGTTGGGGATCAGAGGATCAAGCTGAATGTAGAGTTCAGCGCATCCCGGAGATTTGTCCAATGGGCTGGGTGAACACAAGTGAAAACCGCAGCGTTTTGGCACTCCCGCATTATGGCGTGACATTAGTTGACGGAAACGTAACCATACAATGGAATGAGAAACATGACGTTTTCACTTGGTTCGCGATGTATTTCGAGAAAGCCGAGAAATGCTGGACACTTTGTCGGCATCGCCTTACCGCAATAATTGCTTCAAAATGAAATACGGCAACACGCTTGTTAGGGAGTGCAAAAAGTGGGGGCTGGTTTTGCACCCCCCCGAGCAACAGCCACTTAATAATGTGGATTTTCGAATTTTTGAGAATTTGAACTTATTGGGAAATGAAGTAGTCTAGCTTTTAGTGAACGTGTCAATTTTTTGGTGCCCCATCAACAATTCAAAAAGCAATCACAAACGAAAATATGGCCGTGCCAAGTTCATGTTCGTTAAATACAAGCGTTATTTGATTGGCGCAGTTTTGACTGTCGCGCTTGGTGCTTTGATTTTTTATATCGCAAAAGTGTCATCAAAAAATCAAGAGAGAATCGAAGCAAAGAAAGACACAACGACCAGCTCTGCTCAATCCGATGAAGGTGATTCAGTTTCAGTGAATCAGATTGTGGAATCCGGCTCGCTATTTGAGATCATTGACAAGTTGATGGAGTTGGAGTCGGAGGACCCGAAAAAACGATCGGCCGCCTATACTCAACTTCATAAAGAGCGAGCCGATTTGGCTAGACGGGTATTGGAACTCGATGTCACGGAATCCCAACGCGTTTATGCGACCTTGACTCTACTGCACGCGCTAAGCAAATCCGATTGGCAAAACAGCGAGTTCAAATTGGGATTCAAACATACAAGATCTCAAATGATCGAGTTTGCCGAAAATCACCTCAACGATCCAAATGAAACAGTGGTAGCCAGAGCCAACTTTGCGTTGGCTGCGATTCCCGCCTTTGACATTCTCAAAACGCCAAGTTTGGCCAAGCTTGAAGAAGTGGAAACCGAATTCCAAAATCGCGCTGATAAAATCCTGGATGATCTCAGCAGTGCGTCCCATTACGCAGATATGGTGCTGGCCATTCGAGATCAAGAAAGTGAAAAACTCGGAGACATAGATGTGGAGTCGGGGGAGTTTAAGCTCTTTGTTGACAATGTCCTCGCTACTTACGAGCAACACCCGAGTCAATCGAGCAAAACAGTATCCGAGGTTTTTCGGGAAGGGCTTCGAATCCGGGAATTTGAATTGCTTACGTTGATTGAGCGAATTGAAGAAAACCCCGATAGTTCTCGCACTGATGTTCAATTGTTTTTTGAATCACTTTCCGAATATCCGTTTGGAGAAAGATCTTTCAAAAAGGCGATCGCTTCGATTGCAGCATATTCTAATGCAGGCAAAAAAGAGGACGCCACACAGCTTGCCGATTGGCTAGCCGATATCGCAACACGAATTAAAGATGTACCTGTTCGCGACAACGTGTTATTGGAGATCGAACGCGTGCGTGAGCTAATTTCAAATTCGACGACCGCAAATGAGTCAAATGCTTCGGGCTCAAATTAGGCGTCACTTCAATTCGGATTTCGAGATCATTTGATCGTGTTGGTGACAGACGTAAGCGGATCGGCCGATTCAACAATTTCACTCAGTTGGCTGATATGGGAATCCGAAAGACATTCAAACGTTTCTCTAACCAATTGTTTCTTGGCGATTCTCGCATTGTTTTTTAGATCTTCTTGAAGCTCGTTACCAAACGCAAATAAACGCTCGCGTTCCTCGTCGCTTAACTCAAGCTCATTGGCGAGAATTCCATTGCTGATCGAATTTACGGATCCGTGTTTTTTGATTTGCTTCACAATGCCAGCGATTGCTAATACGTCAATTTGGTCGGTGGACAGGATTGCATTCAATCGCGTTTCGAATTCTGAGCCTGTCAGTTTTTTTGCATCGCGGCGTAGTTCGCGCATTTTGTCGTATTGAGAATCGGTTATTTTTGCTTGCTCGCGATTTTTCCGAGTAAGGCATGCGACAAACAGCTCGGTGTGGTTCCTTGAGACGTTCAAATAAGGCGAGTCTGACGTCGCCAGTTTGTGCGAGACAAATAAACTTGAATTTAAAAGGTCGTTGAATTGTTTTTCGTCAAGCAGTTTATTCAAAGCCTGTTGCTGTTCATCCGAAAGTTTTCCAATCAACGCTTGGTTTGACTGGCGAATCAATTCACGCAACTCAAGCTTCAGGTGCTTTTCGAATTCAGCTCCCTGCTTGTTGATTTTTTCCACTTGTGCATCGGTAAGTCCAAATTCTTTGCGAGCACGTTTTGTACTCAGGAACTTTGCGACCCCAACGCTGTCGAGTGCAAGTCCGGCCTTCATTGCTTCGAATCGTTCAGCTTGATCTTCATTCATCAGCGAAAGCACTTGCGCTTGGTGGGCAAGAAATATGGATTCGACTTCGTCTCTCTTTGTGTCGGATGTGATCGCACCTAGTAGTTTGGCTTCCATTTCCTCCTTTGCTTCCAGCCAACTTTCACCGATCAAGTCCTTTTGCTCATCTGAAAGGTTAAGCGACTGTTTGACGGATTTATTGGCCAGCAAAGTCATTGTGTCGTATCGAAAACCAGATTCATCCACGAGCATGAATTGGGTGGTAGTCGTGAATCCTCCCAGGCCAATGGATTGACTGATTGCGACTTTGAAATTCGGGTCCCGCTCGAAATCTTGAGCTGCTATGCCTATCGTTTGCGTTGCAGCAACGCAGAATAAAAAACCAGCCAGTACATTTTTGATCGAAACCATTATCAACTCCCTTTGACAAACAGTTCTTTGATTGAAGCGTGAAAGCTTCCGAAGACTAAATTTTCTCCGCCCTTGAGGCCAGATCAGAAAGACCAGTTGGGGCGTAAAGAAAAGGATTTTACGCGGCTTTATGGAATTGGTTCGCTAGCGAAACGAAAAAATCGCGATTTGGAAACGGCACAAGATCTCTCAATGACTTGCGGAGCATCATTAAATCTTCATCCGTAAGTTTCTTGCGAGACTTTTTTAGCATCGTGATGAAATGCTCAATACCTTCGACTTTGCCGGTTGGAAAAAACCAATATTGCCCAGCGGCCCGCCGATTTTGACGAACACGTTTTTGCCCTCCCTGGCTGCTTTGGCAAGTGCCGATTCATAAATAAAATGGAGAAACCCCAAGCCTTCCCCTCAGCAACTGTCATGATGCCAGTTACATCAGCTTTACGTAGAAGATTTGGGGAAATGTTGGGTTGGAGGTCTCTCGGATCTCTACTTCGAGATGCAATACAGAAATTTGTTGCTACGAATGAACAACTGTTCGCCGCTGATCGCTGGTGTTCCGTTAAAACTCGAGTCGTCGCCGTCGAATTTGTTGTTACCTACAAAAGTAAATTTGTCAGGGTTGGTTTCCCAGACAAACGTTCCGGCATTTCGACTGCTTGTAATAATTTTATCACCGGCCAGGACCAGCGACCCAAACATCTTGATGCCACGGCTGGTTCTAAATCCAGGAATACGGCTTCGGTATTTTCGTTCGCCCGTTTTGGCATCTACACAATAGGCAATGCCGCTTTTGTCGACCCAGTAAATGTGATCGTCTTTCATAACAGGAGTCGACACATAGGAAGAGTCTTTCGATTCCCATAGCACATGCGATTCAGTCACATCGCCACTGCCACCAACACGAACGGCAAGACTGCCGACCGCCCGAAACCCTCCGTAGATAAACGCCACATCGTCCTGAACCATGACAGACGCATTGACTTCATGTTCGAGTGTTGTCTTGCAAAACCACTTTTGTTGTCCTGTGTCTGCATCGATTCCGAAAACTTTTTCCGGAACGGCCACGACCATTTCCGTTTTTCCGTCTTTGGTTTTGACCAATCCGGGAATCGAATAAGCCATTCGTGAACCGGTTTCGAATTCCCATTTGATGTTTCCATCAGTCTTATTCATCGAAAGAATTTTGCCGCACTCGTCGATCGCATTAACGACCAATTGGTCGCCGTGGAAAATCAGGCTTGATGCTGAGCCCCACCGTGTCTTGTTCGGCTCGCCTTCGAAAGTCTTGCGCCATTGCTCGTTGCCGTCCATGTCAAATTTGATCACTCCGGCTTTGCCAAAAAAAGCAAACACAGAATCGCCATCGGTAATCGGCGTGTTGGTCGCGTATCCGTGATAAGTGATATAGCTTTTGTAAGGGTCTTCGTTTTTGACGGTGCTGTTGTCAACCGATTTTTGCCACACGACGTCACCGGTCTCTCGATCAAAGCAGATCAAGTGTCGGACTAGTTCCTTGATGTCACCGGCGGTTTTATCGGCCGTCTTCAAATCCTTAAACGGCTTGTCACCATACCCGGTGTAGCAAGTCAAAAATATGCGGTTGCCCAAAACGATTGGCGAGGAAGAACCGGGACCGGGCAACTCAGCTTTCCATTTCAAGTTTTTGTCAGAGGACCATTCCAGTGGCACGTTGACTTCGGACACCGAAGCAGATCCGTCGGCGCCCAGGAACCGAGGCCAGTCAGTGGCATTGGCTGCGGTTTGCGCCGCTGCCTCGGGAGTCAGGATCCCGAGTCCTGAAAATGCCAGAATCAGGCCGAGTGTTAAAGTCCAAGCAGAATTAAGTTTCAGGTTTGGTTTGGCAAGATTCAATTGAGCACCCCATTATCTTTTTTCAAGAATGTTTTTTTAAGCACGGAACATTTGCGAATCAAAACTATACATCAAACGCGCGCGAAAATCGCCGCCACAAAGAGTTTGTGGATGTAATGATGCGGCAAGGATCAATACTGCACATTGAATTACATTTGGGCTCAGCGGAATCGTATGTCTTCGCACAGAAAGCAGGCGTTGACGATGTTCAGGATTTCATCTGAAGTTTGGCACTTGATGGACTGCGCAGATGAAATTGAAATGTTCGCTCCTGCAACCGTAGTTTTACGTTTAACGGCCACAAAAACTGTACCCAACTCAAAACCTACCGCGCGCGTGGCGTGGGGTAGAATTTCAACGTACCAGTGATTGTTGGCGGCTTATTTTTCAAACGGTGCCATTCGCAACAGCATATTGTATGGCGGATTATTTATTGAGCCGCTCTTCAAGCCGCCCCGTTACAGTACGACAAAGCTGCCAGCTCATTTCTTTACTCCGCGGCTTCTTCCGTTTGGCCGGTCGCTCCCTCGTTGGTAGGTTGTTGCTGTTGTCAGCCAAGCGAATTGTGGCCTTTTCAATGCCGATCGTTTATTCTTGCAGAGTAAACTTTGGAAAATAAACGGATCAACTCATGCTGACTCAAAACAAACGTTGCTTTTTCTCAAACCATTGTCCAATAGTACTGATCGTTTGGGCGTTTTGCTTTTCTTCGATCCAGCTTCCGTCTGCTATTTGTGCAGCGGCGACCGACAAGCCAAACATCATCGTCATTTACACCGACGATCAAGGGTTTGGAGATGCGAGCTGTTTGAATGACGGTGCCAAATTGCAAACACCGAACCTTGATCGGCTGGCTAAGGAAGGCATCAGTTTCACCAACGGGCACAGTGCCGACACCGTATGTTCACCGTCTCGATATGGATTGTTGACCGGTCGGTATTGCTGGCGGACAAAGCTGAAAAGGGGTGTTTTAGGAGCGGAACATAAGTGCTTGATCACTGATGATCGCCTGACAATGGCATCGTACCTGCGAGACAACGGATACAACACGGCGATGGTGGGTAAGTGGCATCTAGGGATGGATTTTCCTGGCACGCCAAAAACGCGCGACTGGACAAAGCCCGTTGTAGACATGCCATTGGATAAAGGGTTCGATTATTTTTACGGCATTCCGGCTTCGCTCAACTACGGCGTGTTGGCTTGGTTCGAGGGTCGACATGCGAAAGTTCCTCCGACTCTTTTTACGGCAAAGAAAAAGAACGAACGGCATATGGATTACCGCATCCGCCCGCCGTACCAATCAACTCCCGAAGAAACAAAAAAGGTGCTTAAGAAAAAAGGCATGGAAGTCGCGCCCGACTTCATCGACAACAAGTGCTTGACGCGGTTCACCAGCAAAGCGATCGAGTGGATGGAGTCGAAGTCTGCCGATGCCAAAGACGGCAAACCGTTTTTTCTTTACCTGCCTTACACCTCGCCGCACTATCCAGTTTGCCCGCTGCCTGAATTTTGGGGCAAAGGCGAATGTGGTGGCTACGGTGAATTTGTGATTGAGACAGACCACCATGTCGGTCGCATTCTGGATTTCTTAAAAACGTCGGGTTTGGATGAGTCGACGATGGTTATTTTCACCAGCGACAATGGCCCGGAAAAATCATGGAAGCAACGAGTCGAAGAATTCGGTCACCACAGCAATCATATTTACCGAGGTGGCAAACGCGATATCTACGAAGGCGGCCATCGGGTTCCGTTTTTTATTCGTTGGCCTGGCGGTATCAAAAAACCCGGACGTCAATGGACGAAGCTTGTTGGTCAAGTCGACTTGTTGGCGACATTAGCAGAAGTGGTTGGGAAACCGCTTCCAGTGGATTCTGCAGAAGACAGTCAGAGCTTTGCCAAAGTTCTATCCGATCCAAAATTTGATTACGACCGAGCGCCATTGATCAACCATGGAGTCGCTGGACGGTTTGCGATCACTGAAGGGAATTGGAAATTGATCATGCCTTTTAAAAAGGAAAAACTGGAGCTGTACGACTTGCAAAATGATGCTGGCGAAGAGAGTAATCTTGTCGCAAAGCATCCTGAGCATGTCGAACGCTTGAAAAAGAAGGCAACTGATATCGTGCTCAACGGGCGTTCGAATGAAGGCCCAGTTCAAGCAAACGATACCGGTCATTGGGCAAGCTTGACTTGGATTCCAGTATCCCAATACGAGTCCCGACAACCCAAGGCTCTAACGAATCAGGGCAAGTAGCCCAGCAGCTCAAGTAACGCGTAGGATGGACATTCTTTCTTGTCCGTCGCTCTCCCGCATTTCAACGCTCCTGCACCTTCACATCGGCTCAATAAATCGTTTCCACTTTCGTGAAAGACACCCCGACTATATAACGGGAACTCTTTTCCGACTGTCAAAACCTGTCCGTTCAACCAGGCCAATATGCTTCTTAAATTTGAACAACGTTTTGTTGGCGACATGACGGACAACGAACGTTCGATATTGCGCCATGGCGCGGTTTGGTTTTTCTTAATCCTGTTTGGCTATTTCATCTTGCGACCGATTCGGGAACAGATCGGGTCGGCTTACGGAAGCGAAACCCTGTCGTGGCTGTTTGGTGCAACGTTTGGTGTCATGTTGATCGCCATTCCGATTTACTCAATGTTGGTGGGAAAGTTTCACCGGAAAACGCTCGTCCCTTGCATCTATTCATTCTTTGTCGTTTGCTTGATTCTTTTTTGGGCAGCGATGGAAGGCTTGCCCGAGTCCAGCCAAATCTGGGTCGGATGCGCGTTCTTTGTTTGGATCAGTGTCTACGGATTATTTGTCGTATCGTTTTTCTGGAGCGTTGCAAGCGATATGCTTTCAACCGAGCAAGGCCGACGAATATTTGGCGTGATGGCGGGCGGTGGAACGATCGGCGGATTGGTCGGCTCGCAAGTCGCCGCTCGACTGGTGGAACCGATTGGCATATCAAGGTTGTTACTGCTTCCTGCTGGCCTGTTGATCATTTCGATGTTCGTCTACTTCTCAATGGAAAAATCTTTCAAGCGTTTAGCGGGATCAAATCAATATGCATCCAGAAGCGGAAAAGCAACGGGTGGCAATCCATTTGCCGGATTCACCGCCGTGTTTGAATCACGATATTTGTTCGCGATCTGCATGTTCGGCCTTTTCATGGCGACCTGCAGCACGATGGTCTATTTTCAACA
Source organism: uncultured Pirellulaceae bacterium (assembly GCA_964478065.1). Classification (GTDB taxonomy): domain Bacteria; phylum Planctomycetota; class Planctomycetia; order Pirellulales; family Pirellulaceae; genus Mariniblastus. The sequence goes on from CAYZGP010000097.1 coordinate 17,747, forward strand.
AGCCGAAATTGTCAAAGCCACGTTTAGCGACGTCGAGTTTGATGAATCGAAAATCGAAAACGCTGGTCTGTTGAACGAAACGGAATTGGCTGAGGCTCGTGAGGTGCTGCAAACGGCTGCGTCAAAAGCTGCGAGCACTAGGTACTTCGCCAATGTTAATTTTTCTGTTTCGACAGTGACGTTGTTGTTTCAGTTTGTGATCGTTGGCTGGTTGATGAAAAACATTGGCTTGGGGTGGACGTTGGCGATGTTACCCTTTGCCTACGTGATCGGGATCAGCGCGTTGGCGATTTCTCCGACCATCGAAGTGTTGGCAGTGGTTTCGGTTTTAGGTCGTGCTGCGGAATACGGAATTTGTAATCCATCGCGAGAAGTTTTGTTCACAGCCGTTAGTCGCGAAGATCGATACAAAGCCAAAAGTTTTATCGACACGATTGTCCGTCGCGGCGGTGACTTTGGAGTGGGTAAAGTCTATAGCGGAGCGCGCGAAACATTGGGCCTCGCAATGACGACGCTTTCCTGGATTTTAATTCCCGTTGCATTGGCTTGGGTGGGGTTGGCGATATTTATCGGTTCGGAAAATCGACGGATCGCGAAAGAAGCCAAGGACACAACCAAAGACGCTCCCAACTAGCACCTAGGCTTGGTGGGTTGCATGACTTGTATGCCATGTTGCTGACTTATTCTTGATGTTTGAATTGGAAATGGGAACGAGATGAATGGACGTCATGCTCCACTACCTAGCGATTGCTACAAATACTTGCCCAGCTCACCACCTTGGGCGGCAAGTGCGTCAACACGTTTTGAAATCTCTGGATCTTCAATCAATGGCGGCGCGTGATGTGGTTTGATTCGACAGTCGATGACCAAGCTTCCACGACAGCCCCAGTGCTTTGATTCGACGTACGACCCAACGCCTTCAACATCGGTAGCAGGATTGCTTCGCGTGAAAACAGCCCAAAGAAAATTATTTAACGTTCGCGCAGTAAATTCGCTATCGTCAACAATCACGACCAATGGAAATTGATTGAGTGAACTTTCAAGTGGAATTGAATTGCAAAATTCTTTGACCGCTTGATCGGGTGAGCCGTTAGCGGAACATCGCGGTCCTTTGATTGCCAAAATTCCAGGTATACAAATACGCGGTTCATCGAAACGATTTGGCAGGCTCAATTCAGATGAGACTGCCGTGGGGAGTTTTCGGATCGCTGGTCCGGCTGCTGCAACAACGAGCTTTGAGCCTTGGTTGAATCCTTGGCCCGAATAGTCCAGCGTATCGATGGTGGTTTTTGTTTGGAAATGTAAATCGCGTGTCCAGTCGACTCGCTCCAACATCCGCACGAAAAAAGTTTCAATGTCGTTTACGTTTAAACTGGTGTCACATGCCTCGTCGATGATCCAAAGATATTTTGCCAACGACATTTGTCCCTGTCCGAGAACCGCGTTGGCTTGTGTAAGCAACTCCTGTGGCTGGGTCGTGGGTTGATAGGGGACGTATCGCTCACTTCCAATCGCGAGCAAAAGTGGATGAACGCCGGACGCATCAACCGCATTGACAGCTTTGATGCCCGGCAAAACGGTAGGGATCACCGGACTGGTAAGCTCGTGAATCAGTTCGCCGAAAACGGTATCTTCCTGAGGCGGACGGCCCACGACGGTGAACGGCCAAATCGCCCCATCGCGATGATAAACTTTGTCAATATTCAATACGGGAAAATTGTGTTTGAGACTGTAGTAACCTAAATGGTCTCCGAATGGCCCTTCTGGCAATTGACGATTTGGGTCGATGGTTCCCGATAGGCAAAAGTCGGCTTGCGAATAAATCGAAGCCGCTGACGATTGCCGAATCATCTGAATGCGGTGTCCGGCAAGTGCTCCGGCAAATGTTAACTCGGACATGCCTTCTGGTAGCGGCATCACAGCAGCAACTGTCATCGCTGGATTGCCACCGACAAATACATTTACACGAAACGGTTGTCCTGCATCGATTGCGGCGCGATGATGCACGCCAATGCCGCGGTGAATTTGATAATGCAGTCCAACTTCGCGATCTGGTTGATATTCGTTTCCAGAAATCTGAACGCGGTACATGCCCATATTCGATTTGTTCAATCCGGGCGCGCGAACGTCTTCGGAATAGACTTGTGGGAGCGTGACAAACGCGCCGCCGTCGTCTGGCCAGGATTTTAATTGGGGCAGGGCAGTCAGCGAAGTTTCGTTTTTAATGACCGGACCCGAGCGAACGAACTTTGGGCGCATCTGCCAAGCGATCATGGGAGCCCGCCAGTACTTGAGCGGCTTTTTCATCGCTTCAGACGGATCGACTTTTAGCTGAATGGCGCGCTGAACATTTTCAAACGTGTCGCGAAAAATAAAACGTGCTCGTTCAAGCGTGCCGAACAAGTTGGACGCCATTGGGAACTGGCAGCCCGTCACATTGGTGAACAATAGAGCCGGCCCTCCGGAAAGATAGACTCGACGTTGAATTTCGGCTGCTTCTAGTTGTGCGTCGACCGGATTTTCGATCTTAATCAAGTGTCCAGTGGCCTGAAGATCGATTATGCAGTCGTTTAAGTTGCGATAGCCCATTATTTTTCTTGGCTGGATAAGTCCTTGGCAACGCTTAAGAAGCGCCCAAAAAATTGATTTTAAAAGTTAAATTGTTAGGGCTACTGTCGCAAAATCCCAGGAATTTTGGCTGTGAAAATGCCAAATTCGCCGAGGATTCATGGGTTCCGTAATTGGTTTTTGGTTTGCCAAATGAGACTTTAATAAAACTGCTCAAGTATTTAGTTGCTTGAACCAGATCCCGCATCTTAACAAATCAGCACACCCAATTTTGAATCCACAAGTGAATCCAAAATTATAAGGAGTGTTGGTCCTTGATCTAGTTTACGCGCGGCTTAACATTCGTCGACGACAGCGGTTACCTCAATTAACCGTGTGGGCGGGATTTTATTTAACGTACGCTTTCATTCAAGCAAAAACCAATTCCAGGAGTTCAGATGAGTTTTATTCAAGATTTTAAAGATTTTGCTTTCAAAGGCAATTTACTCGATATGGCCGTCGGCATCGTCATGGGCGGAGCAGTCGCCGCAATGGTTCAGTCCTTTTTGAAGAACATTATCGCGCCGTTGATCGCTCGAATTGCCGGTGTTCCGGATCTTTCTGCGTGGACAATTCCAATCGGTGGTGAGTCAACCAAGCTGACAGATGCAGGTGACCCGCTACTAAATGCTGCTGGCCAAGAGGTTATCGAGCCAACACAGATTTACATCGGTACCTTCGTCCAAAACGTATTGGACTTTACTATTTTGGCATTGGTAATCTTTATCGGTTTGAAGATTGCAGCCAAGTGGATGAAAGCAGCTGAAGAAGACGCTCCTCCGTCAGATGAAGTCGTCTTGCTGACAGAGATCCGCGACTCACTTAAAAAGTAGGTTCGACTACGAAAAAAAAGTTTGAAAGTCTCAAACACTCGCACAGAGTGAGTTTGGTGAAAGCCGAACTCCTCTGTTTTTTTATGTGCTTTTAACGCACCCAAAGTCTTACTTCTTCTTGCTGCGTACCAAAATCAGCTCAACCGCTCCTTCGTTGTCTGCCAAACTCGTCCAGCCGTCTCGGCAGCGCACGTATAGTTGGCCATCGCTTTTGGCAACAAAGCTACCTTTAAGTCCTAGCTCAAATGGTTCGCTTAATTTTAGATCTTTGGAAAGCAAAACACCGATCAACTTTCCATTGCCTTCTGGATCACCGTCAGCGGTAAATTGTTCCTTGGTCAAGTCGATCGACCAAGACCCTTCGGCTTGGTAGTCGTACGAAACGCCTTCTTTGGCCAATAGCTTCGTGCCTTTCCAGCCAAAATTCGCTTTGACTTTTTGTTTGTATTTACCGGCACTCGTCAAATTCGAAGCTCTTGTTCGCCAGTCCCAGGCGCAAAGATCGACTCGGTACCCGTTGCCAAAATTTTTGACAAACTGATCGTACTCAAATGAGATTTCATTGGCGACTTTTCCAAACGCTTTTTCAAACGAGTCCTTTTTCCCTGCCATGATGTTGATGCCAAGTTGTTTAAAACGCTTGCGATAGTTTGGGTTGGAGGCGAGCAAATGACACAACGCCCAGCGCCAAGCGTAGGCTTGCCATGAATCTCCGGTGATCTGTCCGGCAGCAACAATGGCCGCCATCTTTTTTGGCTCGGCGTTGGTCAAGTAATCAATCACAACCGGATCGATGGAGACTTCGAGCTGGCCCGGTTTCCAATATTGTCCCATTTCCGCCATGCCCTCGGAGTACCAAACGGGACCCGTCGAGCCGAATGTTTGGGCGCAAAAAGCGTGAACGGCTTCGTGCTGGACCACCGAATGACTGTCGCACGAATACACAACGGCTTTGGTTTGCCGTTTGGAATTAGTCAGCGATATCGTGACTCCCGCCGGCTCTGCAATTTTTGCCATTCCACGAGGTGGGATCTGGCCGTTTGGCCATTTTCTCAAATCCCGCACCACATAAATCTCGATTGGGATCGGTGAACGAGCGCCATAGTAACCGCTGACCAAGTCGTACATCGTTTCAAGTTTCGCAAGCAAGATCCCCGCGCTACGTTCCGAAACATCGGTAAACATAACAAAGTGATCTGATCGCCGTTCACGCGGCTCGCCGGGTTCATCGGAAAGATGGCTATATTCCTGTTCCAGTTTTTCATGAAACGAAGTCGTGATTGCGGTGCGGTCGGCGGCCAGATAAACATCAATTTCGTTGATCACGTAGTCGCCAGTGTTAAGCTTAATTGCCGCAATTCGTTTGGCGATATCGTTGGGCCGAATTCGATTAAGGCTGTCGTCAGTGATTTCCAAAACGCAATTTTCGGAAAGCGGAAAGATGATCCTTTCTTTTCTGGCCCAGGTATTTTTTGGAACTTGAAGTTGAAGTTTGTTCCCGCCAAGGTTGATGACTCGCGCAATCACATTAACATCGCCGGCTTCTTTTCCTTCTGGGCGTTCGAGAAAATCAACGGTCAGCTCTTGGGAAGCGTCACCAGAAAGCACGGTCAATTTTTCGATTTCGCCGTCGGCTTTTCCGCGGATGTTGGTGCGCCCCGAGAACTTAACGATCATTCCTTTTTCAACCAGCTTGGCCGGAATGGTTCCAGCGACCGAAATTTTGGCTGGATTGCGAATCGGCCTACCGCCAATTGAGATGGCTTTTTCGTCTTTATCTTGAATCTTGTAAACGAGCGTCGAGCCGTTGTCATGCTTCACCGAGATCTGGCCGGGCTTGATTTCGGTGATGATACCTTTGGTCGTGATCCGCTCGACGACGGAAGGAGCTTGTCCCTCGACCGTTTGCGGGTTGACAGATTGTGCGCCAACCATTGCCAAAGCTAAAATCAACAACCTCGCCCAAGCGTACCTTTTTCCATCGACCGACTTCCAGCTCGCCAAGTCAAGACTTTGTGGCTTCGCGTCTTTGTTTGCCACCCATTGGTGGCGTTGGTCGAGAGTTTGCACAGCCACAGCAGTCCAAGATGAAAATTCCATTCTCCGCAACTTTCGTCAAAATTCGCTTTTCGGTAACAATATTTCTACGCACAGGATCTCGCCTCCGTCGAAAATAAAGACGGCAGTTCTGGCGGCAGGAAAGATTCTACTTTAGTGGAAAAACAACTCCAATCGTCAGCGTGTATTGGACTACGTAAGTTGGACATTCATTTCTGTTTTTGCCGACAAATACGTAAGTTGGACATTCATTCCTGTCCGACAGTTGGCGAACCTGAAAATGACGGGACGAAAAGACAGTCCACCAGTTATGAAAGCGAGACGTTGGAGGCACGAATACTACGGTCGTGAACCAGTACAGTTTGTCAAAAAATCGCTGAAAATTATGGCTTGGCCAAGTCAATTCAAGTCGGTTTCCTCTCACACCAGCCCCTTCAGTGAACCAATTCTAAGTAAATTTGTCCAACAGAAACAAATCGCCAGATTTCGGCTTTTCGAGAACCGGCGAAGGATCTAAGATATTCGCTTGCTTAGTTGAAACCAAACATGGTTGGATACTTAGGCAAACCAAAATTCGGGGGTGTGGCGGAACTGGCAGACGCGCTAGATTTAGGATCTAGTTCCCAAAAGGAGTGCAGGTTCGATTCCTGTCACCCCCAC
>CAYZGP010000098.1:0-3358 GCA_964478065.1 uncultured Pirellulaceae bacterium
AGAATCCAGTGGCAAATTAAGTATCAACACTCCCACTATTTATCCTTCGTTTTATTAAGCTCCTGCACTTGGCGAATCCATTCTAGTACGACCGAGCCAACCTTGCCCAGTGACTCAGCGGAACAGTTTTCAATAACATCCTTTTTGGTATGCCAATAAACGTTCCCAGCTCGGGGATTTGGAAAATCAAAATCAATAATGTCGCATGTTTGAATCTTTGCGATCGCGTTTAGCGGCAAGTGATCATCGCGAATTTTGTGCCGCTGCTCGGGAATAAACTCTTTGACGCCCAATTGATTGGCAACCGTCCAAACACTTCGCGTCAATCCGTCAGCGTAACCGATACTGTTTCCTTCAAGATAAATTTGCAGATCTTTGTCGCCCACCATATCGACCAAAATGCCATACTCATATTTCCAAGGGATATTGCCGGCTGCGTATTGCTGCGAGAAAAACGTGGAACCTAGAAACATCTGATCTCGAGCCCTCTCGACCACAAACTCTTCACCATCGAAAAAGATAAAATCCACGCCATAGTCGCCGTCCAGCGATTCCATGTGTTTGCCAAGTTCGCAAAGCAAGGCCACACCGCTTCCACCGTCGTTGGCACCAATGAATCGAGCGCGAGGGGACCGCGGATCTGAGTCTGCAAATGGGCGTGTGTCGTAATGGCAGCAAATCAAAAGCCGCTTTGTGCGTTCAGGGTGATACTGAACAATAAAATTGTAAAGGTTGACATTCTTGCCGTTGAATGGACTGCGCGCTTGAAACTGTTGGTGCAGGATCTTGCCGCCGATCTTGGTAAAATGCTCCTGAAGATACTTTTGCTGCTCGGCCATTCCTTTGGACGCACTGTAGCGAGGCCCCATAAGACAAACGTCTTTTAAATATCCAAAAGCTGCCTCGGAATCGAATTTCGATTTTTCATCTGTAGCTTGTTGACCTTGATCGGGTTGAGTCGAACCAATTTGAGCGCCAGCAGTACGTGTCGCGGAGCCTTGTGCTGAATCCTGCGTTTGAAGCGCGGAGCCTGTGGACTGGTTAGCAGTTCCATTAGTAGTTCCGCTTCTTTGCTGATTTCGCCGCTGGCTCTGGCCGTTAGCCATTGAAGCAAAAATGAATTGTGACAACGCCACAGAAAAAACAAGCAGCAGAAAAAGCACTGCCATTTCTCGGAACGATCGGACAGGCTTTGATTGTTTAAATGGTGCCACTTCAACCTCGCGTTTGATTCTCTGCCCTATCTATATAGGTCATGATACGGGAATTGCTTCATATCTCCAACCAAAATAGTGAGCCGTTATGTGATAGCGATGACTAAAGAGAGACTTCTTTTGCCTTTGGAAGTCCATGTCGGTAACCACGTCGATAAAAAGCGTTTGATACTGGGCGAAATCGGCATGGGACAATCTTCGTCGAATCAATAGAATCACGTCGGCTAAGGAGCATCAAATCAAAGGATTGAATCATGATCGACGTCGCAAAAATTATCGAGCTACAAACGGAAACCGTTGCGCGGTGGCACCAAGCCCCAGTCGACAATCAATACGAAGATATCTTCACCGTTATTTGCCAGCAGCATAGTTTCAACTATTTGCTTTGGCACGAAGAAGACATCGCCCGCAGCCGCGACGTTACCGATGCCGAGATCGCGCGTGTCAAGCGTTCGATCGACCAGTACAACCAGCAACGGAACGACTGGATCGAAAAAGTAGATGATGAAATTTCCGCCCAAGTCGCAGCAACCGGCGTTTCCGTACCTAACGACGCTCCAATGAACACTGAGACCCCAGGTTGCACGATTGACCGGCTATCAATTTTGGCGCTTCGCATCTATCATCTCAATGAACAGTTGGACCGCGAAGACGTATCAGAGGACCACCTCGAATCCGTCCGAACAAAGATCGCCGTCTGCCTGTTGCAACAGGACGATTTGCAAAATTCGCTGCAACAGTTGCTTGATGATATCTTTGCCGGCCGCAAACGTCATCGGACATATCGTCAATTCAAAATGTACAACGACCCAACGTTGAATCCGTATTTGTATAAAGCGAAAGCCAAAACTGGCGACGACAAATTAGCGGATTCGCAGATGGCTTCGACCAACTAGAATTATCAAACCGATCGCGATTGGAATGTAAATTTAGTTTCGTTGAAGTATAGAAATCACTTTTACATGTCAGATCACCCGGACTCTCAAAATCAACCAGGCGCAAATTCCAGCAATGATGACCAAGCTGTCGATCCGTTGAAAGATTCGGAAAAGGACAAAGGCAACAAAGACGAAAGCGGCAACTCGGATTCATCGGTTGAATCGAATTCTTCCAAGTCGGCTGCAGTTAAGTCGGCTGCAGTTAAGTCGGCTCCAGCTAAATTGGCTTCGTCGTTTTTCAACCGGCTGCTGTCTTTGGCCAAGCGAACCATGCAAGGGCTTGCGCTTTTGCCTGTTCCGCTGTTTGTATTTTCGTTACTAGGCCGATATTTCTATTTCGCAGAATTGCTGTGCAACTTTCGCGGCTACTTAATGATCGCGCTGCTCATTTCGATTGCGATTTTTCTGCTTTCGCGACGCTGGTGGTTGGCGACGGTTTCGACTCCCGTACTTTGCTGGAGCATGATTGGCGTGGTCACCGTTTTTTGGCCTGCAAGCCAGCCGCCCGCTGGCAGCGAGACAATCCGAATCATGTCCTTTAACGTTCTTGGCACGAACTTTCGCCACCAACTTACCCTTGATCAGATTCGATCGGCCGATCCGGATATCATTTCGATTCTTGAATACTCTGGCAACTGGCACAGCCCGATGGATTGCTTGACCGAAAAATATCCTCACCAACTTCGATTCCCGCGTTGGCACGGTTTTGGGATCGCAATGTTTAGCAAGTATCCGTTTTCAAAAAGCGAACAACTCGCGATTACAAAAGAAGAAACTGATGTGCCAATCATCGTTGCAAATGTCGACTTCGGTTCGTCGTCAAATCCAAAGTCAGTTCGACTGGCCGCCGTCCATGTGCTTTCGCCAACCAATCACTACCGAACCGGTCTTCGTAACCAGCAGTTTGTCGAAGTCGCCGACATTCTGGCCAAAGAAGACATTCCTACCGTTGTTATGGGCGATTTCAATTGCGTTCCGTGGTCGCCATTCATTGATGACTTTTTGAATACGACCAACTATCGCGATAGCCGCCAAGGGTTTGGCTATCACGCGACTTGGGACTCCAGACTTTGGCCGATCCAACTCCCAATCGACCATGCCTTCGTTTCAAAACACATCCACGTGCACGATCGTTATGTGGGTGGATTCGGCGGATCAGATCATTTTCCAATCATCTTTGAAATCTCGCTAACGGAATGATCTCGC
>CAYZGP010000098.1:3458-10653 GCA_964478065.1 uncultured Pirellulaceae bacterium
AATCATCTTTGAAATCTCGCTAACGGAATGATCTCGCCAACGGAATGATCTCGCTGAGCGAATAATTCCGCCACTACGATGACTGACGCAGCACGCCCAGGATTTCGTCCGAACTCTTTTTCGCGTCGCCCAGCAACATGTCCGTATTTGGATTGTAGAACAAAGGATTATCTACACCTGAGTATCCGGTTCCCATCGAACGCTTGAACACGATGACTTGACGTGCCTTCCAAGCCTCCAAAACCGGCATGCCGTAGATTGGGCTCGACGGATCATCCAACGCGCCGGGGTTCACAATATCGTTGGCACCGACAATTAACACGACATCCGTTTCAGGAAAGTCTTCATTGATTTCGTCCATTTCCAAAACAAGGTCGTAAGGCAAACGTGCTTCGGCGAGCAACACATTCATGTGCCCCGGCAAACGACCTGCGACCGGATGAATCGCAAACCGTGTTCGCGTTCCGCCCTCTTGAAGCAATTCCGTGATCTCGCGAATAGGATGCTGGGCTTGAGCGACCGCCATTCCGTAGCCTGGAACAACGATCACTTCTTTTGCGTCCTTGAGCATCTGGGCCACTTCTTCCGCGTTGGTCGTCGTGTGCGTTTTATCGCCATCGTCGACCCGTGCAGCAACTGAGGTGCCAGTCCCTGTTCCAAATCCACCTAGAATCACGCTTAAGAAAGAACGATTCATCGCGTGGCACATGATGTAGCTCAAAATCGCGCCACTACTTCCCACCAACGCACCAGTAATGATTAACAAATCGTTGGACAGCATAAACCCGGTCGCCGCAGCGGCCCAGCCGCTGTAACTATTGAGCATCGAAACCACAACCGGCATATCTGCTCCACCGATCGCCATCACTAAGTGTGCGCCAAACACAAACGAAATGAGCAGCATAAGAATCAAAGCCGTCATCGCGCCCGCAAATGATGCCGTTGCGATAAACCACCAGCCCAACAACAAACAAACGGCCAGCATTGCCAGATTGATAAAGTGACGGGCGGGCAGCATCAAAGGCTTGCTGTTGATCTTGCCTTCGAGTTTCCCCCAGGCAATCACACTTCCAGTGAACGTCAGACCACCGATAAAGACGCCAAGAAAAATCTCAATTTTCGAAATGATAAAGTGCGAACTGTCCTTCATCTTATGAGCGCCCATTTTCACCGCATCGGACAGCGCTTCTCCCGCGCCGCCCAAGTCATTCCCCTCGGGCAAAGTTCCCCCGACCTCACCGACGTGACTACTTTCGGACAAGAAAACGCTCAGACCAACCAACACCGCAGCGAGTCCGACAAAGCTATGAAGGATTGCAACCAGTTGAGGCATGCCTTTCATTTCCACGCGAGTTGCAAGAAACGAACCGCCAACTCCACCTGCAATCAATGCCAACACCAAAAGCAAATGGCCACCGGATATGCCGCTTAAAAAAGCCGCGGCAATCGCCAATACCATTCCGATAATGCCCAGCAAGTTTCCACGACGAGCCGTTTCGTGCTTGCTAAGCCCACCAAGGCTAAGGATGAAACAAACGGCTGCGACGAGCCAAGCTAAAGTTGAAATACTATTCATTGATTCAACCCTGCTTCCTAAACATGCCAAGCATTCGGTGCGTCACCAAAAACCCGCCAGCAACATTGATCGTTGCGATTAAAACTGCCAACGCCGCAAGAAGCGAACTGAGGCTGTACCATTCAGTCGTCATTTGCAACATTCCACCAATCACAATGATTCCGCTAATCGCATTGGTCACGCTCATCAAAGGCGTATGAAGCGCCGGAGTGACATTCCAAACCAATTGCCAGCCAACAAAACAAGCCAACACAAACACGGTCAAATGTGAAACAAAATCTGGCGGTGCGTAATTACCAATCAACCAAAGCATCAATATGCTTAGCACGCCCACTACCGCAGTGATAATCCAATGCTTGACTGGGTTGGGTGGCTCTGGCGCGACCTCTTCCTTTGGGGCAGCCACTTTTTGTGGAGGCGGTGATGGATTCGAAACTTTCGGCGGAGGCCAAGTCACCTCTCCATCGTGCGTCACCAAAGCACCACGCACGACTTCATCCTCAACATCCACTTTCAACTGGCCGTCTTTTTCTTTCGTCATATCAGACAAAAGATTCACAATATTGTTGGCATACAAATTGGAAGACTGCGTTGGCAAACGGCTTGGAAGATCGGTGTAGCCAATGATCGTAACGCCATGCACAACCGTTTTTGCATTGGCTTCGGTGAGCTTGCAATTACCGCCCTGCTCTGCCGCCAGGTCTACGATTACGCTACCTGGCTTCATCGATTTGACCATTTCAGTTGTGATCAATTCGGGAGCCGGTTTACCGGGGATCAAAGCCGTCGTGACGATGATGTCGACTTCCTTGGCTTGTTCAGCAAACAACTCCATCTCCGCAGCGATGAATTCGGGGCTCATCGTTTTCGCGTAACCGCCTGCACCCTCGCCTGATTCTTCGAAATCCAATTCCAGGAAATCGGCTCCCATACTTTTGACTTGGTCTTTAACGGCCAACCGCGTATCGAACGCTCGAACGATTGCCCCCAGGCTCTTTGCCGTTCCGATCGCAGATAGCCCCGCAACGCCGGCTCCGATAACGAGGACTTTCGCGGGTGGGACTTTTCCGGCCGCAGTGATTTGACCGGTAAAGAAACTACCGAACTCGTTGGCGGCTTCGATGACCGCACGGTAGCCCGCGATGTTGGCCATCGAACTCAACGCGTCGAGTTTTTGAGCACGAGAAATTCGCGGCACGCAGTCCATTGCCAGTGTCGTGATTTTTCGACGCCGAAGCAAATCAAGCTGTTCGCTGCTGCGAGCCGGCCAGACGAAACTAATTAAACTTGAGTCTTCCCTGAGCTTATTGATCTCGTCCAAATCAGGCGGCGTGACCTTGATGGTGATGTCCGACTGCGAGAGCACTTCAGCGCTCGAGTCGACAACCGTCGCTCCAGATTTTTCATATTGAGAATCTGGAAAACTGGCTTCGGCACCACAACCGGATTCGACAACCACGTCGTATCCAAGCGCGATTAGTTTCTTGACTGACTGGGGAGTGGCGGCAACACGTCGCTCGCCTTTGGAAGATTCCTTAATTGCACCAATGATCATGAATGTCGGTTCGGCAAAATAGAGTCGCGGAAGGTAACATCAAGTCTTTACAAAAAATGTAATTGGCTCGCCAAGCGTCGGCAACCGGAGACCAAGCAAACATGAAAATTCGTTTGTCCACGACATGGCTTCGCGAGGTCTTATACCTTCGGAACAAGCAACAGGAAGACGGTAAAGGTCGTTTTGGACAAGATGCCAGCCTGACAGAAGCCTGACATAGCAAGCATGGAATCACATGCCGTTCGCCAACGCTCGTTTGCGCGTCAGCTTTTCAAATAACCACAAACGTCTCGACGATACTTTCCAAATCAAAGTGAAAGCAAAGCCGAATTAGACACACGCCGCGAGAATCTCTATCATGTGAACACAATAGCGCAAGCTCTTAATAACATCTTTCTTTAAAACGCCATCCTTAATCCGGGCCCCCTTTGATCCAATCACTGATTTCAAGACTGACCAAATCGTTGCGACCAAGTTCTCTAATCTGAGGCAGATATGCACCGAAGCCACGTTGCCCTACTCCAATTCTCTCTGAAAGCGGTTTGTCTTGCCGCGGCGTTCGCTTCAATCGTTCTGAATTGTGATCCAGTTGTGGCGCAACTTGAGAACACAAAGTCCTGGGTTGGAATTTTCATGACCGAAACGGTCGGCGAAGAGGGCCTACAAATAACGAGAGTCGTTGAGGATTCGCCTGCTGAACGTTACGGGATCAAGGCCGACGATATTCTCGTCTCGATTGATGGGGTAAAAGTTAACACGACAGCTGGGGCAGTTACACAAGTCCAAAAGCATGCCCCAGGCGAAAAGATCAAAATGGTTTTCATGCGCGGCGGCAAACAGCTCAAGATAAAACTTATCTTGGGTGAAACCGAAGAGGACCCCACCGAAACGCCCACGCCAGACGACGCCGAAGAAAAACAGATACATAGATCGGTAACTTTCCATTCGGGCGACGGGCTTACCGTGAACGGAGACATCTATTTTCACAGCCAATGGGACAAATCCAAGCCGTTTATTTTGTTTTGCCACAGAGAAGACAATTCCCGTGGAGCATTTCGAAAAATCGCTCCCGATCTTGTCGCTCTGGGATTCAATTGTCTGGCGATCGACCAGCGCTGCGGCGGAACCACAAACGACGTGACCAACCTGACAGTACAGAAAGCCATTGCCAACGGCAAAGGAACGACTCCAGTCGACGCGGAGCAAGATATCATCGCGGCGGCCAAATGGGTGCGAGCCAATCACGCCAAAGGAAAACTCATCGTCTGGGGCGATGGCTACGCGGGTTCACTGGCGATCCGAATGGCCGGCGAAAAATCGGTCAGCATCGACAAACTGATCGCCACCGGCATCAAGGCTCCCTTTGAGGAACACGGAAAACCACAAGAATGGATTGTGGCTTCGGCAAAAAAAGTTGGCGTGCCAACATTGGTCTCTTTGGCCAGGAAAGACTCAGATCAGCTTAACGCGATCAAGGACGCGATTCCGGGAAAGCTGCGAACGGCATTCCCAGACTCAAACTTGATTCTTCCAACGGTCAAAGAATTTCTTCTTGGTTCGAAATAGTTTCTAATCCGAAACAGCGACTTTCTCAGAAGGAAGTCGGAGAGGTGAATCCGGCGACCGTCGCCCCAGGCATTGCCATTGGATTTCTGGCAAAATTGATGTGAGGCACCGGGATGACTTTTTGTTCGACATGGCTGTTGACCAAATGCGGCAGCCACAACGCGTGTTCAACCATTTCCAACAGCAGCGACTGTTCGATCGGTTTCTTGAGGTGAAATCCCGAGCCTCCCGCTTGATCATTGCGGTAGATAACGCCAATCGTTTGCGTGGCAGAAACAAACAACGCCGGGACATCGCTTTTTTGGGGGCATTGGCGAATCGCGTTGACAATATCTTCTCCGCGCACGTCACCAACATGGCTTTCGGAAATAATAAGATCAATCGATTGATGCTTGGCCAACTCGATCGCCACTGATGCGTTACGCGCCGTTGAGACCTTGTGTTTCTTGGCAACTAAAATCGAAGCAATTTCGTAAAGCGATTTGGCGTCGGCGTCCACCAACAGAATCGAAGCACGTAAAATATCGTTTCCCGAATCGCAATTCGCATCGAATTGGGAAATCACCGACTGTACTGCTTCGTTAGCTATGTCGTTCTGCACTTGCGGCCTCGTGAATTTAACTTGACAAAACAAGTAACACGTCGCCAATCCATCGACCAAAACAGGCAATCCTTTGCCTCTCGTTTTATCGTCGTACCAGGTGGAAAAAATTACTTAACACATAAAGGCACCGCCGAACGTCAAAATCGTTACTACCGCGCAATCGGAATGGCTCTACTGCACAAACCGGAAATGCTTAAACGCCAGTTCGATTTCGACGCTCAAATTTCGCAAGCGACTTGTGAGTCAACAAAGTGAGTCCGTAACGCACCGTTGAGCGGGTCAGGCAAACTCTTTCGGGCCATTTGACCAACCGCGACTTTCCCAGTCGCAACAGTTAAACGAATCAGCGAATCAAACTGGTTGAAGGTTTTCACCTTGGGCAAAATGGCGCGAAAGCCTATTCGAATCCACCCTAAGTGAACGAACAGAATACCCTACATGCACAACAAGCGGAATTGAATTCAGCCGTATGTCTTACGTGAAAAGACGCGTTCATGTGTTCAGAAGAACAAGCATTGAACTTTACATGAATTGCTGAACTTGCAGCAATTTTATGCTGAGTTTGCCTGCACTGAAACGATGACTGTCCTGTGGTGGCTTTTTGCGCGGAATATTCGTGTATCAATTTGTTATTTCGAATCCGAGCGAAAATTCACACCAAACTTGGCAACTATTTTCGACGATTGTTCAGGACTTTAAATCCTGAATGCCAACCGCCTGAAACGGTGGTCGTACGTGTGGAATTACGGAAGGCCTATGCCGAGTGAGGTCAGTTAAGTAAAGGGCGGTTTAAATTCTAGGAGTTACAGGATGTCACTGAAGATGATTTTCAAAACAGTAAAAGTTGCGTTCGCTGTTGTGGCGATCGCCATGTGCAGCAACGTTTCTGCACAAGACTGCGCCAGCTGTGCTGGTGGCGTACCAGCATACGGGGGCCCAAGCAATTTTGCTGCTCCTGCGTACGGCGGATATGGTGGTTACGGCGGATACGGTGGTGGATACGGCGACGACAGTTGCGGTCGGGCAATTACACAAAATCAAGCAGTTGGTTTGTGGGCCGGTTACTGTAGCGAAAACTGCTCAGGCGGTCTGTTTAGCGGGCACGGCGGAGGACATGGCGGATGCGGCCTGTTTAGTGGACACGGCGGAGGATGCGGACATGGCGGATGCGGCCTGTTTAGCGGACACGGCGGAGGATGCGGACATGGCGGATGCGGCGGAGGCGGATATTCATACGGCGGCGGAGGAGGATATTCATACGGCGGCGGCGATGCATGTGGCGTAAGTTACGGCAGCGGGTATGCAGTTAGCTCCGGCGGCGGATGTGGACATGGCGGCTGCAAACTTCGCGGTCTCTTCGGTGGTGGCCACGGTGGATGCGGCGGAGGATTCCTCGCAAAACTAAAAGCCAAATTTGGCCATGGTGGTAACGGTCTTCGCACAATTGGGGGACCTGGAATGTTCAAGCGTAGCCACGGATGCGGTGGCGGTGGCTGCAAGCTTTTTGGAAAACTACACGGCGGATGCGGCGGTGGTGGCTATGACATCGGATGGGGCGGTGGTGGCTATGACGTCGGATATGGCGGCGGTCAACAAATCTTCACCCAGAGCGCTGGAGACTGCGGTTCCTGTGGTGCTTACTTCAACGAAGCCGTTGGACCAGAATACGGCACGGCTGGCATGCAAAGCGTTGTGTCGGGATGTGCAACAGGTGCTTGTGGCGGTGGAATCGACATGGGCTACACCTCTGCACCGGTCAACTACGAATCGAGTGGCATGAACTCTGTTGCCGAACCAATTTATGATGGCGGCATGCAAGGCACGCCGATGTATGGTGGTGGCATGCAAGGCACGCCGATGTACGGTGGTGGCATTCAAGGTACGCCAATTTATG
>CAYZGP010000098.1:10753-23628 GCA_964478065.1 uncultured Pirellulaceae bacterium
GGCATGCAAGGCACGCCGATGTACGGTGGTGGCATTCAAGGTACGCCAATTTATGGTGGTGGCATGCAGGGAACTCCAGTTCAATCTGGCAGCATGCAAGCAGGCGACTACATGGGCACCGTAGACCCTACTGCCAATGCAAAAGAGATTCCTGGCGAAGCCGTAAACGATGCAGCTGAAGGAGCAATTGATAAACTCCAAGACGCAGTTGAAGCCATGAGCAAGTAAGACAGTGGTAAGAGAGTCGCCTCAGATTCTTTCTCACTTTTGATAAACTGAAATGCCCTCTGCCGGACTTAGCTCTGGCAGAGGGCTTTTTTATGCGGTTTTTACAAGCAATTGCGCGGACGACATTGAACACAAGCCCCGTATCGGATACGCTGACGATTCAGCATTTCGAACAAAAATCATTTCAACAGGAAAATCATGGGAAGCGAAAGAGAAAGGGAGCTACGTCGTCGACGCAAGCGCAAGAAAAAAATGGGTCTAATCCGCAAGAAAGCCGCTAAGGCATCCAGCTCAGAGAAAGAAGTCTTGGCTGCGAAAATTCGCAAGCTGACTCCTGGAGCTGAAGGATTGATCGCAACGTTGGGCCTTAAGTAAACACTCAAGATTGAACCGTCGGCGGGGCATGCTATGCATGACAATTGAGCCGGCACGACAATTGAGCCGGCACGACAATTGAGCCGTTAGGCGATAGCCTCGGTTAACTTAACTACCTTCGAACTCGCTTAAAGCAATCCTTTGTCCAGATCATGATCAATGAATCAGCCGTGCCTTGTTTGGTGCGGCTTTTTTTGTCAAAACATCGAACCTTAATCATAATATTGGTTGGTTCACGGCGGTTAACACACAGCAAACATCCGCGGTTAATAAGAAGCAAGCTTTTTATAAATTCGCTCAGGCTTGTGTTGATACCAAACAACATAAGTTGAAATCGGTGGCCGCATCACGAGCTTGAAAAGCGGTCAGCAGTGAAAGCCGTCCTACAAGACTCGCAACTACCTTTTTGCGTCTGGCATAAACCAAACAACACGACGCAAAAGTTCAATTCCAACACAACAACAATTCAACACTCAACCCAACTCGGATCAAACGATGCTTACTCAATCCGAAGAGAACAAAACGACAACGCCTGCCAAAGACGACGCGATGGCGATGATCCTTCAACAGGCTGGAAAATCGGCCGATGAAGTTGCCGCCCTTTCGACTTTGGACGACGCGGACCAAACAGCCGAGAATCAATTCTCCGGCGAAGCGCCCACGATCGCTTCGTTGTTTGGCAAAGGCTTGGCGCGCGAATTCGATGCGGGAACTTTTTCTCCCAGTGAAGCCGTCGCCAAGGTAATGGGTGAGTCGCTTGATTTTTTGATGAAGCGAAAAAAAGAAGGCACGCTGTTCGACAATGAGCTGATGCTTTTTCGTCCTGACATCATCAGTGGATTGGCGGATCGCGGATTTTTCGGCCTCGCGATTCCAGAAAAATTTGGTGGAAGTGGTGCGAAACTTGGCGACCTTGGACCACTGCTTCGCGCACTTACTTTTGTGCACCCTGACCTTGCCGTCATGTTTGAAGTGCACAACTTTCTTGGCCCGGTCACACCGATTCTTGACTTTGGAACCGACGAACAAAAAGAGTACTTTCTACCCAAAATGGCCAAGGGAGAATTGCTTGGCTCGTTCGCGCTCACCGAACCGGGTGTCGGTGCCGACCCGAGTAAACTTTCCATGACCGCGCGACTCGAAGGCGACCAATACATCGTCAATGGCGTCAAATGGCCCATCACCAATGTTATCTACGGTGGCGTTTGCGTTTTGATCGTTAAACTTCAAGGCCACGATACAAAACCTGGCCGCGACTCAGGAATGATTATTTTTGAGACACCAGCAGCAGATGGTCCAAACTTCCGCATGAAGCGCAATGACTTGACCGCATTTGATTATCTTTGGAACGCACGCTTTCGACTGATCGACTGCCCAGTTCCAGCCAACCGACTGCTTGGCCCTCCCGGAAAAGGCCTCGCGCAAGCCTTCAGTTCGCTTGCCAAAGGACGCGGCGGTATCGGCGTAAACAGCGCTGCAAAAACATTCAAGATTCTTGCTCACATTATTCTCGATCCAGAAGTACAACGCGCCAACTCGCAAAGCCCAGCCATTGATCCCAAACCCGATGAGCCCAACGGCGGCGGATGGACTTCATTCCGCAGCACATTTGGAAAACCGATCGGCAACGCACCGCGAATTCAGACTTGGGTCGGTCGTGCAGCAGTGCACGGACTTGCCGGTCGAGTTCTGGGCGATCTTTGTTTCCGGCTTGCCGCCAATGGTGTTCGCGATGAAACGCAAGGCATGATCGCCAAAGTTTATGCGACCAAAGCGTTGCTGCAGACGGCGATTAATTGTTACCAGATCCAAGGCGGCCGTTCCGTTCACACTGACGAGCGAAGAAAGTACACCCGCATGGATTCGTCGATGCCGGACAATCCGATCGAAAACTATATCGGCGAGAACATGCATGAGTTCACGATCGCCACCGTTTACGAAGGCCCTAACCCAGTGCTTTCCGATGTCGGCGCTCCCAACGCGATGACGAGAAACATTCGCAGCAAGTACCTCGTTCCGATCGGGCTTGCCGAAGTTGACGGAAAATCCGGATTGGGCGCCAAAGCGAAATTCGGTTTGTTTGTCGCGAAAACGGTTGCCGGTTCTTATCTTCCTTCTCAAGGTGATCTTTCCGGGATCAAAAATCGGTTTCCGGAAAAGGACCGTCTTGTTAAGCGTGCGTTCAAACGCAATCGCATCTTGGGGCGACGAATTTTGATGATCATTGCGAAATATCAAAAGTCGTTTATGGACCAATCGTTTTTGCTTGGCGATGAAGGCGGCGTTTTTGATCAGCTTTGCCATAGCTTGGCCTCTTTGTGTTTCGCACTTTCGCTAGACAAACCGACGCCTGAATATTTGAAGGTAGCCGAAGCGTTGAACATGGAAGCCGACCTTCGATTGACGGGCAAAGAATCGTCTCCAGCCCTTCAAAAAGCTTGGGCCGAGATTGGCAGTTTGATGATGAACAAAGATTCACAACTACACCGCGACCTGATCGCAGACATCGAAGTAGCCGACATACCATTGGACCCGCGTTTCATCGACCGGTTCATTTAATCAGCTAACGGGGCTAAAGCAGCGCGACGATGCGATCGGATTGCTAAATTTAGAATTACAGGACGGGAAAAGACCTTTTTCGATAAGCTCGCTCCAATAGACTAGACTTTTATTTAATAGCTCTTTGCAAAAGCAAAGGTATAGCGATTGAATCGCAACAAAAAGTGGCATCAGCCTATATTCCAGGTCACTTCAACTTTTAGGATTTAAAATGAAATTTTTTCGATACCTATTTTTGTTGGCGTTAAGCCTCTTTTTAGCACCCGCGTTTTGCCAAGGACAAGGTTCTGATCTTGACGCACTGGATACGGACTCTGATGGCAAGGTGACCAAAGCGGAGTTTCAAAAATACGCCGAAGGCAGAATGCCGGATTTTGATCAGGTCGAGAAATTTGCCGACCTAGTCGATGCCGATAAAGACGGCGCAATTAGCGAAGATGAATTTGCAGACCGCATGGAGGTACTCCAGGATCTTATCGACGGTGTCGGTGAAGAAAAAAAGGAATTGACTGAGGAAGAGCAGAAGATGGCTGACGAGGCCACAAAAGCCTACGATGCGATTGCTAAATCGGTTTCGCAAGGCGATTGGGAAGAGGCCGCCGAAAGGATGACAAAACAGGCGCGTGATGATTATGTGGTTGGCATCGTCGGGCAGAGCATCATGCTAACCAAAATGAATATTCCGCCACAATTACGATTGGACGATGTCAAAGAAGCAATAATTGGTGTGACTGATAAATATGGCTTGAGTGACATCGATGTTAGCGCAATGAGACCTCAAAGAGGTGGCGGTCGTCCAAACAACGATGACAAAAAAGATGACGACGAAAAGATGTCTCCTCTAGAAAAAATGAAAGCGGAGATTATCGCAGCTATCGACGAAAACGATCAACGCTGGGAAATCTTCAGTGCAATTCAAAAGGCTCGTAAAGGTTCACCTTTGGAAAGCGACGTTTTTGGAGGTAAAGTCAGCGGTTCTGATGTTGAGGACGGTACCGTTTTCTTGACCTTAACCCGAGAGGGTGGAAACCAGCGAGCTATCCCTTCTGTTGTGAAAATGACCGCCGTAGATGACAAGTGGCAGTACAATGGCATTGATCAAGCCCGATCACGAAAAGCGGTACAGCGAATGTTGCGTGGCACGCGCGGCCAGCAACGTGAATCCGATTTCTAATACTCGATTGAAGACTGTTTGTCATAACAAAAGACCGTCGTGAATTCGGCGGTCTTTTTTGTTTGGCGGAATCCTTCTGGACCTGCTCGGCATCTTTGCAAAAAAGTAGCTCGACTCTCCGAGTCGAAAGCTTCACCGTCACAGCACGTCACCTCAAAAACCATAGCTATCGCCAACACGGCTAAGCGCGCACACCAAGAACCCAAGAAAGGCCTATCCCCCCTCAGGCAAATTTGATCAGCATCAAAAATTCACCTAAACTGAATCCATGACTGTTTCAAACATAATGAACCAAAGAGCCCCATGGCGACCATCCTTATCGCCATGCCTTTGCGTCGTCATCGCAACATCGCTTTTGATACTTTTTTCTGCAGTCACTTTCGCTGATACCGACGACCAAGCCCAATCGCCCTACGCCGCGACTCTCGCAGAATACAACATCAAGCCAAACTCGGCTGAATTGCGCGAGTACTTAAAAAAGCTACACCCCAGTGAGCAACAACTTCTTGAAACCCAACGACTTATTAAATTGCTTGGGGCAGACGCGTTCACCGACCGAGAGCTTGCCATGAAGCAACTCATGTCGATGCCTATTCCGCCATCCGAAACGCTACAGGCAGCGGCACAGCACGAAGCACCGGAAGTTCGATGGCGTGCAAAGAAAATCTTATCGTCAGAAAAACCAAGGCGGTTAGCACTCATGCTCGCGGTCTTTAAAACGATCGAGCGAGAAAAAATTCAAGGACTAACTTCCGAGTTGCTGCAAGCCGTACCTTTGTGCGAGCCGCTGTATATCCGAAAAGCCATTCGCGCTGCCGTTCGCGCAAGCACACAATCAAAAGACATGGATGTGCTCGTCCAATCAACCACCAATGACAATCCAGAGGTGGTAGTCGCGGCCATCGCTGGATTGAGCACGTTGGGGGAAAGTGCTCGCGACCAACTTCGAGAACTGATGGAAAGCAAGACAGATGAGATTACATTGGCGGCGGCTTGGGCGTTGGCTAACCAAGGTGATCGAAATTCGCTTGCGAAATTACTTAAGCTGTTGAATGCGGATTCGCTCAAAGTTCGCACCGCCGCCGGACAGACCCTGCGCCAATTCACCGCCACCAGCCACAACTACGTGGGATATGAAACAGCTTCGAAACGACGTGTAGCAATCAAGCGGTGGGAGGATTGGTTTGAGAGCGAAGGCAGTACGGCAAAACTACATTTTCCTTTGAAGCGAACTCGCACGGAGATTGGCCACACGTTGATCACAATTTACACATCAAACAAGGTGATCGAATTAGACGCTGCCGGTAAACAAGTGTGGGAGAAGAGCGATTTGAAACAACCTTGGTCTAGCCAAGGGCTGCCCAACGGTCATCGGTTGATTTGCTGTTACGCTGGTCGACACGTCATCGAGTACAACGCAGAGGGCAAGGAAATCTGGCGCAAAGACGATCTGCCCAATTCCCCGTTTAACGTTCAACGCTTGGATAGTGGCAACACGTTGATCGCATGCACTAACAGCAATAAAGTCGTTGAGGTCCGGCCAGACGGAAAAACCACTTGGGAGATTTCAATCGATGGACGACCGATGCATGCAAAACGGTTGGAAAATGGATTAATACTCATAACGCTCCAAACTGGCAATCGAGTTATAGAAATTGACAGGGCGGGGAAAGTGCTTTGGGAGCTCAAGAATTTGAAAGGGCCGATTACCGCTCAACGTTTGGAAAATGGCAATACACTGGTCGCCGAAGTGACCGGAAATCGCGTTGCGGAATGGGATCGCAAGGGCAAACTCGTCTGGGAGTACGCCGGTTTGACCAATCCTTACAGCGCGGAGCGACTTTCCAATGGCAACACGTTGATCGCTCACGGAAAAGACGTGCGGGTTGTAGACCGGGCAGGAAAGGTGACTTGGGAAAAAAAGATGACGGGTTTAGCGCACGCAACAAGGTTCTAGTCGCGGTTCCGTTCCATTGATTCCTATATCTACGATTGATTCTATGTCGCGAAGCGCGCGCTGGGTCTGTACATTCTCCCAATCCCTACCCAAACGTTGCAGCAATGTCAGCCTTAAAAGATGAATTTGGAAGTTCTGCTAACTTCTCAGCTGGGTTCCACACCGCAATTTGTTGAATCCAACGCACGCTTTGGCGATCGTCCTTGAACTACTTAGCCACGCTTCTTGCCTTTTCGCAACGTGTATTTATCCTTCACGGCGACCAAACAATACTCTTGCCGGTTGTAAGCCAATTGGCGCGCTTTGACGACACCGAAACCCATCTCTTTCACTTTTGCCAAATGACCCGAAATACTGGAGACCATTTTCCAGTCAGTCAGCTTCAAGGTCAGAATTAATCCGGTAACGTCCACCGATTCGTGCGCCACAATCTGCGCGACAAGATCGATTGTGAAATCCGGGTCAACGTTTAAGTCAGCCATCAACCAACGCACGTTTCGAAAATCGCGTTTCTTGACTTCGCTTCCTCGTCGACGGATGTGCGTGAATTTCTCGTTGTCGAAAATCTCTTGCTCCATCTCGGCAGGATCAATCCCGATGACTTGGGCACCTTTTTCCAAAAGCAACTGGCACGCGCCACCTGGAGCACTTCCAATCTCCGCACACAAAACGTCTTTCTCGATTCGAATTCCCGACCATAGCAAAGCCTCTTTGAGTTTGAAATAGGCGCGGCTAAACGTCTCAATATTCGAATCAAACGTCGGCGCACCGCCCGGCCAACGACCAGCAGTTGTGTTGGCAAAATGATAGCCGTACCACCACTCGCCAGGCTCGACCATCACGATGTCGAACACCATTTCATCCGGTTTCGCATTGACGTTGATCGTCGTTTCGTTGGCTTTGACAAAATCGACTTCGCCAAATAGCTTGCCGACTTCCCGGGCCAATGTCGAAACACCCGGCTCGAATCCGTTTCGACCAGGAAGCACAGGATCTCGCTGCCAAACGTGAAGTGTTTTTGCTTCTTTCAACTTTGGAGACTTCGCCACCTCAGTCACCAACTCTTTCGCGTTCTCGCCAGTGACTTTGCCAAGCGACCAGCCGTAGGTCCGGGCAAGCGTCGACCGCAACGTAAACCGCTCGGGCAGTGGATTATCAGCGTCAACCTTGAACGTAATAAAACCGGGACGTGAAAACGCCAACTTTAAATTCGGGTTGGCCGTCATCAACTCCAGCTTGGTTGCCGCCTCGGCACCGTTTTGACAAATGACAAAAATGAATTTTGCCTCGTTGGTGTTGGCTTCGCTGAATTTCTCAGGCTCGTTTTCGTTGTCTTGATTCATATTGGGTCGTACTTTGAATTTGACCAAAGTCGGAATTTGCGTTGGTTATCTCGGATGCGTGAGCAGAATGCTATCACTTTTTGTCGGTTTGCGAATTGGGGCAGTTGATGAAAAGTACAGTTTAAACGTGATAGATTCCAGCATATATCGCCCCAAATTGGGCTACCGCTGCTCTCAAAGCCGTACCGCGGTGATGAGTAAATTGAACTAGGCCACAAAGTTCTTCAAGTTCCTGGCTCTGGCTCAATTGAGGAGATGATTGATATAGGTAACCCGCAATGGTTGGGATAAAATTTGAGATAGCCAGCAATTAGGATGCTGGTAAAACGAACACTCGACCCATGGCACAAGGAAGGCCGACTGAAATGGCAGAGCCCGTAAAATTCATTCATGCGTCTGATTTTCATCTCGACATATCGATGTGTGGTCTGGTCGAGCTTCCCAATCACTTGATTCAAACGCTTGCCAACGCGCCTTACGAAGCGGCCAGTAGAGTTTTCGATCTGGCTGTCGCTGAACGAGTTGATTTTGTTTTGCTTTCAGGTGACCTATTTGATTTCGAGTCATGCAACGCGCGCGCTGCGGCTTTCTTGTTGGCCCAATTCCAAAGACTTGCGGAAAAAGACATTCACGTCTATTGGTGTGCAGGCGAATGCGATCAGCCTGACCGCTGGCCCAGTTCAATTGAACTTCCTGAAAACGTGGTTACGTTTTCTTCATCCATTGTCGAGCAGTTGGATCACCGGCGCGGCGGAAAAACGATCGCGCGAATCATGGCCAGTGGCTTTGACCCACAACGTCGCAGTGGAGCCGAATTTGCCGCTCCTGATGGAACAGTATTCAATATTGGTTTGACACACGGCGAATTCGAATCGACATCACTTAACGCGACGAACATTAATTATTGGGCATTGGGTGGACGGCACAAATCATCCAAGCTTGAGAAAACGGGCTGCGTCGTCGTTTATCCCGGTTCACCTCAAGGCCGCTCGCCAAAAGAATCAGGCCTACATGGATTTAACATTTGCCGCGTCGATGCCTCGGGAAAGATTCGAGTGCAAACCGTCGAAGCGGATCGCGTACGCTGGATGCCTCAAAAGGTCGCGATCTCCGAGCAAGTTCAAATCGAGGAACTGAAAAACGAACTTGGCGAACGCGCACTTAAGATCATGAGCGACACGACGGATCAAGTTGTTTTGTGTAAGTGGTTTTTGACGACCGATGGCGAGTTCAATCCTCGAATTCGAAAACGTGAATGGAAAGCGGAACTGCTTGAGTGGTTGCGAGACGAGTTCGGGCGATCGGACCGGGGGCTTTGGTCCGTCGAATTAAAGGTTGATACACCGAAAAACTTGCCCATCGAGTGGTACGAAGAAGACACATTGCTTGGCGAATACATGCGAGTCATGGGACGGTACCAAAGCGATGATTCGTTGAAGCTTAACCTGCACGAGTACATGCCGCAGACGGTAAACAACAAAGTCACTGTTGGCATGTCACAAGTTCTCGACAAACACCGGGACGAAGTGCTTCGCAAAGCCACTTTGGTTGGCGTTGAGTACTTGGCCAAGCATAAAGAGTTCGACGACCCAAGCGACATAAACGACGCGACCGCATTGAAGGTTTGATCGCAACATTTACAAAGCCCCGGCTTACAAAGCCCCGGATTACAAGCTCAGAGACTACAGCACAGAGATTCGAAACAAACAAACGTCGAATGAATCGACGGACGAAATATAACTGCGAATAAGGAGAAGCGCGGTGAAGATTACTGATCTTCAAGTAGATGGTTTTGGCGTCTGGAAGGGCCTGACCGTTGAATCAATCTCGGACAACATCACTGTTTTTTGTGGCTACAACGAAGCCGGAAAAACGACATTGATGCAATTTATCCGTTCAATGATGTTCGGTTTTTCCCAAGACCGACTCACGAAATATACTCCTCCCGTTTACGGTGGACTCGCCGGAGGAGCGCTTGACGTCACCACTCCGACTGGTGTTTTCGAAGTCCAGCGTCATGTTGATCCCAATCGACATTCCGATCCCATCGGCGACCTCGCTGTCACCGACGCGCACGATGGCTCGGTGCATGGGCGCGCTCATCTAAACTCGTTGATGTCTGATATCGATGAATCGATTTTCACCAACGTGTTTGCGATTGGACTGCGCGAAATCCAGGAGTTGGGTGCATTAAACAGTACCGCCGCCGCAGAACAGCTCTACAAATTAACTTCCGGTCTGGATCGCGTTTCGCTCATCGATGTGATGAAAGATCTGCGTGAACGGCGAGAAAGAATCTGGTCAAGCGAACCTAAAAACGAATCGCGTCTGTCATTTTTGTCCGAAAAACGTCAGAAACTCTTGCGCGAAATTGACGACTTGAAACAACGCTCCAAACGCTGGTCGCGAATGGCAGCAGAAACGACGGACATCAACAATCAGCTTGCCGACATTGACAAAGAACTTGGTGAAAACGATCGTCAGGCACGGCTGGTTGAGATTGCGATGCAGATTTCTGATCGCTGGCAATCGCGTCGTATGCTGGAAGATCAGATTAAATCATTTGGCCGACTGCCAGATGCACGCGACATCAAAACCAAAGAGCTCAACTCTCTAAACGAACGCATTGCTCAACAAAAAGAGCGAATCGACCAAGTCAAATCGCAACGCCGAAGTATCAAATCTGAAGCAATGGCCCTGCCAATCAATCGCAACCTTTGGGCACAGAAATCACGAATCGAAGCCGTCACCGAACACATGCCGTGGGTCGAGTCGCTTCAGCGTCAGTCGAAAAAGCTAACCGATGAGATCGACCGAATCGAAAACAGCCTTGTGGGTGAAGTCGATGGACTTGGTCATCAGCTGAAAATCAAAGCCCGCGATGTACGTGAGCTTGGCAACCGCGGCTTGATGACACTTGAGTCAACAGGCAAGAAACTACAAGAACAGACCGATCGCTTAACCAAGTATCAGGCCGACCTGGAAAAAATCGAGTTTGACCTTGGCCAGCATCAGGAACGTTTAGGTAGTTCACTCGCCGACAGCAGCACGGATTCGCTGGAAGACACTGGTCGTTTCGTCAACCGTTTGCGTCGTCGAATTGAACTTGAAGAGAAGATTAATAAACTCAATCGCGGCAGACTGGAACTGGAGCGTGACGTTGACTCTGTCGTTAACGAACAAGTGCTACCCGTTGAGAAGCTTTCGATCATCGGTGCTGTCTTTATTCTTGGCATCGTTTTGTTGGGCTTTGGCATGGCCGGCATCGCGGATTCTTCCTGGCTGGGCACTGCCAAGCACATGGGCATCACGTTTGTTTTCCTTGGTGCATTTTCCGGCGTGATCGCCATGGGGTTGAAATACCACTGGGAGCAACGGGCCAAAGAAGAGCTGGACGATTTCCGTCACCAAATCGAAATCGTCCGTCAACAGCTCAAACGTGCCAAGCATGAACGCGACGAAATCGAGCGACAGTTACCATCGAGCATTGCTGGAAACTGGGAAATCGAATTGGCTGACGCTGAGAATAAACTTGGCCGACTCGAAGATTTGGTCCCCTTGGAAAATCGCGTTCAGAGTACACGTTCGAATCAAGAAGACCTACGTCGCCGTATCACCAATCAGGAACGTGAAGTCACCAAAGCTGCCGACCAATGGAAAGCAAGTTTGCGAACGGCTGGCCTGCCGGAAATGCTTAAGCCGCACCAGCTCAAAGAGATCATGCAACGAGCCGATCGAATTTCGACTTACCACGTCCGACTGGACCAATTCAAACTCGAAAAAGTTGACCGCGACAAGGAGCTTGCCACGCTCAGCCAGCGAATCGACTCGATGCTTCATGAAACAGGTGTGAAATTCCGCAGTACGGACTTGGTTGAACGGCTAAGTCAGATTACTACCGCCGTCAACGAGCAGCGAAGTTTCGTAAACGCTCGAAAAGAATTTGCGACGAAATACAAATCGCTTCGAAGCCGCCTCGCAAAATCAAAACGCGAACTTGAAAGACTTTTGGGTCTGAAACAACGCTTGCTTGCCGCAGTCGGAGCCGAATCGGAAGAAGATTATCGTCTGTTCGACACGAAGCACACGCAGCTTCGCAAGCTCAAGTCCAAGCGAGACAATTTGACCGAGCAGATCATTGCAGCACTTGGCAAGCATTTCGATGAAGACAACTTGAAAATCATGCTTGATTCGTACGGTGCAGCTGGGCTGGAAAAAAGATGGGAAGAGATCCAAAGTGAAATCGAGCGGATCAAAGCCGAGCAGTCAAAGCTTCACCAACAGCGTGGTGAATTTTTGCAGGAAGTCAAAATGCTGGGCGAAGATTCTCGCCTGGACGTGGCACATCTGGAACTCAATGCAATCAACGCGGAAATTTCACAACTGCAGAAGAATTGGCAAGTGTTGTCGACCAGCACACAGTTGCTTGAGATGATTCGTGAGAGTTATGAATCAAAACGCCAACCTGAAACGCTTAAAGAAGCCTCAGGGTATCTCGAACGTTTGACCGAAGGCAGCTATACCCGAATTTGGACACGACTGATTGGCGAAGAATTGCTCGTCGATAACAGCAACGAAGAAACGATTCCGGTCGACAAACTAAGCCGCGGAACACGTGAAGCCGTCTACCTGAGCCTGCGAATGGCGTTGGTTGGAGCATACGCGCGACGCGGAGCCGTGATTCCGATGGTCCTGGATGACGTGCTTGTGAACTTTGACGGACAGCGAGCTCATGCCGCAGCCGACTTGCTCTGCGATTTTGCACGAAACGGATATCAAATCTTGATGTTCACTTGCCACGATCACATGCGTGACCTTTTCCATTCGCTTGGAGCCGACGTCAGGATTTTGCCCCAGCACAAAGATGTCGTTGAATCCGGCGCCGTTCCGATCGTGTACAACGGCGGTGAATACGTTGCCCCACGCGTCGTGTATCAAGAGCCTGAGTATATTCCGCCCGAACCCGTCGCACCGATTTTGGAGCCAGCGCGAAACACCATTCCCGTTGAGTACGTTCAATACGCGTCAACGAATGTGCAATTGGATCCAGATGAATACGATGCCGATCTCGAGTACGAGTTGTCAGCAGTCGCAACCGATCAACGCATGGAACAACGTTTACGCCACGAGTTGGTTTACATCTCGCCGACTCAAAATGCTCCCGTTGATATATCAGGAAACGAAGACATTTGGTGGGAAACCGGCGCGTCTGTTATGCGATAAGCAAAACCCTAAGCCG
>CAYZGP010000099.1:0-6644 GCA_964478065.1 uncultured Pirellulaceae bacterium
CCGCCCAACTACTTTTTGCGAGATCTCAATGATGATTCGATCAAGCCACTGACCGCCTTTCAAGACCCAACGCCGCAAATTCGTGGCATCAAAAAGCAGCTTGTGAAGTACGAGCGAGCTGACGGCGTTCCGCTTTCGGCAACTTTGTATTTGCCAGCCGACTATAAAGAGGGCACGCGATTGCCGTTGCTAGTCTGGGCTTATCCCCGCGAATTTAGCGACGCGAAAACGGCCGGCCAAATTTCCGGAACGCCTTCGACGTTTACCCGCATGAGAAGTATCTCGCATTTGACGATGCTAACTCAGGGCTACGCAATCATGGACGCGGCAACGATGCCTGTGATCGGTGACCCGGAAACGATGAACGATACGTTCGTCGAGCAAATCGTGGGCGCGGCTCAAGCTGCAATCGACAAAGCCGTTGAGATGGGCGTTGCGGATCGGAACCGAGTCGGCGTTGGCGGACATAGTTATGGCGCGTTCATGACCGCGAACTTGATGGCCCATTGTGATTTGTTCAAAGCCGGAGTCGCGCGTAGTGGTGCCTATAACCGCACGTTAACTCCGTTTGGTTTTCAATCGGAGCGTCGTCCCTATTGGCAAGCCAAAAATATCTACCACTCGATTTCACCGTTCTTGAACGCCGACAAAATCAATGAGCCGCTGCTTTTGATTCACGGCGAGAACGACAACAACAGTGGTACATTTCCGATTCAATCAAAGCGAATGTATCAAGCAATCAAAGGCAACGGCGGCACCGTTCGGCTATGCATGTTGCCTTTTGAATCACATGGCTACCGGGCAAGACAATCCGTGCTGCACACGCAAGCAGAGATGGTTGCCTGGATGAACAAGTATGTGAAAAACGCTAAACCAGAATCGAGTGGCAAGTCGTCTGACCAAGCTGGCGACTAAATTTAGTGTAGTCGGTGCAATTGCTCCGATGCTTGGCCTGAATGGCACTCTGCTGGAAAGGCTGTGCTAGAAATGATCGAAGCGTTCACGATGAACGCTTCGTTTTTTTTTGGAAGGCATGGCACGGCGCAGGAGCTGGTCCGGATTTGCTCTAGCCGTAACGTGAGCCGCGTTTTGGCGATAGCCACGGTTATGGACTATAATTTATAAACGACCCAATGCCGAGACTATCCAACGGCTCAATTTAGTCGTGAAAGCGTTTGCAATGGTAACGCCGCGTAGCCGAACAATCACGAACCCGAAAAAGGCAAGAATAGAAAGTCCATCCTACAAATGGAGAGTAGATGATAAAAACGCGATGTCCAGGTTGTTCAACAGTGCTTCGCGTTGAACCTGCGCCTGAATATCGTTGTCCACAATGCCAACAGCGTTTTCGTTTGCCTGGAAACGTTGGCCGATCAACATCAACTCAGGCTCAGCAACAACCGGAATTTGCTCAACCAGCACAATATCCTCCTCCGCTGCCGAACCACGGTTCGAAAACCTTTGTGACGCAAGGCTCAATGCCACTCGCATCGCGCCAACCGCTTGCGAAATCGATTACCAAATCGCCAGTCAGGTCAAGGCGTTCGCAAAAATCAAGCTCGCTCCTTTGGCCTTTTGTTATCGCTGCCGTGGTGTCTCTTGGGTTGGTCTTAATCGGTGTGTCTTTGTTTGTCGCCTTTGCAACGGGCGAGCCAAGGGTGGCGCAAACGTTAACCAACATTCCAGCCGTTGGCGACAAGCCTAACCCTGTCATTGAAGTCCCGCGCGATGAACCCATGCAAGACGAAGTAAAAAAACGCGACGGACTGAGATTTGAAAAACCAGTTCCGCGGGAGCGACCCAATAACAATCAACCTGGGCAACCTGAACTCGAGCAAAATCCACTGGCTAACAATCCGTTGTTTGCGGGCCAGGGCGCTGACGCTACCAAGAAAGCCAAAGAGTTTTATCGAGAGGCGATGGCCATCGTTAGTCAAATGAATCCTGGAAACGATTCAACGGAAAAGTTAACCGACTTGGGCGGCAAGTTTGCGGCACTTCAAAAACAATACGGCTATTCTGTTTTGAAAGCCCAGCGGATTCTAGACCTGGGTGCATTGCAAAACTGGCCAAGATGACTCGGCGTGTGTTAAGTGGACTGAACGTCGCCAAGAGTGCTAAATGACAAAATCAAACCGAGTTAGAATCCTGCAAAGAGTCGCCATTGTTTTGGCGGTCATTCTAGGATTAAGAGTTTTAGCTTTGATTCTCTTTGAATATCAGTTTTACTTTCCGCCAAACTTCGCAGAGTCAAATTTTCTCGCTGGACGTGAGGAAACTTTCAATGGGCTTTACCGCTCCGCCTTTTACGTGCACATCTTTATGGGGCCATTTACGATCGTGGTCGGGACCGTTTTGATGTTTTCGGGAGTGCGAAAAAAATTCAAAACGGGACACCGGCTGTTAGGGCGAATTCAAATGTCCATCGTCGTCGCTTTTCTAGTGCCAAGCGGATTGGTCATGGCAACTCAATCTTTTGCTGGTCCAATCGCGGGCTGGGGATTTGCTTCGTTGTCCATTGCCACCGCCACAACCGCAATTATGGCGGTCAGCCATGCGCGAAAACGGCGATTCGTAGACCACCAATTGTGGGCCACTCGTTGTTTTATTTTGTTGTGCTCACCAATGTTGTTGCGTCTAATGTCGGGTGCCATGATCGTTTTGAGTTACGAATCGGTGGTCAGCTACCGATTTATTGCATGGCTTAGTTGGATAATTCCACTGGCCATTTTTGAAATTTGGAGGTTTCGAATTGGGCGCAAAAGACATATGAAAAAGCGCAGAGATACGTATACAAACGGAGTGCCACGTACGTCAACTTTCTCAGGAGGGGAAGACCATGGATAAATTTAGGACGATTTCAAATTGATAACTTGCACGAGACCAAGCACAAGTCTTGTTTCCTAAATCAGAGGGTTAATTCATGACACACTGCAGATCCACAAAAAGCAGATTCAAAAGACCTGGCTTGACACTGGTCGAGTTGGTCATTGTGATTTTCATCATCGGTATCCTGATCGGGATGATGTTGCCTGCAGTACGAAGAGTTGGTGGTGCGGCTCATCGTTCGACTTGTATGAACAATATCAGACAGCTTGCACTGGCATTGCACAATTATGAATCGGCGCATCAAGAGTTTCCGGCGGCGATGGGTGATCAGCGTTTGGTTGAACTTTCGTCGCATCCCGATACCAATCGTTTGAGCGGAATGGTTTTGTTGTTGCCGTTTCTGGAGCAAAACCAGCTTTGGAGTCAAATCTCAAAACCGTCGACATTTGGCGGAGTTGATTTTCCTGCAATGGGAGCCGCTCCCTGGGATATGCGCTACCAGCCTTGGACAAAACAGGTTCCGGATTTTCTTTGTCCTGCTTCACCGAGACGAAAAGGAGCCGATTTTGGTCAAACTAATTATGCTTTTTGCATTGGAGATACCGCACGAGGAATTCACAATCCAAATCAAATTCGCGGCGCGTTTGGCGCGCAGTTGAACAGAACGTTTCAGGATTTTGCCGATGGAACAAGCAACACAATTTTCCTGGTTGAGATGGGGACCTCAGAGGGAAGAAGAGTGAATTCAAATTACGCGATTCGCCAGCCAGCGAGTTTTCTGGATGAACCGAGAAAGTGTTTAAGTTTGTTGGATTCGACCCATCCGAAAGAGTTTGATCAGCGCGTCGGACTTGGTGCCCTTGGCCGAGGTGGTTGCTGGGCCGATGGTGCTGCCGGTTGCAGTTTGGTCAATACGATATTGCCGCCCAACAGCCCAAGTTGCTCCATCACGGGAAACCAAGCCGGTGATGGGTTTTACTCGGCCGGTTCATTTCACGTTGATGGCATTTTCGTCGTCGCACTCGCGGATGGATCATCCCACACGATCAACGGTGATATCGATTGTGGTGCAGTCGATGCATCGCCACTTACCGAATCGGAAATGGCAGACGGCATTCGTCCAAGTCCGTTCGGTGTATGGGGCGCACTGGGAACAATAGCCGGCGGAGAAGAATACAGTCTCGACGATGCGTTTTAATAATCGGCTGACTGACATTGGGCCAGCCTGACAATCGCCTGCATCAATAAAAATTGATTCCCGCAGCGACAGCTTATTTTTCAAGCCCTTTTAAAACTCCAAGGATGTCTTTTGCGCTGGGGCGATCATTAAATCGTTCGCCTCGTTTCGCGTACTGCACGATGCCTTGTTTGTCGATCACAAAAGTCGCTGGACGATTGCTTCGTTCAGTATGGATTCGCATTTGAAACGCTACTCCGTATGTCATGCTCGTCGCGAGCGACGGATCCATCAAAACAGGAAAGTACAAATCGTCTGTTGATGCTCCGGCATCCTTCAATAAATACTTGGCCGACCATGCTTCGTGAGGATCAACTGCCAAAACCTGTGCGCCAGATTCGTTGAGTGCTTCCAAAGAGCTTCGCAACTTCCCGAGTTGCCGATGGCAAACAGGTCATGTGTCGCCGTAAATAAAGATCAAAACGACAGGCTGCTTGCCCTTGAATTGGCTTAAGCTGAATTCAGTTCCATCGACTGATGAAAGTGTAAAATCTGGTGCTTGCTCACCAACTTTTGCGGAATTGATCGCCGCCTCAGGCAATTGTGCCAGCGAGTTGACCACCGAATCTTCGACACCTTTTGACTGGCGTGTTTTCGCATAATGAATATGCTTGATCACATCGCGGTTTCTTTGACTCTTGGACAATGCATCCCAGTCAATATCTTCGCCTTTGCCCGACATCCCCAAAGCATCAACGGCGTAAAGTCGTACGGCCGGATCAGCGTCGTTGTTAGCAACGTCTGTCAGTTTTTGAATGTTGGCTTTGGGAGCGAGGTAGCCAATTGATTGTGCTGCAAGGATTCTTGTCGGTGCGTGATCACTGGTAAGGTATTTTTCAAGGGCTGGAATTGAAGCGTCTCCACCGGCAACCAATTGCTTCATCGTTTTTGCCCGGATCACCCATCCTTCCTCGCCAGTGGCTCGCATGTACTGGTTTCCGCGAAAATTCTGTTGCCACTTTGATTCGTCCCAAGCTTTAGAAAACTCAGCCAGCATTTGCTCCGCGTTAGGTGACTGCTTGCTGGATGTTGCGTCTTGCTTTTGTCCGCTTTGAGCCATCACTTCGGATGAGGCGAACGATAATATGGTAAATAAAAGCAACTTGGCGATTGGGTACCCGAAAGATGAACGCATTTTGAACTCGTAAAGGAATGATTCGTCGAAAATCGAATTCCAAATGTACCAAATAATGAAATGGGATGCGGAAAGAACACCAACTTTTTGCTTCGGCTCAGCATTTTCAGGTCCAATACTCGTAAGGTTTTAGGTCATGTCACGTGGCTTCTTTATGTTCATTTCATGGGCAAGCTTCGCTTGAAATGACACCAACCAAATTGAGGGCAGACAAGC
This sequence comes from uncultured Pirellulaceae bacterium, assembly GCA_964478065.1. Taxonomy (GTDB): domain Bacteria; phylum Planctomycetota; class Planctomycetia; order Pirellulales; family Pirellulaceae; genus Mariniblastus. The sequence continues at coordinate 5,418 of CAYZGP010000099.1, forward strand.
CTATTAGTGTGAGCCGTTTCACGGGTTTGTGCTCCAAATTGTGGTTGGCCTGTATTCACTAAACAGGTGTGACATACAAAATGTGGACAGTTCTAAAGTTGTGCATCCACTAGCTGATACGGGAGTGTTCGATTGACAACACAGCACAAAAAAAGCGGTAATTCAAGGTAAGGAGTGGTTGAATTGAACGTCCTTAGGGACTCATACTTGGTCGTAGCCAAGCACTTACTCAAACAAATAATCTTACATTGGAGATCACTAGTGACACTTTCTTCTTTCTTTTCACGGTCTACAAAAATCGCGACCGTGTTTGCTTGTATGGCATTGATTTCAACAGCAGCACTTGCCCAGTCTGGTTCCAAGAGATCGAGTGGATCGAGCTACAGCCGGAACACGACTTCGAATCAGTCTTCCCAAAGAGGGTCCAGCAGCAAACAGTCATCCACCACCAGCAATCAGTCATCCAGCAAGGGATCGAGCAGCAAGCAGTCAACCAGCAACGACGGCTCTAGCAGCAAACAGGCCATGAGCAAAAAAGTGGAGACGAAACTCGGATACGCAGGTTACTGCCCAGTTTGTATTCTCGACATGAAGAAATGGGTGAAGGGCTCAGCTGAGCATCAAGTAACCTACGATAGCACTGTCTATCATTTTCCTAGTGCCGAAACAAAAGAAAAATTCATGGCGAATCCTGTGAAGTACGTGCCTGCACTTGGTGGTGACTGCACCGTATGTTTGGCAAAAGTTGGAAAACGGGTTGCCGGCGATGTACGATTCGCATCACTGCATGAAAATCGGGTTTACTTGTTCCCTGAAGAAAAGCAGAAAAAGATGTTTGATGAGTCGCCAGCTGAGTATGCGAACGTCGATCTTGCTGCCAACGGAAATTGCATTGTGTGTACAGTGAAAATGAACAAAGAAGTTCCAGGTAGCACAGAGTTCACAGCGATCTACAAAGGGATGCGTTACCTATTCCCTGCTGATGAACAACGACAAATGTTCATCAAATCACCTACTGATTTCGTCAAAATGGAAAAGTAATTTAGGCTGTGCTCTTACTAGGATTTTCATTTATTCTTTGACCTAGTGTTAGTGTGAAACTACGACGGAAGTTGCGCTGTTTCTTGGAACGGCGCAACTTCTTTTTTTGCGCGTGAGCATACGTGCGGTTGAGCCAAGCCATCTGGAAAGTCAGAACCTCTGCAAAAAACCCAAGTCTGGCAAAAC
>CAYZGP010000099.1:6744-15953 GCA_964478065.1 uncultured Pirellulaceae bacterium
CAAGTCTGGCAAAACTCAAGTCTGGCAACGCGGCTACGACTTACATCCGCATTTTCAATCGACGCACGACCGGTCGTAAGTTCGAATCTTACCTCAGGAGCCACTAGTTGCCGTCCAGCGGGTTGGCTTTTTTCGGCGCTGGTAGTTCGGAACCTGACAATTCAGCCAATAACATTTTGGCTGACTGCCGATAGAGAAACAGCCCTTCGTGCTGCAACGCTTTTTCGACCATCGATTTCGCTTCGTCATTTCGCTTAAGTTCTTTGAGCAATGATGCGATGAAGAAATTGACTTCTGGGGATGTGCCTGTGCTTTGTGCCGCTCGGATGAGTGCCGATTTTGCGGCTTCGGTGTTACCACTTCTTAGCAGGATATAACCAAGCGAAGACTGAGCAACCAGGTTTTCAGGCAACGCTCGAGAGTTTCTTTTCGCAAATTCCAGTGCCAGTTTGCGTTTCGTTTCGTCTTTGCTTTCGGCCAAGCAAAGAGCGTACATGTTGGCTGCGTCGAAATTATCTGGCTGCATTTTTATCAAGCCGGAGTAGTGCGATTCGGCAATCACATAAGACTGACTTGCGAAAGCAATTTTGGCTTTTAAGTTCTTTGAAAACCCTGTTTCCCGACCGCCGTTTGTTTCGGCTCGTTTGATCGCTTCACTGGCCGCAGGGAAGTCTTCTTTGTTTAGTGCCAAACTGGCGACTTCGAGTTGGACTTGGGTATCATTGGGATACTTTTTGGCTGCGATGTCCAGCCATTTTTGAGCTTCGGCGTTCTGCCTAGTGCGCTGAAACCAGCTCGCCATGATCGACTCAGGGGCACGTGTTGGTGGGAATGCCGCACGAAGTTCCGTTAGAAACTTCATGGCTTCGTCGTACTTTTTTTCTTTGAATTCCAGTTCAGCCGAAACCATTAGGACTTTTGGATTGCCTGGCAGCCGAACGCGTTGGTCCGTCAAAAACTTTCTTGCGTCGTCAAAACGATTTTGCCGCATCGCGACGTCGATCATGCCGTCAATATAGTTGATCGCGTAAAATTCTTTCGCTTCCGCGGGCAGTGGGCTTGCTGATCTCATGCGATCCATTTTCTCCAATAGCGCCAACGCATCCGTGTAGCGACTTTCATTAATTGCCAATCTCGAAAACGCAGAATAGACAGCGGGGTTGTTGGGGTGGGTAATGGCTGCGCGTTCCATCAAAATTCGACCTGATTTTTCATCTTTAACGGTAAAGCTCAATCCGGCCAACAGCAGGTCGGTTGGCGGAAAATTGGGATCGGCCTCGCCTTGTGCATTCAAAATTTCAACGACTCGATTGGCATCACGTTTTTGAAAAGCGGTTATTGCGTCTTCAATTGCTTTCTTTTTCGGCGATCCATCTTCGAACTTGCCAGGGATTAAGTTGTCCAATTCCTTGTACAACTGATCAAACATTTTTTGCTTTGAAGCATTCCCGCTTGGTAAAGCAGGATTGCCGTTGGTTGGATTTTGCCGCTGTCCTGGTTTGGCCCTTGAGCCATCCAGCTCTTGTGGTGAAACAAATTTTGAATTGTCTTGCCCCAAAACGATTTGTTCTGATGAAACGTTGAAAGCAAGAACGGTAAATGCAAAAGCAATCATTGCTGCGTTTGAAACGTTGAATAATAGTCGTGCGTTCATAAATGCGTTCTTAAGTGAATTCATTGGTTTCTCGGTGTGAACTGAAGCGTTTTGGATTTTGCTCAATAGCGCAAATTCTTGCCGTCCTTTTTAACCTTTTGACGCGGCAAAGGGTACAAGAGTTTCGAACTTATTGCCGAAGCGTGGGCAGTTAGACAAAACAAGTCAATACAACGTACCTGTGGCGTTGGGCCACACGTTTCTATTGCTTGTCGAGAAGACAAGCCCAAGGAAATAAGGAAATGGGCTGACATCGGCTCAATCGATCCCAATGAAAGATTGAACCTCAGAAAGATCGATTCTAAGAAAGATCGATTGCTTCCAGGATCTTGGACGTTGCTTCGGATTTGTTGAGCACATAAAAGTGCAAGCCTGCGACGCCTTGCTTGATCAAGTCTTCGGTTTGTTCAACGGCCTGTTGGATTCCGGCTTCGAATTGCGCTTCTTTTTCTTCGCTGGCCGCCAGTGCGTCAACCATTTTTTGAGGTAGTTTCGCTCCACACATTCCCGTGATGCGCTTGACCTGTGCCAAGCTCGTAACTGGCAGCAGGCCGGGAACGATTGGGATATTGATTCCCTGTTTGACGCACAGATCACGAAAGCGATAAAAATCATCGTTGTCATAAAACAGTTGCGTCACGACGGCATCGGCACCCGCGTCGACTTTGCGTTTTAGATTGACCAGATCCACTTCCATGCTGGGAGCTTCGATGTGTTTTTCAGGATAGCCCGCGACCAGTACGCCGAAATCTTTTTTAAACTCGGCGTTGATCAATTCGACCAACTCATTGGCGTAACGAAGTCCGCCTTCGGCTTGTTTAAATTCGGTTTGGCCTTTTGGTGGGTCGCCACGCAGCGCAACGATATAGTCAACTGACTGATCTTTCGCCTTGTTCATGTAAGTTCGCAAATCGTCGACGCTACTGCCAACGAGCGTCAGGTGCGAAGCAACCGGAACGTCGAACTTCTTTTTGATGTTGTCGATAATGTCAAGCGTTTTGCCTTGCGTTGAACCACCCGCTCCATAGGTGCAGGTAATAAAGTCGGGCGAGAAACGCATCAGCTTCTCAACGTTTGCGTACAACGCCTGTTCGCCACCTTCGGTTTTAGGCGGGAAAAGCTCAAAAGAAATGGCGCGTTTTGAATTGAAAATTTGGCTCAGAGACATGGACAGCAATACAACAGGAAATAAAGTTCATAAACAACTCGGTGGAATCGGTCGCCGGGTCTAACCCAGGGAATAGGATCCTTGGACTCGAGCCACTGGGGTGGTCAAGCAAGGCCAACCACAACCAGCCACAAAGTTGCCTTCCATCATAATTCACGAGGGAAGGCTTTTGACAGCCCAACTCATTTGAATGTCGAGAATCTAAAGGCGAGTGCGAACGTTTTGGTATCTGATAACGCGAGTGTCGGGTTAAAGCGAAAGCGGTTCGCGAGAAAGGCCGTCGGGGCGTTCAGAATCCGTGACGCGATACATATCATGCACTAACTGGATATCGCAGGGGCGTTGAGTCACATTGCGCCGGGAAAACATTCGTTTTTGTGTCGTGACAATAATTTCAGGTGGCAGGTCACCCACTTTGTCAAACGTCCTGGCGTAGTTTACAAAACTGGGAACGTTGGTCGTTGCGAATCCGTAGACCATGCTGCCAGTGCCAATCAATTTCCCAGTGAAGATCGAGGTGTTGATCGCCGTTTTGGCATAGTCGCCGATGATGCAGCCGACAAACTGCATGCCCGTTGGAACTTTCTCAAATTCGTCACCATAACCGTATTGCATGTTGACGATGCCGTAAGTGTTTTTCAAATCGCTATTACAAGTTCCTGCACCCAGGTTGATCCAGCTACCAAGGTAACTGTGCCCAAGAAACCCATGGTGTTGCTTGTTGCTGTACGACTCAAGAATCGTTCCTTCGATTTCGCCACCGATTTTGCAAGTGTGTCCGATTGAAACAAAGTCCTTGATCGCCGCGTGCTCACTGATTTTTGAATTGGGGCCGACGTAAATTGGGCCACGAAGAAAACAGAATGGACCAATCTTTACATTGTCATCGATCAAGATCGGACCAGGCTTCGAATCAAAAACTACGTGCTGACTGATTTGAACATTTTCTCCAAGGTAAACACCAGGCGAGTGTTGTTTGTAACGCCCCATTCCGATTCGGTGCTCAAGGTTGGCTTCACAGCACTTCATGTTTTCCGCGATCACATCGTGCGGATAGTCAAAAAGAACCAACCCATTCTCGGAGGCTTTGTTGTTAGGCTCATTCGCAAGATCTTCGATCGTTTTTTGCCAAGTCGTTTTGTCTGAACCAAATTTTGAAGTCGGTACAATTGCCGCCGCAATCGCCGAGTTTGATTGCACCACAATCGATTGGTCAGCTTTGATGTCCGAATTTGTTTCGCCCATCAATCGTTGAAGCCTCCGCAAGTTGTCCACCGAAGGAGCAACTCTCGCGTTGACGACCAGCGTCCATTGGAGTCCAGAATTCAGTTGGTCCAGGAATTCGGGGTAGTCATTGAGTTGAATTGTCTCAATGTAAGGACGTACCAAGCCGACCATGTTGCCATCAAATTCTTGAAGCCAATCGATCAAGCGAAAACTGCCACAAGAGATTGCGTAAGCGGGGCGCCCCGTGGTGATCGGGAAAAGTTTTCTGACGCCAGCGTCTTCAAAAACTACGATGTTCATTTTGGGCCGACGCGAATTAGAACCAAAGTTGGGAGGGGTTAAACAATAACATGATTCGTCCGTGCTTCAACGCAAACTGAAGTCTGGATTAAAGATTCGTTTTGATCTGGCACCTTTGGTGTAGGGTGGCGTAAAACAGGAAGGTTGGGGGTAGTTGAATTGCCAGTTGGTGTCGTAGTTGACAGCAACAAAACCGTTGGGGCAATGGTGTCTACGCAAACGCTTTTGCCGCCCTGATTGGCCTGTCTATTTGGTCCAGCTGGTTTGACTCTTTTCTCTGCAATTGAGACGAGTTCATCAGTCACTTTCTTGCCTCCCGTTCTCTGACAACTGATGATCGCCAACTGCCAACTCTTTTTCTTTCTTCCCTGCAAGGAACAGAATCGCAGGCAACATAATCACATCAGCAAGAAGCGCAATCAGTAAAAGCGTACATATTGCCCAAGAGAATCTCACAACAACCAACATGCCGCTAAAGTAATAAACGATTAATCCAGAACTTGCGATCAACGTCGTATGCAACATCGCAGGGCCGCACTGCTCGATCGTTTCGTGGATTGGGGCCACGACATGATTTAACTGGCCACCAAAATCGCGAAAGCGAATCAAGAAATGCGTCGTGTCGTCGACCGCAATTCCAAGTGCCACACATGCCGTCATTGCAATGGCCAAGTCCACTGGAAAACCGGCCCAACCCATTCCGCCAAACACGATCAGCGTTGGAAAGACATTGGGCAGCATCGCAATCAGGCCAAGCGTCAAAGAGCGGAGCACGATGATCAGCATTGGCGTGATGATCAAAAATGCCAACATGAAATTCTGAAACAGGTCGGTCAATAAAGTGACTTGGGCGTGATGGAACAAGTGAGTCTTGCCCGTGTAAATGAAACGCAGCTTTGTCGCAGACGAACCGTTTGCTTTTTTGGTTGGATGTTGATTCAAGTTCACTTGATCTAAATCTTCCAACTGATCTAACTCACCCGAAACCGACTCGAACGACTCTCGCAACTTTTCGGATGTTTCAATTACACTTTTCGCCAACCCACCAAAGTCATTCTTTTTGGTGAACGGAAAACGCAAGCTAATACGCCATGATTCTTGGCGGCCGTCAATTTGAAGCAGGCTACCATTGGACAGGTTTTCTCGCTCTCGCCGTAGGATCGTTCGGTACGTTGATTTTTTTGCTTTCGCCCGAAGCGAATTCCCTTTTGGCTCCTTGGGCAAAAAATTAGCCAACGAATACGTCACGCCGACGTTGGGTAGTTTGCCAACGCTCGATTGAACCCTGCGAACCAGCTTGGCTCGATTAGGAAATCCTTCCTTGTCAACGTCATCAAACACAACTAGTAGTTCTGTTTGGTCCATCGGGCCAAGTCGATGCTCCAAGTCAGTAAGCGAACGGATGATTTTCGAATTCGCTCGAAACAGTTTTTCAACTTCGACTTCAGCGGCTAGTTTTAGCAATCCGGTTCCGCCAAGCACCATCAGCCCCATGCTGACCAAACTCACAATGATTCGCCGCCTCTGGATTTTGTCCATCAATGTTCGCCAGAAAGATGACACTTTGCTGCGTGCAGCCAGTTTTCGTAATCCGTTTTGCCCAAATCTTTCAAGCAGCCAGGGAACGACAACCAGCTGAAATAGGAGCGCAAAAATAACTCCGGTCGCGCAGAAGAATCCGAAATGTCGAATCGCTGGAAAACTACTTCGCGTTAGTGAGAACATTCCAACTGCTGTTGTCGCTGTGGAAATAGTGCACGGCCGCCAGCCAATCGAAATCAGCTTGCGCGTGTCACCAATCGCCGTCAGTCCATAACGGATCAAGTGAATACTGCCGGAAGTAGCCAACACGAAAACGAGTGCAGGAATGATCGACATCAACCCGCCATATTTCATTCCACAGATGGGAACAAATGCAATGCTGACCGCGGCGGCTCCAACAGCGGTTACAAATACGATCATTGCCAAAGCAAAGTTTCTCAAACAAAGCAGTGAGACCAGCGTCGCAAGAATGATCGAAGGGATCATGATGTTGCGGTAGGAATTCTTAAGCTGGGAATCGATGTAAGTCGCGATATATGGGTAGCCGCCGAGTGAAATTTTGTCTTTCTCGAGCCCAGTAGTTTTGTCGATCGCATCCCAAATCACTTTCATTGAGCCCAAGCGATCCTGGGTTCCGGCAAGTGATAGTTGGATGTAAATGCAAGTCAGCTCCGGATTTTCGGCACCAAAGAAAACGCCTTTGAGCTGTTCCGTGATCTGACGCTTGGAGAGTTTAAGCTTATCCTCCAACCGTTCTACGACATCCGCACCGGTGGTTATCGTTTGTATCAGGTGTTGCGAATCGTGCTTCAAAAGTTCGTTGGAGAACTTGCTTAGCCGTGGGTCATCAACGGTGCAACCGTCCCATGTCGCGATTAGAAAATCGTCGGAACCAAAATTCTTTTCGAAAAAGTCGTAGTTTTCGCGCGCCCGCGATTGGTCAGGCAACCACTGCAATACGTCTTCGGTGTTGGTTTGAAGTTGCAAGAAACCAGACACGCAAAACACGACACTCGCCAAAGCGAAAATAATTCCGATGAGATCGGATCGTGTCAAACCGACTCCTTGGTTGCCTGGAAACTTAGGTGTGTGTCGAAAATACAGTCGGTAGTTATATCTTGTTCGGCATTCTTGGGTTAGGTGGGACTCGTTGGAGGAGCGAGAGGCGAATTGCGGTATCTTTAACAGGGCGCCTGAACTCTGGCGAGCTCTGGCGAGTCCAGCTACGTTCTAAGCAATGACAAAAAACAGGCCGTGTAAAAAACACGGCCTATTGAATAATCGTTTTTTTCGAAAGTAGTTTTATTTCTTTCGTCGACGACCAGCAGCTACCAATCCAAACATTCCGAGGACTAGGAGACTGGACGGCTCAGGTACGGAGGTCAAGCTTTCGATTGAAGCACCTTCTCCACCATTTCAAATACTTAAAACTTCTTCTTCCGAAAGTGCAGCATCCCAAATGGCGACATCGTCAATGATGCCATCCCAAGATCGCTGTCAGAGATATCAGTGCCGTCTCGTATGTCGCCACCTCCTAAAAATGGCGGTAATACGGAACAAATTCAAAAAGATCGCTTTGGTAGCCGTAACAAGCGAATCTGGCGTCAAATAAGCTTGCAAAACGGGTATCCACGATAGATTGCCCAAGCTGCCGTTTCGAAACACCGACGCTGATTTCAGGCGTCACAGTTTGCTTTTTGTGGGAATAAAGCACATTCCTTCCTGCCCGCCGTTTTTAGGTTCGCAACAGTCGGATAGATTAAGTCCAGCCGACGTCGTGTTGAAATTACGTTCGCAACCTAGACACACTTTTCATAGAGAGTCCGAGGACCAATGACCGCGTTTCCTGAAATCAGCAAAATCCAATACGAGGGCCCACAGTCCGACAATCCACTCGCTTTCCGCTGGTACAACCCGGAAGAAATGGTGGAAGGCAAAACGATGAAGGAGCATCTTCGTTTTACCGTTTGCTATTGGCACACATTTCGAGCCACCGGCGCAGATCCGTTTGGTGCAGCAACCATGGTGCGGCCTTGGGATGACGGAACTGATTCAGTTGAAAATGCGTGCAACCGCGCACGAGTTGCGTTTGAGTTTTTCGAAAAACTGGACGCGCCTTTTTATGCTTTTCATGATCGGGATGTCGCACCCGAAGGCAGTTCGCTTGCCCAGTCCAACGCGAATTTGGATGCGGTTGCAGCCGTGCTGAAGGAAGAGCAAGATCGTTCAGGCGTAAAACTACTCTGGGGCACCGCCAATATGTTCAGCAACCCGCGCTTCATGCACGGTGCTGCGACGACTTGTAACGCCGAAGTTTATGCCTACGCTGCGGCGCAGGTCAAAAAAGCTTTAGAAGTAACCCATATGCTTGGGGGTGAGAACTATGTTTTCTGGGGCGGCCGCGAAGGTTATATGAACCTTTACAACACCGACATGAAGCGAGAATTGGACCACCTTGGTCGGTTCTTTCACATGGCCGTCGACTACGCCAAAGAGATTGGTTTCACAGGCCAATTCTTGATCGAGCCAAAACCAAAAGAGCCAACGAAGCACCAGTATGATTCCGATTGCGCTGCGTGTTTGAATTTCTTGCGGGCTTACGATTTGATGGATCATTTTAAACTGAACATCGAGACCAATCATGCGACCTTGGCCGGTCACACTATGATGCATGAGCTTGAGTATGCCGGGATGCAGGGAGCACTTGGTTCGATCGATGCCAATACAGGTGATCTACTGTTGGGCTGGGACACAGATCAGTTTCCAACCGATTACTATCTGACCACTCAATCAATGTTGGTGCTGTTAAAGTACGGTTTGGCTCCCGGCGGAGTGAACTTTGACGCCAAAGTTCGACGTGAAAGTTTTGAGCCGGTCGATTTGTTCTACGCTCACATCGGCGGCATGGATGCGTTTGCCCGTGGTTTGAAAATCGCTGCCGCTATCCGAGCCGACAATGCGATCGACAATATTGTGAACGATCGATACAGCAGCTGGGATTCTGAGCTTGGCCAAAAAATTGAAAGCGGATCCATGAACTTCAAAGATCTTGAAGCTTTGATGCTTGAGAAAGGCGAAATTGCAGGAAACCAAAGCGGTCGTCAGGAGCTACTGGAGAATATCGTTAACCGATACATCGACAAAGTTTAATCCTCGTTTGGCTCCGTTTCGTTTAAGTCGTATTTCTAACCGAATCCGTTTAGTGAAGATCTTCTGGGCGTGTAGTTTTGCACTTACTTAATCGCGTGCGCTTGACCAAACAAAACGCCCTTCCTACGCTGGATTCACTTGGCCATCGTTTGCCGCCAGCCAATCACC
>CAYZGP010000099.1:16053-23540 GCA_964478065.1 uncultured Pirellulaceae bacterium
AAAAATGCTAGAGCGAATCCTGACCGTAGCAATGTCGTTTGCCATCGTTTGTGTTTTCGGTTGTGAGGGCCCGGAAGCTTTGACGGAGAAAAAAGAGAAGTCTTCGATTATCAATCAGAAAACGCAAGATGTTACTGAATTTGATGCCGATGGAGATGCGAAAGTTGCCGATATGCAGGTGAAGTCAAAAAATCCTTACGGCGCGGCGATGCAGGGTTATGGATTTGCGGCTGGCAAAATTTCGCAGTTGGGAATTGAAAGAAACATTCAGTTGTTCCAAGCCGAAAAAGGCCGCTTTCCCAAAGACCACGAAGAGTTCATGACTGAGATTATCAAAAAATACAATATTCAATTGCCAGTTTTACCGGGCAACAAAAAGTACCAGTACGATGTCCAAAATCACAAGCTAATAATTGTCGACGGCGCTTAAGTTGAACCGGTCGGCAATCGGATGATCAGCACTGATAAGGCAATCCGCGACAGATCAACCGAGGCAGCGCTCAGCCGGGGCAGCGCTCAACCAGACAGCGGTATCAACCAATCGATTGAACGGATTCTAGATTGACCTCTTATAAAATTTACGGCGCGATTCCTGTATCGGAAAACGCGACTCAGTTTCGTGTTTGGGCGCCTAAGGCGAAGAAACTCTCGATCGAAATAGTCAGACGCCGTGACGATCAAGAGTCGGTGTTGGCAAGCCATGCTCTGGAACGAGATGCCGAGGGTATTTTTTCTGGCACGGCAAAAGACTGCCCCCCAGGCACGCTTTACCGTGTCAAGCTCGATGAAAACATGGGCCGTCCCGATCCTCGTTCACGCTTTCAACCCATTGGTGTTCACGGCCCATCCGAAGTCATCGATCCAGCGTCATTCAATTGGACAGATCAATCGTGGACGGGCGTCGCCAAGCGGGATTTGGTGATTTATGAAATGCACGTTGGGTCTTTCACTGAGGCCGGAACATACACGGCCGCGATTCAAAGGCTCAATGAGCTCAAGCAGTTGGGCATCACCGCGATCGAAGTCCTGCCGCTATCGCAATCTCCGGGTCGTTGGAATTGGGGGTACGATGGCGTCAACTACTACGCACCGCGAAACACGTTCGGCACTCCCGATGAGTTAAAGGCATTTGTTGACGCGTGTCATGCCCATTCGATCGCCGTCATCAACGATGTCGTTTACAACCACGTTGGACCCGAAGGAAACTACCTGTCTGAGTTTGGCGGCTACCGTTCCAAAAAATATGGAACGCCGTGGGGCGACGCACTGGATTTTGATTCGGAAGAAGTCAGACGATTCGTGGTCGACAATGTGCTTTTTTGGTTGGACGAATATCATTTGGATGGGCTGCGTTTGGATGCGGTTCACTACATGTTCGATGACAAAGATCCGCATATTCTTGACGAAATTCAGCAGCGGTTTCGCGAGTATGAAAAAACGATCGACCGTCAGGTTTATTTGATTGGCGAGTCAAATATTTACGATCCGGAATTGGTCGGTGACGTCGAAAATGGCAATCCAAATTACGATGCCATTTGGTCGGACTGCCTAATGCATTCGGTTTACTCGGTCGGTGATCCGGAGCTTCGTTTGACGAACCGGAATTATCGCGGCCCTCAAGACCTGGCGGACTCTTTGGACCACGCCTACGTTTTTTGCACGCCACAAGGCATTCGAGTGACCGAAGGAATTCGCAAGCAGAACCATCCCAGCGGTGACAGGAGATATATCGAGTCTCTGATTGTGCCGCTGCAAACGCACGACAGCGTTGGCAATCACCCGCATGGAAAACGGCTTCATCAATTGACGTCGCTTGATTTTCAATTGGCAGCCGCGCCTTTGTTTTTGCTTTATCCGTCGATCCCAATGATCTTTATGGGCGAAGAATGGTCAACCGACGCGCCGTTTCCATTCTTTGCAGACTTTGAAGACGCGGGTTTGCGACGCGCCGTCGATAAGGGCCGGCGCGATGAATATCCGCATCACGATTGGAAGGGGTCGCCGCTTCCTTCAGATCCCGCGGCGTTTTTGCAATCCAAATCAAAACCTGCAGGCCGAAATACAAAGACCAATCAGTGGTATCAAACGCTTCTGAAGTTTCGAAAGCAAGGCGTGGATGAAGGTTGGTTAACGGTCGCGAATATGAAAGCCGTATCGGATACCGCGCGGAATGTTTACCAAGTGATTTACTCGATCCCGAATTCGCTCTCAAAAGACAATGGAGAGTTAGCCGGGAAAGAGCTCCACATTTGTGCGAGATTGGATGCGGAAACGAGCAAGCCAATTTCGTTTGAGGAATTAGGCGTAGGTGTGGTTCTGTTCGATTCGCATTTGGGTGACGACGGTGTATCAGCCATGCTGGAAGCACAGCACGGTTTGATCTGGCTGGTCTAGCATCCTCAATCGCCAGTCATCGTCGGCCGAAGGAGCTTCGCCACGTTGGCGCTCGCGTACCCATTAATTAGGCACCGCGGCCGTTGTAAACAGGTTGGTCGCTGTCACCAAAATCGCGAAATACTTCGCAAGCTTCATCGGCCAAAATATCTTCAATGACTTCGATGTCACGCTTGCGCAATTCGTTTTGCCAGTTCGGATGAATCGGGCCTTCGTCGAATCCAGTCAATGCTTCGATTTGCTCACCTGATGCGCCGACTACTACGCTTCGCACGCCAGACCAGGGGATTGAGCCAAAACACATCGCACACGGCCGACCGTTGACAACGATTTGATACTCGGGCATCCCGGGCCCACCCAAATCAAACGTACCAAGTTTATTTTGTGCCAAAGAAAGCGCCACGATTTCAGCGTGAGCCGAAGACATGTTGTTGGGTACCACGCGATTGACGCCGATCAAGACGACTTTGCCAGTCTCTTTTTCAAAAATTCCTGCCGCAAAAGGCCCGCCCGTTTCGTTCTCAAAATTCAAACGCGAAAACCGAATCACCGTACGCATCCGTTCTTCGACGGATTCAATGCACTCAGGGAGCGCTGCGTTTTCGGTGATCGCCCAGGTGGGTAGTGAGATTTCGAAGTTCATTCAATTTTAAGTGGTTCAATGGCGGGCGGCAGCTGGGGACCTGGACGATCGCGTTTGCAACCATCCGAATTAATTCCAGCCGCCAGTTCGATTCTTAGACGGCACTTCTAGCCGGCGAATGCTTTCAAGGCAGAATTGAATGTCGCACTCGGCCGCATCGCATTGGATGCGAGTTCAGAATCAGGGTAATAGTAACCGCCGATTTCCATTGGAGAACCTTGAGCACCATTGAGTTCGTCAACGATCTTGGATTCATTGTCCGAAAGCGATTTGGCCAGCGGTGCAAATTTTTGCTGCAAGTCCGTGTCATCCGTCTGAGCCGCCAGTGCCTGCGCCCAATAAAGTGCGAGGTAAAAATGGCTTCCGCGGTTGTCTAGCTCGTTGACTTTACGTGAAGGCGATTTGCCGGATTCTAGCAATTTACCAGTGGCTTCGTCGAGCGCCGTGGCAAGAATCTTGGCTTGCGGATTTGAACTGGATTCGGACAAATGCTCAAGCGAAACTGCCAACGCCAAAAACTCGCCTAGTGAATCCCAACGAAGATGATTTTCCTGGTTGAATTGCTGGACGTGTTTCGGAGCCGATCCGCCGGCACCCGTTTCAAACAAACCGCCGCCGTTCATCAACGGAACGATCGAGAGCATTTTTGCGCTGGTGCCAAGTTCCAAAATCGGAAACAAGTCAGTCAAGTAATCGCGAAGCACGTTGCCGGTGACCGAGATCGTGTTGTCGCCTGCTTTGACGCGGGCAAGCGTGAACCGGGTGGCTTTGGCGGTCGACATGATTTCAATTTGAAGTCCGTCAGTGTCGTGGTCGCCAAGGTATTGCTTGACTTTCTTGATCACTTCGGCGTCATGCGAGCGAGCCGAGTCCAACCAGAAAACGGCCGGCCAGCCGGTTGCGCGGGCGCGGGTGACGGCCAGTTTTACCCAGTCGCGAATCGGCGCGTCTTTGACTTGGCACATGCGCCAAACGTCGCCTTTGTCGACAGGGTGTTCAAAAATAACGTTGCCATCGGAATCGGTTACCCGAACGGTTCCGGAATTGGGGACTTCAAACGTTTTGTCGTGCGAACCGTATTCTTCAGCCTTCTGAGCCATCAATCCAACGTTAGGAACGGTGCCCATTGTTGTTGGATCGAACGCGCCGTGCTCTTTGCAAAACGCGATTGTTTCTTGGTAGAGACTTGCGTAGCTGCTGTCGGGAATGACGGCTTTGGTGTCTTGCTGAGCACCGTCAGCGTTCCACATCTGCCCCGAAGTTCGAATCATCGCCGGCATCGAAGCGTCAATGATCACGTCGCTGGGCACATGAAGGTTGGTAATGCCTTTGGATGAGTCGACCATCGCAATGGCCGGGCCTTTGGCGTAAGCATCCTCGACGGCCGATCCAATTTGTCCGCATGTCGCTTCGGGAAGGTCTTGAATCTGGGCGAGCAGATTTCCCAACCCGTTGTTGACGTTAACACAGGCTTTTTCAAGCGCGTCTCCGTGTGCCTCAAACACGTCGGCAAAGAAAACGCGAACTGCGTGGCCGAAGATGATTGGATCCGACACCTTCATCATCGTGGCTTTCATATGAAGCGAAAACAAAACACCTTGTTCTTTCGCGTCTGCAATTTCCTTTGCCAGAAATGCTTTTAGTTTCGCGACATTCATCACGGTCGCATCAACAATTTCGCCTTCGAGAACGGGTACTGATTCTTTGAGGACTGTTGCGTTTCCGTCATCGGCGACCAATTCGATTTTCAGGCTACCCGCTTTTTCAATCGTGGTCGATTTTTCGTTGGCCTGGAAATCACCAGCACCCATTGTGGCGACATGGGTTTTGGAATCGGAACTCCAGGCGCCCATCGAGTGCGGGTTCTTTTTGGCGTATTGCTTGACGGCCGTTGGGGCGCGGCGGTCGGAGTTGCCTTCGCGAAGGACGGGATTGACGGCGCTGCCAAGAACTTTGGCGTATCGAGCCTTGATCGCTTTCTCATCATCGTTGGCTGGGTCGTCCGGGAAATCGGGAACCTTAAAGCCTTTGGCCTGAAGCTCAGCAATGGTGGCTTTGAGTTGTGGAACCGAGGCGCTGATGTTGGGAAGCTTGATGATGTTGGCTTCGGGTTGTTTCGCCAATTCTCCGAGTTCAGCCAAAGCGTCACGATGCTTTTGTTGTTCGGTTAAGTTTTCCGGAAAATTAGCCAGAACGCGCGAAGCCACCGAGATGTCCCGGGTTTCGATTTCGACTCCACATACGCCCGCGAAAGTTTCCACGATCGGGAGAAACGATCTTGTTGCCAGAGCTGGGGCTTCGTCGGTAAGTGTGTAGATGATTTTTGATTTGGACATATTCTTGGTCGCTTGTTGTCGGAAAACAGAATCACGAACTCTCCATGGCGGAGTTCGCGGACTAACCATTGTCGTGGAAAACGCGATTTTTTCCAGTGGTCGAGTCGGGCCAATTGGGCTTGGTATTGTTTCGACGTACTACGCTGCTGACGGTGGTTCAACTCAGACAGACGGTTCGAAAACAGATGTTGCGTTTGATTTTCGAGGTCGTAGGTTTGAGTCCAAGCAGTTTCTGAGCGTGCGAGTTGAGCACAAAACAGCTCTGTATTTTGAAAAGAATATCCGTTGTTGACTAAAAAATGATACCTTCTTTGAAGAAAATTAGATTCCTGAAGTTACCGCGTTATGTGCATGGTAGATCCCACCAGCGGTTTGCTCCGGTCAGTGAGCCGATAATCCAAAAAACCAATACCAAAAAAATTGCCCAAGACGTATTGGTTTCATTTGGCTAATCCTCTTTCTGACAAAAAGCTTGGCTCGGCAAGAGAAGGTGACCACACGCGAGCGTTGCGAGCAAAGCACAGACCAGTTTCTTCAAGAAGTTCATGACAAACCACCATTTAAAAAAAGCGAATCTCACCACCCCACCGATGTTGTATGGGACGAATTGCGAAAGTCAATTTTTCTGTCGCTAATTGAGTATCGCTTTAGGTCGTGGAATTGCTCGAAATTCCAACAAAATCATCGTTTTGGGTCGAAAATTGGCGAGGCGACCATCATCCACCCCGTAGCAATTATAATCTCATGGGTTGCGGCTGAATACGAGAATCGACCGTTTCACTCCTGCCTTATCTAGTTGGAACTTGAGCCATCTCTCAGTCGACTGCTACTCTTTCCAACAATCTTGAATCACAAGCTTTTTTCCGAGATCTACAGAATGAATTTTTTAGCAAACCTGCTATCGAAAAATCGGCAAGACAACTCATCACAACTGCGATTACAGATCGAAAACCTTGAACCCCGCATGATGCTATCGACCGTTCAAATTTTTGCATCTGGATCTGAAGGTGGCGAACAACTGCAATTGCAGATCAATGGAAATGTTGCTGAGACATTTCAAATCAGTGCATCCTCGAACGTTCTGAATGACCAGACGTTTTTTTTCGAGACGCCTGAAACAATTACCGCGGACGACGTTCGAATCGCATTTTTGAATGACGGCTTTAATGCCAACACTGGTTTTGACAGTAACCTGACCGTCGATGCCATTGTTGTTGATGGCAACCGATTCGAAACAGAGTCATCAAGCACGTTTTCAACGGGAACTTATCTGACTGGCGGAATTGAACCTGGTTTTCGCCAGTCGGAAACTTTGCACATCAACGGATTTTTTCAGTTCTCTGACGGTAACGGAGGCAGTAATGTTGAAGTACGCGCCCGGGGGACAGAAGGTGGAGAGCAATTCAATCTGATCCTTAACGGACAGACGGTTCAGACTTTTACGACATCAAGCAGCTTTCAGACATTTAGCTTTAACTCTGACCGCAATGTCGAGCTTTCAGATGTCACCATCGAATTTTTTGGTGACCAGTTCGATGCGAGTCAAAACCTGGATACAAATCTCGATGTTAATTTCGTTAGAATCGATGGCGAACGATTCGAAACAGAAGCATCGACGACCTTTTCAACGGGAACCTATCTCGCGGACGGACTTTTGCCTGGTTTTCGACAGTCTCAGACATTGCACACCAACGGTGTTTTTAATTTCAACGCAACAAACGGCGATGGTAACGACGTGATCCAAGTTGTGCTTCGGGGCGATGAAGGGTCGGAGCAATTCGTCATTTCTTCAAATGGTACACAAATCGGTTCTGGTGTGGCGACAACTGAGTTTCAAACTTATACGTTCGCAACCGATAACTACTCAGCGGGATCGGATTTGAGGATCGAATTTGTCAATGATGAATTTGATTCGGCTAACGGGATCGATTCCAACCTGATCGTTGATAATGTGACGATCAATGGCGACACGCGCCAGGTGGAAGCTTCTTCGACGTTCGGTTTTGGAACATATATTAACGGTGATTTTCCGACCGGGTTCAATCAGCGTGAAGTCCTTCATATCAATGGATTCTTTGAAGTCGATTTTGGAGGAGGTGATAATGGAGGAGGTG
>CAYZGP010000100.1:0-23235 GCA_964478065.1 uncultured Pirellulaceae bacterium
CCGTCCTTGTTTTTACTCGACACGCTCAAGCACAAAATAGGAAAGTGGAATACGAAGCGGACCAAAGTTCGCCGTTGCCCGACCGATCATATGGTTGTCGTCGATCTTCACCACCCGATCCTCTAACAAGTTGGCCGGGTCGTTTTTGGCATTTCCACCATTGCGATAGGAGAAAATTACTCCGCGTCCAAAAGGGCCACGGTTGCTCGGAGCCTGCAAGGCAAACTGTCCCCTGCGTTCGTAGGTCGGGTTGTATCCCATGTTCGATTGCTTCACAACGGGATCCCAGCCTAAGTAACGAACTTGATCTGGCTTCACTTGCTTGACCTGAATGTTGTCGCCCTGCCAACGGCCATTTTGTGGCTTGATGTCTTTAATGAACTGCTTGTAGCCTGCCACTTCAACAATACCGCGGTTGACTCCACGCCATTGCCCAGCAAGTTCGCCGGTTGTTGGTGTCGTTCCCTGCCTCATTATCCGGCGGTAGTACAACAAACCGTTGCCCGTTGTATTCATAATGTCATCGCGCGGTGCGTTCGGTACCACAGCGTAATAGGTCACCCCGCCATGAGTAACTGCGCGATGTTGTGGCCCGGGTCCTTGTGGATAGGCTGGCTGTGCCTGAGTTTGGGCGGTGGTAACAAAAAGCGCAAAAACGGTTGAAAGAATAAATGCAACAATGGCGATAGGATTTTTCATAATCGTAGTGTGCTTTGAGTAGGTAGATTTTGGATAAGCGTAGGTATGGCCCAGCTTAAGAATTCGGCGTTTAGCTAGTGGGGGGTGTAAATCTATTTGGGCAATTGCCGTATCAGCCCACGAAATTGCCGCACTCGGGTGAAGAAAGTCCGGTTGTAACGAATGTTGGGCTAACGGTGCTTCGATGGCAAGATCGCTATAAGTGTTAAGGCCGGCATAACCAATGAATGTTCGCCTCGTTAACTTTGTTCCAACGTGGCGCTGCCCCAGTAGTTGAAGTTCGCGAATTTTGCGATCCCCGCAATGTAGTTCGATTCCAATGTTTCAATTTGGAATCCGCCTGACTCAATCAATTTTGGAATATCGCGATTAAGAAAGCAGCCACCGGCAAACCGATTCCAAAGTGGATTCAGTCGGTTTTGCCATTTGACAACTCGCTGATCCGGCGCGATGCCGTGTTCGCAAAAAACCAGTTTTGCTTTTGGGCGCATCACTCTTGCAATTCCACGCAGCGCACTGACAGGGTCGGGAATGGTGCACAAACTATAAGTGACTAATACGGTATCGACACTTTCGTCCTCAAGCGGAATTTGCCCATCTGGCAAACCAATGAATTCGATTTCGAATTCGCAACCCGCCGCGCGTTTTGCGGCCATCTTCCATGACGTTTCAGATGGGTCCAGCCCAATGATACGTTCGACCTGATCAGGTTCGTAAAAAGGCAAATTCAAACCTGTGCCGATTCCAATTTCCAGAACGGTTCCAGTGGCTTGGGGAACGACCAACTGCCGCTGATCCATAATCGGTTTGCAGCCACAAGCGAAATTGATGATTCGCGGCAAAATGTGATTGTCGTAAAATGTAATTGGCAGGATCTATTTTGAACTATCGCTTGTAAGAAAAAAGCGTGTGGCTTTGTCGGGTACTACTCTCCGCATCGGGTACTATTCCGCATCGGGAATGTAATTCAACGTATAGTAACCGACGGGATGCCAAAGCGTTTTGCCTTCAGCTGATTTGACGCCGTCCAGATGCAACTCATGAACGTGGCCTTCGTGAAGTTTGTCGACGTGCAACCGAACAGATAGCCCATCGGATGAGACGACGGCTTGTGTGATTTTTGAATCGACGTGATCAACTTCCGGGCTGCCGTAACTTTCTTGATAGATATAGGTGTAAGTCGGCAAAGTGTATGAAGCGATGTCGCTTGCCGTTTTTGGATCGACCGGTTTGGTAAACTGCAGTTCAAACCCATCGTGTTTGGCTTTCATGTTCAACACTTCAAAAGGCGTCTTGCCCGTCCACTCCATTCGCTCAAGTGCAAACGGCTTTTTACCCCGCGAGCCCCAACCTCGATTGGTTCCACCGACGAACATCATGCCGTTGGCGGCTTGTTCGATAGCAAGGTTGCCAGAATTGAATCCTTCGGTGAACGGGAAACAGGCGCCTTGATAGTGGCCTTTGACTTTTTCGAGATCGACTCGCATGACCCAGCTGAAGGTTTGGTCGCAAACGAACATTTGGTTTTTGAACGGGCCAAATTTTCCGTCTGATGTATCGCAAACGATACCGGCCGCGGATTGGCCCATCTTTTGGTAAGGAAACAAAATCGCTGTCGGTTCAAGCTCAGGAATTTTTTTGGCTTCGGTCATGATTCGCGAACCACTGACGGGGTCGGTTGGTCGTTTGCCGATGGCATCTGTTTCTTTGTACCAATCGTTGCCTATTGGGTTGCCTTGGAATGAACCCTTTCTCAACCATTTTAATCCACAGGTCCCATTCCATGGTCCTTGGTTGTCGGTGTAGAAAACTTCACCGTCCACGTTGATACCCATTCCGCCTGGCGATCGAATTCCGCTGCATGTTGGTGTGACGGTGCCGTCCGGCGAAACGCGAACGCACCAGCCGCGGTATTTGTTTTCGCTTGTGAAGGAGCCGGTCAGACACAACGTGACCCAAATATTTCCTTCAGCATCAAACTCTGAACCAAAAGCGTACTCGTGGTAGTCGCCATTGATTCCCCAGCCGTCGGCAACGGTTTCACAAACGTCGGCAAGACCATCATCGTTTTCGTCGATCAACCGTGTGACTTCTCCGCGTTGGGTGGCGTAAAGCGAACCATCTCGATACGCGAGGCCTAATACTTCGTGAAGTCCGTCCATGAAAAGGTCCGAAGTGATTTTTGAAGCGTCGGACTGGAGCGGATCGTTGAACATGTAAATGTCGCCCCGCCGCGAAGAAGCAGCCAGTCTTCCGTCGGGCATGAATTCAAAATCACCGACCTCCAAGACCACATTTTTTGGCGTTGGAACAGCCGTGATTTTATAGTATTCCGATTGGGTAGCATCAGGTTTCTGAGCGGCGGCCATTGAAACGCCAACGGCGATGCTGGTGACGATGAAGGCGAGTGAGGTTGTAAATCGAAATTTGCACATGGCTGTTCGTTGTGTTGGTTTGTGAATGGAGTGGCGGCTGTATCAAACCGAAAGGTTACAATTCCTATTGGTTACCAATCGTAGTTCTGTTCGATTTCGGCCTCGCCGTTTGTCAAAGTGATCGTTGCGATTAATTCACCTCGTTTGTTGATCGACAATGCGACAGGCCCTGAGAAAGAAAGTTTAAGTCCACCATCAACCACGGCCTTGTTTCCTTCCAAAGCAATTTTCTCGCTATTGTCAGCTAAGTTTTTAGCGACCAAGTAATGAATGGTGGTCGTTTTCGTTGAGCTGATTTTTATTTTGCGGTTGAGCAGTGGGCGTTCGTCGTCAATTTTAGGAACGGGCTGGTCTTCGAACGTTAAATCATCCAATTGATATTTGAAAATCGGACGGCGATCTGCATCAAAACGATAGCCTTTAAACTGTGGTTTGTGCTTGGAAAGATCAGAAGGCCAAACGTCTCCGTCCAAGCTTTTTGCAAACACGATGGAATCGGGAAGCGATAAAACTTTCTCGCCCAGCGGTGCTTCAAAGCCAATTCCGCGGCCAGTCCAGTGGCGCGACGCGTCGATAAAGTTCTCTTGCCAGATCAAAGCCAGTCGACAATTCTCAGCGTCGAACGCGAGGTTGACTTGTTCCGGGTATCCGACTCCAATCGCGCGAGCCCCAGCGCCTTCGATAAAGTTGCGGTACATTTTCGGAGCGTCAACGGCTTTCAATTCCATCTTCGAACGGATCAACCCCTTTGGTTTGGCAGCCTTTTTTCCGTCAGCCAGAAATTCCCAGATCGCATCAATCTGTTTGTTCGTGTCACCTTCGAGGATGTCAGGGAAAAACGATTTTCCGCCTGGCCACGATTCAGGCATTCGAGTCCCGCGCCGGAATTTTGAAGGCTTGAGCATGTAGGCGCGGAACCAATCCCTGTTTAATCGCTCGCCCATTGTGGTTAAATCGATTGCCTGAATTCCAGTCGCTTTGTATTTGCCAAACGTGTGACACTTGATGCAGGACAGTCCGTCCTCTCCAGCAAAATATCTACCGTGAGATTTTAAATCGGAAAGAGATTCAGTTTGTTTGACGACGGGAATATCTCGAAGTGCGTCTACAAGTTTGAGTTCTTCGGCCAGTTTCCCGAGGTTTTCCACGCCGTATTTCGGCATGCGAGTCAACATATACGGCCGATTATTTGCACCGTTGGCAAGAACATGGTCAAGCCATTTTGGATTCAATTTCGAACCGACCGATGTAAGCGTAGGGGGATGCTGACCTTCGTCTCCCATTTCGGCTTGCGTGCTGGTGAACCAATTTTTGCGGCCGTAGACTTCAAACGAATCGCCAACCGTGTCAACCACTCCGCCAAACACAAGCCCCTTTTCCTGTTGGCGGTTGTGACAGGCGTAACAATTAAGTGTTGCTAATTTCTCGTGGACCAATTGTTTGGGGTCGGCGGTGTCAGTTGGCGGATTCTTGATCCGTTCGATTCCAGCAACAATCGATTTGACTTGGTTTTCAGTCAGCCCAAAACTCGGGCCGTTGCCTTCGCCGGTCAGACAGCCTCCGGCCGGTTTGAGGTCGGCAAGTGGTTTGGCTTTGTGTACATAGGTTGACGTCAGAATTACGTTGTCTGTTTTCAGCTCATGGCAGGATGCACAGCCTACAGACTGAAAATACGTTCGTCCAATTTTTGCTTTGTCCAGATCCTGTTTAAAGACGGGTTTGTCTTTGGTTTCAATTTCGTTTTCGGTATTACGAAGCAACGCGTCAAGCATAACTCTTTTCAAGTTGCCACCTGAGACTTCGACTCTCAGTTCCTCGCCGCCAGCGCCTTCGAAAAACTCGACCCGCACTTTGTGAATGCCAGACGGAATTGTTTTGGTGGCGTTCACGGTCGCAACTCCATGGATGCCATCGTTCACAACAATCACTTCGTCGTCGATAATTAACTTGGAACCATCATCAGAAGAAAGGAAAAAAGTGTATTCGGTTTCTTCGGTTGTGGTCCAAAATCCCTCAAACACGACACCGAAACCATCGGGGCGACCCATGCCCAAAGCGAACCCGATCGACGTGCCGGACTTGACTGGTTTAAGCTGCGAAAAATTTGGAAGCTTTTCCCATTTGCCTTCGTAGTATGTGTAGTTTATTTTCGAACTTTGATCGGCATCGCGAAACAAAAACGAAGCGATTGCCTGAATCTCTTCGCTCTTTAAATCAAACTGGGGCATCCTGCCTGATGGTCGAGCGTGCATCGGGTTCTCGATGAAACTTGCCAAACCACTGAGGCTGTATTTTTCGTGAAGTTTTCCAAGCGGAATGGAAGTCGCTATTGCAGTCGGCGATTTCGCATCCGTGTTTTGTGGATCATGGCATGCGACACAGCCGACACTATGGAAAAGTTTCTCGCCTTTGAGGACCAGTTTTGAAGAGGGCGATTGCTTCATCGGCTGTCCAGTGGTCGCGAGAAAGTGTGCGATCGACTCGGCAATTTTTTTCTTTTCGTCATCCGGCTTTCCGGCCAATACGTCGGGCATGGTCGTACCGGGTTTGATGGAATGCGGAGCAAGCAGGAAATTCTCAAAATGCTCAGGGACAATCCGCGATCCGACATCGGTGAGAATTGGGGCTTGTTTTGGCGCTACGCTCCACGTCGCTTTTTTTGCCACGTGACAGGAAAGACAATTCAATTCATTGAGCAGCAACTGGCCACGTTCAGCATCACCAATTTCTTCGACGTCAATGAACCGTTGGTAAGCCGGAACGATCGGGTGGTGATCGTCAGCAGACGCGTGATGCTCAGTCGAACAACCAAATAGGAGAAAGACAAGAAGAAGGGCTACGTGAAAGGCGATTGGACCGACGAAACCAAAACCTGTAACTGCGCGATTCTTCATTTATTCGTTTGTTTCTGGTGAAAGTGTTTTACTGAAAAGCAATTATCATTGGCCACGATTCAATTGACCACACTTAATCGGTCTATTGTTTGATATTATTCTTTGGATTCATTTTGCGTTTCTTCTTTTTGAGCACGCTTGGGTGCTTTGGGCCGCTTCCCCAATATTTTGGTTTGTCAAAGATTGAATCGGCATCGGCATCGGTTTCACGAGGGTCTTCAGTCGAAAGCAGCTTTGACTTGAGTCGGCTGATCAACTCATTTTTGATCTCGGCATATTCCTGAACACTGGCAACGTTGTTCGTTTGGCTAGCGTCTTTGCTGAGATCGTAAAGTTCAAACTCTGGGCGTTTGCCAAACGACAATTCGTATTTTCGCCGATGCTCGTCGTCCTTGTTTTTGTTGTCGACGATATAAGTTTTTGTCGGGCCGTTGTCGCAGTCACCTAACCAACAGCCTGGAATAAACGCGTCTTTAAAATTCGGTGTTCCCGCGGGCCATCGATCCGGGCGATAGTTGTGGATCAACAAATAATCGTCATTGCGATAGGATCGCATCGGGGTGCCACCGGAATCGGTGCCTTCTTGGCATGGAACGTGACGCTCTTTACCGGTGAGGATATGATCGCGAGCAGCATCAACTCGGCCTGACTTAGATGATTTGAAAATGTTCAGCCAACTTTTGCCAGTCATCTCTTCAGGAATTGCGACGCCCGTTGCTTCAAGAAAAGTCGGTGCCAAATCGGTGGTGCTGACAAAATCGGTAACGACTCGGCCGGGTAAAATTGTCTTTGGCCAACGAACGGCCATCGGAACACGGGTGCCACTGTCGTAGAGATTGCTTTTGCATCGCGGAAATGGCATGCCATGATCACCAGTCATCACGACAATGGTGTTGTCCAGCAAGCCAAGTGTTTCAAGTTTCTTCAACGCTACTCCGACTTCTGAATCAAAGCGTTGGACTTCAAAGTAATAGTCGGCAACGTCGGAGCGAATTGTCTCTGAATTCGGAAAGTGTTCGAAGAGTTTGATCTTGCTCAGGTCCATGCCGCTTTCGCGACCGGAATTCAATTTGTATCCGCGGTGTGGATCATATGCACCCAGCCAAAAACAAAACGGTTTGTCTTTTGGACGTGACTCAAGAAAGGCGTCAAAGTTTTTGAATTTATCACCCGCGGGATGCCCTTTTTCTGTTTCCATCCAATTGGCCACTTTGCCAGGTCCCCAGCTTTTCCGCCAATGCCCAGTAAAGTAACCCGCGTCCTCAAGCAAATGCGGATACGTTTTGTGTTTTGTATCGAGAACGCTGTGAAGGTTTCCGCCACCGCTCAGCCTCCAGTGAAACTGTCCCGTCAAAATCGCGTTGCGCGATGGCGTACACGAAGGTGATGAAACATACGCGTGCTCGAACAAGATGCCTTCTTTGGCGATCCGGTCAAAGGTCGGTGTTTTTACGACAGGGTCGCCGTACGCTCCGGCATGCGGCCAGCCCCAATCATCGGCGATACAAAACAAAATGTTGGGTCGACCATTTGTCGAAGCTGATGAATCCGCGGATGCGATCGAAGCAAAAATCGAACAGGCGAACACTGCCAATAAAGCGATTTGGAAGCGAGAAAGATACGAACAGCTCATCGGCGAACTCACAGTTAAATTTCGCTTTATTGATTTTGCAACACTGGGCGGGTGCGGCCTGCGGCCCTGATCGAACTGAGTTTTTCGCGAAGCTCCGCAAACTTTTCTGGATGCTCGTCTCTCAAGTTTTTCTTTTCGCCACCATCGATGGCAAGATTATAAAGCTGACCGCGTTTGTTGGTACCAAGTTCTGTTTGGGTGTTCTTGTTAAACGGCGGCGCCTTGCTTGGCTGAACATATTTCCATGGGCCTTCGCGAAGTGCCAACGATCTTGCGTGCTCAACCAACAGCGTTCGGCCTTTGTCTGATTTTCCGGTCAGTGCTGCGAGCGCATCGATGCTGTCTGGGATAGCTTTTTCGGTGATCGTGATTTTTGACTCGTTGCCTGGAATGGCGGCGAACGAGGCGGCGAAATCAATTTGACCGACCAGTGCATCGGAGACTGTTCCGGCTTTGATTTTTCCTGGCCACTTGATCAGCAATGGAACGCGAGTGCCGCCTTCGAAATTCGAGTACTTTCCGCCACGCCACGGGCCAGCCGGTTTGTGATCGCCAAGCCGTTGGACAGATTGGTCGTGATAGCCGTCGTTGACCACGGGGCCATTGTCGCTGGTAAAGATAACGATCGTGTTGTCGTCTTTGCCGTTTCGTTTTAGTGCTTTGAGCAATTCGCCAACGCACCAATCGGTTTCGACGATCGTATCGCCGCGCGGGCCCATGTCTGTTTTACCCACGAACCGTTTGTGCGGTACGCGCGGAACGTGAATGTCGTGCGTTGAAAAAAACAAGAAGAACGGGGCAGTTTGATCCTTTTGCTTATCAATATAGGCAACGGCTTTTTCAGTAATGCGGTCGGCCATGTCTTCGTCGATCCAACGAGCTTTTTCACCGCCGGTCATGAACCCAATTCGGCTGATGCCGTTGACGATTGTTGCGTTGTGTCCGTGTGCCCATTTTTGCTTCAATGTTTCCGGAATGTCTTTTCCGGTAGGGGCGTCACCGATTTTTTTCTTGAAGCTGACGGTGATCGGGTCAGCCGGATCGAGATCAACGACGTGATGGTTTTCAACATAGACACAAGGAACGCGGTCGCCGGTTGCTGGAATCAAGTAGCAATAGTCGAAACCAATTTCGAGCGGCCCCGGTTTGATGGCTTTGTTCCAATCTACGTTTCCATCGCCCAGACCCAAATGCCACTTGCCCACTACGGCCGTGTTGTAGCCGGCTTGTTTAAGTAGCGAGGGCATTGTGACCCGGCCAGGTTTAATGATCGCCGCCGCGTCACCCCGCGCGATGCCAGTCCCTTTTCGTCGCCAAGCGTACTCGCCAGTCAACATTGCGTAGCGTGATGGAGTGCAAGTCGCCGATGGTGCGTGGGCGTCAGTAAAACGAATGCCTTCTTTCGCGATGCTGTCGATGTTGGGTGTCGAAACAGCGGTCGCTCCATTGGCGCTGATGTCACCGAACCCGAAATCATCCGTGTAAATCAAAACGATATTGGGCTGCGATTGGTCCGTTGCCGTTGCGATTTCTAAATCGATGCTGCAAAAGGAAAGAAGCAAGACAGCTGTAGTCGCGATTTTGGAACACATAACGTTTTTGCTCGCTCGGCCAGTTAGCGCAGTGGATGGTCAGACTTAAGTGAAGCTTGAGTGGTTTAGAATTGAGTCTTTGAATGTTGTTGAGGTGATTATAGCCAGTGACAACTGTGATTGCGATTGTGAAAGGAATGTCTACGTATTGGTGGAAAAATGTGATGCGTATGCTCTTTTAGTAATCGTCTAAACTAGCTGGATGAAAATACAGGCAGTCAAAACGACCGGAATCTATTGTCGTCCGGAATGTGGTGCGAAACCAAAACGAGAAAACGTTCGCACAATGAAAAATTCGCTCGCTGCGTTGGCAGCTGGTTTTCGTCCCTGTCTCGTTTGCCGCCCGGACCGGCTTCCTGATTATGGATTGGATCAACCCGCCCCCGAAATCGCGCAAGCCGTTCGATTGATCGCAGAAGGTTTTCCAGATTCTGAAATTGCTAACGGCGGGCTGGCAAAACGAGTGGGTGTTGGGTCAACACAATTGACGGCTTTGTTCGAAAAACACTTCGGCGCAACACCAGATTTTGTAGCTAAAGCAAGAAAGACGCATCTTGCCAGACGCTTGCTCGACGAAACGCAGTTGTCAATTACGAAAGTCGCGGTTGCCGCAGGATTCTCAAACGTACGACAGATGAATCGGGTCGTTAAAGATCTTTTTGCATTCAGTCCAGCTGAATTTCGGGCAAAACGAAAAAGCAAATTTATCATTGATTCGAACGGCGATTTGAATTTGAGAATTCCATTTTCTCAACCTTACCATGGAAACCGGTTGATTGACTACTTGGCCGCACGGGCCATTCCCGGCGTTGAATCGGTTGTGCACGGAATTTACAAACGGACCATCAACGCGTGTGACGGTGCCGGAGTTGTGGAAGTTTCCGCGCCCGAAAACGAAGATCATTTGGTCGTCAAGATGCACTTGGCTAAGTTTGGAGCGATTATTGATGAAGTAGAAAGCGTTCGCTCGCTTTTTGGCTTGAACAACCAAAATTCCGCTGCAGTCAAGTACCTTCGCAAAGACAAATTGCTTGGCAAAGTCATCCGGAAGAACACAGGCTTGCGCTTGCCGGGTGCTTTTGATCGATTCGAAACCGCCATTCGAATTGTCGTTGGCCAACAAATCAGCGTCGCAGGAGCTTCGACGGTCACTGGCCGTTTAGCTGCGCGATTTGGACAGCGTATCGAGCCACAGCATTTTGTTTCGCCACCCGTGCAGTCGTCGCGCGCGGAATTGCCAGTGCCAGATTCGCTTCAGTTTTTATTCCCGACAGCATCGGTAATCGCATCGGCCGACGTGAGTGATTTAAGCATGCCCAAAGCTCGTGCCAACACGATCAAGTGTTTTGCTGCCGCGGTTGTCTCGGGAGAGATTGACTTGACCTCAACTGCGCCGCTCAAAGAAACAACCGACGCACTGGAATCTTTACCTGGAATCGGTCCGTGGACATCGCATTTAATCGCTGGCCGAGTCATGCGCCATCAAGACGCATTCCCGGCAAGCGATCTTGGTTTGCGAAAATCGGCTGCCAAATTGCTTGGAAAGTCAGATCCGATATCTGCAATTGAGCTTGAAAAAATCGCCGAAGCCTGGCGTCCATTCCGCGCGACCGCGGCAGCGTATTTGTGGATGAACTGAAAACGACCAACTATTTAGCATGAGGTAACAGTTGAGTAGTTTAATGTTTTAACTGCTAACACTCGATCACATTAACAGCCAAACCACCGCGGGCGGTTTCTTTATATTTCGTCTGCATGTCTTTGCCAGTTTCTCGCATTGTTTTGATGACTTTGTCGAGTGACACGAAATGCTTCCCGTCTCCACGAAGCGCAAGTCTGGCAGCGTTGATGGCTTTGACTGCCCCCATTGCATTGCGTTCGATGCAAGGGACTTGGACCAACCCGCCGATTGGGTCACAGGTCAAACCGAGGTTGTGTTCCATTCCGATTTCGGCGGCGTTTTCGACTTGTTCGGGCGTGCCACCAAGCACTTCTGCCAAACCGCCTGCCGCCATTGAACAGGCCGAACCAATTTCGCCTTGGCAACCGACTTCGGCGCCTGAGATCGAGGCATTGATTTTGAACAATGTACCGATTGCGGCGGAGGTTAGCAGAAATCTTACGACGCCATCGTCGCTTGCGCCATGGCAATATTTTGTGTAGTAGTGCAACACGGCAGGGATGATTCCGGCGGCGCCGTTGGTTGGCGCGGTAACGACTTGGCCGCCCGCCGCGTTTTCTTCATTGACGGCAAGTGCCCAAAGATTCACCCAATCCATTCGGCTGGGCGGTCCCATCGGTCCTGACGATTCTGTTTCAAGTTTACGAAACATATGCGCCGCACGACGTTTGACTTTGAGTCCACCGGGCAAGATACCTTCTTGCTGGCAGCCACGATTAACGCAAGCCTGCATCACGGACCAGATTTGTAAAAGACGTTGGCGGATTTCTGATTCGGGGCGCCAGGCAATTTCGTTTTTCAACATCAGGGTGCTGATGGAAAGCCCGTTGTCTTCGCACAAGGCAAGCAGTTTGTTGCCCGAGTCAAAAGCGTACGGAAGTTTGGTGGTGTCGGCCACGATTCGATCGCTACCTGAAGCGGTATCGTCAACGACAAACCCTCCGCCGACGGAATAATAAGTTTTTTGCAACAGCTCTTCGCCCGAGTCGCCTTTGGCCGTTAGTCGCAAGCCATTGGAGTGAAAGTCGAGGACGACGCCGGAGAATTCAAGATGCTGTTTGGGGTCGAAATCAATTTCGTGTTTGCCAAGTAACGAAAGTTTCTTTTTGGTTTCGACTTCTTCTACGATGAGATTAAGTTTGCTTGGGTCAACCGATTCAGGTGCGTTTCCACATAGCCCGCCCAAGATAGCTTTGTCACTGCCGTGGCCTTTTCCTGTCGCACCAAGCGATCCGTAAAGCTGCACCAAAACGGAATTCGTTTTCGCCAACAGTCCTTCCGACTCCAGCCGTTCAACGAACGTCAACGCGGCTCGCATCGGTCCGACCGTATGCGAGCTGGATGGACCGATGCCGATGGAGAATAGCTCGAATATGCTGATGGACATTTTTTGGAATGCGATTGTGAGTGTGGAATTGCGCGCGGGCGGTTTGTGGCTAACTCAATGCTGACTGACAGCCGGGGGCTGTAAACAAATTTCTTCTGACTATCGTCAGCCTTACGCCTGTTGCCAGCTTGCTTTTTTAACCACGATTTCGTTTAGTGGTTGGCGGATCTTTTTGTTTTGGCTATTTTTGTCGTCGCCTGCGCGGTAGCCGATGGGTAACACGACAGCAGCAGAGAGTTTCATTTCGCCTAAGCCTAAAATCTCGTTGTACTCGGACGAAACAAAGCCTTCCATTGGGCACGCGTCGATTTGCATTGCCGCACAAGCCGCCATCATCGTGCCAAGCGCGATATAGGCTTGCTTGGTGGCCCAGGCCTGCATGTCGTCGGCGGTCATATCGCTGACGGCTCCGATCATGACGGCTTTGTAATTGTCCAAGGCTCCACCATCGAGCCCGCGCTCTGATTCCATTTGGTCGACATACTTACTGATGTAACTTTCATCAACGTCCCCACGCGTTGCGATCACGATCACGTGGGAAGCGTCTGCGACTTGGCGCTGACCGTAGGATGATGTGATAAGCCGTTCCTGAAGTTCTTTGTTTTCAATGACAAGGAATTTAAAAGGCTGTAGTCCGTAAGACGTCGCGGCCAGATTTCCCGCCTCCAGAACGCCGTCGACTTGTGCGTCGGTAAGTTTTTTCTCAGCGTCAAATTTCTTGGTTGCGTATCGCCAGCGAAGTGAATCTAGAATGTCCATTTATATAAGCCGTATCAGTTCGAGTTTTTATTGTGGAGCGTGTTGGGTTTGAGATTTAAACCATGCTTATTATTGCCAGCGGTCATTAGAATACTACCGCAATTCAAATACGAACCAGACATAGGGGTAGTAGATGTCTTTTGATGGGTGAGTGTTTTTGAGGTGGGAGTGTCAAATGGAGGCTGTGCCTAACTTTCATAACGTGGTCTGCACGACAAGAAGCCTTCGCAATAAGAAAAGGCCACCGACAAGGGTCGATGGCCTGATTCTATTGAGCAAAAAGTTTTTTTTCTTTTAGCCGCTTTGGGAAACCAGTGAGCGTTTTCGAATTGGAAACGTTAATGGGTTCGTGTCAGGCACAGCCATGACCTACGAAGCAGCTTAGGCAGATTCGGCTGGAGCAGGTTGGAATAATGGCGCGTTCCCAAGCCCACGATGCGCGATTGAAAGTTGACCTGAGTGAATACCTTCATGGTAAGAAGTAAAGATCAACATCTGAGCCATATTCGGCGCGTCGGCAAACATCCCTTCATTGGGTGTCGGGCTGTTAAGAAATTCGTCGGACAGCCCTTCAATCGCAGCCAACAGTTTCTCGCGACGCTCACGGAAGAAACTAAGCACTTCATCGCTCGAAGGATATTTGGTTGCGTCGGAGCTAACTTCAGAACCAAACCAAAACAACTCGTCCCAACCTTCAGGCTTGGCGTCGGCTTCGGGATTCAATTTACTAAGGAACATATTGTCGGCTAATCCCAAGTGCCCAACAATCCACATCGCATGGTTGGCTTTGGGGTGGGCTTGGTACATCCAATCGTCTTGCGTTTTTAACGCTTCGATCATTCCCTCCGCCATTTTTCGAGATTGTGCTAATGAGTATAGGACATTTTCTTTGATGGCCATGTATTTTTTCCTTCGAGATGTTGGTGAAAAGGACTCGCTACCAAGCGGAATTACTTTCCAGCATTGTAGCGTTTAGAATGAATTCGTCATTAGTTCCGTTCTTCGGAGCGTGAAGCGTTCAACTAAACTTGCGATTCAATCCAGCCAAATCAATTCATGCCGTCAACTCAACCTTCTGTTTTAACCAGAATACTGATCGTCGAAGACCAGCCAACGATGCAGCAATTGGTTGAGGATTATCTTCGCCCAAATGGCTTTGCGACCCAATGTTGCAACTCGGCTGATGAAGCGATGTTGAAGATGGGAATCGCCAACGACGCAAATGAAAACGGTGGCAATGGAATCGACAAACAGCTTGGTTTTGAAAACACGAAAACGCAAATCGATTCCAGTGGCGCCGATTCGAATTTCGATGTTGTGTTGACCGATGTAAAAATGCCGGGCACCGACGGGCTGGAGTTTTGCCGCCGCGTCAAGCAACGTTTTCCGAGTTTGCCTGTGATTGTGATGACGGCCTACGGGAGCTTGGAAACGGCAGTCGAAGCGTTACGCGCCGGTGCGTTTGATTTTGTCACCAAACCTGTCGAGTTGGAGTTGCTCAAAGCCTCTCTCGTTCGCGCTGCTGAGAATAGTCAGCTTCGTCGCCGTGTTCGATTGTTGGAATCGCAAGTTCAAACAGAGTTTCCGGAATTGATTGGCCAAAGCGACGTGATGCTGCGGTTAAAGGATCAGCTTTCGCGAATCGTTGACTCATCGGCTGCGGTGCTTTTGACGGGCGAAAGCGGATCTGGAAAAGAAGTCGTCGCGCGAGCACTTCACCAACAAAGCACCCGATCAGACAAGCCATTTGTGGCGGTCAATTGCGCGGCATTGCCAGAGGCGCTGCTCGAAAGCGAATTATTCGGCCACGTCAAAGGTGCTTTTACCGACGCGAAAGAAGATCGAGTCGGTTTGTTCTTGCAAGCTAACGGAGGGACTTTGTTTCTGGACGAAATTGGCGAGATGCCGATCGAAGTCCAACCAAAATTGCTTCGGGCGCTTGAACAAAAAACCGTTCGGCCTGTTGGCGGAAAATCGGAGCAGCCGTTTGATGTGCATCTTATCGCCGCGACCAATCGCGATTTGGAAACGGCGATCGAATCGAAAACGTTTCGCGAGGATCTTTATTACCGTATCAATGTGCTTGAAATTTCCGCTCCGCCACTGCGAACAAGAGGAACGGACGTGCTGGTGTTGGCCGAGCACTTTCTCAAAGAATTCGCAGTTCAAGCCAGCAAAGCGGTAATCGGTTTTGAAGATCAAGTTTCCGAAAAATTATTGTCTTACGATTGGCCCGGCAACGTTCGCGAGCTTCGCAATGTAATCCAAAGAGCGGTCGTGCTTTCGCAACACGAAAAAATCACAACGGAAGTGCTTCCGCAAAAAGTCGTTGACCACAAACCTTCAAAACTCGTGATCGACGAAGGCGACAATCAGCCACTGGCGTCACTCGACGTGATCGAGATGAGGTATATCCGATACGTGCTTGACCGCGTCGATGGCAATAAAACCGAAGCCGCGAAGGTCCTGGGGCTTGATCGAAAAACGCTTTATCGAAAGCTGAAAGATTAAACAGGATTAGAAACTACGTTTGGGCTGGTAACTCAATCGAGATCGTTGTGCCCGCGCCGACTTTGCTTTCACAGTGAATCGTCCCATCATGATCTTCTACAATTCCGTGAACGATCGACAGGCCAAGCCCCGTTCCTGCGCCGACTTCCTTGGTTGTGAAAAAGGGTTGGAAGATATCATTTTTGAGTTCGGCTTGAATGCCTTGTCCGGAATCAATTACTTGAATTAACCACGAGTGTTGTTCGGAAATCGAATTTGGCCCGCTTGAATTTGGCCCGCTTGAATTTGGCTCGCTTGAAGCTGTTTCTGAATTGGCGACTACTGAGTTTTTTGACTTTTGCAAAACGACTCGAACGGTTTGGCCATCATCGGACGCATCCACGGCGTTGTCGATCAGGTTCATTAACACTTGTTGAAGCTGGTTAAAGTCAAAGTTTGCGTTGGCGACCGACGAAGGCAATTCGCACTCCACATGGACTTTGCGGTTTTCGGTCAGAGGACGGATTAGCTCAACCGAGTGCTTGATGACTTCGCGTAAGTCGCCAAGCGATTTGCGGCTTGGACTGCGGCGGGCGAAATCAAGCAGTTTGTGAATGATGTCCGAAATTCGAACGGATTCGTTTTTGATCGCCGTGGCATGCTTCTTTAATTGGTCGGGCGGCAAATCGGGTTGGCTTAAGATCATCTCCGCGCGTCCAGAAACCACGTTGAGTGGCGTGCCGACTTCGTGGGCAAATCCGGCAGCCAACTGGCCGACCGTTTTAAGTCGATCGGCATGTCGAAGTTGTTCCATCGCTTCGATACGTTGATTGGTTTCGCTGGTGATGGTGGCTTGTTGTTTTCGAAGTCGGTCGCACATTTGGTTTACCGCTGTCGAAAGTTGGCCAAACTCGTCGTTGGAATGGATTTTTAAATCACTTGAAAAATCACCTTGCCCAACACGTTCCATTTTATCGGTCAACAATTCCAGTGGTCGTGCGATCCAGCGAACGCCCGCGATCATTACGACACCGATACTTAATAGTCCCATCGCTCCAATGGTCAGTAGCGCAGTGAGCCATGTAAATCGCGACTGGGCATCGACGTCATCCAATGGAGAGGCGATTTCAACAGCGCCCGGTTTGCCGTTGAGCTCAAATGGGCAATAGGTAAAAAACGCGCGGCCGCCTTGGCGTGAAACACCGGTGGTAGAAAACTGTTTTGTCCGCGCGACCTCGAGTGCCGAGTCGTCTATGAGTGCCGGTTCGAATTCGTAGTTCGCGCCTTCGTCAAACCAAACCCACCTCACCCGCGTTACCTCTTTGGAGGTCGTGCGAATCATTTTTTCAAAGTAAATGTTGTTGCCGGAAGTGACGGCTTCACGGAATTCGGCGCTGGAATCAATTTGCCCAACATTGGAAGCGATAACCTCATGACGCTTTTCAAGGTTGGCGAAAAACTGTTTGCTTGTGAACCAGCTCGCCATCAAGGTGACAGCAATCACGGCAATGATGAACAGGATGATCAATTTTGCGGCAAGTTTCATGATTCAATTTTAGCCTGAAGTTCGGTGGGGCGTTTTGCCCCGCGCGGGGTGTGAGGCCACGTTCATCAACTTTTTCTCATTTGAAATTCGTTGCAAACGTTGAGCGATTCACTGTGTTTACTGACTTTGGAAACGGAATTCGACTTTGGCATATCGATTGCTTTAGTTAGGAATGCTCATTGGATTGCCATTGGATGGTAGTTGGATTGTCTTTTAGAGCACCGTTGGGGTTAACAATTTGGAGACAAAATGATCAAGCTAGACAGTGATCGATTTGAATCTGCCTTAAACCTACCCGCTTCCGCAACGAATTTTCGCAAGAACACAAATCAGCTTTCGAACGTGGGTTCGGGAATTAGTTTGTATCTCAACCAGGCACTTCGGTCGCCACTCCTTTCCAAATCGGAAGAGCAACAGCTTGCTCAGAAAATTTCGCGATACCGAATCGCGTTCCAACGTTTGATTTTACAAGAACCGGATGTCCTGCATCATCTGGTTGATATGTTGTCAAAATGGGAGCTGAAAAAGCTCCGTTTGGATGCGGTCTGCAATGTGGCTCTTAGCGAAACGGCGAAACGCAAAACGCTTGAGCCAAAAATTCGCAAGACGCTCAAGACATTACGGCGGATGCCCAATGCCATGCGTAAATTGGCAAAGGGTGGTTTGGAGCCCAACGAATCTCAACGCGAGCAAAGAAAACTGTTTCGCAAAATCGTTCGTTTGGTCGAGCCATTGATGATCCGGCCAAGGCCTTTTGAAATCGCTCCGTTTTGCAATCCCAAGGCAGCGATTATGTTGCGAAAGTATCACGAGCTTTGTCAGGCGATGACCCAAGCCAATATGCGATTGGTCGTTCAAGTCGCAAGGAAGCTTTGTGGTGGTTCTCCCGTTTTGATGGATATGATTCAAGAAGGCAATCGCGGTTTGATGCACGCCGTAACGAAATTCGATTGCAAACGTGGTCTTCGTTTTTCGACTTATGCGACGCCTTGGATTAAGCAAACCATTTACGCGGCGCTGCCGAATTCTCAGCGGAACATTCGCGTTCCTGATAATTTTCGAACCAAGGGCAGGGCGGTGCAGCGAAAAATGCATGAGTTGCTTGGCGGGGGAAGCTGGTCTGAGTTTGATTTCAATTCTGACCGTGTGATCAATGCGATTGCGGATGAAATGGAGCTTTGTCCAATTGAAGTTTCCCGCATTCTCACAATTCAACGAGATACCTGTTCGCTTGACCAGCCGACCAGGGGACTCAACAGTACTTCGACGCTTGGCGAATTGATCGCGGATGCGAGTAACAATAGCCCGCCGATGTTGGCATCTGAAAGAGAGCGGCAGCAGTTCGTTTGGGCGACGTTACATCGTACGTTGAATGAGCGAGAGCGCGAGGTGATATCATTGCGATTTGGTATCGGTGACGGCAAAGACCGATCATTCGCGGAAGTTGGCCGAACGATGGGAATCACACGTGAGCGCGTACGCCAGTTAGAAAAGAAAGCAATTGAAAAATTAAGCCAGTTGAAATCGCTTTCGAAGATTGGTTGCGGTTAGCGTCGCGATTTACAAAAAGCTACCGAACTCAAATTCGATTCGGTAGCTGCCTTGGTTGGCGACCAAGTCGCTGCATCTACACAATCAACGGTGCAGACTTGGCCGTTAATAAACGTGGTTGGTGAACGAATTGGATTTGTTATCCTGTCGCACCAAAGTTGGATATAATTGCTGGGAAGTCTAATTGCCCATCCAACGTACACAGTGGTCTATGTCTTTGAACTTCCCAACTTGCTTGGTCGCGCAGATGGTCGCGCTAATGATCGCAAGTTTTTGCAATGTTGATCCATGTGCGGCCCAAGCCCACAACAAAATTACGGATAAAGTATCGTTCAATCGGGATGTTCGACCGATTCTTTCGAACCACTGTTTTGCTTGCCATGGTCCCGACAAAGAGAATCGCGAATCAGGGATCAGGCTTGATCTTGATGGTGACGTGGACTTGGGCGAGTTGGTAGATCGAATCACTTCCGATGATGATGATTTGATTATGCCACCATCCGGTAAGCATAAAAAACTTTCGGCGGCTCAGATCGAAATTCTAAAGCGGTGGGTTGCCCAAGGCGGCATATACGAAACCCATTGGGCTTTTGTCCCGCCAAGAGCAACCGACACTTCGAAAATCAAAACCGATTGGAGCGACCGGCCTATTGACCAATTTGTTGCATCCGAGCTTGCGACCAAAAGTCTAAAACCGAGTCCGATTGCCAATAAGCGAACGTTGATTCGTCGTGCGACGTTTGGGCTGACCGGGTTGCCGCCTTCGGCCGGGCAAATCAAAGCATTTCTTGATGATGATTCGGATGACGCCTATGAAAAATTGATCGACCGTTTGCTTGACTCGCCGCAATACGGCGAACACATGGCGCGGTATTGGTTGGACTTGGTCCGTTTCGCGGATACAAATGGAATGCACCACGATCACTATCGAGACATGACACCGTATCGTGATTGGGTGATTCGTTCGTTCAACGAAAATCTAAAATTTGATCAATTTATCAAGTACCAAATTGCGGGTGACCTTTACGAAAAACCGGATACAGACCAACTGATTGCGTCGGGATTCAATCGACTTCATCTAATTATTGACGTTGGCACTGCTCTGCCCGAAGAGAGTTTTAACAAGAACGTTGTTGATCGAGTGACAGCCGTTGGAACCGCGTTCATGGGGCTGACGGTTCAATGTGCTGCTTGCCACGATCACAAATATGATCCGATCAGCCAGGAAGAGTTTTATCAACTCTATGCGTTCTTTAACAATTTTGATGGGAAACCAGAAACAGGCGGCCGCAAAGGAACGGATTTCAAACGAGGCTTGCAGGCTCCCTATATCAATCTGACATCCAAAGACCAAGAGCGAGAGCTGGGATCGTTGGCGACAGATGTGAGTCAGCTGAACGAGAAGGTCAAACAACTGCAAGCCAGACTCAAAGCGGAACGGGAAGCAAACGCGAAACGGATTGCTGAAGAACTTAAGAAAGAGAAAGCGAAGAAAGCAGAACCAAAGGGCGAGGGTGAGAAAGGTTCGACTGGGAAAGTCGATGCAAAGGTCGTAAAGAAGAAGGCAAAACAAACTGCTGAAATAAAAGAGCTAATCGCCAAACGTGATGCAGCTCAAAAGAAACATGACGAGTATTTGCTTACCATCCCTGCAGCGTTGGTGATGAAAGAGCGTGCCAAAATTCGTCCAACGTTTTTACTTGAGCGTGGTGAGTACGATCATCCTGGCAAGGAAGTCAAACGAAACACACCTGCGTTCCTGCCGCCGATGAAGGCTGAAGGCGAGTCGAAAACGCGAATGGATTTGGCGAACTGGTTGGTTGATAAATCCAATCCGCTGACGGCGCGCGTTACGGTGAACCGGTTTTGGCAACAGTTCTTTGGGACAGGATTGGTGGCAACGTCAGAGGATTTTGGGGCTCAGGGCGAAGTGCCGAGTCACCCGGAATTACTTGACCATCTTGCGATCGAGTTTGTTAAATCAGGCTGGGATGTGAAGCAGCTTGTCCGTTCGATTGTCCTTTCGAAAACTTATCGTCAATCGTCTCAGGCACCGCGCGAGGGGTATGTTTCGGATCCTGCCAACCGATTGTTGTCGCGAGGAGCGCGGTTTCGTTTGGATGCAGAAGTCATTCGCGATCAGATTTTGAAAGTGACGGGTTTGTTAAATGAAGAGATGCACGGTCGCAGTGTCAAACCGCCGCAGCCACCGGGACTTTGGAAATTGGTTGCGATGCCATCGTCGTTTCCCAACAAGTATCAACCGGACTCCGGTGAGAAAATTTATCGGCGTAGTGTTTACACGTTTTGGAAACGCGGATTGCCTCCACCTCAGATGACGATCTTTGACGCACCGTCGAGAGAAAGTTGCATCGCGCGGCGTGAACGGACCAACACACCGCTTCAAGCGTTGCTGTTGATGAATGAGGAACAGTATTTTCAAGCGGCGATGCACTACGCCAATGCCCTGGTGAATGAATCGGAGTTGGAAGACGCTCAGCGAATCAAAATTGCTTATGAGTCAGTCACTTCTCAAATTCCAGATGAGCGTGTGTTGGGCCAATTGGAAAATGCGCTTGGCGAGTTCCGGCAGATTTACAAAAGCGAACCGGAATTGGCAAAGCAGATGTTGTCCGAAAGCCGGAACGATGAATTAAAAGCGGTCGATGATGTGGCCAAGCAAACCGAACTTGCGTCTTGGACGATGATTGTCCATTCGCTTTTGAATTTGGACGCAACCAAAACACTTCAATAAAAATTGCACTAGAAACAAATGCAATCGAAACGCTGCACAAGTAAGTTCTTAAATCGAAAAGACGTATGAAAAATCGAAACGGTAGTGGGAGCATCGGTACTCCCTTTCAACAGTTTAACAATCGACAGAATCGTCGGCAGTTCTTGCGGACTTCTGCGATGGGGCTTGGCGCGGCCGCGGTAGGTTCACTGGCGTCCAAAGCATCGGCGGCAACGTTAAAAGATGGTGCCCATTTCCCGGCCAAGGCAAAACGTGTGATCTTTTTGTTTATGGCAGGGGCGCCCAGTCAGCTTGATCTATTCGATTACAAACCCAATTTGCATGACCAGTTTAATAAACCGCTTCCTGAAAGTGTGAGCAACGGTCAGCGGGTGACGGCAATGACTCGTGGTGCAAAGCAATTGATTCAGCCGTCGAAGTTCAAATTTTCGCGCCGTGGCAAAAGCGGAATCTTTATGAGCGAGCTGCTGCCGCATCTTTCTGGCGTGGTTGATGATTTGTGTTTTATCAAGTCGATGAATACCGATGCGATCAATCATGATCCCGCGAAGACGTTGTTTTGTACGGGCTCAGAGATTGCGGGCAAGGCGAGCCTGGGGGCATGGCTCAGTTATGGGTTGGGTCGAATGAACGAAGATTTGCCGGATTTCGTTGTGTTGAGTTCAGCGTTTTGGACAGGCGGAAAGGGAAATGTTCAAGCACTTTATAGTCGGCTGTGGGGTTCGGGCTATTTACCATCGAAACATCAAGGCGTTTCTTTTCAACCGTCGGGTGATCCGGTTTTGTTTTTATCCAATCCGTCGGGTGTCAATCGCGCGAGTCGGAAAAAGATGTTGGACTTGGTGACGAAACTCAATGAGCAACACTTGGAAGAGGTTGGCGATCCGGAAATTCAAACGACGATCGCCCAGCAGGAAATGGCGTTTCGAATGCAAGCCTCGGTTCCCGAGTTGGCAGATTTGTCTTCTGAGCCGAAGCACATTTTGGAAATGTATGGTCCCGAAGTAAAAAAGAATGGTTCGTTTGCGAGAAATTGTTTGTTGGCACGGCGGATGATCGAACGCGATGTTCGATTTGTACAGTTGTTCCATCGCGGCTGGGATCACCATTCGTCGCTCCCCAAAAAGCTCAAAGGCCAGACTTACGATGTGGATCAACCGGCGGCCGCATTGTTAACTGATTTGAAGCAACGTGGATTGCTTGACGATACGCTGGTTGTTTTTGGTGGCGAGTTTGGGCGAACGACTTACGGACAAGGCGGGCTAAATCGAGAGAACTATGGGCGAGATCACCATCCCCGCTGCTTTACCACTTGGATGGCCGGCGGCGGAATCAAAGGCGGAATCGAGTATGGGAAGACCGATGACTTTTGCTACAACGTGGTCGAGAATCCGGTTCACGTTCGCGATTTCAATGCGACAATTTTGCATCAGCTTGGAATCGATCACGAACGGTTGACGTTTCCGTTTTTGGGTTTGGATCAAAAACTTACTGGTGTCGAAGAGGCGCATGTGATCAAGGGTATTTTGGATTAGCGGGCCGAGAAAGTATGTAAGTCTCAGTTCAAGCCGACGTAAGCGCAACGTAAATTCGGTTACCTTCTTGTGATTTTTCTGACTTGGAGGCCAGATTTGCTTTTCTGCGACGATTGACCTGTTTAGAAGAGAAGGATGAAACAGACTTTCGG
The DNA here is from genome assembly GCA_964478065.1 of uncultured Pirellulaceae bacterium. Lineage (GTDB taxonomy): Bacteria > Planctomycetota > Planctomycetia > Pirellulales > Pirellulaceae > Mariniblastus. The sequence goes on from CAYZGP010000100.1 coordinate 23,110, forward strand.
CATGATGTTCGAACGTCGAACTCCCTGAAAAAAATTAGCTCACCGACTGTTAGGAATTTACATGTTTGGGCTGGCCCTCCTTGTCATTTTTACGATTCTCATCTTCGCGATAATCGGCCTGTGTGC
>CAYZGP010000101.1:0-9784 GCA_964478065.1 uncultured Pirellulaceae bacterium
AACCCAAGGCAGCTTTGCCCATGTCGCCAGCTGAGCCAACTGCTCCCGATGCGGCGCCCGCTACATTTCCCACGGCTCCGGTTGCCGAACCCAAGGCGGCTTTGCCCATGTCGCCAACTGAGCCAACTGCTCCCGATGCGGCACCTGCTACATTTTCCATGGCTCCCGATGCGGCGCCCGCCACATTTCCCACGGCCCCGGTTGCAGCACCCAAGGCGGCTTTGCCTGCGTCCCCAACATTGCCAAGCAAGTTTCCGAATCCAAGTCCTTCAGTCAATGAAGAAGGCATGAATCCAAGGCTGCTCTTTTGCTCACCAAGAAAACTACCTAGTCCAACAGCATCCATTGCTTTCGATTTGATGTGGCGTCCAATAACACCCATCACAATCGGAGCGAGCATTTTCATAAGTGTTCCCATAACGTTGCCCTCTAAACCGAGCGCTTTGGCGATCGTGCCAACCATGCCAGTTTGTTGACTTCCGAAGATTCCGTCGAGAACTCCACCACCCGACTTTTGCAAATCTGCGGTAGCGTCTTTGTTGCCAAGAATGTCACCAAGTTTGTCAAGAATCCCGTCATCTTGCTTAGTCGCCATGTCAAAAATGTCTTTGGAACCATTGGGAGTTCCGGATTTTTTGATCAAGCCGCCGAGAATTGAACCAGCTGCATTGTCGAAAACGGAGGCGGTCTTTTTTTCGTCGGTACCAAGTATGCCGCCAATTTGGCCCATAACTTGTTTAGAAACTGCGCCTTTGATCATGTCCATTAAGCTCATGGATATCCCCTTTAATTGAATCTGATTTGATTGGATAAAATGATAATTTATTGTTCGAATTCAGGCCCCCAGTTGGGAGTAGCTTACGAGCTGAACCGGAAACCTGAAAACAGTATAGAAAATTCACACGGCCCGCATAGTTGCTGGTGAATTGGAAACTAAAAAGCGAGCCAAGCGCTTGTCAGACACCTTGTTTATTGGTGATTTGGAGAAGCAAACGGGTTTGGCACCCTTGAGAAGCGAGGGGGTTTTGGGCATCGGTTTGTCAGAGCCAAATGCCCAGAAGCATTCAACGGCTTGATTCCCCAGCGGCGGCCTGCTTCTCTTGCTTCATTTGTTTGAAGAGTTCTTTTCGTTTTTGAGTGCGAAAAGCACGCGCATACGTGATTTTCACATAGGCTGTCGAGGCTGCGGCACGTAACGATTTGAGTGCATTGTCGCTGACTTGCGCTGAAAGGTCCGGGTCTCTGGAAATATCTACTACGGCCAGATGCGTCAGTTTATCGAACACGGAAAAATCATCCGTCGAAAATCGACAGTTGTACAAATACAGAACTTCCAGATTTTCCAGCTGTGACATCGCCCGAACAGCCGCATCGTCGATATCAACTTCTTCAATCCAAACGAAACGCAACGCTTTTAATTCCCCCAACCCTTGAACCGTTTTTTCCGTCGTCGTGAATTTGGATCTCAACGTCAAGCTTTCCAAATGAGTCAGCCCCCGCCAATCACAGAGGATTTTTTCAACGGCCAGCGAACCAGCTCGGTCATCAAACCCTGCGAATTCTTTTTGGTCTGGTTTGCGTTGGTATCGAACCGGAAAGCTAAGTTTTCGAATATAGCGGCCAGCGTCTTTGCCAAAGAACCAGCGACGTGGATCTTTTTCGGAAAACCGGCTTTCGGTCAATTCGATTTTCGCACCTTCGAATTGTTGGGCGCGTTTCAAGACACGATCGCGACTGGTTTCAGGCATCACGATTCCACCGGTCAAGAGCGCTACGATCAAGACCATCAGGAGTAGAGTCTTAAATGAAAACCGAATCATAGCGTCTCCCATGTTGGACGGCCGCCCGACTTCCTGGTTCTCTCGATTGATTTTTCAAGCAACTGCGTGAAGCTGTCGGCACAGTAGCTAAACGACCATCCGTCGTGATCCCACCAAATGATCTTGCCCGATTCCAATTCCAACACTAACCCAAACCCGTCCATGTCGGCGATCACAATGAGTGACGGGTACCAGAGGATTTCGCCAACTTCGACGGTTGTTTTTCCGTTAGACGAATCGATCTTCAAAATACGAGGAGTATCGAAATCTCCGAACATTTGGTTTTGAGTGGAACTACCCCAGACTAATTGCTGCGTGGAGAAGGGCGGGGGATAAACCATGCCGTATTCATAGTGCGTTCCGTTACACAATTTCAAGAAGGCTCGGTAGTCGGGCGGCAGGCGAATTCCAAAGGTGTTTTCTACTTCCAGAATTTCTTCTTCGGTTGCACCCGGTCGAAATGCCTTTCTTACTTTCTCTGGATGCTGGTTTACGAATTCATTCCATAATTCTTCGACTCGTGTCGCGATTTTTTGCTCGGCTTCTCCATTGGTTGTTTCGCCGATCGTAGGTCCACGAACCGTTGACCGAACAGCAGGCATCGATGGAGTCGGAGGTTTTAAGATCGGCCATGCTGCTGCCCCGAGTAGCAACGCGACGACAACATATTTGATGTATGCAGAGACTCTCGCATTTGCGTTTGTTTCACTTTGTTTGCTCATCGTTTCACAGTGCTCATACATGGGCACATTCGCCACTAACGATAGAAAATATCCACCGCCCGCAACAAACGGAATTCAAACGCAAATTGTCATCTGATGTTCAAAATTAAGTGTGAATCGCTCGCCCATCAACGGCCATCGCAGCTTCTTGCATGATCTCTGAAAGTGTCGGGTGAGCATGGCAACATCGAGCGAGGTCTTCGCTAGAGGCACCGAAATTCATCGCAATGGCGGCTTCGGCAATCAAATCACCAGCTCGGGCACCAATTGCGTGAACGCCGATAATTCGATCGGTTTCGGCGTCGGCGATCACTTTGATTTTGCCATCAACTTCGCCAATTGCCCGCGCTCTACCGTTGGCGCCAAACGGGCAAACACCTTTGCGGTATTTCACACCGGCTTCTTTTAACTGCTCTTCAGTTTGGCCAACCATCGCAATTTCCGGGTGCGTATAAACGATCGCAGGAATTGCTTCATAGTTAACATGTCCGTGCCCTGTGACAATTCGCTCAACACAAGCAACGCCTTCTTCGGAAGCTTTATGAGCCAACATTGCGCCACCGATGCAATCGCCAATCGCGAACACACCCGCGGCTGAAGTTTGAAGATGGTCGTCAACTTCAATGAACCCACGTTTGTCGGTTTTGATTCCGGCAGCGTCCAATCCGATTTCTTTGGTGTTGGGCGATCGTCCGGCTGAGACAAGCACGCGATCACATTTGATCGGATCCATCCCTTTGACTTTGACTTCACAGCCACGCCCGTCACGTTTGGCGCCTTCAACCCAGGCGCTGGTCGTGAACTCAAGCCCTTGTTTTTCAAAAGTCCGTTTGGCCATCCGGGCAATCTCTTGATCCAAGCCAGGCAAGACGGTGTCCATGCCTTCGAGGATGATGACTTTTGAGCCAAGTCGATTCCAAACCGATCCGAGTTCCAGTCCAATATATCCGCCACCGATCACGACCAAGGTTTTCGGGACATTGGGATAACTGAGAGCTGAAGTACTGTCACCGATGTAGTCGCCATCAAACTCGATGCCGGGCAATCGCATCGGCACGCTTCCGGTGGCCAAAATAATATTTTTGGCGGTCAACGTATCGCCCGTTGTGACTTGTATTTGGCCATTGCCGGCAAGTTTTCCCCGGCCAACATAGGTCGTGACTTTGTTTCGCTTAAGCAACATATTGATACCGCCTGTCAACGTATCAACGATCTTGGTTTTGCGTTTCATCATCGCCGACAAATCAACCGTCAATTTAGTTGCGGTGATTCCGTGCTCGACCATATGATCGCGGGCTTCAATCAATAAGTGGCTTGACTCCAATAGTGCTTTGCTGGGGATACAGCCAACTCGCAAGCAGGTTCCGCCAAATTGAGGGTTCTCATCGATCACGGCAGTCTTAAGTCCCAACTGGGCACCTCGAATTGCGGCAACATATCCGCCGGGTCCGCCACCAAGGACAACGAGATCAAAGTTCTGTTCAGGCATGGTTTGTAAATTTACTGCAAAAAGAAAGGCGAATTGAATTGGCTAATTAGCGAAACAAATTGTTAACGTTTCAACCCATTTTGACCAGATCCCTTTGGTGATTTTCACCATGCAAATGGTGCACGATCAATTCTCTCTGGGCAACGGTCGCATGCTGGGCAATGGTCGGATGTGACACAGTCGATGACGACAAGATGACTTTGAAGTTGATGACTACCGAAGTGCATCCGCGAATTGTTTCCGCAGGCACTCGATTCCCGCTTCTCCTGAGTCACCATCGACGACGACGTTGACGCGAACTTCACTCGTGTTGATTGCTTCAATATTGATGTTGGCTTCGGACAAGGCGCGAAACATTCCGATCGCGACCCCGGTATGGCTGCGAAGGCCAACGCCGGAAACAGAGAGTTTGGCAATCGACTTTTTGAAATCGACTTTTTTGCAGCCAAAGTCTTCACAAACCTGATTGGCGACTTTTAATGCGGCTTCGAATTCCCCGCGTGGCATCGTGAACGTGATGTCAGCGATTTTTTCACTGGCATAACTTTGCACAATCATGTCGACAAACACACCAGCGGCGGCGATTCGCTCAAACAGCTGTGCCGCAATCCCCGGTTCGTTAGGAATCCGCGAAACAGTGATTCGCGATTGAGTATCGTCCAACTGAATTTCATCGATCATCAACGATTCCATTCCCATTCCGCTGTTTAGCCTGGCAATGACTTCTTCGAGGATCAAACTGCCAGTTCGTTTTCGCTCTGGAATGGCGGGCGCAGATTCAACTTCGATTTTGTCCAGCGAAAATTCGGAGTGCACAGTTCGTAACGCATTCAAAGAGCTATCGCGTTTGACCAATGCCGAAATTTTGATCTCCGAAGTCGTGATGATCTCCATGTTGACGTCGGAATTGGCAAGCGTCCGAAACATGCGATTGGCAACACCGGTTTGCTTGGCCATCCCCAGTCCCACGACCGAGACCTTGGAAACGTCGTTATCAACAAGTCCGATTTTTCCACCCAGTTTTTCTACCGAGTTCTTAACCGACTCAAGTGCTTCAGCCGACTCGTTTCGTGGCACGGTAAAACTGACATTGGTATTACCTTTTTCGCCAACGTTCTGGACGATCATGTCGACCGTAATTTTCTTTTCTGCGATCGGCGAAAAGATTTGATAGATTGTCCCGGGCACATCCGGCAGATCAAAAATCGAAATTAACGCTTCGTCCTTTGTTAACGCCGCTCCACTCACTGCGAGGCTTGATGTTTCGGCATCGTCAACAATCAGCGAACCAGGCACATCACTGAGACTACTGCGAACGTGAATGGGAACGTTGAACTTTTTTCCAAACTCGACCGAGCGACTGTGCATGACGCCCGCACCGAGACTGGCCAGTTCAAGCATTTCGTCATAGCAAACCTGTCGCACCAAACACGCTTCGGGCAGGACCCGCGGGTCGGTTGTGTAGACGCCATCGACGTCGGTGTAGATTTCGCATTGATCCGCATCGAGAACGGCGGCCAAAGCAACGGCGGTCGTGTCACTGCCTCCGCGACCAAGTGTAGTAATGTTCAGTTTTTCATCGATACCCTGGAAACCAGCAGCGATCACAATGTTGCCATCGTTGAGTAAACTTTTTACTCGCTCCGTTGAAATCGATTGGATACGGGCTTTGGTGTGAGAGCTGTCGGTTTTGATTCCAATTTGGGCGCCGGTCAAACTAACGGCTTTATAGCCAAGTGCATCAATCGCCATCGCCATTAGCGCAACGCTGACTTGTTCCCCCGTCGACAACAGCATGTCCATTTCGCGAGCTGGTGGTTTCTCGTTGATTTCGCCTGCCAGTTCGATCAGCGTATCGGTGTTTTTGCCCATAGCACTAACAACCATCACAACCTGGTTCCCTTGCTGATGAGCGCGAACTGCTTTGCGAGCAGCGGCTTGGATTTTTTCACTGTCGGCGACGCTGGTACCGCCGAATTTTTGGACAACGAGAGGCATGTTAGTGGAAAACGCTAAAAGTAAGTGATTGCTGGTGATGTTTCGCCGTGGAAACCAAGCCTAAGAATTTATCGGCTTTTGTTGTTAATAGAAAGTCAATCGAGCGTGGTTTCTTGATAAGCCGCAAAGTGGAGATTAGGTCAAGTCAAATCCCTTTGGCGCACTTCGCCGCTGAACAAAGCAATTAAATGAATCGTCCAAGTGACTTTCTAAGAGACTCAAAGTCGCGTTCCAAAAAGCAACCGTTTGAAAAAGTCATCTCGATCGGCGACTGAAGCCCCAGCGATATGTTGGCCACGTCACTCGTCCAGTCGTCGCTCCGCCGGCGTGTTCGCTATCTCTCACTGGGCGCAACAAATCAACTGCCGTCTACAAATTGCTGCATTTCTTTTGAAAGTGGAATCAGCGACTGGGCGAATTTCTCGAATACAGCCTCGGCCCCATCAAATTCAGCTGCCAAACCGCGTTCTTCTAATTCGCCCGCAAGGGTTGCCGATTCGCGTGCGCCCAAATGCGTCAAAGCACCTTTAATCGAGTGGGCGCTCAGACGAAGTTCTTTGTCGTTCTTGGTGGCAATCGCTCGCGAGATGTTTTGCACCATCGTATCGCGGTCTTTTAGAAAGACCTTAAGTAATTCGGCAAGCAATGGTCGATCCCCGCCAACGGTGTCGAAAGCTCGTTCCCAATCAATCAACAACGCCTCGGGTTGGGCAACATCGGAATTACTGTTGGATTGGAGTGTTGAGCGATGACCTGTTTGACGATCAATCAACTCATAAAGGTCGGCCGCACGAATAGGTTTGGCGATGTACTCGTCCATTCCACCCGCCAAACAGCGTTTCCGATCCGCTGGGCTGGCGTGGGCGGTCAAAGCAATGATTGGAATCCGCAAACCCGTTTCGGATTGAAGTTTTCTGATTTCATAAGTCGCCTCGAATCCATCCACATCAGGCATTTGGATATCCATCAACACCAAATCAAAATAGCCAGTGCGATAAAGTTCAATTGCTTCGCGACCGTTGTGAGCCAGCGTTACCTCGTGGCCGGCTTTTTCAAGCAACACAGTCGCGAGTTTTTGATTGATTGGATTGTCTTCAGCGAGCAAAACAGACAACCGGGGAGCGACCAGACCTTTCGCACCCGTCGTTGAGCTCGCAGGGTGGTGTCCGGTTGTGATGGGTTCGGCCAAACCAAGCACAACCGAAATCGCTTCGAACAAATCTTGCTCTTTGACTGGTTTCAATAATTGATAGTCAATCCCAAGTTCACTCCGATCGAAATCGCTGACGCCTTCTTGGTTGTTCGATTCAGTCGAGTTCGTTTCCGACAAGAAAATGATTTGCGTACGATTAGGTCGCGAGCTTTGGGCCAACTCGCCGGGATCGTCACTGCGAATCCAAGACGCCAACGCCAGACCATCGTCATCGTCCAAAACGATATCGGTGATGACAACTGGAATCGGATCGCCTGCAGCAGCCATTTCTTTGAGAACCTGATAAGCCTGTTTCGCATTGGATTGGGCAAACGTTTTGACTTGCCAATGCTGTAAAGTTGATTCGAGGTTGGCCAGCATCTCGGCGTTACGACAAACCAACAAAACGGATTGTCCGCTCAGCAAATCCTGAGATTCAATAAACTCAGTTGAGTCAATGTGAAACTCTGCAGTGAAGAAAAATCGGCTCCCCTGCCCAGTTTCGCTTTCGACTTCCAGCTTCCCACCCATCAGCCCGACGATTTGCGACGCGATTGCCAACCCCAATCCTGTTCCGCCGTATTCGCGTGTCGTCGATGTGTCGGCTTGTTCAAATTCGGCAAAAATCAAATCCTGTTTCTCAAGCGGAATCCCAATGCCAGAATCAGTGACGGAAAAACGAAGCTTCACTTTGGCTTCGCTGGCCCCCACATTGACGACATCAAAAATAACGCTGCCAGAGTGGGTAAACTTAATCGCATTGCTTACCAGGTTCACGATGACTTGTCGCAAACGAGCTAAATCTCCGACCACTTCGTTGGGAACGTTCGGAGAAAATTTAACAATCAGTTCCAATTTTTTTGCGTGAGCACGAAACGCCAGCGAACGAAGCGTGTCACCCAGCGTATCTCGCAAATCGAATCGTTGGCTTTCAAGCAAGACCTTACCAGCTTCGATCTTTGAAAAATCCAGAATGTCGTTGATCAATGTTAGAAGTGAGTCAGCAGATGTCTGGATAAGCTCCAAGTAATTCCGGGATTCGCGATTTTTAACTGTCGACAGCAAGAGATCCGTCATTCCAATAATGCCATTCATCGGCGTGCGAATTTCATGGCTGACGTTGGCGAGAAAGTCGCTTTTGGCGCGGCTTGCAGTTTCAGCAATCTCTTTAGCACTGCGGAGTGCTTCTTCGGCTTTTTTTCGATCGGTCACATCCCAAAACATTCCCTGGATGCCGATTCGTTTTCCGGATTTGCCGAAAACCGGAGCCTTGAGGACTTCGACGTACAGAGAATCTTCGCTGCGCGGATGGCTTTCGACATCGTGAAACGGCAATCCGGTTTGCAACACCCAGGCGTCATCTTTGTGATATTTCGCCGCCAATTCTTTGCCGAATAAATCTACATCGCGTTTACCAAGGACTTCTTCAAGAGGCAGGTTGACGCATTCACAAAATTTCTTGTTCGCAAAAACGAAAACTCCATCGCGGTTTTTGCGGAACACATTGATCGGCAAGCTTTGAACCAACGAATCATAGATGGCTTGCGACTCTTCGAGTTTTGCCTCAGCCAACACACGTTTGGTAACGTCGTTTGCCGTTCCGCCGATAAAGCTCGGTTTGCCGTCAACGCCATCAATCAGGCGAAAGAAACCATTGAGCCAGTTTGTGCTGCCGTCTGGACGAACGATGCGAAATTTTTGGTTGAATTGTTTTGTGCTGCTGATCGTTGCGAGGTTTTGCTTGAGCTTGCCGCGGTCGTCTTCGTGAACGGAATCAATCCAGACGCTGGGATGCTCCAGCATATCCGTCGTCGAGCGGTCATATAGCCTGGAAGTCGCCGAGTTAATATGAAGCAGAGTTTGGCCATCAAGAGAAAGCGACCATACAAGGTCACTAACCATGTCCAGGAGTCCGGCGAACTGTTCCCGCGTGTGCATGGCGAATCTAGATTGGAGAACCGAAGGAAAAACCGTTTTGCAAAACCAGTTTTAGTTATACGGGGTTTGGTTCAGATAGCAAACGATTGTGCAGACGTCGGGTAAGGTGGACATAAGCCCGTTGGAATCAGTTATCGAATACGACGGGCACTTGGACGCTGAGGACGTCGAGCGTCATGTTGGATTTGGTTGGGCTGATGAGATTCCCATTGGATTCGAGCAGATTGATGATCACGCCAATCGACGTACTCAAGGAATCCGTCTTCGACGAGGTTTGAGCCGGCGGCGGCTAGGTTTTTCTCGCCTTGTTTGTTCAGCGATTTAGCAACCCAATTCGAATAGGGACGAGATTCAATCTGGCCGTTCCCACTCAATATGCTTTGTTGTTTGCGCTGAGAAACATGTTCACTATTGTAAGGACGCTGGTAGTAATAAAACCGCTCGGTATCGTACGGGTAACGTGGAGACATGTTTCCTGGGGCATGCTCGCGGTTACTAATATCCGGTCGGGCTTTTTCTATCCAAGATTCACAACTAGCGCATCGTGTCCGACGGCAACCGCAGCGATTTCCCGAACCTGAACATTGATTGCAGCCTGTCGAATGGGCACAGCTACATGTTGAAT
>CAYZGP010000101.1:9884-17531 GCA_964478065.1 uncultured Pirellulaceae bacterium
AGGTTGCAATTGCTGAACCGAAACAGAATTCTGCATTGGATCAACCTCTCCAGTCGGCAACTGAGGCTGAGGAGAGGCATCGAATTGAAGAGAAGACCTCCAAGGAGCAATTGGGCGTTGGGTCTGTGCCGTATGTTGAGCGGGAGCATGCGAAAGCACTACTCGTTTCTTGCTTGTCTGAATCGTGCTCGGTTTTTCCCAAGAAACGGTTTTGATCGGATTGATGGAGCGAGATGAATTGGCATTTGCAGGACCAACGAGGGAAGACTTGATATGACCGCGGCCTCGCTGGAAACTTAAAAGATGCGGCAAGGCCTTTTCTCGCTCCCGGTCGAGCAAAATTTCCTTTTGGTTATCGAGCTTCAAAACGGCTGGCATTTCGTCAACACCCGAAGAACCATTGCTTGGCTGCGTCGCAATCGTTCGGCCATTGGTTTGGATCGCGTTGGCCGATTGAAGGTTGCTTAAGCAGCACCAAACCGCAGCGAGCGCCACAGTTAACGGTTGCATCGATTTCAAAACTCGAAACGACATTTGAGCCCCCACAAAGTCTTCGCTTAAGTAATCGTTAGGAAAGATCTAACGAATGTACTCGTTTAATAATCGGTTGGCGTTTCGATCTAACTCCAATGATGGTCGCCAATGCGACTGGTTTCCCGATATATCCACTCGATACTGGCAGATTTGTTTAGCTGAGAAAGTAAGTTTTTGGCTAGCAAGCGGGCTAGCTAAATGGAGCAGGGCACTTGCCGGAATTTCTTTGTCGATCCTGGTTATGCCAAACTGAAAGGCGAATGGAAAATAGGCGCAAGCGAAATCATGCTTGCGATGTGGGTTACCATCATTCGTGGCAATTTTAATAAAATTGGTCTGGCATTAATTACAAGTATTCAGAATGATCCCGAACCATCAATAAAAAATCGGGACATCAGTGAATTTGTTCTTGTATACCTCATCAAAAGCTATCTGTGCCGCGTCCGTTCTGGGCGTCATTGCGCTTCTGTTTTGCGCACCACTTGATAGCCATGCGCAAATACTTGCCCACCCCGGAGTACGCGACAAATCATCGCTTGAAAAACCTGCTTCATATTCAGCAGCCAAAGAGCGAGCCCTGATACGCGAGATTCTCGAACCCGAATTGATTTTACGTTTGGAACCGGGTCAATCAAAAATTGTCCGGACAAACTACCCAGTAAAACGAGCTGCGGTTAGCCACCCCGATGTGGTTGACGTTCAAGTTTTTGATCCATCCGAAATCGAAATTATCGGAAAGAGCCTGGGAGAAACAACGTTTACTATTTGGTTTGAAGTTCCCAACGGTAGCGTTCACGTTTTGCGCTACCATGTCAAAGTCGACAATCAAAAAGAACAAGCTGCACAACGAGAGGCTCGCTACAAAGAGCTTCAATCAAGAATCAACGAGTTGTTCCCAAACAGCCAGGTTTTTCTGTTTCCAATTGAAGACAAAGTCATCGTTCGTGGACAGGCACGCGACTCCAAAGAAGCCTCCGACATCATGCAGATGCTAGGAGGCGGTGGAAGAGGGCAGTTTGGTCGTGGTGGAAATGGAATTGGCGGTGCAGGGCTCGGACAAGGGTACGGGCCTGTTGGCGGTTTGAATTCTGGAGGAAATCCGGGTAGAAGATTTTCAGTTGGAGCTAATTCGAATCCTACTGCGGGATCAGGTGGCGGTGGAGGAAATAACTTTATCAACATGCTCCATGTTCCTGGTGAGCAGCAAGTCATGTTGAAAGTTAGAATTGCAGAACTAACTCGAAACTCAAATCGTTCAGCCGGTGCGGACATTTCGGTCATGTTCGACGGAACTCAACTCAGCCACCTCATTGGCGGCGCTGGAAATCTAACGGCCATTCTCGAAGATGGTGACGTTTCGTTTTTACTTTCTGCGATTGCGTCACATGGCTATGGAAAAATTCTTGCCGAACCAACCCTGACTACGATCAGTGGAAAGCCCGCAAGTTTTCTGGCAGGTGGTGAATTCGCGGTGCCAACGACTGTCGGAATCGGCGGAGTGGGCGCAGCCTCAACTGCGTTTCGCGGTTTTGGTACCCAGCTTTCATTTACCCCCACTGTGACAGACAAAGACCTCGTGCGATTGGAAGTCTCCCCTTCGTTCAGTTCGATTAACGCGGATGCGACAGTGGCCGGAATTCCGGGCTTAAATCGGCGAAGCGTTGATACAACGGTCGACTTGCGAGAAGGACAATGGCTGGCGATCGCCGGTTTAATTCAAGACGAACAAGGCGGTCAACGAAGTCGATTGCCATTTGTGGGTGACTTGCCATTGCTGGGCGGATTTTTTGGCAGTCAAAACACATCAAGATTCGAAACCGAGTTGATTGTGTTGGTGAGTCCTGAGCTCGTGCATCCACTCGAAGCCAACCAGCTTCCGTTGCTTTTGCCAGGAATGGACATCACCGATCCGACGGATGACGATTTTTTCATTCGCCATCAAACCGAAGGCTATCGCGGATTTGACTATCGCAGCACGGTTTGGCCAGAACAAGTCGCGCACAACGCTGGCTTGAAACGTGAAGGGCTTTCGAGTCGTTTGAAACAAGGAACAGGACGACGGGTGAGAACCCAACAAGCTTACATTTGCGGCGACTCAGGTTTTTCAAAGTAACGACACACATGCCAATCCCTCTCACCTTCATTTTTTGACTTTAGTTCAGCATCAAACATCAAACCATTCTTTATGAATTCGACACTGCAAAACCAAGGAACACCAACCGCGTCATATCGACCATGGCGCCTATTGTGTTTTGCGTGCGCGTTGGTGTTGGTGATTGCATCAGGTTGTCAGGTTCAACCGCCCGGCGGTGCGCCAATCGAGCCAATCGTGCTTGGTAGCGTCGTCGATGAAGTCAATCGGATGCAAGAAGAGAATGCCGAACTTGCCAAACTCACGATGTACGTGCACGAGTTCGAAATCAATATGCCCGTCCAAACAAAGGACAGTCAAGAAACCGAAGCCGAAGTTGCCGCCACGGGATTCCAATACATCACGCCCGACCATGTTCGCGGATTCCGATTCACGCCATACGGACAAGATCACCTTTGGCAAATTGCTCAGCGTCTCCAACAAGTCATGTATGACGGTGGAATGCCACAAGGAATCGAATCGCGATATCGCGTGACCGTCGAGCGAAGCCAAACAAGTAAATACTGGAGAACGAGACATCGCTACCCCGTTCATTTTAATGATGAGCTAGATGAAGTAAGACGTCGAATGGTAGTCGATGCGTTGGTGGCTTATGGAATTCCAAATGCCGACCAGCTTGTCGTGATCGCACCAGCTTTCTCGGAAGGCCAAAGTGGCCAGGAGGCGGCAAGGGCCTATCAACGTGGCTTTGGCGGCGGGTTCGGTGGTGGATTCGGCGGCGGTGGCGGCGGTGGATTTGGTGGTGGCGGCGGTGGCGGATTTGGTGCTGGCGGCGGCGGTGGATCGGGCAGCCGGTTTTAATTGGACTTAAAAAAACACCCTTACTCTTCTCATAAATCAAATAACTCAAACAATGACTTCAACCAACTACAAATTGATCGGCATTGCTTTTGTAATCGCCATTTGTGGGTGCAAGAAGTTTCCTGTTGCGACGGATTCATTATTTAGCAGGCTCAACAAAGTTACAGCCGTATCGCAAGATCAGATAGATTTGCAGTTCGGAATGGCTCGAGTTGCCGAACGAAACGCAAGTCCGACCGAAGCACGGCACTCATACCAAAGAATTCTTGAACAACATCCAGATCATCCAGGTTCTCTTCACCGACTGGGCGTGATGCTGGTCAAGCAGGATCAGCTTGAGGAAGCTCTAAAGTATTTCGAAAAGGCACTTGAGAGCGCGAGAAAGCAATCGGCCAGTAGCAGCAATATGCCAATGGATTTTGTGACCGCATCAAACAATTCTGAACTGACCAACGAAATCTTAAGCGACTTGGGATACGCGCAGTATCTGGCAGGGGATCTGGAGAACGCTGAAAAGAATTTATCAATTGCCAATTCAAATGATCGATCCAACGAACGAATCGTCAATAACCTGGCCATCGTTGTGGGCTTGCGTGGTGACTTGGAAAGGTCATTGTCGCTTTTCCGCTCTCAGGCAAGCGAAGCCGAAGCATTGGCAAGTTTTGCGTATGTTCAAACTCGAGTCGGTGATCTGGAGGGAGCCAAGAGCAGCTACCATCGTGCTTTGGATAAAGATCCAAGCCTCAAAGTTGCAGCCAACGGATTGCTGGAACTCCATCAGAAAATTCAAGTTTCAAGAGAACCAATCAAATCATCAGTGGCCAAACAATCGCGCGAACCGGTTACTCAAAACACTTTACAACAACAGAAGGCAGCGACAAATGACAACGAATTGGAAGTTGTCATTAAAGACAGTCGGGACTTTCCAAACCTGGAGAAGACTCTGGTCGCCCAAACGAAACCGGCAGATCCAGAGATAGGCAAAACTGAATTTTTGCCCAAGGTTGAAATCACAATGCCAGCGCCAGTCGTGAACCCTGTCTCAGTTGCTGAGCAAGTTAATCTTGTTATCCAAAACTCAGATGACAAAACGGTGCCATCGAAAACGACTCGGGTTTTGACAATGGAGCCAGTCATTGGTGAAACCGAAACGATCCAACAGGTCGGATATCAAGCTCCAGTACAATTGCCTTCGTTGAATCAAGAAGATTCGTTTGCTCCAAAGACGTCTCGTCGACTTGAACCCTTACTGAGCAACACTACGAACGACACGATCGACAACGTACCCGATCCAACAGAGCTTGGAAAAAACCTGTTGGAAATTCCCATGGTAAGTTCAGAAGAAATTGAGCCGCCAAAATCGGTTGTTTCAAAGATCAAGCCAGTTTTAAAAGCCAATCCAGTACCCAAGGACGAGCCAGATGCAAAGGCCAAGTCAATTCAGAAGGCCAAGCCAATTTTGATGCCGTTACTTAGTCCCGTTAATCCTCCGGTCCCTGACAAATCTGTTCCTGCGGTTGAGAAACGAGTGATTTCAAAGCCAAAAGTCAAAAAAGATATGCGGCCGGGAATTGGCGAAAACGATTTTGTTCCCCCTAAGTAATACTTGCGAGAACAGCAAGTCGATTTGCAAATCCACTCGCACGCTTTTTCGCACGCACGCTTTTTCGCACGCACGCTTCTTCTATCGCACGCTTTTTCTATCGCAGCCACCACTTATTGAGCACAAAAAAAACGCTTGGTCCAGCCAAGCGTTTTCTAATTATTGCTTTGAAATTTCAACCCAATTAATGGGTGGCAATGAATTCTTCGGGAAGGTAGATATTCGGCACCTCAGCTGTGACTTCATGGTTTGGCTCGATTGCAGTTTGCACTTCGTCGAAATGACGTACCGTGTGGCCAAGCTCCTGGAATTCGGCGTTGACGGAAGAACGTAACGCGGTGAGGCCAGTTAGCACGCCAGCAACAACAACGGAGGAAACCAATACCAATTCAGTAGTAATGATACCACCGTGACAATCGGACCAAAACTTAGATACCATCTCAACCTCATTGTTCGTGTTTAATTTGTGCAACAACTCCATGCTGATTGGTTGTAAAAAGTTGTCAACTGGGAAAAGTTTGATGACTTGGTATCTTTTTATGATTTGGTTCCGACATCTCCCGTTTTACGTAGTAGTTTTTTATGGCAGAAAAAACTCTTTGATTTTTCTCCAGCACACACACACTTTTTACCGGAGAAACTTATCGTGAAAACACTTACTACAAGACTATGGAACGACCAAGCTGGTTTCATCGTTTCGATCGAATTGGTTTTGATCGCTACAATCGCTGTTATCGGACTTATCACAGGAATGACTGCTGTTCGTGACGCAGTTGTATCTGAATTGTCTGACGTTGCTGGCGCTGTTCAAGACATGAATCAGTCTTACTCAGTATTCGGCGTAACTGGTCACAGTGGCGGCACAGCTGGCATGGACTACACAGACGCACTTGATTGGTGTGACGACGCTGAAGACCTTGCTGATGTTGCTGATAACTGCATCGTATTCGACGCTGCTTCTATCGTAAACGAGTAAAATCTGACGCGTACTGCCCGCATAAAGATGCAAACAAGATGGCTCGGTTCCAAGTGGATTGAGCCATTTTTTTATGCGCTCGCTTGCTTGATTGATTGAGCACTGATCGGGCGTCGGTAAAAACGATTCTTGCGAGGTAACCGGTTGCGTCAACAATCCGGCGACGTGGAGAATCAATCTTTGTTTTTCAATAAAAATCTCGCGCAATGCTTAAAACGTGAGCTACACTTCGCCAGCTGTTTTGTGAAATCTAGGAGGATGAATCAAATAGCCTATCGAATCCCGCCAGACCTCGAGCCCTCTCTTTGGGCCTACTCGGAAGAAAAGTAATGGATTGTATTTCGACCACTTGGCGAAAGTTCTGCCAAGACCAAAATGGATTTGTCGTGTCCATTGAGCTAACTCTGATCGCCACGTTAGCTGTAATTGGACTCATGACTGGCATGTCTGCCCTACGAGATGCGATTGTCAGCGAACTATCTGACGTTGCCGGTGCCGTCCAGGATCTCAATCAGTCTTACGCATTCACGGGAGTGACGGGGCATTCAGGCAGTTCTGCCGGAAGCGACTACACCGACCTGACAGACTTTTGCGATGAGCCAGAAGACGTCGCAGATGAAGCGGATAACTGTATCGCATTCGATGTTCGGCCTTCCAACGAATAAAGACCTGCGGGCCTGTCACAGTCCAATTTTCTGGCGCGGCTGGACCTGCTGAAAAAAGTTCACCGTAGCAACTAGTTCGTTGAGACTTTCGGTCCGATCTGCCAAAAAGCCAGGCCAAACTCAGCAAACATCACAACGTTTGAATATGGCCTTCAGCCAATTTGCTTTCGCTACTTTCGTCTTCCTAGGGCGATGCCCTAGGCTACGGTGAAAAAGGCCCTTGGCCAATATTGCGCGCGATGAAGAGTTGAAACTCCGAGTGCAATAGAGACCAACAAAGCAAGACCATTGTTCAAACAGGCTTACGTTAGCGTGAGCATGGCCCCCGGAAACTAGGTACCAACGGATTTGAAAAACGAAAATGTAGAGGTCGTGCTTCACAATAAACCTTCGCGCATAAAAAATACGGTCGCCGCAATCCGGCAACCGCATTTGATTTTTTTAGTTTCTTCAATCGTCAACCGTTTGGTCTAGTAACCAATGCTCGGCGGATTGGATTGAAGGAAGTCACGTGGTCCACGAGTTGTGTAGTATGGATAGACGTACTGGGGAGCACCTGGGCCACCGGCTCCCTGTGGATGAGCGGTATGAGGAATGTCTCCAGCGTAAGGCCGTGGTCCCGAGAAAGGACCTGATAGTCCACCAAGTACTCCAGCACCGCCTCGCAAGCCACGTGCTCGGCATGAGAGGCAAAGTTTTCCATTGCGTCCGCAACCGAATCGACCGCAGCCGTGAGAGCCGCCGCCGTGAAGTCGACCAGCAACCGCACCGTGAAGTCGGCTTCCTGGGACAGGAACGCCATTGGCAAGCAAGCCACCGCCTTGTCCAGCGAGTCCACCGCCATTGGCAAGTAAACCACCACCTTGTCCAGCGAGTCCACCGCCGCCACCAAGTCCGAAATTGCCTAGAGCGCAGC
>CAYZGP010000101.1:17631-22947 GCA_964478065.1 uncultured Pirellulaceae bacterium
CCTTGTCCAGCGAGTCCACCGCCGCCACCAAGTCCGAAATTGCCTAGAGCGCAGCTGCCGCCTTGTCCTGCACATTCAGATCCAGTTTCAAAAATGGACAAGCCCATTCCGTTGCCGCCACCACCGCAACCACCGTCGCAAGAGCCACCGCAGTTACCGCCGCATGTAGCGCTGGCAGTTGAAACCATTGAACCTAAAGATGGGGCCGGCATCATTGATTTGATTTTCGAGCCAAAATTTGCCATTCCGGCTGGCGCGCCTTCACCAAAATTAACGCCTTCGCATTCTGGCATTTGATTGCACGTGCCGCAGCTGTCGCCGCCGCTACATCCGCAACCTTGAAGTCGACTTTGGTGAGACAGAGAAGTGCAGGGCCCACTGATGGTGAATGAACACCCACTAAAGGTCAGGGCCGCAGCACACATAACAGTGGCTATCAACAGGGATCGCATAGTTCAAGTCCTTTTGAAATCTGGGTGCGTTCCTTCGGGGGGAACTTTTCAAGATGCAAGAGTCTCCTTACTCACGTCTCTCTTGGTCGATGGCACACCTCTGAACCTTCGTGGAGAAACGTTGCATCAACTGAAATTCAATTACCTGCTAATTGAAGCAAGAGTTAAAATTCAGCTTTTGGGATAATCGTCACTACAAAGCGGAGAATTGAGTAATTCAGTAAACTTGGTGACCCTGTTGTTTCTCTTTTAATGGGAAACATGCATAATGGATAACCTGCGTCGACCTTGCGTCCAACTTAGCCCAATTCCAACGCTAGCCCTTTTTGCTTTCACGAGTTATGGAACCAAGCAACCAACCAAATCAAACAGCCGAGCCGCCAAGGACTCCCCCTCGGTTTTCCATCAAATCCATTTTGGTGATCACTTCGGTATTCGCCGCCGGAGCTGCGAGTCTCGGGCATCTTTGGCGTGCCGCCAGTGGTGACAAGGGCGAAATTGGTAATTTTGTCGTCGTAACTGCAATGCTTCCCTTGGTCGCTTTGGTCGTGGCAAGCTGGTTTTTCAAGGTTGCCCGTTGGTTAGGCAAATAAAATCCTGTCAAAACGCTAAACTTGCATTGAGACGTTGCTCTCAATCGCTCAAATTAAAGAAAGTACTTTCAAGCGTCACTTTAAATTGCCGCTCACTAAAAAAGAATAACACGCACTTAAGATTACCTACTTAGTTACGAAGAAAAATCGCCATGGGAAGAAGCTTCGAAAACCGTAAGCACTCGATCCTCAAGACTGCTGGTCAAAAATCCAAGATCTATTCCAAATACGGAAAACAGCTATACGTCCTTGCCAAGAACGGATCGCCGGACCCAGAAAGCAACCCTGCGCTGCGAACGTTAATTGATAAAGCGAAAAAGGATCAGGTTCCTGCTCACGTAATTGAAAAAGCACTCGACAAAGCCAAAGGTACCGGCGGCGAAGACTATTCTGCATCTCGCTACGAAGGATTTGGCCCTGGCAGTAGCCAAGTGATCATCGATTGCTTAACCGACAATGCCAATCGGACAAGTACCGATATCAACAACTGTTTCAACAAGACGGGCGGAAAGCTCGGCAAACAGGGGACGGTCGCCCACATGTTCGATCATCTCGCAATTTTCTCCTTCAAAGGCGAAGACGAAGAGAAGTACCTCGAAGCCATGATGGAAGCCGACGTTGAAATTGACGACGTCGAATGCAAAGACGGTCAAGTCAACTTGTTTGCTCCGACGACGGAATTCTACAAAGCCAAACAAGCGTTCCAGGCAGCGTTTCCAGATATCGAACTGGAAGTCCAAGAGATCACTTTCTTGCCTCAAACGTATATCGATATCTCGGAAGAAGATCTACCAAGATTTGAAAAGTTCATCCACATGCTCAACGAGTGCGAAGACGTCCAAGAGGTCTATCACAACGCCCGCTTACCCGGATAAGTTCGGCTGACATAAGTTGATATTCCGCATCGACCGCGATTTTTGAAATTTCGTTTTCGATCATAGCATTCTCCAAATGGAATACCTCACGCAAAGGCGCAAAGATTTTGTGGCGGCTAATTTCTTTGCGCATTTGGAACTTGAAGACACGGACATCCTGTTTGAAATCGTCTATGCCCTGGTTTCTCTGACCAACACTATACTTGGCGGCGGAACGGTTTGCTGTTCGCGCAGGAATCGTCTCTACCATCGCGACGAGCTAAAGGATGGCGAATGAATCGCACCATGGGTAAAACCTTCCGTTGGGCATTTAAACGAAAGCCATAAATTCGTTCCAGCGTCATCGTTAATAAAGGGCTGGAAAATTCACTGTTTTCCAACTCAAGAATCAGTGAGAATTAGTGTTCTCAATTTCGCTTCAAATTGCTGGACGCTGAAAAACAACTTTCAAAGAAGCGATCAAAGCAAATGCAAGCGGCATCTTTTTGCCGTTTTTACTTGGTTTTAGCCGCTTTTACCCAAAGTTCGCATTTCTAAAATGTTTTTTGAAATTACCGCGAACCTTTAACGAATAAGAGTCTCTAATGGGGCGTGGATGAGGAATATCCACACAATATCGCTTTTATGCGGTATAATTGAGATGTCGGAATCAGACAGCGTTGTCTTGAAGCCGATACCTTAATAAGATTCGGTCGGGCCGTCCTTAAAGACTCGACCCAATCCTTTAATTATCTACGGTTCTCTTTTTGCGTGCCAGGCACGCGGGAGCATTGAAATGCGAAGCAATAACATCATCAGCTCGATCGCAAACGTCATCACACGTTTTAGCGTCCAAGCCACCACGATGTTGCGCGCGATTAATGCACCGCAACAGCAATGGCACCTCAATCTTTGTACTGGGCCTTTTACAGATTGGCATCTCGGAACGGATTTACTGTTCCGCGATCTAGGTACGGAAATAAACGGCTATCTGCCCGTGGACTCCGAACCTCGCATGTCATCAGTGAAACAGCCCGGCAAAACAGTCCACACCCGGCAAACGTTTCAAAGACTCAGCTAACCGCTCATCAGCGGCCCGTCCATAACCAGGACGCAAATTTAGCAAACAGTCATTGAGACAGGCTTCGGTAGGATCCTGATCCCGGTCAACGCGCACATATTTCGCGCTTTGATTATTGGATCTCGATTTTGAGCTTGGACCTTACAGATTTCCGCGATCGGACCCTTTTCTCCGCCCGCCCAAGATAAAGAGAACCAATCATGAACGCACTCAACAAAAATTTGATCCAACTGCGACAAAAGGTCGAGCAACTCCAGACAGCTGAATTGGTCCGCGCTGCACAGGCAGGTGACCGAGACGCTTTCGGCGAATTGTTTGAGCGATTCCAGCCAACCGTAATGGCAATTGCCATGCGACGTTTGCGTGATCACGCCGACGCACAAGAATTGTGCCAAGACGTTTTCGTTCAAGCGATGCTGAAGATTGAGCAACTCCGAACGCCTGAGGCTTTCATCGGTTGGTTGCGACAAATCACGGTTCGAATGGCGATCAACCGAGCCGTCCGACGAGCTCCCGCGATCTCTGTAGAGCCTGAGATGTTGGAAGCAACGATCATCGGCTCAGAGTCTCCTTTGGAGAACGTACTCGAAGTCGAGCGAAAGGACCAAGTCCGAGAAGGCTTGGACCGATTGGGCGAGATGGATCGCGATACTTTGGTCGCGTTCTACGTCGAAGGCCAAAGCTTGCTTCAGATGGCCGACGAGTTTGACGCCCCTTTGGGAACGATCAAGCGACGTTTGCACGTAGCTCGAAAACGACTTGCCAAGCAGGTCGAGGAATTGGAAATGGCTGGTTAATTGACCAGCGATGCAATTCGAATGCTAAAAACAATAAGTCGCCAGTGTGAAAACATTGGCGGCTTTTTTATTGTCAGCTTCATTGGATGCTGAACGAACTCCCCAAGACGTCAGTAATCCGGACAGTCCTGTGCGTCGGTAGGCGCACTCCTCGCTGAATACTGCGAATGAACGCCAATGGCCGCGAATGAACACCCGAATTTGTATTCGCGGTTGAAAATCCCGCGATCAAAGTTTCTCGCCTAAGACTTGGTGGCGTTCAACAGGAAGTCTTGCAATCCTTGTAAATTCGATTTTCAGAAGGCTAGAGAACTGGCCATAGAAACAGCGAAAACCCGAACGAATCACAACGTACGTTTTGTAGCTATCGCCCATCCCACACATTCACGCGTAACAAATCAAAGCAAAACAAAACCCACCGAAACGAATACGTTTGGTGGGCATTGAGTTTTAGATTGGAAAAGTCGAGTTCGCGAATCAGACTATCCAATGGATCGAACTATCCAATGGAAAAGCCCGTCCTCAAGCTAGTTGGCCTAGCGGTTGATTTTCTAGCGACTGCCAGAACCACCACCAAACGACCCTGCTCCTGGATTAAACGAAGGAGCACGAGATCCGCTACCAAAAGAAGGTGCTTGTGGTTGCGAGAAAGAAGGTGCTTGTGGTTGTGAGAATCCAGAACCTTGTGAGAATCCTGAGTCTTGTGAGAAAACCGGACCTTGTGAGTACGTCGGAGCCTGTGAGTAAGTCGGTGAAGCGTAACTTTGGCCCGTTGAATAAGAGGAGCCTCCACCGCATGATGAGCAACCACCCGATGAGCAACCTCCGGCACTGCCACCGCCGCCGCCAGCCCAAGGGCACATTGAACTGCCGCCCCCGCAACCCGTTAGCGATAGTGCCGCTACGGCAATAAAAGAAATACAACATAGGGTGATTGAAGATTTTAAGTTTGAAGGCATTTGGGTTATTTCCTGTGTAAGGACTCTATCGGGACGGAACATCTATCGGTCGTCTAGAGTCGAAATCAGCTTTCGATTTTCAAGAGTTAGCAAGTTTTTGAGAGAATGGGCTTCAATTCGTTTCTTTGAGCAAATGTATGCCGGTTGCAGTGACTTGTATCACTGAGTTTTGCATGTAAGTTCACGCATTTGATGCTAGGACAGCAGTGCTCGCAGTACTTGCTTGCTGTTTAATTTCGTGGAAACTTAAACCAAATTGCGATTTGAAATTCTCGCCGCCTGAGAAACTTCAGACGGGCCGGTCTGTTGTTGAGAGTTCGCAAGATTGTTGATACCGAAAATCGCATCGCGCAAAACAGTAGACGCTGACATACCGGTAACACTCAATTCCATTTGTTTCGCTGGCTTCGAGGTTGCATTCCAATCGTGCCGACCGCCTCGCTAACCTTGCTTTTCATTTCGCTCCTTGTCTTTTCCAGTTCTAACTCAGGTTCCGACGACAACGAAAGCAATGCAATGCCCCGCTACTCCGACAACTTCACTCGCATGCAACGCCCTGACCTTTCCTTTGGCTACGGAG
>CAYZGP010000102.1:0-6251 GCA_964478065.1 uncultured Pirellulaceae bacterium
GAAGCCGCCGTTTGCCCAGGGTTTTCCTGCCACCAGTTGTTCAATCCGTCCCAGTCATTTTCAACTGCGAATTTGGCTTGGGAAGTCCACTGGCTCGTGTCAACCGACGCGAATTTTGGTCCTGCGCTGGAAAAGATCGAAGCGAGTCGGGCTGGGCCTGCATCGTAAAGCTGTTTATAACTTTCGATGCCAGACTCCCGCAAAAGCTTTGATGCTTCAGAGTCGATCCCGCGGAGGCGAGTCAGGTTGTCACTTTGCACTTCTACGATTTGCATTTTCGCAACAGGCTTCTTAACCACCTTTGTTGAAGTCGCCGTTTGCTCAGGGTTTTCCTGCCACCAGTTGTTCAATCCGTCCCAGTCATTTTCGACTGCGAATTTGGCTTGGGAAGTCCATTGGCTCGTGTCGACTGACGCGAATTTTGGTCCTGCGCTGGAAAAGATCGAAGCGAGTCGGGCTGGGCCTGCATCGTAAAGCTGTTTATAACTTTCGATGCCAGACTCCCGCAAAAGCTTTGATGCTTCAGAGTCGATCCCGCGGAGGCGAGTGAGATTGTCACTTTGCACTTCCACGACTTGCTTTTTCGCAACAGGCTTCTTAACCACCTTGTTTTCGACTACAGTCTTTTTGGTGACTTTTGTTTTATCTCGTTGGGTGACGACTCGACTTGAAACCGTTGGGCTTTCTCCGGCGCGGCGATACTGCGGGAGCATAGCCGTTTTTTCCGCCAAAGCTTTCCAAGTTCGCACGTTTGCATTCTTGTATTTAACATTGGAATTTACCAATGCTTTTTTCAGGTCGGCTTCGTCAGCATTCGCAAGCTGTGAAAACCGATAATAGCCGGCACCGTAAAAAGCTTTTTGAGCCTCTTCATCGATACCATGAATGAAAGTTAGGTCGTCACGATCACTTTCGCAACCGGTTGTGCTGTTGCAGCAAGATTCTTCAAGATTCGTGTTACAAGAAGTTCCTGAGCTCGATGATGAATATACAGTTAGCTCGTCAGATTTTTTGATGCGATTGTTGGTGACACTGGATTCGGTGACCAAGTTATCAATCTCGTCTGACTCGAATCTCGAACGGGCTTTCTCAAAAGAAGCGGACTTCGATTTAATTCGGGTGGTTGAAGGGATCGCGTTTGAGGTTTGAGTTGCGGGTGCGGATTCCACTTGCATAAGCCTCACGGGTTGTTCGGTTTTCGTCTTGGCGCGAGCAACCTCAGAGGAGGTTCGGACCGATCGTTGGTCAGCAGAGTTTTCGTACTCTTGATAGCGAGTAGGCCTTGAGTACTGGACTGCCTCGTTCTGGTACTCGCGATACCGATCGCTGTTGCTGCCCATAAATTTTTTGAGGAGAAAGCCCAATCCTAATAGGCCTAGCAGCGGAATCAGGATCCATGCCAAAGTGGTGAACCATCCCGTTTTTCTGGCGCCCTTTTCGAGGATCAAATCCGCTTTGCGTGAGTTAGTTTTTTGAGCGGTTGTGACCGTTTCAATTTTGATCTTTTCTGACTTTGGAGTCGAAGGAGTCTTTTCGAATGTTGACTTTGGAGTTGGAGTCAAACTCAACTCTGACTTTTGCCAATCCGAATTAGACAGCGGTGCCGGCGGAGCAAACTGACTCTCTACCGGCTTTCTAATCGAAAATTCGTGGGTTGGTTTTGGCTGAGTTGGAGCTGGAGTTTTCACTTCGAAGATCGGATCTTCCTGAACCGGTTTCGGTTGAAACTTCGGTTCAACTTTCTTTGTCGACCACGCCGTTTCAGAACCATTGGCAAGAGGTTTTGGAGGGGCAAACGAAGACGGTACATTCTCTTGTGCGACTTTGAATTGATTCGAAGCTGGTGGCGTCGGCACAAAATCATTCTTCGGAGAGGTCTCCGGGGCCGCGAAAGAGCTTGGCTCTGGCGGCGGGGTTTGTTTTGGCTCGAACGCTGGCGGCTGTGGTTGTTTAGGCGCGAAGGGTGACAGTTCGGCTGTTTCGGGCGCGAAAGGTGATGGATCTTTCGGTTCAGGTGCGAAGGGTGATGGTTCGGTTGGCGTAGGAACGACTGGCTTTCTAACCACTGGCTCCCTTGCTCGGAACTCGAGCGCGCCAGGATCTTCTTGAACCACTGGCATCTGTGGTTTGACAATCTGTTTGGGGGCAGGAGGTTTTTCGATTGGTAAAGGCTGGATTGGTTCTTGCTTAGGAGCAAGTGGTTGCTTAACTTGGACGACCTGTTTTTTGAATTGACTTGGTGAACGGAGTTGGATTATTTTTCTTGGTTCCTGATCCTGCTTGGCTGCCACACTGGATGGGTCACGCTTTGGAACTTCCCGGCGAATTGAACTTTGCTCGTATGATCGCGATAACAAGCTTTGATTGTCGCGCCATTTTGCGTACGAGCTTCGGCCATACAACCGTGGCACGTTGCTCGAGGACTTCGGAAAGCTTCCACTTCGGGCAAATGGTATCGGGGGCAAACCATATTGTGTGCCCGATTGACTCTGAAGATGAGCATTATCTCGATACTGATGCGTAGCACCGCCTTGCGCATGCATGCGATACGTCTGAGCCGATTGTTGTGGAACATAAGTCTGAGAAGGTCCAACCGAGTTTGGGATTCGGTAGGGTTGAGAATATTGTTGGCTTGTCGGAGGTTGATACGATCTGGAATCCGGCCCGCCCGATTGCCACATTGGGCTATCTTGAAAGCGAAACGATGGCGCGGTTTGGCTTTGAATAGCAGAAGATTCGGCGCTAAAGGCCAAGAGTGTCACGATTGAAATAAGTGCGGCCATGATTTTGGGGTTCATGGTATTCCTCTGACGAGAAGGTGAGCTGAGTGGTATGTGAATATATCCTTAGTATGGGAGTTATCGACGAGATGCCGTTTGTGCTGATGATTGGGCCTGTTAACCGGACTGTCTTAACAAAAAGAGTGAAATCGACGCAGGAAACTTTCGCTAACCGTTTCATCTTCAAGCGAACGCTAGCTGATGGCTCGCTTGTGTTGACCTCCCGCAGACTTTCCAATCAACCGATGAAGTACGCTTTTGAAGTGTGCCAAGAAAACTCTTTCGCGTGGAATCCCGCTTGGCTTTTGGCTTCAGTAGGAGCAATAAAAAAGCTGTTTACACTTTCGCGTAAACGGGCTTTACAAAATGATTCGGAGAAACCTACGTTCGCACGAGCAGTACTATCATCGGCTCAAGCGATTAACTACTGTGTTCGGCATCAGGTTAGGTGCGTCTTGGGTCAGTCAGAGTTGGAGCAAAACAGTGGCAAACGGAGAACTAGACAATAAAGCGGCAATCATGATCGTCATCGAGCATCTTGGCGACGTTCAACCCGGACAAAAATGCTCCGCTGTGTTCTTTGACCGCGAAAAGATCCAACGCGAGAAAGAATTCCACGCAAAATTGTATAGCCAGAACGGCGTTCACGATCCCGATATCCTTCATGCGATGGTGGAGGCCAATGTGCCGGGCAACCCTTATTGGTTGGTCTCGATCAAACCAGCCCAAGGAACGCATGGGCAAACTCGTATTTGCAAAGTGGATCACCGAACCAGGCAAGTCTTACCAGAACGATCTTGATTTCAAACCTATCAATGCACGGAGCCGCGGGCCGTGTGGCTTTTGAATGGTTAGTTGGTTTGGTCTCCAACTTTTAGCCAACAGGCAAGCATGTTTGGCGGCGGACAAAGCGAAACGATAAACCTGGCAGTTACGAGTCGCGATTCCCAAAGACGCTCCACCGTCTTTCAAAGGGAAGAGGTGTTCGGTGTTTTATCGACTTGAAGTTCAAATTGACGTTCCGATTTGGCCCGACGATGTCATTGCCTCGCAAGAACTTCCGATCGAATTTGCTTCAAAGCCCTCAGCCAAAGCATGCGAACCGCTGATTCCGTGCGTCCGAGTTTTGCCGCGACTTCTGCGTGAGAATGCCCTTGCAAGTTTCGCAGCACAATGACCTCACGATAGTCTTTTGGCAAAGCTTCCAATACATCCGCAATGATCATCTGCTGTTCGCGATTGTCCGCATTGACGCTGGGCGTTTTCTCATCGCCAGCCAACATCTTTTCCAACATCATCGACGATTGATCAAGCGAATTTTGCAATTCCAATTCGCGTGCCGGATCGCGTTTTTGATTGCCGGTGTAATGGCGGACTTCGCGCGAAATCACGCGGCCGAGGATAGTTCGAAGCCAGGCAATCCGCTCGCCCTTGGTTTCACCTGCGAAATTCTCTTCGCCCTTCCAGGCTTCGAGCAAAGTCTGCTGCACAATATCGGACGCATCGAATTTCCTATCCCACTTTGAATCCAATTGCAGCTTTGCCATCAACCGCAACCAAGGATGAAACTCGGTTAAATACCCTGGATTCGAAACACCTCTAGGCTCGCTCGATGAAGCCTGCTTCAATGGCGTTGGTTCCACTTCGTCCATGACTATGCCACCGCCATCGCATTGGAAGTATTTTTCTTGCGACGAAATAGCTTGGTGACCAAACGCCAGACAGGCTTGAGAATCCAGCCCGCGATGAATACCAACCCAAAACAATTTAACGCATAGGGAATCAAAACAAACGTGCTTGGATCCCAGTAATTGTATTGGCAGCCCGCCGGAATTCCGTAGCGGCCATTAGTCTGGACGAAAGCGACAACGAACATAAAGAGCACGATCGCGAACACATAGTACGCCAACCATTTCCAACGACCTTTAAACAACCAAACAATACCATACGCCAGTGCAACCAGTGCGGGAACGATAATGAGTGAGTGCATCAGTACATTGGCGGCCGTGCCAAAACTTTGCATTCGAGGAAGAGAAGATGCGAGTCTCGGATCCAATGGTTGCGTCAAGCAAACGTATGGGACTGCGAAAAGCAGTGGCAACAAAAGAAACGTTTTCAAACTGACAGTAGACTTGCCAATCCAAAACTTAATGTAAGTATACGGCAAGACAAAGACGCCCATAATCACGACTAGCCGTCCCAGCCAACTCCACGCCATTCCATCTTCTCGCCAACGGGTTAGCTCGTTGTATTTCCACGGAGGCGGCAAAATTAGCCGCGGGTCCGATTGAGATGAATTCGATATCGCTTGTGTGGCCAAGCTTGGGACCATCGACAGTGATTCAAGTACGGCCGGATCGTCACCTTTGTAATCACTAGCCGTTGCAACGAACGCAAAATGTTCCGTGCCAGACAAGTAGAACTCTGGAATCACTTGGTCGCTTTCGATAGACGTCAGACTAAAGTCATCAGAACTTTGCTTGGGCAGCGTGATACTCCATTGTGTTTCAAAGTCTTCTATATCGATGAGCTTAAGTCCGGTGGCGTCTCGCGAATGACTCAAAACGTGCAACCGGTTTTGCTCATCTACTTTTAATAGCTTGCGTTGGTCGGTTGGCAACTCGCGTTGAAGAATCGTTTTGCCGGTGACAAAATCCAATGCGACGAGTTTATTGTCAAAGTGGTAAATCGCATCCACTTGACCGTCGTTGTTACAGTCTGCTACCTGAATCTGACCGAGCTTGTTCCACATGGTTCCGCTGGGAATTCTGATTTTGCGCACGAGTTTGGCTTGCTTGGCAGATCCGTCTAGAACCAGTAATTCCCAGCTAGGCGAACGATTGGCACGGACGACCAATCCTGTGTAAGTCTTTTCGTTTGTGTGAATGTCGAATGGGATGCCTAACTCTACACTACAGTTGAAACCTACCTGCTTAACTGCTGTGTTAAACAGGCCATTGCCGTTGTAACTTGACACCTGATTCCCGGTTGCCATGTCATTCCATTTGACCACGAAGGAATGGTCAACAGTATTTACTTCGATCCGAACCATCGTTTTCGCGGGATCAGTATTGCTTTCTGTTTGGTTAGCCTGCATATGGAAACGCCAGAGTTCAGTCTGCAACTTGCCCGGGTTTGAAAAAATGGACTTCCAGATGTTTTGGCCGGACGCGCCATCAAACGAGGAAATCGCAGCTGTGACACCACCCTGGCTGTTTAGCATGTAGCAAGGGCAAGTGATTTGAAGGGCTTTGGAGTTAATGATTTTCTGCAAGTGAATTTTCCACGCGGATAGGTCTTGCACTCCATGTTCACCTAGCTGGTTTATCCATTTGGTATCACCGGTTCTTGCATTGATACAATGGAGAACAATTGGCGTTGCCTTGGAAATTTCACTTTGCCTTCTGTAGATCATCACAATTTCCAACTCGCCATCGCCATCTACATCAGCGCACTGCGAAGTAAAAGTCG
>CAYZGP010000102.1:6351-22657 GCA_964478065.1 uncultured Pirellulaceae bacterium
TCCGGTGAGTTGCTTGTTAACAAGTCTTGTTTGTTGTCTCCATCTAAATCATGCACAACCCGATAGTTGGTGCCTTGCGTTCGAATCCGAGCGGGGGCCGTGGACTTGATCGAAACCAACTGGCCTGAGTCAAATGCATTGGCAATCTCTCGAGACTTATGCATGAACAAATCAATTCGGCCATCGCCATCAGAATCTGCGTCGGCCATCAGTTGCAATTGGGGTCCAGAGTAAATGACTTTTCCAGTCAGCGAAGAAACGACTGCCGTGCAGTTGGCCACGCCATAGATTGTTGAAAGGTCCAGTGTAGAGATAACGATTTGCGGACTTCCATCGGGAGCAGTTCCCCAAATAAATGGTGTGGCCAAGTTCACGGCATTGATAACGGATCCAGCAAACGGCATCTCTGCTCCAGCCATTCGAATTCGCTTACCAGTTTTCGATGACAGTATGTCGATAAAGACGCTTAGCGAGCGCCCAGATTTAACCATTGGCGATATGACGTAAATGTCGTCCAATGAATCGAAATCTGCATCAGGACCAAGAGTGAATCGGAACAGCTGCCGATCTTGAGAGCGAATTTTCGCCAGAGTTTTACTGGCCCAGATCGGCTTTCCCGTTCTTACATCGAGCGCCTGAAGCGACCCCATGCACGATGTATCTCCATAAATCCTTTCGCCCAATTTGGCTTCATCAGCAATCAATATTTCTGGGATTCCATCGCCATTGATATCAACCACTTTGGGCCAGTCAACACCACGAGACGTCCAAGTCAGATCGGCGCTAGCGTCAAATTGCCAAAGGATGGAATTTGTTTCGGTGGACCAAAGTATATGGCGACAAATGGCTTCGGTGGCGGTATTTTCATCTGCAATTTCAACTTGGTCAGCAAACAATAAGTGTTCGATTCCATCAATCATTACACTTTGCGGCTGCAGGATCGGCGAAAAGCCAAGATCAAACGGTTGGCCGTTGTTAGTTTTGATGAGTTCGCCGTTGCTCAAATCGATATGAACCAATTGCTTTCCACAAACCAGCCAGCCGGATCTTACTCCTTTCGAATTCTGAGAACTCGGTACCATATTCCATGGCTGAGGCAAAACATTTGTGCGTCGACCGTATCCGGAACGGCTTCGAAACAAAGAATCGTTTCGATGAATGAGATTTCTGTTTTGAAACGGAACCTTGTGTAGACGATCATGCACGGTTTGCGGCGGGCCCGAGTTATCGGGTAGCTCCAGCCGCCAAATTTCTTGGCCCGTTTTTCCCGAAAGCATCGTTGTCCAGCGGTGTAATTTTTTATCAGGAGATTCGCAGAAAAAGGCAGCCGAAATATCATCGATGCCATCCTCGTCAATATCCGCAACCAATTGGACTTCACGAATCACGCCTTCGAAATTGCGGACGCTTCTTTCCAAATTTGAAACGTAACGCCAGAGAACCGTGCCGTCTTTTCCGTCCAAAACAAATGCCGCTGCTTTTTGTTTACACGTCACCATTACGTCGTGAATCCCGTCCGCGTTGATGTCGTCAAACTCTTCGAGCACGTATGGGGTTAAGCGATGGTAAACTTTGTTGCTATCTGGCCAAACCCACTCAAAGGCTCCGTTTAACTCCGATACATCCGATTTCAACTCCGCCGTGCTGGTCATCCAAAGCTCTTTACCCGTCCGGCCGTCGAGCCTCGAAATGCCGTCCTTACCAAGCAACACAAAGTCATAACGTCCGTTGCCAGCGGCGAACTTGAACGGCATTCCTCGGACCGTCGTCTCAGGAAACACGCCAAGCTCCGGCGTCTTTATTTTAATGCCCAGTTCGCGTCCTCGGTCGATCATGATCGAACTAGATTGGCCAATGCGACCGTTGGTCCAAGTTTGCAATTCATATTGGCCTGGGTCGAGTTGTATCGGATTCTGTGTCGGGATAGTGATTTTTGGGATCACAACGCCATGTTCATTGATCAAGCGACCGACGATCAGGCCCTGATCGGAAAGCAATGAAAGTTTGCCTTGGCTTACGTTTCGCCAACCGTTCCAGGCAAGTGCTGCAACAGTCGCAATCGCGATCACGGCAAACGCGGCGGTTATGGCCCATGAGAAAGCCTTTTCATTTTGACGACGCCAGCGAATGGTTCTTTCAACTAACGATGGTCGACGTGCTTTGATGGATCGGCCTTCGGCGAACGCTTCGAGATCTTCTGCCAAATCGGTTGCGCTGTTGTATCGATCTCGTGGTTCCTTTTCCAGGCACTTGATTAAAATCGTTTCAAGGTCGCGGGATGCCTCAGGAATCAGCTCACGAATTGGCGGGGCTTCGCAGGTAAGGACTTGAGCCAGAACAGCGTGCGGTGTATCGGCTAAAAATACGCAACGACCCGTTAACAATTCAAACAACGTAGCGCCCAGCGAATAGATGTCCGTGCGATGGTCGATCGGATTTCGCGAAGGAGCCGCTTGTTCCGGGCTCATGTAATTCGGCGTTCCCAGCATGGTGCCTGTCATGCTCATGCGGACGTCGTCGAAACGGCGGGCCAATCCAAAGTCTGTAAGCCAGACCTTTTCGCCGTCTTTGATCAGATTGGAAGGTTTTACGTCTCTATGAAGCACGTCCCGTTGATGAGCATGTGCCAGGGCGCGGGCGACTTGAGCACCCCAGCGTGCGATTGTCTCCGAATCACGATGTGCGTCATCGGAGACATGCCAAGCCGCAAGACTTGGGCCATCGATTAGCTGCATCGCAAAGTAGTGTAGATTTTCGTGCTCGCCGTAGGAGTAAATCGGGACGATATTTTCGTGCATCAACGTGGCGACCAATTCGGCTTCGCGTTCGAAACGTTTCGAAGCCTGAACGCCAGCCGAAGAATAACGCAACATCTTGAGCGCGACCGTTCGTTTTAGCGAGATTTGACGAGCTTCGTACACAACGCCCATCGCACCACGGCCAATGGGCCGTATGATTTCAAAATCTCCCATCTGTTTGGGCGCCAAATCTGACCCCACACCCAGACCTGCCAGCATGTCGATGCCTTCTAAGCATTCGTTCAAGTCGGCTTCCAAATGGGGATGCTGTGCAATCAAAGACTCACGGCTGCAGGCCCGCCCATTTTGCAAATCATCCAGGTATTGATCCAGAACGTTGGCCAACTGGGGATTCTCTGCGAACGACTGGGTCAGATCATTTCGCGGGCTGACTTTGAAAGATGCGGTCAAGTCGTTTTCACTTTTTCCAGACGCAATGTCTGAATTGCTTGGATCAGTGGTCTCGTGATTTGAGGGTAAGTCGCGATCTGGCATGGTGAACCTGTACTTGGCTCCAACTACTTTGAAAACTGGTTTGGGAACGGGTGAGCCGTCCTCTTATTACTAGTGTTAAGTCGATAAAGATGCGCAACGCGTATTTTTCAAATTTCTTTTAACTAAAAGTTTGTCAAGCAAAACTGATTTTAGACGGGAATTCACCTGTATGCACGATTTTGGTTTGACGGGAAAGATTGCAAAGGCTGGCTAATCCTTCGGCAAGGTTGTGGCTTCGTTTAGTTCTGATACGATTATCAACGCAGTTGGCAGAGCGGGGCACTCCTAATCATGCGGACACTGCAATTAAGAATTTTTTTTTGGATTGACAATGGCTGAAGGCACGATTAAGCGACTTACTGACAAAGGTTTCGGATTTATCGACGTCGGAACTGACAAAGACTTGTTCTTTCACTCTTCAAGTTGTGAAGGGGTCAGTTACGATGAACTTCGTGAAGGACAACGAGTTACTTTCAATGAAGCAAGTGGACAAAAAGGCCCATGTGCCGAGAACGTTCAACTAGCATAACTCAGCATGGCTTTTCGCAATCTGGAAAGCCATCTAGCGAACGCTAAAGACAGGCCTGCCAGAATTAATTTACTGGCAGGTTTTTTTTTGTAACCAGAGAAGCCTCGGTTGGCGTTCGATCATTCCGTAGCCCCATTTATCAACCACAAATATTCACATTCGTCCGCCGTTGAAGCAGAGTTAACTTGCCTAAATTGCCGTTTGGTGCAATATTTAATCGGTTGATGAATGCCGACAAAAACTCCAAAGGAAGATTGAATTAGAGATGATTAACAAATTGTTATTGCCGTTGCTTGTTTGTTTTGTTGTTTTTTCTCTGGCTTCGGTCACTTCGGCGCATGACGTTTTCCAAGACGTCTTGAAAGAGCAATACACGCTCAGATCATTTTCGTGCAAAACTTGTCATCCCGACAGCGACAACCGAAAACTTCGAACACCGTTTGCCGATCGAATTCACAAAGAGCTAAAAGGCAAAGACCTGACAGCGAAATTCGAAGCCGCCAAAAAGGCCGAAGAAGAAGCGAAGGCAAAAGATCCAGATTCTGTCGGCAAAGATAAAGGCCCACTTTTTGAATTTGGAGTAGAAGCTTCAAAGGATTTCAAAGAGGCGTTCAAAGTTGTGTCAAAGCAAACCATCACGTTTGACGAACTGTTGCAAGCCGGGATGTTTGCCGGTGCAAAACTGGACACCAAAAAAATCGCAGCCGCCAAAGCAGCCAAAGAAGCCGCTGGCGAGGGAAAAAAATAGTACGGACATTGTCCGTTTTTTCCAGCTTGTCGGACAGAATGAATGTCCAACTTACAAAATCGAAATCTATGAACACTCTAGTCAATCGCCAACCGCACCACACAATTTTCTTTTTGGCGCATTGGGTTGCTATTGCCGGATTGATGGCCGCATCTTTGTCTGCTTCGTTTGCCGTTGCGCAAGAGCCAACGGCAATCGAAATGACCGGCCTGACGATGGGCCCGATTCAGTACAAAGTCATCGTGTCTCATCATCCAAAATCCGTTGAGCCGGAAGCACTTCATCGCGACGTTGAGTCGGCACTTGCGCGAATCAATCAGCTTATGTCGACGTACATACCCGATTCAGACGTAAGCCGATTCAACGATTCAAATTCGACCGAATTCTTTGAAGTTGATGCTGAAACGGCAAACGTGGTCAGCCGCGCGATAGAGATCAGCAAAATCACAAACGGTGCTTTTGACATCACCGTCGGTCCGGCAGTAAACCTGTGGAAGTTTGGTCCAGACAAATCGGAATTCACGCTTCCATCAGACGAAGCGATCGCCAATGTCAAAAAAGTAGTCGGCTATGAAAAATTGCAAGTTCGGTTGGATCCTCCCGCTCTGCGAAAAACAGAGCCGAAACTGAGAATTGACTTGTCAGCGATTGCAAAAGGATACGCAGTTGACCAAGTCGCCAAATCCCTGGACGACAACGGCTGTGAGGGATTCATGGTTGAAGTCGGAGGCGAAGTCATGACGCGCGGCGAAAGAGCAGGGGGTGGGCAGTGGCGAATCGGTGTCGAAAAACCTGCGAGTAAATCGCTCAGTCAGATGCAAATCGCTGCTCAACCTAACCATTATGATCATATCGCCGTCATCTCGAACATGGCGATGGCAACTTCGGGAGACTACCGGAACTTTATTGAGCATGAAGGCAAACGATTTTCGCACACGATTGATCCGGAAACATGTCGCCCCGTAACTCACTCGATGGCATCCGCCTGTATCATCGCTCCAGATTGTATGACGGCCGATGCGTTGGCGACGGCGATGATGGTGATGGGAAACAAAAAGGGCGGTGAAGTTTGCAAATCGCTTGGCATTAAATTCCTAATCGCCGAACGCTCCGCTACCGACGACAAATTTGTAGAGACAATCGCCGGAGAATTTCCGTTGCTTGTCGATCCCGCAAAAGCGGACAACAATCAAGCCGATGGAATCATGCCGACATTTATCGCCGCCGCTTGCGTATTCGGTTTGGTCATTTTAGCTATGGCCGTTGGGTCGATTTTCAACAACAAACCAGTACAAGGCTCATGTGGTGGATTGGCTAACATGACCAACGAAGACGGCGAAACCGAATGTGGCATCTGCTCCAAACCAGTCACCGATTGCGTTGAAAATGCAGAAGCGACTGGCTAAAGTAGAAAGCGCCAGCAGTTGAATTCGGCTGCCGCTTTTGTAATGTTGAACATTCACAATACTCGATGCTGACCACCTGGTCACAATGGCCAACGCCCTATTCTGATTTTGAATGGGGCGACTTGCGAACATCTATTCCCAACTGCAGAGATCGAAATGCTACAGACTATTTCAACATTATCCTCTAATGCGGCTATGTGCTGCGTTTTGGTCGCGGCGGTGGTATTTGGGATCCAGTCGCAATGCGTCGGTGAGCATTACGACATCTATTTGCTTGCCGGGCAATCCAACATGGACGGTCGCGGGCTTGCCAGTGAGTTGTCCGATGAACTCAAAAAGCCGATGGAGCAGGCCATTATTTTCTATCGGAATCCGAAGACAGAAGGCGAAGGCTGGCAACCCTTATCACCAAAATTTAGTGTCGCCCCAAAGAAATACAAAGGCGCAACGTTTGGCATGGAAATTGGATTTGCTCAAACGATGATCAAGGCTCACCCGGACACCAAGTTGGCGCTGATCAAAGGCTCTCAAGGTGGCACGAATCTTAGAAGCGATTGGAAACCCGGCAACAAGGATGACAGCGAAAGCCAAGGGCCACTCTATCGAGAATTTGTCAGCACCATTCAAATGGCAACTGACAAGCTAACCAAGCGCGGTGATACGTATACGATCCGCGGATTCTTGTGGCACCAAGGTGAATCCGATTCGAAAAACGGTGCCAAGAAATACCGCGCCCGATTGGAGCAATTGCTCGTTCGAATTCGAGAAGACGTGGGCGTTCCAAACCTGCCAGCAGTGGTCGGAGAAGTTGTTGACAATGGAAAACGCGACGCGGTGCGTAAAGCAATTCAGAACGTTGCCAATGCCAGCCCAACAGTTGGGCTAGTATCTTCCGAAGGAACGAAAACCTCTGATCCCGGGACGCACTTTGATACCGATAGTCAGCTGTTGATGGGCAATCGCTACGGGGACCAAATAATTGCGCTGCAAACGACCAAGCAAGACGAGAAACCAGCGACCGAGAAAACAAAAAACGCTGGTCAAGCATCACAGCAGAACCGCAAAGGCAAACCAAATATATTGTTCATCACGGTCGATGACTTAAACGATTGGGTCGGCTGCTTAGGTGGCAATCCAGACGCCCAGACTCCCAATCTGGATCGGCTCGCTGGGCAGAGTGTGTTGTTCCGCAATGCTCATTGCCAAGTTGCTTTGTGTAACGCATCTCGAGAGTCGATGATGACGGGCATGTACGCTTCCACGACTGGTATCTACGGTAACTCTTTGAAAAGGACCAAGCCAGCTTACGCCAATGCCAAGCACATGCCTGTTTGGTTGGGTGAGAACGGGTATCGCACCATGTGCATGGGAAAAATTTACCACAAGGACCACGGCAAAAGATCTCGCTGGGATGAGGTCGGTCCGAAAACCGAGCGATGGGGTCCCGTGCCTCCAAACGGCCGGCAGTTCACTAAGAAATTTGGAAAAGATGCCAAGGATTCTCTCGCATGGGCTGCGTTGGATATCGAAGTAGGCGGCATGCCTGACGAAAAAATTGCCGCTTGGGGAATTGAAAAACTGAAACGCGATTATGATAAACCGTTTTTCCTGGCGTTGGGATTTTACAAGCCTCATGTGCCGATGACTGCACCCAAACGATATTTTAATCAGTTCGATCGAGCCAGTTTGACATTGCCAAAGGTGCTTGAAAACGACCTTGATGACGTTCCAGAAATTGGTCGCCGTTGGGTTTTGGATCGTCAAAAAATTATCGCTGAAGAAGCCGTAAAGCGCTACAGCCCGACTTACCGCCGCGAGCTTGTTCATGCGTATCATGCTTGTGTCGCGTTAGTTGATGATTGCATTGGCCAGGTGCTAGAGCAACTGGATAACAGCCCTTACGCAGACAATACGATTGTTGTTTTGTGTTCGGACCATGGTTGGCACTTGGGCGAAAAGAACCATTGGCGAAAGTGGATGCCATGGGAAGAATCAACGCGCAGTTTGCTGATCGTTCGAGCCCCCAAGGCGACTGGTAATGGAGGCGTTTCAGATCGGACCGTCGGGTTGATTGATATTTACCCAACACTTGCAGACCTATGTGAACTGGAAGCTCCCGGCAATTTGCAGGGCGAAAGTTTTCGATCGCTACTACAGAACCCTGAATCCTCTTGGGCACGTCCGGCGCTGACATCCACCACTGCCGGCAATCACACGGTTCGATCAGAACGGTGGCGATACATTCGGTACTCTGACGGCACAGAAGAGCTTTATGATCACGAAAAAGATCCGCACGAATGGCACAACCTTGCCAACGACCCCAAGATGAAGCTCATCAAAGAGGAGCATGGACAGTGGATTGATCGCCTGAACGGAACTAAAACCACGCCTAAGGATTAGAACAAGTTTCCATCGGTCAGCCGAATTCGTTTTCAATGCCACATCTCATTATCAAGTCCTCGATTTTTCCAAACCGCGGTCGCCACTTGTCTTTTTCAAGTAATAGATAGTCATCGGGCGTCAGTTCACGGATGCCCGATATCCAATATGCGACCAAGCGATGCTGGCCGTCTTCTAATTGAAACGACCCATCGGTGTCACGATTAATTCTGATTCGCGGCAAAAAGCCGCCGTTAACAATCTCTTGTTGCATCGCAGGTATTTGCGCGACGTTGCGCAACTTTCTCTGCGACATCCAAATGTCTTTGATTTGCATGACAGTACCTCCAGCTTGAGTGAGCTGGAGGACCATCACGAATTGGGATTTGGATTCTTAGAATTAGAATCATGTGTCGAAATCTTCCTTTAAGTTTGGCCTATTTTCGTTTCTAAAAAATGCCGCGAACCTCAGGCGCCCAAAACTCTTCATGAGTTCTGCTACGCGCTGGCTACCTCTACCTCTTGGGAGATTGGCATTGCTTGAAAAGGTTCATGACAAAACGGACTATCTGTGGAGAGTGCTTGCGTCGCGCGACGATATCCACAAAACCGTTGAAACCAACTCAAATTGCCGCCTTATCATGCGGCTTCACGCGGAAACTTCGATTGTGCAAATCAGTTAGCCGAATATATTTGAACACTTGATTATTACTGCGGACGCAATCAGCGAGGCCCAAATGGCAAACGAAAATATCGAAGAACTCACAAAGCAAATTGAAGCCATGCGGCCTTGGCATCACGATATCGTGTTGTTTGACGAATTTTCTACCGGCAAAATTTTCTCTCCAGACGGGCTTTTGAAAAGAGCAGACAACGATGGCGTTAGTTTGATTTCACCCAAGCTCCATTACTTGAAAAAGCTTGACCTGCTTTACCCCGAAGGCATGAGAGGCAAGAGCTTTTTGGATTGCGCGTGCAACGCGGGCGGATATTGTTTCTGGACACGGGAACGTGATGTGGACCGCGCGGTTGGTTTCGATGTTCGAGAGCATTGGATCAACCAAGCCAAATTTGTGCAGCAACATCGAACCGCCGAGCCGGTTGATCGACTTGAGTTTCACGTCATGGATCTCTACGACGTTCCGAAGCATGATTTTGGAAAGTTTGACATGACTTACTTCAGCGGAATTTTTTACCACCTGCCTGACCCAATTACCGGGCTGAAAATTGCCGCGGACATGACGACCGACGTGATCGTTGTGAACACTGCCATGGTCATAGATCCCAACAATCCTCGCGGGATGACGATGGCCAGAGAGAGCCGCACCAAAGTCATGTCAGGCGTGCACGAGTTGTCTTGGTTTCCAAACGGCAAAGAAACGATGTTGGACATTTTGCTTTGGTTGGGCTTTAAAGATTTCCGAGTCACGTTGCTCAACGAGAAAAAAGACGTCCCGCGAAGTCGTATCGAAATTTACGCAGCAAGAGAAGAAGGCCGATTGGCAAATTTTGTTGGCGAGCCATTGATCGACTAGTTGCATCTTCGCCGAGCACGGTTTGGCCGACAGTGTAAACGAAGCGGGATATTCAATATCTCATTTATGTCCCATTTCTCCAGCGGCCCAGAAAGAGAAACGCCAAGACGCAAGAACGCTAAGACGCAAAGGTCAGAATCAAAATCTCTGCGTCTTGGCGTTGAAAAATTGGTCCACCAAGGAAGCCGAGATTTTGTAAATTTGCGCAATGCAACTTTTGCTGGTGCTGCAGAAATCAATGGTCAGCTACCAAGGCCTCGGGATACCGGCAATTGTGATTCGATCATCTCAATTAGTGCCTCCCAGCGATCTGGGCGCCGAAGTGTGTTTCTAGTCAGAAGTACCCATTGGTGAGAATTTTCGAAAAACACCAATGCCACCGTGTCGTTGGCAACACAATTGGAAAACTGTGACCATTCAAAACTGGCGTTTACATTTCCATTCTCGGTCTTCATCGAAATTCCGGTCGGAGAGAAAGTCGAGTGCGTTGAAGACTGAGTTTCAAGTTCTTGGCGCGACAATCGGCCAAACTTGAATACGTCAATTAAAAGCGGGAATAACGCTATTCCCGGCAGGAGCAAACAAGCCACGAATAGAAGTAGATTTGACAACTGCAGACCAAATGGCTGAGAAGAAAATAGAGTAAATGAGATTAAGAGAAAAGACAAAAACGAAGCCAACCAAACAAGCAAAACGACTCGTTGTCTAGTCGCGGGAGACGCCAAACGTTGAGTCGATAAGGCATCCTCGACTGTCAGGCAACCAGACATCACAAAAATCGAATCGCGATATTCGTCTTCAGGCTCAACAGGCGCTGGCGATTGATACGGATTGTCGTTATTGTCGACCAAATTTAGGACCTGACAGAGATTGAATCGCTTTTAGGATCATTGGCAGCCTCGGTTTTTCAAATAACTTATCAAAAAAGGTCGCCGATTGCAGAAAGACTATGCGGTTGATTTTAAATGCGATTGGTAGACATACCGAATCGTTTCGCGTTTTTTGGGACCGTCAATCGACCACTCGATTAACAAACCATCTGGAGCCAGCGACAACTTCGCGGCGTAAATGTCTTCCCGTCACACATGCGGATCAACGGAACTTATAGTTTGATTGTCATCAACAGCGAGGTCAAACAGGTGAACGGGATGGTCCGCGCCAAAACGAAGGTGTTCTAATCGCAGGCGTTCCAACGGAAGATTTCCTGATCGGGAATTGGACTTAGATGACTGCTTTGTCCAACGATATGAATTGGTGAAAGTCAATTCTTTCCCACCGTCTGGCGTCCAAGTTCCCGACTCAGAAAAAATGATTTCGTTAGCCGAAGGTCGGGTTACCTCAACCGCGCCTTCACCGCTCCCGTTCCACCCCGTAGAAGTTGAGGACGACGCAACGAACGTGAGGCTTTGAATCGAACCAAGCCGTTCCCAAACGGAATCAAGTGACATTGCAATTAACCTTTCAACTACAACGTCGCGTAGAAAACGTCGGTCCGAAGAACATACTTTACGCCGACAGCCAGCGGTGCTCCTTCATGCCAACGCTCATGTCGAAACAAAAGAGCGGTTCCGGCACTTGGCGTAACGACATTTTCGATTTTGCGACGCGAGTCTCCTTTTCCTACATAGTCTCGAAAAGTAGTTGAGCCGCCTTCGAACCCATCATTGAGATAAACAAGGTACGACAATTTGCTGACATCACCTTCATCGTTGGTGACCGAGCCATCTTTGTGACGTTTAAATTCTTGCCCAGGCTCGTAACGGTAGAATCGCAAACGACAGTCAACGCCAACCGCGTCTTGGTCGTCGAGCTTCGGCAAAATTGATGAAATGCGAGTCCACATCAATTTCGCGAGCTCGGGATCATTAACATTAACTCGATCATTGTTGCGAATACTTGTCATCATCTTTTGCCCAGAACGCGTTCGAACCGAAGCAGCCTCAAATCCAATTGCCTCGGCACGCTCAATTAGTGCTGCACACTCATCGGCGGAGAAGACGCCAGCCACAGTAAAAGCGTCTTGATCGAAATAGTTGGCAACCAATTTCATTTGTCTTCATTTTGGGCAAAGTTTAAATCAAAGTTCACGCCACTAATTTTATCAATCCGATTCTGCAATTCAAAAAGAGCAAACGTGGGTTGGACATTCCTGTTCGACAGTCGAGCCTAGAAGACGGACAAGAATGAATGTCCATCCTACATACAAGACGGTCCATCTTACGAAATATTGCAACTTAAAGCCCGGTCGAATGGTGCACTAGATTACGGTAAATTGGTGGGCGTTGCTTCACATCGTTTCATCACATTGTATCCAATTCAATGTGTGGTTCCTTGAAGCGAAATTTTACTTTTGACGAATCGGTCTTGGCTGATCCACAAACTTAAGGAAGCTTACTTTGTCGACACTTAACTCTCCAACTGTTTTCCAAGGCGACCTTCCTAAAATTGGCATTAGGCCCACGATCGATGGCCGTTATGGCGGAGTTCGCGAATCGCTAGAAGATCAAACGATGAACTTGGCTCGGCGAGTTGCTGAGTTGATTTCAAACAGTCTGCGCTATCCCAATGGTGAACCCGTGGAATGCGTGATTGCTGACACTTGTATTGGAGGCGTTTTCGAAGCAGCGGCGTGTGACGAAAAGTTTCAAAAACAGAACGTTGGGGTTTCGCTGACAGTTACGCCGTGTTGGTGTTACGGCAGTGAAACGATGGACATGGATCCACTGCGGCCCAAAGCCGTATTTGGTTTTAACGGAACCGAGCGTCCGGGAGCTGTTTATTTGGCGGCGGTTTTGGCCGGCCATACTCAAAAAGGAATCCCAGCATTTGGCATTTACGGTCGTGATGTGCAGGAAGCCGGAGATTCAAATATGCCTGCCGATGTGCAAACGAAGATTCTAGATTTTGCTCGATGCGGTCTCGCGGTCGCGTTGATGCGAGGCAAATCGTATTTGTCGATGGGTGGCACTTCGATGGGAATCGCCGGTTCGATGGTCGACTATGCATTCTGGGAAAAGTGGCTGGGCATGCGGGTTGAAGACATCGACATGACCGAGTTTGTCGGCCGCATGAAAAAGAACCAGTTTGACCAAGACGAATATGAAACGGCGTTGGCGTGGGTAAAGGAAAATTGCCCGGAAGGCGATGACTATAACGGAGACGACGGCAAGCGTTCACGTGAGCAACTCGATAGTGAGTGGTCCGATAGCGTGAAAATGGCTTTGATCGCTCGTGACTTAATGGTCGGAAATCCAAATCTTGCGGAAATGGGTTTGAAGGAACAAAGCCAAGGTCACCAAGCGATCGCATCGGGCTTTCAGGGTCAACGTCAGTGGACGGACCACTTTCCCAACGGAGACTTTCTCGAAGCCATTCTCAACACGTCGTTCGATTGGAATGGGAAACGGGCGCCTTACATTGTGGCCACTGAAAACGACGCCCTTAACGCCGCGACGATGTTGTTTGGCCACTTACTGACTAACACCGCGCAGCTATTCGCAGACCTGCGAACTTACTGGAGTCCCGATGCGGTTGCGTCTGCTTGCGATGGTTACAAACTTGAAGGAAAAGGAAGCGATGGTTTGCTGCACTTGATCAATTCAGGCCCAGCGACGTTGGACGGAACCGGTGAGCAGACTGACAGCGATGGCAATCCGACCATGAAACCGTTTTGGGAAATCACCGACGAAGAAGCCAAGAAATGCCTGCAGGCGACGACTTGGCATCCTTCGATTACAGAGTATTTTCCCGGCGGAGGCATGAGCACGCGTTACCGCACTCGCGGCGGGATGCCGGCGACGATGACCAGAATCAATTTGATTTCCGGGCTGGGGCCAGCGATCCAAATCGCGGAGGGCTACACAGTCGAACTGCCAGACAATGTGCATAGCATTTTGGATCAACGAACCAATCCGACGTGGCCGACAACTTGGTTCGCACCAACACTCACTGGCGAAGGTGCTTTTACGTCGACTTATGATGTCATGAATCACTGGGGTGCAAATCACTGCGTGATGACGGCCGGGCACGTCGGGCATCTATTCATCACGTTGGCTTCGCAACTTCGAATTCCCGTTTACAT
This sequence comes from uncultured Pirellulaceae bacterium, assembly GCA_964478065.1. GTDB lineage: Bacteria > Planctomycetota > Planctomycetia > Pirellulales > Pirellulaceae > Mariniblastus. The sequence continues at coordinate 20,323 of CAYZGP010000102.1, forward strand.
GCACAACGTTGCCGAAGAGCGAATTTTCAGGCCAAGTGCTTGGAATGCGTTTGGCACGACTGATCGCGAGGCAGCCGACTATCGGGCTTGTGAAAACTTTGGGCCACTTTACGGTCGCAAATAACAAAAACCAAATCAAGATTTTGCAAACTCAGCACTGAACAAACATCAACAGCTTGCCGACAACTATAATGACAAAATCAGAAAAACTTGCCGCGTTGTTAACTCTCTCCAATGAGCTGGGTGATGAACGGCTGAATATGGCGATACTTGGCGAAGGTAACACTTCAGCGAAGGTCGACGATCAAACGTTTTACGTCAAAGCCAGTGGTAGCTGCCTGGCAACGCTTACGGAAAACGATGTCGTCGAGTGTCGGTTCGAACAGTTGCTTCCGATGCTTAAGCGTGATCAGATGACCGATCAAGAGATTGTTGACGAGCTGTTCGCCAGTCGAGTTGATTCGGAAGCACGTAAGCCGTCGGTAGAAGCCCTCTTTCATGCTTACTTGTTGTCGCTGCCAGGAATTGAGTTCGTTGGTCATACGCACAGCGTGGCAGTTAATCAGATCCTGTGTTCACCGCTGGCAGAACAATTTGCCACGCAAAAATTGTTTCCCGATGAAATCGTTTGTTGCGGTCCGGCGTCTGTTTTCATCCCTTACACCGACCCGGGACTGGAACTTTCGAAAATCATTGCGACTGAAACGGAAAAGTTCATGCAGACGTTTACGGCTCCACCTCGGGTCATTTTGTTGGAAAATCACGGCATCATCACGCTGGGCAATTCAACAAACGCCGTAAAGGCCGCGATGTTGATGGCCCAAAAATCCGCTGAGATTTTCATTGGCGCTGCTGCACTGGGCGGACCAAAATTCCTTACACCCGAAAACGTTGACCGAATTGCAAATCGCATTGACGAACATTACCGTCAACGTGAATTGAAACTTTAATCTTAAACCAAGCAAAAGCCCGCTCTCGCCAAGTGGGTCCGTTGATTAAAATCTTTCAGTAAACACAAAGAAACATTTACCTCCGCCGCCTGTTGAACGCCAAGCCATTGATAGATACGTTGCACATCTAAATTTCGGCGCTACCGTAAAACTAGAACCAACATTTGGGCGAGACAATTCGCATTTTATTCGCAAGACTAACTAACAATCATGCCAAAAATAAACTACGACTCGAGATTTCCAGGGATCGACGATCTTCGCAATCGGGCGCGCAAACGCATTCCCCGATTCGCGTTCGAATATCTGGACGGCGGTTGTAATGAAGATGTCAACATACATCGAAACACGGCCGACATTCATAAAATCGAATTGATTCCGCAATATCTCTCTGAGCATATCAAGTCGGATATGAGTGTCGATTTGTTTGGCCACACGTACGATGCACCCTTTGGTATTTCACCCATTGGATTGCAAGGTTTAATGTGGCCGAGGACGCCCGAAATTTTAGCCGCCGCCGCTTTCAAATATAATATTCCGTTTTGCTTGAGCACGGTTTCGACCAGCAGCATTGAAACGATTGCCAAGGTCACCGAAGGAAAAGCTTGGTTTCAGCTTTACCATCCCGCCGAGGACTCGGTTCGCGACGACATCATCGAACGTGCCAAATCAGCCGAGCTACCCGTGTTGGTGATTTTGGCCGATGTGCCGACGTTTGGTTATCGCCCTCGAGACATTCGTAATGGCTTGGCGATGCCGCCAAGTATGTCGCTGCGAAACATTATGCAAATTTGCAGTCGACCAAGTTGGGCGATCAACACGCTGATCAATGGTAAACCCGAATTCGAGACTTTGAAGCCCTACATGCCCAAGGGCTTGAACATGAAACAGCTCGGTCAGTTTATGGACAAAACATTCTCAGGCCGTTTGAATGAAGAAAAGATTAAACCGATCCGCGAGATGTGGCCTGGAAAATTAGTCGTTAAAGGAATCGCTTGCGAAGCCGACGCCGAAAGATGTATCCGTTTGGGTGTCGACGGACTGTGGGTGTCCAATCATGGTGGCCGGCAACTGGACGCTGGTCAATCGGCGATCAAGGCGCTGCGTGGCGTTGCTGAAAAATTCAAAGGCCAAGCCACGATCATGATGGACTCAGGCATTCGCAGTGGTCCCGATATTGCGCGGACGCTGGCCAGCGGAGCTGATTTCGCAATGCTCGGTCGCACATTCATGTATGGAGCCGCCGCACTGGGTAACAAAGGTGGTGAGCACACGATTTCGATTCTCAAACTTCAGTTACAACAGGTGATGGAACAAATCTGTTGCCAGCGTGTCGTTGATTTTCCAAAATTTTTATCCAAAGAAAGTCAACAATAGCATCCTTTGAT
>CAYZGP010000103.1:0-3896 GCA_964478065.1 uncultured Pirellulaceae bacterium
TCAAACAACGACGGTAGTTGGTAGGTCTTTTGACACGCGCCAGCCTTGGTTGGCGATTCTGCCTTGGTGAATTCAAGTGAGCTTCAAAACTCGCCAAGAATTCTTCGGTTTCAGCGGCGGTTTGAAACCTTTGTGCAGGATCCCTTTCAAGCAGACGTTGAATAACTTTTTCCAGACCCGCGGAAATTTCTGAATTGAATTTGCAAACAGCCGGAGCCTTGGCTTCTCGGATGTTTCTAAGTAACTCAAGTTGATTTTCACCTTGAAATGGAGATCGACCGGTCGCCATAAAGTACATGACCGACCCAAGGCTGAACAAGTCGCTTCGTTGATCGAGGTTTCCTCCCTCAGCTTGCTCGGGAGACATGTAGGGCGGGGTGCCGGCAATCAGCCCTGTTTGCGTCAGCCCTAGTTCACTTTCTTCCCGAGCCAAACCAAAGTCAGTCACGATGACCCGATTGGAATCGTCTTCGATCAGGATATTCGCTGGCTTGACATCGCGATGAATCAGTCTTTGAGCATGGGCCGCCTTCAATCCTGCGGCAATCTGTTTTGCAACTTGCACCAACTGAAGCGGCCCCAATGGCCCATTCTCCAGGACGAACTGTTGTAGAGAAACTCCAACGATAAAGGGCATACTAAAAAAGGGATACCGGGCCGAGGAATCGATGCGATACACTGGAATAACATGATTGTCTGAGACCGCCGCGATGGCTTTAGCCTCACGAGTAAATCGCTGCCGTGCCTCTTCTGACCCCGCATGCCGCGGCAAAAGAAACTTGATCGCAACACACCGATTCAATTCCCGACTGCGCCCTTTAAAAACGGCTCCCATGCCGCCAACGCCAACGAGTGACTCGATTTCAAATTCGTCAACACGGCCCAGCACATCGGGATCAGCACCACTTTCGAAACTACTTATTAACTGCTGTACCTCGGCAGTCGCCGGGCAATAGCCTTCGTTCTGGGTGGATTTTGGTGGACTGCCAAATCTCTCTTTCAACTTCACCGTAGAAGCAATCAGTTCGCGACCTTCATTCCACCACCATTGATCTGCTGACGCCTTGTCGACCTCATTCTGGCATAGTGTGCATTGAGCCAAATGATCTTTTGTCTTGAGAGTGGACTCTCCCATCGAAATTATTCTTTCCACTTCCAGTTCGCTAAGATGGTGTTGTGACATGCTATTCCTTTTTGCTCAGCACAAAAATTGTGCCCGCTTGGCCAAACCTATTCTTAACAGAAACACGACCGACCGGAGAATATTGCGCAAAAAAATTTGAGAATTCAAAATTAATCAAATTCCTCTTCGAATACACAAATCCTTTGAATTTTCGCTTTACTTTCCGAGTATCAAATTGCTATTTTTGAATTAGTGATACCATAACGTGTCTCATTTTTAAAAAGATGAATCGATCATTCGAAACAACTCAGATAAGCCTAATACTGCGACTGCGAGACAAGTCGGACGCAGATGCTTGGGAGCAATTCGTTTCGATCTATCGCCCTTTGATTTGGAATGTTGCCAAACGGTTGGGAATGTCCGACGAAGATGCAAACGATGCCTGCCAAAACACGTTGCTGCGATTAAGCCAAGTCGTACACCAATGGTCTCCCAACGAACGCAATTCAAATTTTCGCGGTTGGCTGTATCGCGTCGCTCGAAACTGCATGCTGCGTGAATTTGAAAAAGACAAACTACGTTTTGTAAACACCGTGTCTGAGGATGGAAAGCAGTATCTGGATCAGCTTGCCGAAGATTCGCCAGAAGGAGATTCGCGGTTTCAGCTTGAGCTTCGCCGCCAGATATTTTCCGTTGCAGTTGAAGCTGTGCAGCCTTCGGTCAAACCCATTTACTGGGAAGCGTTTCGGCTTAGCTACATCGAAGACCACGGGATCAATCGGACAGCCGAGCAGCTCGGAATAAGTATCGATACCGTGTACGTCGCTCGACATCGTGTTCTGAACCAAATCCGACAGCAAGTCAAACAAATGTCTCAATGGCAGGATTTTCTAGGTGATGTTGGAGATCGATAGCCGCACCTCAACCTGGTTTTGGTCAATTTTTAAAATTCTTTGCTTTTTGCGCAAGAAAAACGTTCAAGTTGTATTTTTTCTTGTGTTTCCTTGGGCAGGCCCGACAATGGGTTTCGGTTCGACCAACCTGAAGGGATTTGATTTTTCAATACAGCTTTATTGTCAGTGAGGATTTTCAATGCCATCTCAATCCACCCGTCGTAGTCACCGGCGATCCAATACCTATCAAGTTCTTGAAAATCGTTTACTGCTGGCCGGCGATGTGACCGTTGTCGAAAGCGGGCATCTTTACATTCGCGGAGACCAGGCCAACAACCAGTTCGAAGTGGTTGCAGAAAATGGCCGCCTCGAAGTCAGAGGTCTTGAAGGTACCACCATTAACGGAGAAGAAAGCTACATCGTTTCCGGCGCTCAGGTCACCGAATCAGGCGTTAGTTTTGCTGGGGGATTGCGAGCCCACCTTGGCCCCGGCCACGATGACTTTGTCGTAAGAGATGCCGTGTTTGAATCCCGGTCGATCATTTTCGGTGGAACGGGTGACGACAGTGTTGCTGTTGAGGACAGTACTTTCACGGATCAGTTTGTAATTCAGACTTTCCATGGAAACGACTCGGTTTCAACGTCTGGTAGCTATTTTGCAGATACGCTCTATGCCATCACACTTGATGGTGAGGATTCGGTAACCGTGACGGACTCTGTATTTGCCGGGAACTCCTTTGTTAACACGGGCAACCATTCAGATTCCATTCACTCCCAAGGAAATCATTACTCAGGAGAACTCAACCTCCTACTGTCGTCTGCTGGAAACGATAGTGTTGAGCTAAACAATCCGGTTATCGGAGAAAACCAATTGGGCGTATTTCTCGGTAACGGTGACGATACGATAAGTGCCGATCTAACGGAGGCTTCCATCACAAGCACCATCAAGATCGCAGGCCAAGCCGGAATCGATCAAATACCGGAAATGGCAATGAACCCACACGACCAAGAAAACATTTCGATCGGGACTGTCGAACATATGCAGGTCTTTGACGGTGGTGTTGGAGGGGCAGAAAATGTCGAGAGTGGCCAGCTTTCGATCTTTGCTACGGATACCAACGATGGCAATCGGTTTGCCACCCCTGTCGTACTCGATTCGACGCAAACGATCAGTTTGGTTGAGTGGACTGGTTACAATGAACGAGACATATATGGCAATTCAGATTCTGACTCTGATCCAGCCGACAATTTCGTTGTCGAAATTTTTGAAGGAGCCGAAGATGGCGCTCCAGACAGTAGCACATCCGTTCGTTTCGAAGTCGGTGGAGCCAATCGTCAAGACTCAGGTGAAACCGTCTTAGGAGCACCCCTATACGAGTACTCGGCCAATGTTGATTACACCATAGAAGCTGGCAAGACATACTTTGTTTCGATTTACAATGTTTTTGAAGCAGCTGAGTCAGGGCAGGAACTTTGGTGGGCGTGGGGTAGCCGAACTGATTCATCAGTCAACGAAACTGTTTTCAGGTTAACGCATACGCCGGATGCGGCTACCACTGGTGACAGCGACTGGCGTTTTGGAGGTGCAGACTCAAGGCAACCTGATCTGTTTCCATTCGTTGATTTGGATATCCGACTAAGAACTTAGTCGATTGTCTCAGTAGCACGAATCTCTAAGTACATAAATCTCCGAGTCGAAACTTTTAGTAGCACGAATCTTCGAGTCGCAACTCTTAGACTAACGACTCGGAGTGTCGTGCTACTATCGCCGTAACTTTTGAGCAACGATTTGGACCGGCGAGCTAGATCGGCTAAATTTGACTAGGCCTCTGGCTCGTCAAAACCTTCATCGCTAAAGTTGCCGTTCATGATGGCGTGCC
>CAYZGP010000103.1:3996-22328 GCA_964478065.1 uncultured Pirellulaceae bacterium
GCCTCTGGCTCGTCAAAACCTTCATCGCTAAAGTTGCCGTTCATGATGGCGTGCCATTCACGAGCCAGGACTTCTACCGAATCACGAATTTGTTTTTCGGTGTGAACGGCAGTCATGAATATTCGCACGCGAGTTTCTTTTTCTGGAACAGCCGGGTAGAGAATCGGTGCTGCGTTAATGCCATTGTTGAACAACGCCTCCGAAAGCCGTAACGCTTTCATGGAGCTTCCGGTGATAATCGGAATGATTGCGGTCCCTTGACCGATTCCCGTATCCACGCCTGCGTCCTTGGCAAGCTTCAGAAACAACGTCGAATTGTCATGCAGTTGCCGCACGAGCTCCGGGTGCTCTTTCAAAACCCGCAGCGCACCCAACGCAGCGCCTACGTTAGCCGGAGGCATGCCGGCCGCAAAAATGTAACCGGGCGTAGAATACCTGAGGTACTCGATTAGCTCTTTGGTGCCGCCGACGAATCCGCCACAACTACCAAACGACTTGCTCATCGTTCCCATCCAACAATTCACATCGCCGCGCTCGACCCCGTAGACTTCGGCCAGTCCACGGCCGGTGTCGCCAAGCGTGCCAATGGAATGTGCCTCGTCGACCCACAAAAGTGCCTTGTGTTTTTTCTTGATGTCAACAAAACGTGGCAAGTCGGGGTAGTCACCATCCATGCTGTAAAGGCCTTCGATGGCAATCAAGACCCGCCGATAATCAGACCGAATATTGGTCAAGATCTTGTTTAGCTCTTTCCAGTTATTGTGCTCAAACGGTCGGCGACGCGCCCCTGAAAGCTGAGCACCCTGCACGATACTGTTGTGAGCAAAACTATCATGGATAATCAAATCGTCCGGGCCAACGATATGGCCAATCACCGATTCATTACAGGCATGACCGCCCGGAAAAGTGATCACGTCTTCTACACCAAGGAACTCAGAAAGCTCTTGCTCAAGTTCTTTGTGAATCGTTTTTTCGCCAGACACAATTCGGCTGGCGGAAACGCTGGTTCCGAATTCGTCAATCGCCTTTTTGGCTGACTCGTTGACTTCCGGGTGACCAGAAAGCCCAAGGTAATTGTAGCTTGCGAACGAGACGAGCTCTTTTCCTTCGATCTGAGTTGTATCGCCAACCAGACCTTCGTGGACGCTGAAAAACGGATTGCGAATTCCACTGCGAGCGATTTTGTCGCGCTGGTTTTGAAGCTTCACCACTTCCGGCATTTTTTCGAGCTTGAAGTACGACTCTGGCACTTCGCCTTTGTAGCGTTTTGTCCTGTCAGATTCGGCAACTCGTCTAACCGAGTCCGTACCAATGTGTTTTTGAATCGCTTCTGCGACTTGGCGAACAGTTTCGACTTCCTGCAAAACTTCTTCAGGAATTCGGCCACCAAACTCCTGCTCTAATCGCTGTGCGACGTCCAGACGCTCAAGAGAATCCAGCCCAAGGTGCACAATGTTCGTATCAACGTTGACGTCTTTAGCTCGTTCTTCACCAACATCTTTGACGTGAAGGATTACCGCATCAACAATTTCTTTGGCAATCTCGGAGTCCGCGTCAACGGCTGTAGCGTTTCCGTTTTGCTTAACCAAAGCCGGTGTTTCATCGGCCTGTGAGTGAGATTCTTCCCAGGCACTCCAGCGTGCGATGACGCGAATGTCTTCGCCCTTTTCAAAGTTCTGTTTGCAAGCGTGACGCTGAACCTTTCCAGACGAAGTCTTCGGGATCGAGTGCGCGCGAACCAAAACGATCGCGTCGGGGGGAAGATCATGCTCTTCGGATACCGCGACTCGAATCGTATTGATGACCTCATTAAGTTTTTCAGCATGTGAAGCCCGCGAGCTGCGTTCGATTTCGCAAACGACAACCAAATGCTCACGGTCCCAACGCGCGACGGCAAATGCAGCGGCTCCACCGGAGCGAGTTACAGGGTGGCAATGCTCCACCGTGGCTTCGATGTCTTGGGGGTAGCGATTGACGCCCCTGACGATGATCATGTCCTTTAAGCGGCCCGTGACAAATAACTCGCCGTTGTCCATGAAACCGAGATCGCCGGAACGCACATAGTTTTTCCCGTTGTCCGGATTCAAACGCGCGTGAAAAATCTCTTTGGTGACTTCAGGCCGTTTCCAGTAGCCAAGCCCACAACTGGGGCTGTCAATCCAGATTTCACCGATTTTGTCATCCGGCAATGGTCGACGTGTTTCCGGATGGACGATTAAAACTTCTTCCTCTTGCAGAACTTGGCCGCATCCGACAAGGCTTCTGGCGTTTTTGTCATCAGCGTCAACACGGACAACACGGTGTTCTACAAGATCGTGTTTATTAAATGGACGCACGATGGGAGCGCCTTTGTTGGAGCCACCAGTAACAATCAAAGTCGTTTCAGCCATTCCGTAGCATGGATAAAACGCGTTGTAGTCAAAACCATATGGTTCAAATTTTTTGGCAAAACGCTCCATCACGTCGGCTCGGACTGGCTCGGCTCCGTTGAACGCGACTTCCCAGCTGGAGAGATCGAGGCCTTCGCAGTCTTTCTCTTCAATCTTCATCGTACACCAAGCGTAGGCAAAGTTCGGTCCGCCACTGGCTGAAGCTCTGAAGTTTGAGATCGCACGCAACCAACGGATCGGGCGCGTCAAGAACGCGATGGGAGACATCAACGTTTCCTCACAGCCACAATAAAGCGGCTTGAGAATTCCGCCAATCAATCCCATATCATGGTAGAGCGGAAGCCAACTACAAATCTTACCGCTGGCTCCGACTTGGAAGGCGCGCGTGATCAAGCGACAGTTGGCGATCAGGTTTTGGTGGCTGAGCATCACGCCTTTTGGAGAGCCCGTTGAACCAGACGTATATTGGATCAGGCCAAGGTCATCTGGACGAATGATCGGCTTGACCCAGTCGTTACCAAGCTCGGCAGGGACGTCTTCGGTGGCGACCCACGGAATTTTGTGTAAACCGGGAGAATCTTTTAACCAACCGCTGCAGCGTTTTTTCTCTGAGCCAATCGTGAGCGCAACAGCGGCTTCTGCGTCATCAGAAATCTTTTCAATCCGCGCCATGTTGCGGTTGCGACTGGGCGGGTAAGCCGGGATTGGAGTGACGCCGGCATAGTGACAACCGAAGAACGCTTTGACGAAATCCAATCCGGGCGGATACATCATCAAGGCTCGTTTACCTGCGAATCCGTTTGCGACCAGCATTGCCGCGATCGCGCGCGCCTTTTCGTCCAGTTGAGCAAAGGTAAGCGTCTCAGAAAGTACCTCACCTGCGTCAAGAAAATTGTACGCCTTTTCATTGGGGCGCGCCGCTGCCCAATATCGTAACCGCTCCAGAAAGTTGGTTTCTGGTGGGGAAAAGGGGGCAAATAATTCTTCGAGATTCACTTGGTAACAACTCCGAACTTCAACTGGCGGATTCATCGAAATGACGGATTCGTCGTCGAAAAAATCCAATCGGGAAGTATATCAAATCGGGCTAATTTATCAGGGACTTAAGCTCAACAATGCCCATAGATACCGGTAAATTCGACCAAAAGAGGCTTCAAAACAAATTCGTTCTTGCAAAAGTGACCAACAGAAAAACAGTCTTTTGAATTCTCGCCCCAAAATCTCACAATATAAAACATCTGGTTAGATATGCGGATTTTGATTTTTGCCCGACCATAATCGGAGTCTTGCTCACTTTGTTACAAAGCGTTTTTCCATTCTTTTTATTGGCTAGGGGGCTCAAACCGCCCAAGCGCGGTAAGATTTTCCGGTTAGGTAACTTGGTATGCCAGCCTACTAAAAACCCCTCTTTTAGTTTTGGAACAACCCTCAAGATTTGACTTTTCGCGAGTCGAAACCATGATTGGAGATGAGTGAAGTTTGTTTTGGCTCTCGTCTCAACTCCACAACCATTCGCGAGACTAATCAACTTCAGGGTCACATAATGTCATTTAATCTACTACGCGAACATGACGAAACACAGACGCGCGGTACCGTCAAAAACTGCCGGTCTTGCTGGCGCGACGACGTACATGTTCCTGTAGAATTTCGCCCCTTTGCGATGGGCTTTCTTGTTGTCGTGACATTCGGATTGATCTTGGTCATTCGCCCATCTCGATGCATTTGCTGCGGAACGATTCGCATCTACTAATCTGATTGTCGTGGCCGAAGATTCGTAGTCAGACAATTCCCAGGTTCAAGAAACCTGGCGCTTGAAAGAATTCTTTTGAGCCAACTGCTCTGGAGCTTTCTCTTTCGGCCAAAACTTCCTCTGGATGAAGAGAAGCAAGATCATCAAGAATCCGCCAGCTATTGTAAAATTAGTGGCGTAGTAAGAGTATCGAACAATTTCGACGGCAACGCTTGGTGCGATCGGTGCACTATTGCCAGAAGATTGTTCAAGACTCAGATTGTACATCTGTAGGTGAGAATAACCTGCGAATGCAAATGCCGCGTAAGGTGTGAGCCACAAAAGCAAAAACCAGAACGGAACGCGCATATTTTGTTTTGGTAATTCATCGATAGGGCTTGGAGTTTGGTAAGGGTTGCCTTGGCTCATTGCTCGCCTATTTCTTTCCCGTCGATTGTGAAACTAAGCCCATCGCGCGCGGTTTGCATTTTCGAGCTCACGCGAATTCAGATGCGAACCTAAACGAGTTGCTGGCTGAATTTCATCTGCATGAAACGTCCGATCAATCTTTTGGCCGTTGATCGTCAAAAGGTATTCAATTTTTCTTCGATGACGATCCCAGACAATATCCCGAATGGTTCCAATTCCGCGAAACCTTTTTCCGAAGCCCGATTTGATTTCTACAAAATCATTAAGCTCAAATCCTTCGTGGCGAATCTCCAACCAAATGGCCGGCAACGCGCGAAATCCCTCATCGCCATACCACATGAACGAATAGCCTAATTCTCGGTCGTCGCAGTTCACACATTCTTCTTTGCGAAAGATTCGACCGCCCGGTACAAGACGTTTCGCAATTTCAATGTCTTCTGGATGAATCCATGACGGGACTTGGTCGGACCACCATAGGCAAACGCCGTACTTGACTGCCTGCTTTAACTGTGCATCCCGATTGCTATTGGCCCATTTCCGATCGGCTCCCCAAACACGGACTTCGCCGGACTCATCGATAAACCGAATTGGCTCGCTTGAAGAATCGCCAGCGTCACCTGCGGGTAAGTCATCAGATTCTGATTCACTTTCGAAAACCATGTTTACCTTTGAGTTAATACAAGCGCCAAAAAAAAACGCGATGGCTCTTTTGAACCACCGCGTCTTATCCGATTTCTATCTTGGCTCGACAACAACAACCGTGATTACTCCGATCATTATCACCTAACCAGCGATTATTTTCCAATCCTGGCAATCAAGTCTGCTGTACGTGAGCTATAGCCCCATTCGTTGTCGTACCAGCTAACAATTTTGATCATATTATTGTCGCCACCGAGCACTTTGGTCATGTCGGCTGCAAAGATCGAACTGTGAGGATCATCGATGATGTCGGTCGAAACAATCGCGTCTTCGGTATAACAGAGCACACCTTTCATTGGGCCGTCTGCGGCTGTCTTGATGGCAGCGTTGATCTGTTCAACCGTCGCAGGTTTGTCCAGACAACAAACCAAGTCAACGACACTTCCAGTTGGAACTGGAACACGCATCGCCATTCCAGTCAGTTTCCCTTTAAGCTCGGGAATGACAAGCGCGACGGCTTCGGCAGCACCCGTGGAAGTTGGAATGATGTTCATCGCAGCAGCACGAGCACGATAAAGATCTGGATGCGGCGCGTCCAAAATGTTTTGATCGTTTGTATAGCCATGAATCGTTGTCATCAATCCAGAATTGATTCCGAACGAGTCATTCAAAACTTTCGCCACAGGAGCCAGGCAGTTGGTTGTGCAACTTGCATTTGAAATCGTTGTCATCTCAGAAGTGATTTGATTATCGTTAACGCCCAATACACAAGTTAGATCTGGAGCGTCTTTGGCTGGCGCACTGATCACAACTTTGCGAGCGCCTGCTTTGATGTGAGAATCGTAACCAGGTTTTGAATCGGTCGCGCGGCCGCGGAAAACCCCCGTACTCTCAACAACCACGTCAACTTTCAAATCGCCCCAAGGCAAATTACCTGGATCACGTTCTTCAAAGATCCGGATCTTGTCGCCGTTGACGATCAAATTCTTATCGTCAAACTCGACGGTGCCAGGAAAGCGACCATGGATACTGTCATACTTCAACAACGTTGCCAAAGTCTTGTTGTCTGTCAGGTCGTTGACAGCCACCACATCGAATTCATCGCTGCGATTCATTAGATTACGGAACGTCAAACGTCCGATGCGACCAAACCCGTTAATTGCGACGCGAATTCCCACGACACTCTCCAGTAATTTCAATGTTCAAAATCAATTTAAAATTCGTGTAAGATGCCGTTGTGGACTTCGCCAAAGGTGCCCATCACTCGTGCCAATTAAGCTGCATCGAACAAAAGGACGATAACAAATCCACTTAAACTACGGCAAGTGGGTGATGCATTCGCCGCGGTTGGAAAAACTTCTTTGAATACCCCAGAACCTAATAAACACCGAACTAATCGTGCTTCTCAAGAAACGCGAAACTCCAGTTCCCCAACCTCCGCTTGGCAGATTCCACGTGGCGTTTCCAAAGGTAATTGGGATTACGTTCGAGCGGGGCAAATCGCCGAAGGCTACGATCAGTTCCTCGATGGAGATCCGTTAAACGTGATCGACAGGCAGATCATTAACCGTTACCTGCCTGCCCTTGATAGCGTCAAATCAACCAACCAAGCCATTGATCCCCCGATCGTTGCGGATTTTGGTTGCGGAACAGGACGGACGCTGCTGCCACTTTTGAATTCTGGTTATCGCGGTGTGGCGATTGATTTGTCGATTCCAATGCTGGCAAAGCTAAAAGAAAAATTCGAGATCAATTTCTCTGATCCTCGAAACAAACGACAAGAGGACTTGGAACACTTGCCAAAAAATGCACCAACAAAGGCAAGCGGGCAAGGCGACCTTTTGATGCTTCAAGCCAACCTCGTCGAGCTCAACGGTTTGGCTGACGATTCGATTGACCATGGCATCAGTCTATTTAGTACGCTTGGGATGATCGAGAAAGCCACCAACCGCGCTCGATTCTTGCAACACGTTCGGCGGGTCATCAAACCCGATGGCCAATTTATCGTGCACGCACACAACGCCTGGTTCCAAGTTCGTCATCCGCGCGGCGTTCGCTGGGCGGCTTCCAGTGCTTGGTCACAGCTTCGCGGAACAGGCGATTTCGGCGACCGGACCGCAACGTATCGCGGCGTGAATCAGATGTTCATTCATAGCTTTCGAAAAACTGAATTGAAACAGGCTTTGGAGAACGCGGGATTCAAAAAGCAAACCTGGTTTGGGATCCTGCCGGGTGCGACCGAACCCGTCGAAAAGTTTCCGCTGGCCAGCTTCTTACGACTGGTTGGCTGGATTGTTGTTTGTTCTTGAACGTCGACTGCCATTGGCCGGGAAGCAGGTGGCAAAAGCCAGCCGTTGGAGTCGGTTGGCACTTTCCCATTTTGAGTTTCTTGCTAACAATGAGCTTAACCAACAACCACAACGAGGCCCCCATGTCACGACGCGAACAACTTGAAGAAATGCTGCTTGACTCACCGCAGGACACGTTCCTTCGCTACGCGCTTGCAATCGAACTTGAAAACGAAGGCGAGCACGAGCGCAGCCTCGAACTGCATGGCGAGTTAATGAAAGACGATCCACCGTACGTGCCTTCGTTTTTCATGAGCGGCCAACAGCTTGCTAATGCCGATCGAACCGAAGAAGCGATCGAGATTCTAAAAAAGGGAATTGAGCAAGCCGACCTGCAAGGCAACACCCACGCGGCGGGCGAGATGCGCGGGTTTGTGGATACGCTTGAGTGAGTGGGTAGCAACACAAAAGACACGTAGCTGGACTCACAGAGGATCAGGTGTCGAACGAAGAAAGTTAAAGCGCCACCGGTGGTTTGGGACGCGTGTAACCAAGCAGAATCCCGCTTTCTAATTCATGTTAAAATAGAAGATAAAACCTCCCTCCTCCCTCACAGGAATTCAACATGTTCAAAAAGCAAGTTCTCTTTTTCGCGTTCACCATTTGTGCCGTTTGCCTGACAGCTGAAAACGCTGACGCTCAACTTTTTCGACGGCAAATAATCCGTCATTCGTCTCCGGTCTACCATCAGACTTATCAGCAATCGAATTTTTACGGCCCGATCGCCAGACCGTTCTACTACTCATCACCACAAGGCATCGCCAAGCGAATCCCTGGGCAAACCGTTCCAGTGCAAACAGTCGTCGCGAACTTTGCTCCGGCGCGAACCCAATCAGCGGCACGGCGAACTTATTCGACTTGGCGATATTACGGCTGGTAGAGATTCACACGCATGTATGTAGTTACCAACAACTAATCCACCGTCGCCGATTCGGTTGTCTCCATCCTTGTTTTGGCGACGCTGCAACCGTTCACAATCCAACTCGCTTCGTGTTTCAAATCGCCAATCGCGCGTTACGACTGCTGTTGTCGTTCTATATTCGCGCGCACTATCGAAAGATGCCGTCGTCAAACCTGCCAAATCATTGACACAATTGGTGCGTTCTCGGAAACTTATCAAGAGGTGACCAACCTGCAGCCAAACAAGCCCAATCAAACGCCGTTTTAATATCAATTAATTCATGGCCTCAATGCAAACTGAATCGTTAACCAACATTTCCAACGAATCCTCGATCGCCAAGCAGCGTGTCGCGTTTGTTGGAAAACTGGGCGGAATGAATCGTAAAGAAGCCAAAGAGATCGTCAAACTCCAAGGTGGCACCGTCGTCGATCGCGTTGATAAAACGGTTGACATTATCGTGATCGGCGCTGACGTTTTGCCTTTGGACGATCAAACGGAGTTGCTTGACGACTGGGTCTTTGAAGCCAACCAGAATGGCGAAATCACAATCGTCAATGAATCGAAATTTTGGCAAGACCTTGGGATTGATGAAACGGAACTCGATGTTGAGCAGCTTCACACACCAGCCATGTTGGCTCAATTGCTCGACATCCCGATCTCAACCATCCGCCGTTGGCATCGCCGAGGGCTCATCACTCCGACTCGCCAGTTTAAAAAGCTCGCCTATTTCGATTTCCAGGAAGTCGCATCGGCGCGACGCATCGCCCGCATGATCGCTTCGGGGGCCACGCCCAAAGCCATCGAGACAAAACTCTCGCGACTGGCGGGCCTGTATCCCAACCTCCAGCGTCCGCTTTCGCAATTGAGCGTCATTGTGGAAGGACAAGTCGTCCTGCTACGACAAGGCGAAGGTCTGGTCGAACCGGGAGGCCAACGCCGAATTGATTTTGATTCGCTCGGTGCAGCGACGAGTGAACCAAGCGCAGTCGAATCGGATTCGCCAGCGGACTTGATCTCGATTGACCAACCTCTTGAAATCGAAAAACGACCGCTTGATCAGCTTGTCACACCCAACGAATTCATCCGCATGGCGATCGAATTCGAAGACGAAGGCGACACGCAATCGGCCATCGAAGTCTATCGAGCGATGTCATTGGCGTTTGGACCATCGGCCGACGTATGCTTTCGAATTGCGGAATTGCTTTACCAGCAAAACGACCTGGCTGCCGCACGCGAACGATATTACTTGGCGGTCGAATTGGATGAATCGTTCGTTGAAGCCCGTGCCAGTCTCGGCTGTGTGCTGTTTGAGCTTGATCAAAAAGAGCTGGCGCTTTCGGCTTTCTACGGCGCGTTGCAGCACCATCCTGACTATCCCGATGTCCATTTTCACTTGGGCCGTTTGCTGGATGAACTTGAACGTCCAGAAGAAGCCGAACCACATTGGCTAACGTTTCTTGAGCTCGCCCCGAAAAGCCCATGGGCCGAAGAAGCGCGGCACCGACTTGGGAATTGAGACGCGTACCGGCGCTGAGCCAAAGAGACCGTTACGTCACTTGATTTGGATGAGGCGCACTGGGCTAGTCGGATTTTTCAGCAGCTCGACTCTCCGCGTCGAAATTTACCGCATCAGAATCGACTCGGAGAGTCGAGCTACTATCGATTTCTGAACAACCGATCGTTAAGCGGCATGTTACTGTAGCCAATTCTCAAATCTCTTTTCCTCGATTTGTCAATATCAATCGCGTGAATAAGTTCGCACTTCGGCCACTTCTTTGTTCAATGTTTCTTGCCTTAACTCGCCCTACGTCTAACCAACCCTGTTGGGCATTTAGAAAACGAGCCGTACAATGGTTAGTTCGATTTTAAATGCTCAACTGGATCGGACACACCGCCCATATGCCTGCTTCGGATATCGTCGTCAAAGGCGCCCGCGAACATAACCTTCGTGATGTCAACCTTGTATTACCTCGCAACCAACTCATTTGCCTTACCGGTGTTAGTGGAAGTGGCAAAAGCTCTTTCGCCTTCGATACCATCTTTGCAGAAGGTCAACGGCGATACGTTGAGAGTCTGTCAAGTTTCGCGCGCCAATTTCTCGGCCAAATGCCGAAACCCGATGTCGATTTAATCTCGGGACTTAGCCCGTCGATTTCGATTTCGCAAAAATCGTCTGGCAACAACCCGCGAAGTACCGTTGGAACGATCACCGAAATCTATGACTACCTTCGCGTGCTCTACGCACGTGTTGGCCAAGGATTTTGTCCAAAGTGCGACAAACCCATTTCTGCTCAGACCCGTGATCAGATTCTTGGCAGCATTCTGCAGATCAAATCTGGTACCAAGTACATCGTGCTTGCCCCGGTAGTTCGCGCCCAAAAAGGTGAACACCGGGACTTGATCACCGATATGCTTAAGAAGGGTTTTGTTCGAGCCCGCGTCGATGGTGAAATCGTTTCGCTCAGCTCAGAGATAAACCTTGATCGTTCAAAACGCCACCATATCGAAGTGGTCATCGATCGGATCACAGCCAAAGAAGGCATTCGCTCGCGCCTTTCCGAAGCGGTCGAAACGGCTTTGAAAATCGGCAAAGGCACTTTGATTATCGCCAACGAAGACGACGAAACCGATGTTCCGTCAGCTGATGATTTTGATGACTCCGTTTCCGCTGTCGAAGAAGTTGAAGAAACGAAAACCAAAGGCAAACGAGTCAAAAAATCAAAGAAGTCAAAAACCCCAAAGGGAGTTCGCACACCCGCCAACGACCGCGTCTACTCGGCCGACTACGCGTGTGCCCCATGTGGAATCAGCTTCTCGGCACCAACCCCGCAAATGTTTTCCTTCAACAGTCCGCAAGGCATGTGTCCCGGCTGCGACGGACTGGGCGAAGTGTTTACGTTTGAGCGCGAATTGCTCGTTCCCGATCCAGTAAAATCTTTCCAACAAGGCTGCTTTGAGTTGCTTGGAAAATGGAAAGACCTTGGGCGATGGAAGCGTCATATCTATCAAGGCGTTGCGGACGCGGTTGAAAAAGATCAGGAGCTCGAAGCCGGTACGATGCTCGAAACGGCTTGGGAAGACCTGACCGAAGAGCAACAAGACATCTGGTTGTACGGAACCGACGACTTGCACATCACTTACACCTGGAAAGGTGGAAGTTCGCCGATGAAGTATGGCGGAAAATTCGCAGGCGTCGTGGCCGAGCTGGACGAAAAATATCGCAACACAACTGGCGCGTCGCGAATTCGTAAACTTGAAGAGTACATGGCCGAAGTCCACTGTGTGCAATGCGACGGTGCACGGCTTAACGAACAGGCCCGTCACTTTCGCTTGGAAACTTCGAACAAAGCCTTTGCAAAGAAACCAAGCCTCTCTCTCTCGGACGTTTGCGACCTTTCCATCGCCGACGCGCATGACTTCTTTTCTGGATTGGTGTTAGACAAAACGCGTCAGTTCGTTGCGACCGAACCGCTGAAAGAAATCCGTAACCGCCTTGGGTTCTTGCTCAACGTCGGCCTCGATTATTTGATGCTTAACCGGACGGCTCCAACTTTGTCCGGTGGTGAAAGTCAACGAATCCGTCTGGCCGGGCAAATCGGCGCGGGCTTGGTCGGCGTTCTCTACATTCTCGATGAGCCTTCGATCGGTCTGCACCCACGCGACAATGATCGCTTGGTCAATACACTTCAACATCTTCGCGATCTTGGCAACACCGTCGTCGTGGTTGAACACGATGAAGACACAATGCGTGCGGCAGATTATCTGATTGATTTTGGACCTGGCCCCGGCGTTCGCGGTGGCGAAGTGGTTGTCGAAGGCCACCCATCCAAAATCATCAAATCGAAGGACAGCCTGACCGCGCGTTACCTTTCCGGCGATCTCAAAATCCCGGTCCCCAAGAAGCGTCGTGAATACGAAAAAGATCGTGTTTTCCGAGTCAAAGGCGCCAAGCACAACAACCTGAAAAACGTCGACGTCGAAATACCGTTGGGCAAGTTTGTCTGCTTTACCGGCGTCAGCGGTAGTGGCAAAAGTTCGATCGTCAACGATATCATTAAAGAAGAACTCCGCGAAATTCTTAACGGCGGAATCAGCGAAGCCGGTCAGTTTGATTCACTCGAAGGCGTCGAGCTGATGGACAAGATGATTGCCATCGATCAATCGCCAATCGGCCGAACTCCGCGATCCAATCCGGGAACCTACATCAAACTGTTTGATGAAATTCGTAAACTTTATACGCAGCTCCCGGAAGCCAAAACGAGAGGTTACGCTCCGGGGCGATTTAGCTTTAACGTCAAAGGCGGACGGTGCGAAGCATGCGAAGGCAATGGCTCCAATAAACTCGAAATGGATTTCCTGGCCGATGTTTGGGTCACGTGCCCCGTCTGCGAAGGCAATCGCTTCAATCGTGAAACGCTGCAAGTAAAATTCCGTGACAAATCAATCGCGGAAGTTCTGGATATGGACATCCAGCAAGCGATGAAGTTCTTCGAGAACATTCCAAAGGTGTTTAACAAACTGGAAACACTACACGCGGTCGGTTTGGATTATTTGAAAATCGGCCAGCCTTCTCCGACGCTGTCTGGTGGCGAAGCACAACGAATTAAACTTGCTCGTGAGTTGGTCAAACGCAGCACGGGCAAGACTCTTTATCTGTTGGACGAACCGACGACTGGTTTGCATTTTCACGACATCTCGATGCTTCTCAAAGTGCTTCAAAACTTTGTTGACGCGGGTAACACGGTGCTTGTCGTTGAACACAACCTCGATGTAATCAAGACGGCCGACTGGATTATCGACATTGGCCCCGAAGGTGGATCGGGTGGCGGAACGGTAGTTTGCCAAGGCACGCCGGAACAAGTTGCGGCGTGCCCGGAATCGTACACTGGCCGCGCCCTCAAGAAAGCGCTGGCAGAAAAACCGGAAATCATCAAACCCAAGAAAGCGAAAGACTCGACGCCTGTCCAAGCGACGCACATCAAAGTTCGCGGCGCCGAACAGCACAGCCTCCGCTCGGTCGACGTCGACATCGAACGTGACAAGATGACGGTGTTCTCGGGCCCATCGGGTAGTGGCAAAAGTTCTTTGGCAATGGATACCGTCTACGCCGAAGGACAGCGGCGTTACGTCGAAAGCCTCAGCTCGTACGCTCGCCAGTTTGTTAACCAGCTTGAAAAACCAAAAGTCGAAATGATCGAGGGGCTTTCTCCGGCGATTGCGATTGAGCAAAAAAATCTGGGCTCAACCCCGCGAAGTACCGTTGGAACCGTGACCGAAGTTTACGACTACTTGCGGATTTTATTGGCGCGATTGGGAACGCCTTACTGTCCTGATTGCGATATAGCGATCGGTACGCAGACCAGTGACGACATCGTTGACAAACTGCTTGAGTATCCAGAAGGCACGCGACTGATGTTGCTCGCGCCGATCACGCTGGACACCAACCAAACTTACGAACAGCTGTGGGAAGAGATTCGCAGCAACGGTTTCGTTCGAGTTCGCGTGGACAATGTTACTTATGGAATCGACGAAGTTCCCGTTCTCAGCCGTCGCGCGCGGCACATTGTTGAGATTGTTGTCGACCGAATTGTAATCAAACAAGAATCACGTTCACGAATCGCTGACAGTGTCGAGTCCGCTTTGTCGATCGGCAAAGGCGTTCTCGACGTGACTGAACCCGCTGACAAAGTTCCAGAGCAACATTGGAAAAAAGTCAAACACAGCCAGCACCTTTCCTGCTCGTGCTGCGGTCGAAGCTTTGACACTTTGACGCCACACAATTTCTCGTTCAACAGTCAGCTTGGTTGGTGTCAGGATTGCCAAGGTATTGGGACGCAAACGGGCGCTGACCCGGCAGCGATCATGAACGACGCTGAGCTGTCACTCAAAGGCGGCGCGATTTCGCTTTGGCCAAACATGAAATTGAAAATGTCTCAGACGATGCTGGAGGCTTGGACCAATGGCACCGGAATCCCGATCAACCTTCCATTTAACCAACTCGAAGCCCGTCATCGCCGCATGGTGTTTTACGGGACGGGCGACCGCTGGTTCGACGTAACGGACGACAAAGACAACGTTCAGTTTTCGTTCCAATTCAAAGGCGTCTATCCAACGATGGAAGAGTCGTCACGTTTGTCTCCGCAACTTCGTCAACGAATGCAATCGCTGATCGGCGAAGTTGAATGCGGTTCTTGCGGCGGAAGTCGACTGCGAGACGATTCGGCAGCCGTTCGTTTCCGTGACGTTACAATCGATGGGATCTGTCGTTTGCCGCTGGCTCAGTTGTCGAAAACGGTTAAGAAGTGGAAACTCGATAAACGCGAAAAGAAAATTGCTGGCGAGCTTGTGCGTGAAATCATGGGGCGTGTCGAATTCCTCAACGATGTCGGGTTGGAATATTTGACGCTCAACCGAACGGCCGCTTCGCTGTCCAATGGTGAAGCCCAACGTATTCGTTTGGCCAGTCAGCTGGGCAGTGGTTTGTGTGGCGTGTTGTATGTGCTTGACGAACCGACGATCGGTTTGCACCCGCGCGACAACACGCGACTATTAAAGGCGCTGCATCGTTTGCGTGATCTTGGCAACACGTTGATTGTGGTCGAGCACGATCGGGAAGTCATTGAGAACAGCGACGCGATTTGCGACTTTGGACCAAAAGCCGGAAGTGGCGGTGGCGAAATTGTTGCCTCTGGAGATCCGACGTCACTGGGCAAGCGTAAAAATTCCGTGACCGGACCGTACTTGAGCGGAAAAAAAGCCATCCCAATTCCGTCCAACCGCCGACCAGCACTTTCGCTTGAACCGGCCGTCAAAAAAACAAAGGCGACGAAGAAAAAAGCGAAAAAGGCGACGAAGAAAAAAGTAACCAGGAAACCAAAACCTGTTGCACTGGCCACCACTCTCGACGTCGTCGGAGCTCGGCACAACAACTTGAAAGACATCGAAGTCAAATTCCCATTGGAGACTTTGACAGTTGTCACTGGCCCAAGTGGTTGTGGCAAAAGTTCGTTGATCAATGACATTTTGTTCAAGGCACTTTCCCGACGGCTTCATCGTGCGACTCAGACTCCGGGCGCCCACAAAGGCATTCGGGGGATCGAGCACATCAACAAAGTCATTCGCGTTGACCAAACTCCGCTTGGCAATTCGCCTTCGTCCAACCCGGCGACTTATACCGGTGCGTTCGATGCGATTCGCGATTTGTTTGCCGAGCTTCCTGACTCAAAAATTCGCGGTTACATCGCGCGGCGATTCAGTTTCAATGTCCCAGGTGGTCGCTGCGAAGAGTGTTTCGGCAATGGTCAAATCTGCATCGAAATGCACTTCCTGCCTGACGTCTGGGTTCCATGTGAGGCTTGCAAAGGCCGTCGTTACAACGATGAAACGTTGGCGGTCAAGTACGAAGGCAAAACCATCGATGACGTTTTGAAAATGTCTTGTGGTGAAGCGGTTCAACTGTTCCACAACATTCCAAAAATTCGCCGCATCCTGAAAACGTTGTGTGATGTTGGCCTTGATTATGTAACGCTGGGACAAAGCGCACCAACACTCTCGGGTGGTGAAGCCCAGCGTGTGAAACTTTCGGCAGAACTTGCCCGACCTGATACGGGTCGGACGATGTACTTGCTGGACGAACCGACAACTGGATTGCATTTTGATGACTTGCAAAAACTGCTCGACGTGATGCAGCGGTTGGTCGATATTGGAAACACGGTTGTTCTTATCGAACACAACCTCGACATGATCAAAGCAGCCGACTGGGTGATCGATCTTGGCCCTGAAGCCGGTGCAGGTGGCGGAAAGATTGTTGTCCAAGGCACGCCAGAGATGGTTGTCGAATATGCAAAAGAAGCCCGTGCTGCGGCTTCGAAAACTGGTAAGAGCAATCCGAAAATTCCTCGAAGTTGGACCGGCGAAGCGCTCGAGCCCGTGCTTGCGAATGACCCATACGAAAAACGAAAAATTTACGATCCTGCCAAAGACGATCGCTGGAAAAAAGGCGACCTCGATATCGAAGACGTTGGTGCCAATGCGAAAATGCCTTGGGAATCCGATGGACGCCAGTGGCACACAAAAGACCGCGTCGGTCGTGTTGGCGAGCCAGTCAATTGGGACGGCGAAGTGCTTGGCAAAGTCGTCGATTACATCCAGCAGAACGAAGGGTTTTCGGAAACGGATTGGAACGAGCGTTCGGTTGTTGAGATCAACGGAACCAAGAAAAGTCAGGGCTGGTTCTTTCATACTTTGACCAACGACGCCTGGTTCTTGAAATTGAAATTCCGAGTCCGACCAAAAACGTTCGATCGAGAAACTTTGGTCGAACAGATTCCACTCTTGCGTCCCAATGACATGGAAGACGTTCCAGTTTACGGCAACTCGCCGCGCGTAAAACTGACCAACTCCAAAGGTTCATGGCAAGAAATTGAGATCAGGGTCTACACCATGGAAGAAATCGACATTCCTGGATTCTGGTCGTTCCTCGACGAAGCGATCGCTAGCTTCCTGGGGCAATCTGAGCGCAAGAAATTGAAGATCGAAAACGAATCGCCTTGGGCAAAGCTTGGCGAGAAATGGCACTTCATGCGAAAGGGTTTTGAGCCTGGCAAGAAAGTGAAATGGGAACCGCAAGTCCTTGAGTTGCTTCACGAAGCCCTTCAAAAAGCGGCACCTGGCAGCCAGTTCCTGTGGAGCAACAAACAGGTCGTGCATGTTTATCTTCCGCAGCAAAAGGAACCTTGGGCGAGTATTCAAACGAAGAAGCCCGATGCGGTTTGGTTAAAATTGGCTGGGCCAAAAGATGCAGTACCTGTTGGTCGGGTGGCTGATTTGTCTGACACGCCGACCGTGACGACGAAAGAAAATTTGGACGTCGTTCAAATGAGCTTTAACAACATTGATCAAGTCAACAATTCAGATCTGCATAAGTTTTTGGAAGAGCATGCCCAGTCGTTGCCGGTTTAACAATCGGGCACGCGGTGGCTGAACTAAAAACTTTAACTCACTTGTCGACAACTTAAACGGCGCAAACTTAATCGGCTGCAACTCAATCAACTTGGAATCAAAGCGACGAAATCAATGAGCAACTCAATTGTCTCTCAAATCCCAAAGAACCTGCTTTTTCGCTACCGAATTTCATGCAAGAAATTCGAAAGCAAATCCAAAAGTAAAACCAAAAGCAAATTTACGCTGGACGAAAGCTACATGCTTCCCAACCTTGGTCAATTCGAAGACCAGAATCAGTTCGCCGATATTCGCATAGGTTGGAACGAGGAAGGCATTTTCATCTCGGCTGAAATCAGCAAAAAGAAACAGTCGCTATGGTGCCGCGAAACCCAATTGCTTGACAGCGACGGAATTCAAATCTGGCTCGATACACGCGACACGCACAACGTCCATCGTGCGTCCAAGTTTTGTCACTGGTTTGTGTTGCTTCCGACCGGTGGCGGCCCAAAAAACGAAGATCCGTTCTGCAGCATGTTAAAGATCAACCGAACCAAAGACGACTCGCCCACGATCAATCGCCACAAGGTTGACGTCAACTCAAAGATCTCAAAAACCGGTTACCACTTGCATGCGTTTATCTCAGGCAAATGCCTAAACGGCTGGGATACGAACGAGCATCGCCAGCTCGGATTTAACTTTGCGGTAGTTGACCGTGAACTCGGCTGGCAAACATTGGCGATTGGGCCCGAGCTTCCGATCACCGAAGACCCAAGCCTCTGGCAAACGCTTTTGTTGGTCGATTAAGAGTTTTGACAACACCACGGTTCCTGTTGAGCCGTTTTGACGAAAGCCAAGGTTGCTGTATTTGAGCCGTTTTGGCGATAGCCCATGGCACTTATTTAGTCCCGAAGGGACGGCATGTTGTAGCCGCGGGCGCAAGCCCGTGGTTTGAA
>CAYZGP010000104.1:0-5155 GCA_964478065.1 uncultured Pirellulaceae bacterium
CGGTCGGGTTTTGAAGCAAGTCTTGATACGTTCGCGTGGGAGATTTGTTTCCGTATGATTCCTGAATATTTGGACCGGCTGGAGCTTTGCTTGTTTCCGGCTCAGCACCTCGATCTTCAGGAACAAGACGGCAAAGGATACTTTTTCCGTCCGGCATCCAGGAGAATCCGCCCATGACAGTGTTCAATCGATCGGTCAGCATTTTTGGCTCTCTGGGAGATCCAACGGTACTAACCCAAAGCTGCTGTCCTTTGTCGGTGACCAACACGAATGCAAAATCTTTTGAATTGTGTGACCAGCTGACATTTGAGACTTTTGGATTCTCAGGCAGGGGGATTTTAAAATGTGTATCTTCGTTTTGAATTCCAGATGGATCAGCACTTCGCTTTCGAAGTGTCATCCCTCTGAGGTAGCCTGTTTGAAATCGCCCATTGGAAGCGGGATCAATTCGCATTCCGGCAAGCTGCAACATCCGCCGAGACACGTCAGCAATATCGGGCATCGCATCGCGGTCGATCATCAGCATCCACTCAGCATCCGGACTGAGGCTAACGGACGGTGTAGGTTTTGCGTCAACAATGTCAACGATGGCTTGGGGGGGAAGCTGGTAACCTGATTGCTGCGCCACGAGTTCCTCGACAATTAAACTTGAAAAGATCAATATTAGGCAGCTGAAAATGCACTTGGATTTCATGGATAACTCCGCGAATGGACTAATCATTTTTGAATTAGCGTTTAGTTTAAGCGTTTTGAGTTGAGTTACAATCAATTGGTACTGTTTGTACTTCCAAGAACGAACAAATTTGCCAGTGCGAGAGACTGGTGCATTGATTCGGCCTGAATAACGTTTGATTGACTGGGCCAAGAAGTAAGCAAACACACCGTATTTTCATTTACGGCAAACCCAAGTCGTGTCGTCGGTAGGCAACCTCAACGCGTCAGCAGATCCTGCTTTCGAATCGTCTTTGAATCGGGCTCCAACGACACGATTCCCGCTTGTTTGCCAGCGCCAAATGCAATTTGTTGTGAATTTTTTTGACAGCCTTGGTTGAAATAAATTACCTTTGTTTACGAAAGACAAATTAGAAGTTTGTTTGTTCCGACATTTATCACCAGCATGGAATTTTACAATGATGACATTAATAGGTGACATAGGCACTTCGGCCATTGTTGGCGGCGTCGTTGGGGGAGTTGCCGGTGGACTAGCAGTCGTGCTGATGGCGGCTTTCGCAAAGCCCAAAAATTGCCCGAGTTGCCAAACCCAATTACCCAAGTACCGAAAAGCGCAGAACGTCCGCCAAGCCTTATTGGGTGGGTGGACATGTGGAGAATGCGGTTGCGAGATTGATCGCAAAGGAAACAAAATCGATTGAATTCTGAAGAATGGCTTATGACGGCCTCCCTCTTCGAAACAGATGATTGAATCGTGAGCACCAGAACTAAGTCCGATCGCTTGGGCTAGCGATCCTTCACTTGGACCCATCCACCGTAAACACAATTCGCCTGTACGCGTGCAGACTTGGATCGCCGTCATCGCTCACATCTAGGATGATGTGAATTTTGTTGTGATCATAACGGGCTTTCGGAACCTCAAAGGAGACTTTGTCTGTGTCTGCTCCTGTTAGCTCGATCGACCACGCACGACGTTCGTGAGCGACGTCGTATTCGGCTTCGGGGTAGTGAAACCATCGGTACGTTAGCTTGTTGCCATCGGGGTCTGAGGTTCCTTCGGCACTAAGTGTGACTTGCTGGCCTGCGCTGACGTTGCGATGCAACACTTTCTTTGTCTTGTCGCCTTCCACGACGACAACCGGGTTATGATTCGTTTCGCTCGGGTCTTTCACGGTCCAGTCCATGCGAGCCGCAAAGTCGTGTTGGTAGGCGACTCGCCAGCGCCAAATTGTGGCTTGGCCACTGGCGTAAGTTTTGCCTCCAGGCAGTGTGACGGCGTCTCGGCCATCAGTCCAAATTGGTCCGTTGCCAGCGGCGACTTTTCTAAATTCGTAACGACCACCCCAACCGCCATAGCCGGGACTCACGTGACTGCCAAGTCCGTTGTTGATCAAGCTAAAAAACGAAGGAGTGTCGCCTTCCATCATGTACTCAATCGGTGGATACAGTTCGCCAAGCGGCCCGTGATTCTCACGAATGTTTTGCTTAAGCCAGTCGTTACTGACCAGTTCCTTGTGGTAACCGGGGCCGTTCATAAAAAAGACGTCGCCGGAGATGCCAGTCCAAGTGGCGCGATAATAGTCTTTAAAACTCTGGCCGCTGGGGCTCACGACGTAAAACAGCTTTGGAAACGTGCGGCGCAGCCATTCACCAGAATCATCCTGGTCGCTGATTGCGTATACGCGAAGTTTTGCAACGAACTTTTCAACTTCTACTTCGCTACGGTCTTCTTTGATTCGCCATAACGCCTGAGCCAAACAGTTGGTTCCTCCCCACGCAGTAACCCAAATTGGTCTCGGATCATCGGCATCGACAACCTTGATGATATGCCGGGAGCCTTCTGAGTCGTTGCCTTCACCGACGCCGGTCATGCCGTACTTCACCAAACCGTCTTTGATGCGGTCTTGCAGGAATTTTGCACTTGGAAACCCGGTTGCGTGTTTCGCGAGTTGAGGTAGAACCTTGCCGTAAGCATCCACGCAGAGGCGAATATTTTTTGAACTCGTTTTGTCGCGCAGCCAAGTGGATGTTGTCGCGATCAAGCCTTCAACATCGTACTCATTGGAGTACACCAAAAACCTTACCAGCGACTGTTGATCATCGGGTTCGTTTGTGATGTCGGTGAGGACAATCACGCGCGGTTTGGAATTGGGGATCGGATCGTCAAAGACACCAACGAAGGCCAATTGCTGATCCTTCGCGTTACCTTCGTGGCGTTCTTGTGCCGACACCGATACGCATACAAGAAGGCTGAGAAAGCAGGCTATCGATCGCATGTTAATCCCTTCATTGACTGGATGAATGTCTAACAATGTAGTTGGTTAGCAAGCAAACCTCCAATGGATGTGCTTGGCGAGCGGTTGGGTCGATATTTCCGCCGCGCAATAAAAACAATAGCTCGACTCTCCGAGTCAATTTAAGTTTCGACTCGGAGTCGAGCTACTATCAATTACTCCCCTGATGCTAGATCTTGCGTCAATTTGGCTTGGCATTGGGGAACAGACAATTACCCGCCGCCTTTGAAATTCAAAACAGGCTGTTGTTCGCTGACGATTCGAACAAGCTCCCGCTGTGAACGCATGACTTCGCGAACGTCTTTGTATGCTTCGGGGGCTTCGTCACGCAAGCGATTGGATTTGCGTCGATCGAACCAAACGTGCTTCATCTGTGCATCAAACCGTTTTGATGAAACCTTCTTTTTGGCTTCGGTTCGGCTGAGCCTTCGCCCTGCCCCGTGCGAACACGAATTCAAAGCTTCGGCGCACCCGCGGCCAGCAACAAGAAAACTACAGGTCCCCATCGAACCGGGAACGATTCCCGCCTGGTCTGCTTCTAAATGCTGAGCGCCTTTTCGGTGGACGAGCAGTCGCTTGCCAAAATGAGTTTCGAATTGAACATGGTTGTGGTCGGTGTGAATCAATGACTCATGATCTGCGTCGATACTCCAGTGAGCTTTCATTAAACTCAACGTCGCATTCATCATGCTTAACCGATTTTGCGCTGCGTACTCACGCGCCCAATTCATATCGTTGAGATACTCTTGGCCGGTGGAATACTCCGTGTTAAGACCAACCAAACCTGCTGAATCGTCACTCAATTTGTCCAAGTGCCAACGCGTTATCGATTGGCCCATTGCCCGCGAGCCACTATGGATCATCAGCCACAAACTGCCTTCGTTGTCGGATTGAAATTCAAGAAAGTGATTGCCGCGACCAAGCGTACCCAATTGAACACGTGCGTCTCGCGGCTTCAACTTCTCAAGTACTGGATCGCTTAGCCGCCAGTCTAAGAGCTTTTGACCAATCGATTCTGGCGCGGTTGCAGCATGATGTTTATTAGTCGGAACGGTCCGATAAAGCCCTGACAATAATTTGGCGGCTTGGGCCGCGCTGGAAAACAAATCGGCTTCCACATCGAGCCTGATCGCGAGAATTCCACAACCAATATCGCTACCAACCGCCGCTGGGTAAACGATCGAGTTGGTCGCCAACACGGCTCCAATGCAAACATCCGTTGCCAGATGTACGTCGGGCATCACGGCGAGATACTGGACATCAGTTGCGCGGCGCATTGTAATCAACGAACGCTCAACGGCCGTGCTTAGTCGATGGGAAACCCATTTTCGAATTGGTGTTTCTGAATCACTCATGGGCGCCTCCTTCGGTTTGTGAAGAAGCGTCCTGATCCGATTTTGGATTGAGCATCGAGCTCTCTTTTAAAAGAACACTAAAACTCAAATTTGGAACTCGTTTTCGACTGATTGAACGACCAACCTCAGCCCGCAGCCTGCCCGTTTGCTCTTTTAGATGCAACTGAATCTGATTGCGATCAAATTCTTCGGGTGGCATATCGGCGATGATCGTCACCAGCATCCGAGAACTATCAGGCGCCGGTTGAACGTTGTCGACCATCAGCGATTGCATTAGTTCGTCGTCGCAATCGCCAAGCACCATGTCCAACGTCTGCGCGACTTGGCGGCAGAGCTGTTTGGCTTTCTTGTTGGCTTTTGCAAGTTTACGATCGGGTTTGAAATACTCTTTGGGGTCAACGCAATCGTCGTCTTGAAGTTGACCACAGTACGCCAGGAGATCCTCACGGCGATTTTTACTTTTCTTCTTTGGAGCTTTATCAGCCATCTTTGATACTTACCTTGAATATAGAGTGCGCAAACGCATTCGATAAACGAATTCGTGTTGAGCAAAAAGTGCGCAGACTGGGCGCAGAAAAACGAACGGTTGGTGGTAAGCGAACCGCGGTCGTCAGAAAGAAGTTGGCTGTGGCTGCCAGTTCACCTGCGTTCTACGGCAGATGATGAAGTTGCTTGGGCTAAAACCTACGCTCAAATTGATTCCGCACGAAACGCAAGTTCGCTGGATACCAAGAGCAAGTTTGAAATATAGAATCGCATGGGATTTCCTCCAATGAAGTCGGGGTTAGGTCTGAAGGACAAATCGCAGATGGATTGGTTCGCGAAAAACACCTC
>CAYZGP010000104.1:5255-22270 GCA_964478065.1 uncultured Pirellulaceae bacterium
CGACACACAACTGCTTGATAACAATCGCCATTATTTTTTGCCATTTTCTATTTCTCGAATCCGTTCTTCAGCACGGCGGTAGACAGCTTCGGCCGGAATACCTTCTCCGTTGTCCATTTGCTCGAATCCCTTTCGTACTTCAGCGTGAAGCGTTTCCCTTGCCTGTAGCATGCGTAGCCCTTCGGCAAGCAATGCCGCCGATCGTAGAACATGGTTTTTACGCAAAGCCCCTCCGGGCATCTTCGGCGTGGATTTAGCCGCATTACCATTGTACAATCAAATCCGCTTTCAGATAATCTTCGCTTCGGTGGCGATGTCGCAAAAAAACCTTCTTCCGCTAACCGCTGGAGCAAATCGTTGACTTCCGACGAAATTCAACATTTCTATTGCGATGGTGATCAATGAATACCGGGTATTCCGGAACACCGCTTTTTAAGAAGATTGGCATCAAACCAAACATGACGGTCACGTTGGTGGATGCGCCAGCCCATGCAGTGGAATTGCTTGAACCGCTTCCCGATGACGTGACGATGAAAACTGGTGTTCGCGGCAAGCCTGATATCGCTTTGGTGTTTTGCAAAACGGAAAAAGCTCTTGAAAAACGAGTTAAGCAGCTTTGGAATATGGCGTTTCCCGATCGAGTCATTTGGATTTGCTGGCCCAAGAAATCGGGTGCGTTGTTTGTCGATTTGACCGAAACCGCAATTCGCAAACATGTGCTTGCCATTGGATTGGTCGATGTCAAAGTCTGTGCAGTGGATGCCGATTGGTCTGGTTTGAAGTTCATGGTGCGAAAAGAACTTCGTGGTGATTAAAGGGCCGATATCGCTGGCATCAAATTCCCGCTGCGAATTTCTTGGCGGAGCGCCGACCCAATGGCCCGAACGGACCTGAAAGAAAAACGTGCCGATTGTCAGGATCGAAAAACGTCGCCGCTGTTTCAGCAAGTTTCTCGGGAGTGATACCGGCTAACACTTCCTTTAGCTGTTTTGGAGTCAGCAGCTCTGGTCCACTAATCGAGTTCCACTCAAGCAATGAAGTGGCCAGCCCAAGCGTTTGTTCTTCAAGCAAATCGTATGCTTGAAGTCTACTTTGCAAATACCGATCGAAATCTTCACGGCTTTGCGGCTTGCAAACTTCGGCGATTTCATCTGAGATCAGTCGAACCGCTTTTCGAACTCGGAATCTACTAAGATTGGTAAAAATCAATTGACAGTATCGTTCGGTATCATTTACGTCTTCGAGATAAATGCCATAGGCAAGTTGGTTTGCGTTTCGGATCGCTTCAAAGAACTTGCCAAACCGGCCCAGGATTTCGTGCACCATCTTCAATGCCAGTCTTTGCTCCAGACTTGGATTCCGCAAGTCGTGCCAGGTCGCATAGGTTACACAACTGTAGTTATAGAAAAGGCTGTTCATCCGACGTCGATGTTGGGGTTCAAATGGTTCAGGTTGGTCAGTTGTTGTTGTCGTTAATCCTCCGACAGATTCCTGAATCATGGCAAGTGTATCTTCGATGTTTTCAGGGCAAACCAGACAGAACGTAGCGTTGGCTGGATAGTAATGTTTGCGATGGAACTCATTGCAATCGGCAGCGGTTAGCCGAGGTCGTTTCTTGACATTGACTTTGTAAGATTTTCCCAGCGCATCGCCACCCAGTGCGCGATGATGGGCTCTCTGGAGCTGAAGGTTCACAAAGCCAGTCTCTATTTGCTCACGTCGCAAAATCTCACATTCGTTATGCGCCTGCTCTGCGGTCACATCGAGTGGCTTCAAAATCGCATGGAGCATCTCGAGCCCAAAACCCAGATCGTTTTGATGACCAGACATGAAGTAGTCCGTTTTTGAAAACTGAGTTGATGCGTTGACGTATTCAGATTGGGAACTGAATTTCGACAGGTCGCCTATGCTCAAATGTTCGACGAGATGCGCCAAATGCGGTTTGCCATCTCGCGCTCCTGCCTTAACTGACAACACCCAGGCGAATGAGCGGGTGGCTGGTCGACTGCATACGATGACTTCAAGCCCGTTTGCAAGTTTTGCTTTGGCATACTTGGCAAACTCTGTTTCGCATCGACTCAAAATTTCCATTGGCAGTTTCGAACCTGTTTCAACGATTCAGTTTCACCGAATCTATTAAACTATTCGTGGCCAAAGGCAACAGGTCCAATCGCACTGCCGTTGTTGACTTTCGAAAAACGACCTGAGATTACCCAATTCATTACGCTGGCGACCAACAATTGAAACAATGGAATGTCAGTGCTTGTCATTATGGCAAGCAATGCGCGCATCCCGCAGTCTTTCCAAACGCCGCCACCTTTGAGGAAGAAGTACAGGTCGAATCCAACCACGCCAATCAGGGCGAGAACCGCAACTGCGAAACAAAGCGACCATGCTCTCTTGATACGTGTGGCTGGATAAACCCATACGATAAACCCGGCCAGCGGAAGGATCGCCGAAAACCAAATCATGTGCATTGAAACCAATGCGTTGGTTGGTGGAAGTCAGCCCCAAGCCCCACAAAAATTATTCAATTCAGGCATCGAAACCGCACCCAGCAACGTTGATCCAAATACGAGCATCCCCATAAAGACCAAGGTTCCGATTAACTTGTAAACAAACAAAACAATTCTCCCTTGGTTGGTTACAACCGTTGGCACACAATCGGACCAACCAATTTATTTTGAATTGGTGTCAGGCACAGCACGGCCGAATCAATCACGACAGTCTAATGCAAAAACGAGCACAAAAATTCCCGGTTTTTGATTGCCTCTACCCTGCCTATTGAATCTTTCAATGACGCCGTAAACTATCTAATTCTACAGAAGGATAGAACATTGAAATGTTCGACGTCCAACCGAGTTTAAGCTTACCCACATTCAAAGAAAACATCGTGAATTCTCAGGAAATTTTGGGAGATGGCGGCCTAATCGCCAAACGACTTGAGAATTACGAGGAGCGAAAACAGCAACTCGAAATGGCGGACGCCGTTGCGCGAGCAATCAACGAGAAAAAGCACTTGATCGTCGAAGCCGGCACCGGCGTCGGGAAAAGTTTTGGCTATCTCGTTCCAGCGATCCTCTCGCTTCAAGAAAATCAGGAAACCAAAGACGGTGGCAAGCGGCGGATTATCGTTTCCACGCATACGATCAGTTTGCAGGAACAGCTGATTGAAAAAGACATCCCGCTTCTCAACAGCGTCATCCCGCTTGAATTTTCTGCCGTCCTCGCCAAAGGCCGCGGCAATTACGTTAGCCTTCGTCGACTCAAACAAGCACTGCAAAAGTCCGAGAGCCTGTTTTCAACCGACGAACAAATCGACCAACTGCAACAACTCAGAGTTTGGGCCAACGAAACAGGAGATGGCTCGCGTGCAGATCTTGGAATGAAAGTTCTGCCGCAGGTTTGGGACGAAGTTCGGAGCGACAGTGGAAACTGCATGGGCCGAAAATGCCCAACCTATGCTGACTGCCACTATTTTAAAGCCCGCAAGCGACTTCAGAATGCCGATATCCTGATCGTCAATCACGCTTTGTTTTTTAGCGACCTTTCACTGCGTCGCCTGGGCGTGAATATCCTGCCCGATTACGACACCGTCATTTTAGACGAAGCCCACACGATCCAGGACGTCGCAAGCGATCACATGGGATTGGGCATCACTTTGGGCCAAGTCGAATACACACTCAGCAAGCTGTACAACGACAATACCAACAAAGGTTTGCTCGTCCATCATAATCTTGGCGCAGGGCAGCAATCGGTTATTCAATGCAGAATTCGCGCAGAAGATTTTTTTCATGACGTCCTCAACTGGACCGCGCGAAATGCGGGCTCTCAAGGTCAATCGCGAAACTCGACAACGCGAATCAAGAAACCGGGAATCGTTGCCAACGAACTTTCGCCAGCGCTCGATAAACTCAGCCAACTCGTTCGGCAGTTCGGCGAGAACATGAAAGACGCGGCAGAGAAACAAAATTTCGTTTCCGCAGCCGATCGTTTAGCCGCACTTTCGACGCAAATTGAGGCTTGGCGGATGCAAGAAATGGAAGGCGGCGTTTACTGGGTCGAATCAAGTCTGAATCGTTATGGAAAACAAAACATCAAATTGAATGCGGCTCCGATCGACATTGGCCCAGCGCTTCGTGAAAACCTGTTCAACAAAACGGACTGTTGCATTTTGACCAGCGCGACGTTGGCGATCGGCGACCAGTCATTTGACTTTTTCCGCAATCGCGTGGGGCTAACGCAATCGGACTCGGTACAGCTTGGGAGTCCGTTTAATTATTCCGAACAAGCCCGTTTGATTCTCGTGACCAACATGTCCAGTCCGGCTGAGCATCGCGACACTCATGAACGGCAATGCATTGATGCGATCAAGCAATACGTTTCGCGAACGGACGGGCATGCGTTTGTTTTGTTTACAAGCTATGAGTTTCTTAATCGAGCCGTTCGCGATCTTACGCCGTGGCTGACCGATAAAGATTACGGACTCTATGTTCAAGGCGGCGGTATTTCGCGGACACAGCTTTTGAATAAGTTTAAAAGCAACCCTCGTGGTGTTTTGTTCGGCACCGATAGTTTCTGGCAAGGCGTCGACGTTCAAGGCGACGCGCTGCAGAACGTGATCATTACCAAATTGCCTTTCAGTGTTCCCGACCAGCCGCTGTTGCAGGCGAGACTGGAAGCAATTCGAGCGGCAGGCGGAAATCCATTCGGTGATTACCAACTTCCAGAAGCGATCATTAAATTCAAGCAAGGTTTCGGGCGACTGATTCGAAGCAAAACTGATTCCGGGATCGTCGTAGTGCTTGACCCGCGGATTAAAACGAAATCGTATGGGCGAATTTTTCTGGGTTCGCTTCCCGAATGCCAGATTGAATACGATACGATTTAGTTTTGAGCTTGAGTTTCGTATTCGTTTTTTGAAAATCTTGCTGCGGGGGATTGCGCGCTGGGCAGTTGCAACCTTTGCCACTTACTGTTGGCTTTCAAATTTACGCGCGCCTCGGATATCCCAAGCCAACGAAGCACAAACGCTAGCGATGTTGTGCCAGTGTTTTGTCATTCAAACGGAATCCTTTGACTTGGCTTGGCCCAGTTTTTATTGGTTTTTGGCGACAAGCAAGGAATCTGGAAAATCTGTTTGCAACATGCCGGATGTCCATTGATCCAACTAGCGGTAATCTTTACAAACAGCCATGAAATTGTTGCGTGGATTTGTTTGAACTCGTTTCAACAATCCCGATTGAAAATCGGCAACAACTTTTTGACCCAATCAAATTCGGTTTCGATGATCAAAATTGAACCCTGATCGAAATTGTGGCACAACGATTGCGATAGAGATTGAGTAGAACAAACAGTGTAAATCGTGGCTCACTTCAAACGGTTGTTTGCGATTGAGCCGTTCGAAGGACAACTTCGAAAAACACAAACCAAAAATTAGTCGACGGGCGAAGGATCGCTTGTCAGAAACAAATCAGAGTACGTTTCGTCAGTCATGGAGGACGAGTCTTGAAATCGACTATCATTAAATCATTGTTGGTGGCTGTTGCCGCTATTGTTGCCCCGCTTGCCACTCAATCGGTTAACACCGCTTCCGCTCAGGAAGGCAAATCAGGCTTGGTTGCTGTTCTCGATGTCGCCAAAGTCTTCAAAGAGAATCAAGCCTTTGATTCCAAGATGAAAGCCATCAAAGCAGAAGCCGACTCATTGAAGGGACAGATTGTTCAGCAGCAAGAGAGCATCAAGGCTCGCGCCCAGCAACTCACTGAGTACGAAGTTGGTTCAGCTGAGCGAAACAAGTTTGAAGCCACGCTTGAGCAAGAGCAGGCAGCTCTTCGCACCAAAGCACGTCAGGCAGAAGCCGATCTGCTCAACCGCGAAGCCCGTGTTTACTATGAAACATACGAGCGGATGCGTGGTGTTGTTGGAAACATTGCAAGCCAGCATGGCATCTCATTGGTGCTTCGTTTTGACAGCGAAGAAATTGATCCAAACAATCGCGCTGAAGTCATCAAAGGCGTAAATCGTGCAGTCGTTTACCACCGTCGACTTGACTTGACCGGCATGGTCAGCAAAGAAATGAATGGTGCTGCAACGGCTCAAGCCCCAGCCAACACAACGCAACGCTAAGCTCTCCAAACTTACGTTTCGAAAAGAGCCACCTTCGCCGATCGAAGGTGGCTGTTTTTATGCGCTAGTCGTACGGGCGACGAGCGCCCTGTCGCCCTTCTGGTACCGCAATATCGTCTTACTTGAACAAGTTAATGTTTTGGTCCAAGTCTTGATAAATCGGTTTTTCACTCCAGTCCTGAGTGTACGCCTTCCCCTGGTCGTAGGCTTGGATGATTGGCAGAACGAGCTTCTCCTGTTTTGAGTTGCAACGAACAACGACTTTCTGCGTCAACGCTTTTGCTTCTTCAAATTTTCCGTTGACCGCAAGTTGCTGAGCTTTCAAAAGTTCGATAGCCCAAGAATTTATCCCTGGTGGAAACGGGGTCGCGTACTTTTTGGGATCAAATTCAGCACGAGTCTTTGAATCTGGCGACGTCAACATTCGCCACGCATAGCGATAAGAAGACCAGTTTTCATGCGATTGCATATAAGGATTGCGATCAATATGCATGCCAGCATTGGTCGGACTGATAGCGCAACCGACGTTGTAAACGTTGACTGCAGTTTTGTAGTCTCCGTTTCTTTCGTAAGCGTCCGCCAGATAAAACGCAACGTCTGATTTCTCAATTCCCAGCTTCACGGCTTGCTTGTAGGCATCAATGGCTTCGTCTTTATTTCCCGCACGATGAAGCGCCCTGGCATACCAAAAAGCGAGCCAGCGATCTTTCGGATTGTCTTCCAGCAGATCCTTGTAATAGGCGACGATCTCATCGGGCGGACCCGCAAATGATGGAGCTTTTTCTTTCCATTTCTTTATGCGAACGTTGCTTAACTTAAAAATGCCTCTACCCTTTCGAACTTCAGGGTGAGAGATCTCGAACGTGTTTTTTATCTCCAGTTCCATATCATCGGGAAAACCAATTCGACGAACGAAATTGTCGTTGATATAGACTTCGCAAAGTTTGGGCTGCACGATGTACTTGAAATGGACTTTCTGAGATGCCATCTCAAGGAAAACTGGAACTGGCTTGTTTCGCACCAAAAATCTTCCGATATAAAAGGCACCTATTTGAGCCGAAAGCTCACTGCCCATCAGTTTTGTAGGTTTCGGGTTTAGCGACATACCCATCGTCACGAAATCTACAATTTCGCCTTTCTTAATGATGTATGGGACGTATGAAGGCACCAAATCGTGTGCCTGAAAAAGTCCACGAACGTTGCTTGTCGGATACTCAAGGTCGAATTCAACGACTTTCGCGCCAGGACATTCAACATTTGCTGAAAACCGAAACCCTACAAACTCTCCCGTGTTATCAACTTTCAAAGTGCTGGGGCTTTCGTATGTGATTTGCTCTGACGCATTACTGCCCCATAGTTCCAGCTTTTTGGTGAACCCCAATTCGACTTGCTCACCCGTGTCGAAATCAAATTCGGCTTTTACTTTTCTTCTGATTTTTGAAAAGTAAACCTTGGTCACAGGATCGCTTACTTCACGAAGAACTGAGTCGCAAGTATTTATAATCTGTTTGAAGTTTTCCAATCGAGCTTTCAGGCCACCTTTCATCAGCTTGTTCACTTTGTCGGCTTCAGGCGTAAACTCGCCAGTCATCGCATGATCTCGCGCGCGAAATGCTTCAACCGAAGAAGTGCGATACCCTGTTATTCTGACCGCATCCTTATTGAGTTTATCGCCGAGCAAGCGGAACGTTTCGTCGGCCACATCGACCACACCAAACTGCTTGGCAAAAATCGCCTTCATCGAAATAAAGTAGTACTTGTCACGCATCTTGCCATCGACTTCGCGTCCATCTTCGTCCATGTTCTTGATGATTAAGTCCAAACCTCGGAGCATGTCGCGTACAAACTCAGGCGATTCAGTAGCTTTTATTCTCTCTTCAACCGAACCGGCAGCTTGATTTCGAATGGTGAAATAACAATACACCTGCAAGTAAGGAAGCATGCTATCGTTTTGTCCCTTAAAAGCCTGCTCTTTGGTAAACGCGATCATCTCTTCGATTGATCCACCCCACTGTGGCAGCAAATTAAAAAGCATCTCACAACAGGCACTGTAGTTGTGCGGCGCGGCACGCATCGTTTGTTCAAACCAATAGTCGCCGGGCTCTTTTCCGTCGACGTTTTCCAGGTAGCCATAATTAGCGAGTGCCAACAGGCCTTCGGACGACTCGGACGACCAAGGATTGATTTCAAAAGCTTCTTTGTAAAATTCCGCTGCCTGTTTGACTCGGGTCTCAAAATATCCCCAATGCTCTTTTGAAACCGTATCGGGCATCCCCCCTCCTCGGTAGAACAAGCCAACTTTGCGCTCGTAGTCGGCACGGATCATCGCTCGCAACCACGGGGGTAAGTCTGTATTGGCAGCGACGGTCTCATGAACGTCGTTCATCATTTTCCAGTCATCGTTGATTGTCATCAACGCAACAAACTTTCGATAGGTTGCCAAAGCAGTTGAGTGTTGGTGTGGTTCCATCTGAAAATCTTCGGACAGCCAATGTTTGACAGCGATACCATAGTGAACCATCTGTTTGACTTTGGTTTGCTTGCCAACGCGATTCTGCTGGTATTCGAATAACCACCTAACCGTGTTGACCACTTCCCAACTTGGGTAATTACTCTTTTCAAATTCATCGAGTGAATTTCGGAGTCGTTCAGCCGCTCCAATTGCGTCTCCTGATTCTCCCAACGCAATTCCGCAATACTTCAAGAAGATTGGGTCGAGGCGCAAACCGAGTGCTTTGCTTTCAAGTTTCGTTGCCTCGGTCGCCAACGACTTCCAACGTTTCTCGTCGTGAGGACGAATCGTTTCCGTTAGGATCGACTCCATGAGTTTGACCGCGGCTGTTCTGTCTGCACTTGTAAGTTTATAAATTTCTTCCTGTTGGAAATTTTTTATGC
The DNA here is from genome assembly GCA_964478065.1 of uncultured Pirellulaceae bacterium. Classification (GTDB taxonomy): domain Bacteria; phylum Planctomycetota; class Planctomycetia; order Pirellulales; family Pirellulaceae; genus Mariniblastus. Next base: position 14,280 of record CAYZGP010000104.1, read on the forward strand.
CTCGCATTCCTACTGATTTTAGCGCATCAAATTGGTCTCGGTACTTTGTCGGTTTTTTCGCGTAGTTGATTGGGCTCTTGCGGTTGGACCTTGAGAGTGTTGGAAGTGGGCCTTCCATACTTCCTGCGGACATCGCAAATTTTGTACTGATGCGAAGGCTGTTCTTTTTGGGTTGGGGTGTCTTGCGCGCCGCTGCAGATTTAGCATTTTTCGAACTGTCCGCCGCTACCATGATCATCCGGTCGAGACTTCTCTTGGAAACTGTGGGTGAAAGTGAGAATTTTAAATTTTCCCGAACCGACTGGGGCAAGTCTTCTCGTTTCAAGACATCGATGATCATAAGCTCTTCGTTTGCAGCGGATTTCTTGGGGGTGGTCGATTGGCCGCATCCACTAACGCCCAAAACAACAAGAGCAACTAAAAGATTTATGAGAAATAAGACATGCCGGTACATACCAACCCGCTCTCCATATAGAAGTGAAAAGAAAGACCCACACAGCTTACCGCACCCAAATGATAAATGCGAAGGTATTTCAAAACCCGATTTTTAAATAACGAGAAGTTTCACTGGGGAACGGAATTCAATCTGTGCTCATCGATGCGTGCCGACAAAACAAGAATCCAAGTCCGATCGAAAGTGTTAAAAACACTTTTCAATTTTTAACTTCGCCAAAAATCTCATCGATTGATTCGCCTGGCGGAAGCGATTGCTTTGGGTGTTTTTTTTCTGTCTCAATGGCGACGCGTTCAGGAACGGCGATTGGCTTGCACAGTAATTCTTTTGAGGCGATTACCATCGCGATTATCGTCACTAATAAGGCTTGGATCACGAAAAAAAAGATCCAGACGACTTGGCTGCCAAACATTACATTGTCGTCACCAATATCCCATGTCGTCCAATGCCAATTAAAAACCAACCAGATGGAAGGATCCCTTGGGAAGTTCGTCGTATTGAAATGAATCACCATGCCTCCAATTGACAGGGTTGCGACCAGCAATGCACCGATGAGCAAACTGACCATGGGACCAATACCCGGCCCCCATTCACGCTTCCGTTTTTCCAATCTTTTGACAATCAGATAGACAATCGACAGAAACCAGAGAACGTAGATCAACGAAACCGCACAGGCAAGTATTTGTTCGGAGGCAAGTGGCACTGCTCTGGCTCCCCAGCGTGATGCCGCTCTTTTAAATTCTGCCTGAGTAACCAACTGCGGGCCAAACCACCAGATTGCACACAAACAGATACTACATGCAAGAACGTTGGCCGCTGCAAACAAATACCCCCGACCAGCGCCGGGCATCAGTAATGAGAAAAACGAACGGGAGAAAAATGTTCGTGGAAGCGTGCGTTGAACCCGTCGTGAAATGGTTGATGATTCGCCAATCATCAAGAACCCCATCAACAGCCAGTAGTGTCCCGCAAAATAGACAGCTACGATAAACGATTCCCGATCAAACAACGTATATTCCAGCATCAAGATGATAAATGCGAAAAACAACATTTGCTGAACAAGCATTCCAATTCGAACCTTGGACGAACGATTGTCGGCTGCAAAAGAGATCTGCGAAACGGCAGCGACCAACAGCAACAGCGCCGTTGAACCAACTAATGCAATAATGAGAAATGTGATTTCCTGAACGCCTTCTTCGTTCCAATCCATTGGATTGCCATACGAAAAAAATTCATTGCAAAGTATGCACCAGAGAACATACAACCAGCCAATAAACAGCACAAACAACACCGAAACGCCGACGCCAAGCGTTTTGGATCGAAACACGCCTGCAAGAAATAGCCCAAGTATCGTCAACGCGATTGAACCACCTACGCACATGGCAAGAACCGCCCAAATCTGATCGATACTTACTCCGCGCAGCAGGTACGTACAACAGATGCATGGGGCAAGCACAGAGAGATAGATCATCATCTGCAAAACCGCACTTCCGAATTTCCCAATCACGATTTGATAAGGTTTCATCGTGGTAATCGAAATCAGACTGATCGTGCCATCTTCGAATTCCCGGGCAAGCGAACGGTAGGCGCTGAATGGAATAATGACCGCCAATGGAAATCCAAGAATCATGAAAAACCCGATCAACAACGTCGGGCCGATTTGGTAAGAGTTTCCGCTAAACGTCAGGCCAATTACCGTCCACACACCGACGCAAACCAGGAGAACTATGTAAGTCCAAATAAACTGGCGGCTTTTGAGTGCCTGGCGGGTCTCTTTGACCAAAATTGAGCTGCACCATTCACTACAAGTTTCATTGAACCGCTCAAACCAATGACTTTTTTCGGAAGAGATCTTGGATCGTTCAACTTGCTGGGTGACCGCAATTTCCGCTGATGAAACTTCACTCATTGGACGCGCCCCCGGGTCACAGACAAGAACACGTCTTCGAGCGATTTTTGCTTGCTCGTAAAACCGACAACTCGAATTCCGGCCTGAATCATCGCGGCCAACAAATCGGCATGCACCTCCAAATCAGGAGAACAAGTGATTCGGATCATTTTGCCACCAACGCTTTCCTGAATCGTTTCATGCAACTCAATGTGTTCGCGTTGTTTCAGCCACTCAATTGCCTGAGTCAAATCCGACAAAATCGTGATCGCGATCTGAAGTTCATTCCCTGTCTCTGAACCGGCTGATTGCTCATTGAGAATTTCTTCGACTGTGCCGACGGCAAGCAAACTGCCATGTTCAACGATGCCGACCCGATCGCACATTTCGGCAAGCTCGGTCAGGATATGACTGCTGACTAAAATCGCTTTGTCTTCAGACGCCAGCTCACAAATCATCTCACGAAGTTCGATTCTGGCACGAGGATCCAAACCAGCTGCCGGTTCATCCAAAATCAGAACTTTGGGATTGTGAATCAATGCTCGCCCCAGGCACAAACGTTGCTTCATGCCTTTGGAGAGTCCAGTAACTGCTTTGTTCGCCAGTTTGTCAAGCTGCGTAAATCCCATCACGTTGACCAACGCCCGCCGGCGATCTTTGCCTCGCAATCCATAGGAGCGGGCGAAAAAATCAAGATACTCCTCGCAGTTAACATTGGGGTAGGTCCCAAATCCGTCAGGCATCCAACCTAACCGTCCCCGCACACGATCCGGATCATCGACCACTGAAAAACCATCCACCCAAGCTTCGCCAGAGGTGGGTTGATCAAGCGTTGAAAGGATTTTCATGCTCGTCGTTTTGCCAGCACCGTTGGGTCCAATGAACCCAAACACTTCGCCAGCGCGAACATGGAACGAAATGTCGTTGACAGCGAGCGTATCTCCAAACTGGCGCGTGACATGATCCAATTGGATCATCACATCGTTAGAGGAATCGGGATTACCATTGACCACGGACAATGTGCAGCTCCATTTTGTATTCGACTGTTTCTGTTTGCTTGGCCGTAAGTGGAAACTTTTTCAACAACGCGATATAGGAATCTGGCTTAAGCGAATTGATCATGTTGTTCCTACTCATCCTCACGAATTGGTAGTGTAATTGACCAAAATCGTCTTCTCCGTTGTAGTTGAGGGTTCGGGAATTTCGAATGATTTTCGGGGAGTTCTTATTCACGAAACCGGCAACTCTACTGTTTGCTTCATCAGCCAGAATTGGAGTCGCTTCAGCAGTCTCATTGATGGCCAGGTTTTCAATAATAAAGAACTTATCACCTTTGCGAATGATGGCCATTTCCACTTCGCCTTCAAGCCGATTCTGCACGACCACTTTTCCTGAGTCAGAATTTACCTGCACCAAACGCTGGAGCGCGGGTTTGCTGGAGATCGAAACGACTTGGTGTGGTGTTCGCGGCCGAATGCTACCTCCGGAAATCGAATGAGTGTCCTGATTGAATTGATGGAACTTGGATTGTTGGTCGCGGTCTGTCGGAGCAAAGGCAACTGTATCGCTGGAAAATTCATAAGCACCAGGCGCGGTGCCCGAGTAGTAGGCCGCCCGTGCATGGGTGACCGCCATATTGGTTTGATGATTGAGATTCGTATAGGTCTGCACCCTGCCCCATTTTTTTGAACCATCAATCAAGATCGCGTACAGAAATAACGAGATGCAAAAAATGACTGACAGCAAAGGAACAGCAACAAACAGGAACTGCATGTTTTCTGTTCGCCGAAGAACAATCAATGCGACAGGCCCAACAAGGATCAGGAATGTACCAATCAAAATTTGAAACATCTTGATCGGTGGCTCGCCAACTTCGGGAATCTCAAACCCGTCAAGACTCAATTCACTTATGGATCCAAGCTGGAGAGACATACTCCGCCCAGATACTGTCACGGTGTTTTGAAGCGTTCGCCAATCTTGCGAGGTCCACTTCGTCATGTCGTCGCTAACGACAAAAATCTGCCCGTCCAAATAGTTGGAGAATGCAAATTTCGTATCCTTGGGAAACTGGTTTAGCCCTGAAAACGCCGCCCAATCCCCATTCATTTGCGAGTAATCTTCGTCATCGGAATACCATTGCTTGTTTCGCATATAATAACGCCCTCGTGACACCGGGATTAACTTTTTTGAGTTAAGCAACGATTTGCCTGGCTTGTTCCACTCAGTGGGCTTACGGTTCTCCCAAGCCGAACGTTCAGGGCCAAGCATTAGTTGAAGCAATAAATCGTCGGCGGCGGCGTTTTGAAAATGACTTCCGGCATCAAATACCAACAGCATGCCGCCAGCTGCAACCCATCTTTCGATGTTCGACCGCTGAGTTGGTTTGGTTTTGCAAATCGACTCGAAGTCCGCGAAGGAAATCATGAGCTGATCAACACTGGTCAACCCAATCCACTTTTCGGGCAAGTTGCCTGCGTGTGTGACGTGTATCCGAGGGTGCTGAATCGCTACCATCGTCGGAGTAACCTTCGTCATCGGAATACCATTTAAATCGGAATCGTACATGCTGTACATCTTGTCGAAACTGGGCAGCACATTTGTCGATAAAACATGCCGATTGCCAGCATCGTTGGCCGTATTTCCAAAGCAAACTACCTTTCGGCTGGATACAGCTTTCGATCCTTTGTTAGACACAAGTAAAACCGAAGGAAGGTTTAGATAATCAATGTTTCCAGCGACGAGCTTTACTTGACAAAGGTCTTGTGGATCTAATCTGCCCTCGAATTCGCCTCTTTCAACCAGCATTTCGACCCCGCCACGTAACGCCTGCCATTCACCCAAGCTCAGGTACATTTCAACTGTTCCTGATAATTGCCCGGCGGGAATTACGACCTCAGCAAACGTCATATTTGGAGGTCTTCTATAAAACTGCTTCCACAACGAAATCGTAAATTTCTGACTCTCAGCCAGTGTGACTGGCGGGTTGTTTTCGATCGTAACCCGAACTGGTTTATATCCGACGCCGGATACACACCACGAATCTTCTATCGTGACCGTGTGCCCGGAAACTCCCGCTGGAACGATTGCTTGGGCCAGTAGCTCATTGGTTTCAACTGATGCGGAAAGACAAAAAACGATGAGCAACAGAATATTCACGCGGACTCTTAACCAGTCAGTCATCTGCTTGCTCCGTTTGCGATTTGTTGGAATGCGAATTGGATTGGCGATTTAATTCGGACGGGCTGGATTCAACCAAACCATCGCCACTCAAACCATCATCAGAGGTAGCCAATGCATCGGCTGAAGCCGCATCCGTTTTCGGCAATTTGAGTTGAGCCAACCCAAACGCGAACCAATGGACGATTGCGTACGCCATGAACGGAATGGCAGTCGAGAAAATTGCGACCGACAACGCGAACGCAACTCGATACCCTCGTGAGGCTCCAGCCATACATGCAGAGATCATGCCGACTACGATCATTGCCAACAACAATTGACGAATGGAAAACTTCGGAATCATATTGCTTTCAAATTCACCATGCGATTGTTAGATATCAAACTCTGCATGCCAAATGCCTCTTCAAACGACAAATCTAGAGATCCATTTATTCGCACATTGATCCTCAAAATCATGTTAATGAATCAATAAACCTCGGACAGACCATCAAATTTAAGTAGGTTAAAGTACTTGGAAATAAGCACCGATTTTAGTGTTCGTAGGGTGCTTCACAATATTGTGAAGAAAATTGGACTCAAAGAATTTTTCGCCATTCAGCTTCGATTTTGATTTACCTACAATACCCGTCCAGGATTAACGATTCTTTATTGAAGAGAAAAACATGAAACCACTATCGCAAGGTGTTTTGACAGCCGGATTAGCGGCCGTCTTAACAATCGGCTTGCTGGGCTGTGAAGCGGGAACAACAAATACCGCGTCCAACACTAACACAGCTAACGCAAGTGCAAACCAATCTGTTACCTTCTTCGTCGAAGGCATGGTCTGAGGCACGTCATGAACTACAGCTGTTGAAGAACAGCTGAATGAGCTACCGGGTGTAGCTGACGTATCAACAGACATGGACGCACAAACAGCAACTGTCACTTTTGACCCTGCTAAGTTCAAACCAGCAGACGCCGTCTCGATTGAAGAGGGGCGCTTCAAATATTCGGTTCATGAAGAATAAGCTTCAAGCTTAAATTTTTTCTTTTTGTCCATACGATCGGAATTGTCAGGCAAACAACCACTTTGTATTTGCCGAATCCGAATATCCGTATTTAAAATATCCCCAGTCGAACCCGGCTGGGGATTTTTTCGTATCACGCTGGCGTTTCAGATGTAAATTTTAAAGTCAATTCTACCCCAAGGGCGTCAACAGATTTCGTTTGGATAACTCTGGAGATCAAGTGAACGTGCAGCCTATTCAAAATCCGCGAACCTCAGCCATGGCGTTTCTCTTCCAAACAACTCAAATGGTCGCCATCGCCATATGCCTTTTGGCGTTACCGGGTTGCAAGAATGACAAAGTTGCCAACCTATCGTCTGGCGCAACCGCTTCTCCGTCTGCTCAAGACACAGAAAAAAACGATCAAGCAGCAACAACCGCCCCTGCGATCAAGAGTCCGCAACAGCAGCAGCCCAAGCAGACTCAATCCAAAACGAAAGTCACGGTCAAAAAGCCGGCTTTTACATTGACTCGCAAAGGCCGAACTTATAACCGTTCTCAGTTGCACAAAAACTCAACATTGCTTTTGTATGCGTATGAACCAGACCTCCGGGCAGAATACGCGATTTCACATGTCCGCAATATGTTAACGGATGAGCAATTCATCCGCTGTAAAGAACTTGCCTTGAGTTGCGACGATGACTTTCTGGAGATCATTCGCAAGCGTGCCGAGATTCTTGAAACGGCCAGTGATGATGATCTGGAATTAGAAAGCAAGTTGCTCAACCTGAAGATGGACACAGCCGACGCCGTACAAAACATTCGCGGCAGAATTGCTCGCGAGATATTAACTGACGAGCAGAAAATAGCCTTACGCAAACGCAACGAAGAATTCTTAAAACAACAAGAAATCGAACGCGCCCTCGAAGACAAAGCCTGGGCCGAAGCACACGGCGCACCTACCAAAGAACAGAATAGCGAAAAACAGGATGGCAAAAAAAGTCAGCCTAACGCAAAGAACTGAATTCAAGAATTCACAATCGCATTCCGCATTCCGCATTCATCAATAGCCAACCGGCTGCGTCCAAGCCTGTTGTTTCTGATCCTTAAACGACGGATCGACATGCGGCTTACTCGATGTCACGACCGCACGTACATACAGCTCATTGCCGGTTAACGTGTAACTTGGGTCGGTCGAATCAGAAGTCGCCAACACCGCGCCAACGTCTTTGGAATAAAGACGTGTTGCACGCATCGGTTTTCCACTACCGTCAACTTGAGCAACCGATTTCTTGTCGTAGTCTTTTTTGGTACCAATGAAATGTGTCGTATACGTAACGCCTTCTTCGGCTTTGACTTTGAGCGTTAACTTTTTATCAACCAACTCAATGGCTTCAAGCTCAACACCACTTGATGCATAGAAATCGCCCGCGTTCATCGCATCGATCAACGACTTTGCATCCAGGTTTTTTGCTTTGACCATCAC
>CAYZGP010000105.1:0-22259 GCA_964478065.1 uncultured Pirellulaceae bacterium
GGATCCTTGGGCGTATCGGTCCCCATCTCCGAATCTTTTTTGACGTTGTCGCCAGAGATCTCATTCTTCAAATCTTCGGTGGCTTTACGAACTTCAAATTGTTTGTCAGCAACTTTATCAAGTGCATTCAACCCTTCATTGGCATTGTCTTCAGTCGCCTTGATAACATCTTTTTGTTTACCGATAAGTGCTTTGAGTTTGGCGATCTGCGCCTCAAGCTTCTTCACAGCGTCTTCTGGATTGGCAACCTTCTCAGATTCGGCTTTCTGTTCTTTTTCTTCCTTCAGCCGTTCCTCGATACTCTTTTTCCATTTCTCAAGCTGCTTCATCTCTTCTTTTTTGGATTGCGTTTGCTCTGTGTTCCCAGTCAACAAACGCACAAGAGCCTCGAGATTCTGAATCACCTCATCGACCACTTTTTCGGCTTCAGGCAATTTACCTTGATCAAGCAATTCGCTCGCCTCAGCCATTTTCTTCGAGATCAATTTTTCCTTGGACTGCTGATAGGCAGCAACAAGCAGTTCCGCCCGTTTCGGCTCTTTCTCACGAAGCTTTTCCGCGATGACCGTGAGCTTATTTTCCAGCTCTAACATTTTGAGTTCGATCAAGCGCTGCCGAACGCCCAATTCGCTTTTTCGCTGAGCGTCATCCTGTGCAATGGATGGCACGACGCCAAGGACCGCAAAAATGGCGGCCAAAAAGAATACCGCTAGCGGTGAAGGGGAAAGCGTTTTTTTCATTTCTGTCTCCAAAATCAACAGGACGAGATTTGGGCAATCTTTTAAACCGAGAAGAAGTACCAATGTAACGGACAAAACAATTATTTATTATCAAAAATTTTCTTTTTATCGAACGGATCTTTCTTCTTTTTGATCCCCTGATTAAGCAATAGCATCTGTTCTTTCTTAACTTCCAAGATGTCGTTGATGATTTCCTGGAAACTCTCCGAGTCATTCATCGCGCTCAGAATCTTTTTCATCTCTTCGAGAATTTCATTGTGAATCGCAACGGTTTGCCCAACGGCTTGCTCGAATTCCGCTGGAGTTGTTGCCGCCCGACGGCAGTTGTCCAAGTTACGAGTGGCCATCGAAACCAATTCCTGATCCAAACGACGAATCGGCTTGATAATTTTCTCGTCAAAACGTCGCTCAATTCGCTGATCAGGAGCAATTTCATTTTCGGCTTCATCAAGCCGATTGTTTTTGACTTCGACAAGAAACTCTTCAAAGCGGTTGGCGATACGGTCGATCGCGGTACCAATGCCTTTTTGGTTTTGCACCAAGTTGATAAACGAAGCCTCACGTGTGGCGTCAAACTCTTCCTGACTTGCCCCAGGCTCCGGAAGTCGTGCCGCCACGGCTTGCAATTCAGTCGAAAGCTCCAATTGAACTTGATACGCCTGATCGAAAGCTTTTCGTTGCTCAATTTCACGACGAAGCAGATCCGCTCGCAACTCTTCATCGGAAACAACTCGCAGCAAGAATTCTTGCGAACGTCCGACGTTTGGTTTTTCTGGGTGGTTGTCTGACGCAGCGACAGCGAATTTAAAACTCGTTCCCGGCGTCAATTTCAACGCCAACAGATCGAGTACCCGATCGTCCTTGTGGTTTCGAACTGGTTTCCCATCAACCATGCCAAGTTCGTCAAACAAAATATTGCGAACAACGGCCTGCTCGTCGTCAACTCCGAGCTTCCAATTGCAGTCGAATGCCAATTTCGTCAGCCCATATTCATCGGCAGCCTGAAACGAAGTCGGCAACATGGCTCGTGCAGAAACCAAGCCGCTGATCCCCAACAAGCTCGCACGAACTTTCGGAATGTCGTCTTCTTTGATCGCTAGTTTGAATTTCGAGCGACGCGAACTGCTTAACCCGCCGGTATCAACCAGCTCAAACTCATACTCGCCGCCACGCAACTCGCCTTCGTCACCTGGAATCAAAAGCTCGAACTGTTTGTCGTCCGCACCCTGCGTCATTTCAAAGACTTCGTCGCCAAGTTTCAAATTCGCTTTTGAAAGCGGTTTGTTAGTCGTGATTGCCATCTGAAGTTTACTACCAACCAAAACTGAATGAGGGCCATTACCCGTCAAAGGCAGTTTTTCGATACCCGTGTATTCAGGCATGAGCACATTCATATCCAACTCAATGATGTTTGGTGGTTCAACCAATTCAACATCGACCCAATCGGTTACATCGTCGCCGCCTGAAGCCCGAAAACGAAACTTGGATGAGACGTTATGGAACATAAACACACGTTCACGCCCATCCAGTTTTCCGGTCGGCTTCATTCCATGAATCGTACGGCCACCGGGATTGTCGACTTCCAGTGAAACATTGACATCCGTGATTTTGCTGTCTTCGCGAACGACGACGATTTGCCGGTGGTCGTTGCCTCGGGGCAAAATGAGTTTGCCGTCTTTGGCTCCAACGATTTCCAAATAAGTCGACTGCGGCCACTGATCGTCCAGCAGCATAATATTTCGATTAAACCAAGTCCGCAGGAAATTCGTCTGCGTGACGCCGAATCCAATTCCGGCCAGCAGCACAACGCCTATCAGCAAAAGCACCCAGTTCTTCATGTACTCAGAAAGATTCAGCGCCTTGCCAAAGTCGATTGCCTCAGCCTGCTTCAAGCCATTGGAAATCGTCGCATCTGCAAGTGCCGCAGAAACACCTTGAGCCCGCAAGTCTTTTTCGCGCGAAAGCTGAACACCTGTGATCAAGTTTTCTTTGAGGCCAGGGTTCTTGCTTTCGACTTCGTAAATCAAAGCGTCATCATTGGGCCGAGCCAACATGGGCTTGACCACGCGCCAGGCAAAATAAGCGATGACCGCAACCGCCATCACGACCAACATGACCAAACGCTGAGCGGCATCCATTCGGAATACGCGGTCCAGCAGCATGTCCGCGCCGAGAATCGCGACGATCGCCAAAAGCCAACGGCCAACGCCATGGACCATAATCCAGCGAGTCAATTTGCCCCGCATCCGATTCAGCTTGCGGCGAACCGGTTTGGGCATTTGTTTTGATGAAGTTGCAGTTGCCATGAAATAGCTATTTCCTGTTTTGACTGAGCGACGCGTTCGGGAACCGATCTGGAATATTCGTTTGAACATTCGCATTTAAAAAATTGTTCCGCTGCCTCGCTTCAATCCATCATTCAATTTTTGTTTTAGTTTTTCAAAATGTCTTCAATTAATGGTCCGCCATTGTACGGGCGTAACCACCTACTATCGATCAAAGGAGCTTGTACCACTTGCGGATAATCCACTCGATCGACAACAACAACACGGGCAAAATAAACATGCCCCAGCGTAGAATCCAGTTGCCATCCCAAAGCGGTTTTGGAAGGCTGTTGAACTCAGCTCGCGTAATCATCGTTGGCAGCAATTCTGGAATCTGATCGATCTGCTCCAAGCGGAAATACTTTCCGCCCGATTGATCGGCAATTTCTCTCAGCATTTTTTCGTTCAGCCAAAACGCACCGGACTCGGCACTTGGCGGAACAACGCGAAACGGAATGGGATCAATCAATTTTCCATCGGATGATCCAGATCCCAAATCAATCGTGGCTTCGAAACTGCCAATCCGCTGCGCCACAAACGTTCCTTCGTAACTGCCTTCCTGGTTGGGAAGCAATTTCATTTCGACCGTTTGCGTTCTTCCGTCATCTGTTTTCACAATCGCTTTGTGAATCGCCTGCGTCGATGGCTTAAACTGCTCATCCAAAACGCGGCCGACCAACAAGATTCGATCGCCAAGTTCAAACTCTGTTTTTTCTACATCAATAAATCCGCGTCGCGAACCTTGAAGCGATCGAGTCTCGACCAGATAGCGAACGACTTGAATCCAGAACCGGTCAAAATACTGGGCCTGCACGCCGACAGGACGCCATCGCCATGTGCCTTGAAAGCCCATATACAAAACGCTACCGGCACCGTATCGACCGGCCACCAACAACGGCTGATTGCCTTCTGCATTGACTTGATCGCCTCGCTCCAACAACACACGTGCGGTTGGCTTGGGCGACATCGTTGGAAAGCTCCAAAAGATACCCGGCATCAAATTCCAAATCTTCGTCGTCTCTGCCGGATCACTTCGGAAACTCATCACCGGATGATCCATGTTGTGATTGACCAGCAGCATCTTGCCCGGACGTTTATCCTTGGCTGAGGCAAGCGCCTCAACGGTGTCGATAAATTCGATGTCACCAAAACGAACGGGAAGCATATCCCGCACTCCCTTCAAGCTATTCATCGTCACAAATAGGCTTGTGAATTGCGGTCCAGCCATAAACATCACGCCGCCGGCACGCTCTTTACAAAACTCTTTCAACAAATCCAGCCACTGAGCATCGAACTCATCCGGATTGGGATCCATCAACATGATGACGTTGTATTCACGAAACTCCTCCATCGACCGAGGAAGTTTCGTGATCGGCTCGTTGCCTTCTTGCGGTCGAGATTCATCCATCGACTGAAGCCAACAGGTCAAAGCAATATTTTGGTCACGTTGAAGCAGACGTTGAACTTGCTGGTAATCCCAACTTGGCAGACCCGAAATCAAAAGTACTTTGACTTTTTCATCAACGACTTCCATTTCAGAGGAAAGCCGCGCGTTGTCATCCGTTTCCGTCTCGTCGTCCAGTGCATCGACTTGGACTGTATAGACGTATTTGCCAGGTTGATTCAAAACGTGATCGAAATCGACACGAATACGTCCGCCATTGATGGGGACTTCGACGTCTTTGGTTTTAACCTGTTCTGGTGTACCAGGTTTTCCAGTTGAATCAACGGCCTGCTGGATCAGTTGGACTTCAATCCGCGACGGCATTCCCGTGTCGCCGACTTGACTCGATTGCAAAATGGCTTCGATTTCAAACGGCTCATCGGGATAAGCTTTATCGCGAACGTAAACTTCATTGACCGACAGGTTTTTCGGCGGGTTGGGATCGCCAACGCCGATCACAAAAATCGGAATCCCAAGCGAAGCTGCCTTTTTCGCAATCTCAAGCGGATCTTCACCGCCGTTATGCTGGCCATCGGAAATCAACACGACTGCCGAAAGTCGATTTGGATCATCAAGCGACTCACGAAGGGCTTGCCAGATATCAGTACCCAAACCATTGGCTTCCAAATCGGGGATGGAGTCCCGAATCAGCCCATCCGTTTCTCCAGTTCCATCTGCACCCTCAACAGCAGCAGATTCTTCGTCGTTGCCGTCATCCGTTTTGCCGTCGGCTTTTTCTTTTGCCTCTCGCTCAGCTTTTTCTTTTTCCTGCGTCGTAATTGCAGGGATGACCGCGACGGGCGTATTCCCATCAGAGAAATTGACGACGCGTATGGCACCTTTGTCACGAATCAATTCAAGCAGTTCCGGGTTCTTGTTGAATGCTTGGTTGACAAGCATCGAACGCTTAATGTTTCCTGAGCCAATTTCATCCGCCGAAATGCCCGTCGTTTTAGCCAACTGAGTCACACGATCGGCGCTTCGATAGTTATCCCCCCGGTCAAAAGACAGAGAGGAATCGCGAAGCATCGCAATAGTAGGTTTGATTTCATTGACTTGTTGATAGAAAACCGACGGCTTGAGAAACATCGCGATCAACAGCAACAACACTGCCAGACGCAAGCAAGCCATCACCATTTTTGCGCCTTTGGGGCACGTGCCGATTTCGCGGCGGTACATCCAAAACACACTAAAAATCACGGCAGCAATGGCGGCGATCAAAACGAACACACCCCAGGATTCTGGCATGTTGGCCCACTGCAATTGCGGCGTGCCGGCGCGCTGAGGATCGTCTCCTAATGCCCACTCAAGAAAATTGTTTTTTGCAATCAAATTCAACGTAGTACTCGGCTCGTATAATTAAGTTCGTTGGACTTTTCTGTTGGTCCACAAATCAAACGCTTATTCGTCGTCGTCTTCATCTTCTTCTGGTGCTTTACCCAATGCGTAGACACGATTGGCACCGTGCACCCAAATCCGCTCACCGTCGCTGAACAAGTTTCCAACGGGAGCATTGGTTCCCAAATCAACATGGACTTTGGCAACAATATTGGCCTTCCCTTTGTCACCAAGCAGATCAAACAAGTAGATATTGTCTTCGACCGGCATATAGATTCCGTTAGGCGTCAACATGCCACGTCCAAGTGATTGTTTGCCATCAAAAATCTGATCGGCACCCCAGATCATGCGGCCTTCGCCTTTGAGATCATACGCCACAATGGTTTCCGGTCCGGCAGCGTAAAGCATGTCGTTGTAGACGCCCAACAAATAATCGACTTTGTAGCCGATCGGACTCATTTCACTTCGCCAGATCATTTTGCCGTTGTTGCGATCGTAGGCTTCGATTGTGTCTGAATCTGAGCTAAAGCAAACCATCTGACGCCCAAATGGAATCACCATGTCGCTTGACCAGCCATCGAAATTCATTCGGGTCACCTGCGCGCCCATATTGCGGCCCATGTTGCTCGCGGTTCCGACTCGACCGTAACGTTTCGCAAAACGAACTGTACCTGTGGCTGGATCGAGAACAAACACGACGCCCATTCCGCAATTCACAAACAGATCGCTTCCATCCATAGAAAGATTAATCGGCGCCCAAGCAACGGCTCCGTTCTCTGGTTCGTCACACAAAAAGGACTTCCAAATTGTTTTGCCATTGTCATTTGGATCAAGAGCGTAAATCGAGATCGCGCCGCCGATATTCACGGGCGCCAAAAGCATATCACCAAAACCAATCGGAGCCGCCATAAAGCCACCCGTTGAGAGCCAAGGCGTCTCTTCGACCTCAGTCAAAACGTCGCTTTCATCCTCAGACTCTTCAGGTTCACGAGGCAGTTTCCACTGAACCTCACCTGTCACTGAATCATAAGACGTCAAGAAATTTTCTCGTGACCGGCGATAGGTCGCATTATACGCCGCCGTAATACTGCGTTTCGCTGTCTTGTTGGAATCATCAAACGGCTTGCCTTCGATCGTATAAACCCGGCCGTTGTGAATCGACATCTGCTGGAAAATCGTATCGCCAAACAACTGGATTTCAGCGGCGGATGATGGCAGTGGCCCACTCCTGTTTTGTGCCGTACTACCACCGTAAGTGATTGCCATTTTATTGGCCATCGACGTTGCATAATCAATTTGAAATGCGTTTCGCCAGACGCTACGCCAAGCAATCGCACGGTCGAGGCTGGTTTGTTCTACTGAAAGCTGCGAAAGCTTTTCCACTTTCTTACGACTCCAAACCGAAAGGTCGCCGCCTGTCTTAAAGAAAACTCGATCGCCATCGATGAGCAAATTACCAGCGGGTCGCCAGGTTTTATCCCGCCACTTATCAATCATGTCTCGTTCCATCTTCATTCGAGTGTCAAGAACAGTTTTGCCCGACGCTCGCTGACCACTCAACATGATTCCATCAACATCAACGCCTTTGACGAATTTGTTTTTCGGCTCGTAATAGTACTGCCAAACCGCAGCCAAATCGTGAAGCATGAATTCATCTGGAACAGCCAACGTCGTTCCGTACCGACGAGAGTCACCCAGTCGCATTTGCCAGTTTGAATTAACCAGCACGTTGCCTTCGCCAGCCACTAGATTACCCAGCGTCTTGCGAACCATTTCCGCACGGTCAGTATTGGCTTGAATCTCGTCGGCTTTAGCCAGCGAAACTTCAGCCGCTTTGACATCGCCCAGAAACGATTGGCAAAGTGCAATTCTCGTGTGGACTTCTTCCATAGAAACGGATGGATCGGGATAGTTATTGGCGATTTTCTCAAACATCCGCCGGGCACCAATAAAATCAAAACGATCAAGATAAATACAACCAAGACTAAACGCGGCATCGTCACCAAGTGAGCTGATAAAATACTGCCGCACAACTTTATTGAGCGCCGTCACGTCAGTTGGACCGTCAGCCTGTGCGAGAATCTCTTTTGCAGCAGCGTCAGCCATTACGCGATACGCAACCAAGCCTTCAGGTGGAAGCTCTGCCAGAATCGCTTCGATCTGATTGCCTAGCGAATAGTAAACCGAACCATCAGGAGAAAACAAAGCATCGCCACTTTGCTTCAAAACTTCTTGCCACAACTGAGCGGCCACGCGGTAGTTACCGTCTTTGCGAATTCGTTCGGCCGTCTCCAGAACGCCTTCGAGATCCGGCGACGTTTTTAAGATCGCGCCAGACTCTGCATCCACATCTTCCGTATCTTGCATCGCGACAAGTGCACGAACCAACCGAATCGTTTGTTGGGCGTGGGCGTAGTCCGGAATAGCCATTAGCGAAACCAACAACGCGATGGCGCCAAAAGTCAATTTCGAGATCATGATGAAGTTTGAAATTCTCATTATCGTTTCTTTCCCCAAAAATAGCCGAGGAATTGCTCAAGCATTAAAGCTCCAAACAAGACCATCAAAAGCTGCAGCCAAATCTCGGTGTTGCCGCCGGAAACCGTTTGTTCTTTTAGTTCCGTCGACGAAAGAAAGGTAACCTTGTCACCGAAAAAGTCACCTTCCATCGCACTGGCTGCCAGCCGTTTCAAATTGCCTTCGCGGGGGTCCAATGCGGAAGCAAACAATACTTTTTCTTTTTCGCCGGTGTGCCGGGTCAATTCGAGATCGTAAAAACCACTTTTATCAATGCCTTCAAAATCGACTTTGTAGAGCACACTTGTTTTTGCCTCTTCCGAATCATTAACGGGCTTGGCAACGGCTTCGACTTTTTCATTGTCAGGATTGCGAAGTGCAACACGACTTTCGTAAGCTGACATATCAACCGGATAATTCAAACTGCCACCAAGATCGACGGTGCTTTGCTCGCCACCGGATCCAACCAGGTAGTCAATCAAGTCAATCATCACTGGCGGATAGGTTGGGCTACTTGGCCACATCGTCCAGTCGCCATCGCCTGGAATTGTAAACACGATTACGTTGCCCAAGCCAAACGTTCGATCAA
This sequence comes from uncultured Pirellulaceae bacterium, assembly GCA_964478065.1. Classification (GTDB taxonomy): domain Bacteria; phylum Planctomycetota; class Planctomycetia; order Pirellulales; family Pirellulaceae; genus Mariniblastus. Next base: position 8,953 of record CAYZGP010000105.1, read on the forward strand.
CCATCGCAGGCGAGTTCTTTTCATCGTTCAACCGCAGCGGCACTTGGACCGTTTTTCCAATCAGGTTTTCTGGCAATTCCGAAGTCCACCAGCTAAACACATCGACGTTGCTAAGACTGGCCGAATCACTATCGACGATGACTTGAAGGGAAGGGTGGGTTTGCGGGTCGATTTCAAAATTAACCCACTTAGCCATCGTCGGGTCGCCCACCATACTGACCAGCGACAACGGCGAGAGCCCCGCACCATCGCGATAAAAAGTCCCGTTGAATGTTGAAGCGCGAACTCGGTTACCAGGCATGACCACCAAAGCGCCTCCATCTTTTACCCACTGCTCAAGCGATTTGACACGGTCAGGTGAGGCTTCGTCGACGTTGCACAAGAATATGATTTCGTAATCAGAAAGCGAAACTGTTTCCAATTCACTAACGGTAACAACTTCGGTCTCCAGTCCAGTTCCTTCAACATCCAAACTGCGCAAGTAGTGAGTTTCACTTCGCTCCGACGCGGCCGAAGGATCGCCATCAACAAGCAATACAGAAATGCCGTCTTTTACACGCGAGGCATAAAGTGCCGTTGAATCTTCGAGCAATTGATCGGCAAGCAAGCCTTCATCACCAAGAGACTGCCGGTCGATTTCGGCGCGAACTTTATAGTTCGCAAAACGTGGCTTGTTCGATTCATCGCCAAGCAAATCGCCGGCAGGATCAGTCTGCGTTGGAAACACGTAACGGAACGAAAGCTCTGCAGTCTGATTTGGTGCGATCGACGCGATGACTTCGTAGTCAGGCTGCCCATCGTCGACTTGCAGCAAAACGCGAACTTGATTGACTGTCTGCGACCCAAAGTTGGTGACCTGTACATTGAAGGGAATCACTTTGTCGGCAACCTGCAAATTTTCAGGCCGCACACTGGTGATCGCAAGGTTCTGATCGTCGGGACTTCCAATGTCAATCAGAAAACAGCCGATTGTGTTTTCGGAAACTTGAGTCAGCAATTTATTGGGTGACGATTCGGTATCTGAATCAAGCGTATTGACCCAATCCCGCTCACGCATATCAGAATAAAAATACGAAACTCGCCCACCGGTTTCTCTTTGGCCGCTAACGTAACGATTCAGTTCCCCCAGAGAGACACTGTAGTCGGCGACTTTGTCAGAACATTCGAGATCATCAATCGCTTGAGTCAACGAAGCGAGCGTGGATCGGGTAAGCGGTTCATTAGCAAGCAACGGCTGATCCGGATTACTGGTCAGCATCACGGTTAACCAGTCTTCCGTTTTGTCAGATTCCGCAAATCGCTGAATCAACTCTTTGGCACTATCTTTGATGCCCGAAAACGCCGGAACGGAATTATTGAGCACCCGCTGGCTGAGCGAATCATCAATCAAAATCACGCGTTCAAGTTTCTGAGCCTGCTGAAGTGCGCCCGTAATACTTGACGGAAGAAACGGACGGGCGAGCATGAGTGCGATCAAAGCCATCGCCAGGCACCGCAAGAACAACAGAATAAAGTTCTCAAGCTGAACCCGGCGTCGGTTCTTTTTGTCGGCTTCGAACAGGAAATCCATCGCCGCCCAGTCGACAATCTTAAACCGTCGCTTGTTTAGCAAGTGAATGAGAATGGGGGACGCGATTGCGAGCCCTCCCAACAGCATCCACGGATTCAATAGCCAGCTGAGCATATCCCTTAGTTCCTAGTTAATCCCGATGTCTTGTTTTGGTGTCAATCTTGTTTTGGCGTCAATCGTCTCGTAGCTCTATCGCGCCATTTTTAATCTCAGACCAGCTTCCGGCGCGATTTTGCGCGGAAGTTAAGGTAACTTGAAAGCATCCCATCCAACGGTTTTGATGTATCAAGCAATACGTGATCGATTCCCGCCACGGCACAAACCTTTTTCACGCGTGTCATGTATCGCTCGACCGCTTCCATATACGACTTGCGTAGGGCACGCGGCTCGGTGTGCAATTCGGCATCGACCTCCATGCCCTTGAACAACGTATTGTCTTGGAATGGAAATTCCAATTCGTCATGATGCATCACATGGAACACAACCACCTCATGTCGACGCAAACGGAATTGCGCGAGCGCCTTGCCGAGTTCATCTGGATCAATGAACAGGTCAGAGAAAATCGCAACCATTCCACGCTGACGAATCTGAGCGGCAAGTTGCAAAAACGGCTCGCTGACGTCAGTTGTTTTTGCGGGCTCCGTTTTTTCAAGCTCATGAAACAACATTTTCATGTGCGACGGATGAGAAGACGTCTTAAAATTCTTGTCGATTTTGTCGCTAAACAAAACCATCCCAACGGAGTCTTGCTGTTGCTGCATCATGTAGCCCAGACTCGCTGCGGCCGTCGCGGCGTAATCGAACTTGCTCCATCCATCGCTGGTTCCCGAACCTTTCGCTTCGCCGTATCGCATTGACTTTGAACAGTCGACAATGATGTGGCATTTAAGGTTCGTCTCTTCTTCGTACTCTTTAATATAGAGACGATCGGTTTTGGACCAGACTTTCCAGTCGATATGACGAAGGTCATCGCCAGGTGCGTACTCACGATGAGCCGCAAATTCGATAGCGAAACCGTTGTACGGCGAACGGTGCTGGCCGGTAATAAAACCTTCCACCACGACCCGCGCCCGAACATCCAAACGCTTGATTTTGTCAAGCGTTTTGGAATCGAGATACTTGGTTCCTGTTGGTTCAGAAGTAGACATCAACTCTCAATTGTAAAACTTAAGTGCAATCCACGACGACGGTTCCGCGTCGAACGCTCGAACTAGCCAAATGCCTTGACAAGTTCAGGAGCCATTTGGTCACCGTCACTTCGCTCAGGAATTTCAGTCAGCAATCGTTCGATAATGTCGTCCGAAGTAATTCCGGATGATTCCGCGTTGAAGTTCGTGATCACACGATGGCGAAGCACAGGCTTGGCGACGGCACGCAAATCATCGGTCGTTGCGTACGTTCGTCCTTCAAGAACGGCACGCGCCTTTGCACCCAGCAACAAGTTCTGAACACCACGCGGGCCAGCACCCCAGGAGATGGACTCTTTGACGAACTCCGGGCAATCGTCTTCGAGCACGCGAGTGGCGCGAACGATGCGCAATGCAAAGTGAATCACGTGAGCGGCCACGGGAACGCGTCGAACCAATTGCTGAAGTCGAATGATGTCTTCACCAGAAAGAACTTGATCAACGCTGGTTGAAAGATCAGCCGTTGTGGTTGCGGCGATTTGATACTCTTCATCGTAAGACGGATATTTCACGAACACTTTGAACATGAAACGATCTTGCTGGGCTTCGGGAAGCGTATAAGTACCTTCCTGCTCGATCGGGTTTTGTGTCGCCAACACAAAGAACGGTTGTGGCAACTCATGTCGCTCACCGCCGATGGTGACTTGTTTCTCCTGCATCGCTTCCAAAAGAGCCGCTTGGGTCTTGGGAGGCGTACGGTTAATTTCGTCTGCCAAAATGATGTTCGAAAACACTGGACCTTTGAGAAACTTAAACTCACGGGCACCGGATGTTTTGTCTTCTTGAATCACTTCAGTTCCAACGATGTCTGACGGCATCAAGTCAGGCGTAAATTGGATTCGGCTAAAATCCAGATTAAGTGTTTCCGAAAGCGTGCTGACCATCAACGTTTTGGCCAGACCAGGAACGCCTTCGAGGAGGCAGTGGCCTTTGGCAAAAATCGCAATCATCAATTGCTCAATCACTTCGTTCTGGCCAACGATGACTTTGCCAAGTTGTTGACGAACCGATTTATACGATTCACTCAACTTCTCTAACGACTTAATATCATCACTACTGAGTTCGGCTTGGCCACCAGAAACGCGATCGTTCATATTCTCTTCCTGTTCAAGGGATTGATTTATCAAAGGAGTCGATTGGCAAAAATGGCTGAGGAAAGAACAACCGTTGTAGCCGTAATTTTAAAATTCAATTTGTGATTGGAAAACGCTCGATTGCTTTGTCTCAACTAGACGTCTCCCAACCCCAATACGATTCTAACCCACGAGACTACCTGTGTGCCACTTTGTAGCGGAAATCGTGGCAACCAAAGAGGATGTGGATTGTTTCGATTTTTTTCAAAACATTTTAATTTTTCTGACGGTCATATATCTTGGGTTTTGCGTCCATTTCGCCCACTACCCATTGACGTTTCTTTTTTACGGCAAACCATCCCCAACGGTCGTAACGAGGGTGTAACGAAAAAAAGCAATACGACATTGGCTAAATCTTGTTCAGAGGACGGGAAATAGATGGTATTTCGTTTTGACATCGCTTTTTAGTATCGCCGGGCAATGTTGAAGGAATAAACTTGGTTCAACGGCCAGAACATGAAATAATGTAGGAATGACTTCTCAAGCCAAAATCAATTTTGAGCCCAACTCACCTTCAGCGGCAACGTGGGAAAAGAAAAAATGGCGGCCCATTAGTATGTCGCTGATCACGCATCTTTTATTAGCCACTTTTTTGATCATTTTAGGTTATTCCAGTGGAACCCAAGGCTCATCAGACAAAGTCATTCGCGCGGGAATTGTGCTTACCAATTTAAAACAGGACAAAGAAACCAAATATCTTTCTGCCGACGACCTGCCCGAAGACGTAGAAGCGAAACCGGCTTCCAATCCCAACGCAGCAGAATCAGCCGACACGCCACCCCCTCTGGCTGCAGCGGCTCAGTCAATTGACCGCCCAGAATTCACTGGAGCCGAAGCCGTCAAAACCACCGAGTTGGACGCTAATCAAATGGCAGATGTTCCCAATAAAGGAAAATTGGACAGCCAATACGAATTATCAGAAGAAGATTTGGAACTTATTCGTGCCGATCAACGCCTGCTCAAATCACGAGCACCGATCGGCGATCCAGTCACCCTCAGCATTTTTGGCTCCGAAGGCCTAAATGGACGCTCGTTCGCGTTTGTGATTGATCGCTCCAAAAGCATGGGAGCCGGCGGTCTGGACGTAATTCGAGCCTCACGAAAAGAACTTTCTGCTGCTATTAATAAACTGGAATCGCACCATCTATTTCAAATTATCGGCTACCATGAACGAACGACAGTCGTTTCGAAAACTCGTAAGATGCTCAAAGCGACGGATGAGAACAAAAACGCAGTCCCCGGGTTTATTGATTCGTTGGGAGCCTACGGCGCGACCAACCATGAAAATGGATTGGTGGCGGCAATTGCTTTTAAACCAGACGTGATCGTACTGATGACCGATGGCGGTTACCCGGAACTAAACGAATCTGAATTAAAACTGATGAATCGTTTCGCCGGCGGATGCCAGATTCACTGCATTCAGTTCGGAATCGGCCCCATGCAACAAAGCATTAACTTCATGACGAAACTGGCGGAGCAAAACAACGGATCGTTTCGCTACGTTGACGTACGCGAATTGCGAAAGAAAAACGAATAGGCCGGGATTTCAACGAGACCGAAAACCCAAAATCAACACTCAAAAAAACAATCTAGAATCTTAAGTGAACTTCGACTTCCTGCATTTCGATTTCCATCAACCCAATATCGTCCAATGAAAAATCGCATCCGATTCGCGCAAAACTGCCTTTCAAGTTTACTGGCCAAGAGTTTGATCCTCTCAAGCCTGCTTGCTTCCGCGTTAGCAATTGCCAATCCAGCACGCGCCAATGACTTCCAAATCAGCCTTGATCGCGGTTCGGTAATCACAGCCGAACTTGGTGACCAGGAAATTAGCTGGACGACCGTTCTCAACAATGGCGAAATGTCGAAAAGACAAATCAAGTTTTCCGACATTAAAAAACTTGTTCTCAGCGACGCCCCTGCCAGCCAACAGGTAGCCGAAGTCCGCGGGCTCATCACGAAGCTTGAAAGCTCCGACTACCTGCAGCGTAATGCAGCAGAAGAAAAACTTTCGCAGCAAGAAACTGGCGGACGATTTTTGTCAATCATCAAAGCTCAAGTCGAGAATCCAAAATTCGAAGTACGATACCGAATCCAACGTATCCTCGATCGACTCGACATGGACATCGATGAAGTCGTCAACGAATTTGATGTGCTTTACCTCAAAGACGGATCAATGCTCGAAGGCGATGCGGGCAACTTTAATCTCGATTGCCAATACCGCAACCAAAAATTCTCATTTCCGCGATCTGATATCCAACTGATTTCTGAGCCCGTCAAACCCAAGGTTGCAACAAAAGTTGCGTCGGAAGTAAAAGTCAGAATGTTCCACACGCATGAAAATGAATTCTACAACGACAAACAGGTGCTGGTTGACTTCAACCAATCTCCCTCCGGTTCAAAACTCAAAAAATCCACCAACATTGAAAATGTGTTCACTCCGATGGGATTGAAAATCGGAACCGAAGAAAATGGTTATGTTGGCATGTCAGGTTATCCTTTTCGATTCAACGCCCCTACTTCTGGAGGATCAATCTGCATTCACAAAAATACGGGCACCTACGTCTCGCGTTTTAAAGGCATAATGGAATTCCAGTTTTGCATGCCGAATCAAAAATCGGTTCCAGCAGGAGTCCACGAATTCGGTTTGTTCATGGCCCGCGTCAATAGCCCACGCAGCTTTTTGGTTGAGGCCTACAATGCTGACGGTCAAATTCTGGCATCCGTTGAATCTACAGATAAAAGTTGTGTATTCAGCGGCATCAAATCAAACGAACTGATCACCAAGATTCGTATCATCGCCAACCCGTACCTGTTTCGCATCGATCATGATGTTGATGAAGACTACGCGGTGGACCACGTTTGTTTTTCTCCGCCAGCCCCAGCTTCCAACCCAAAATTAAGTCCCCCCGAACCGCTTATCGTTGAGGGCGAAAAGAAACCAGAGCTGGAGCAAGAAGAGCCGAATGAAACGGAAGAAATCGTCGAACCGGAACCTCTGCTTTCAGTTGTAAGCTTAAAGAATGGCGACTCGATTCGCGGAAACAACTTGAAAGTCGGCAATGAAACAGTGTCGATTAACATGACCGACAATTCCAAGATCACTATCAAATTGGACGAAGTGCGCTCATTGAAATTCGCTGTCGAAGAAGCCACCCTCAAAGAGAAAAAGTGGCTGGCCGTACTCAAGGATCGAAGCGCGATCTTTGTCAAACCGGGTGCAACGCTGACCAGCGAGAAATTCACGAACTTGAAGTTCAAGCCAAACGAAATCGCCGCGCTCTCGTCATCCAAAAACCGAGTTCGTTACCCAGAAGCCACTGACTTTGAAAAAGGTGCTCAAGTACTGGTTTTCCCAACATGCCGAATTCCTGTCAATAACTTGGCTTTCACCGAAGAAGGATATTCATGGGAAAAGGATGCAGTCAAAGTTCAACAACCCATTTACTTCATCGAACCTGAAGAAGGTGAAGAAGACCAACCGCCCAAACTTACCTCAAAGAACCCAAACGCTGAAGAATCTGAGGACTCAGAACCTGGTGAAGTAGATCCTGATGATCCAACACCACAATTTCAATCAGTCAACTACGCCAAAGCGTGGCCGTACACCGTCCCTACTATCTGGACCAACAGACCACAATCCCAGCAACCGGGCACTGGACAACTACGCTTGATCGATGGTCAGCAACTAACGCTCAGCGGCTCGACAGGTTTCGAAATCACAAAAATCAACTCCAACTCGGTTACCGTTTCCGTCGCAGATAAAACCGTTGACATTCCGCTTAATGAGATTCTAAGTATCGAATTCGGCAAGTGATCCTCGAAAAAAGCAATTGCATCATCGATCAATAGCGACGAATCGCATGCCGTACGCGGTCAGTTGCCAACAACAATTCCATATAGAATTCAAAGTCCGTCTTTGATTATGATCAGGGTTGAATTCCCAAGATCAATCAAATGGACACACGAAATTGGAAGAAGAACAGTTGGACGTGATCGCCGTTGGAGCCCATCCAGATGATTGTGAGATCGGATGCGGCGGAACGCTGGCCCGATTGGCTCAACAAGGCCTGCGTGTGGGGATCGTTGATTTGACCGATGGCGAGCCGACTCCCAATTGCCCGTCGCCCGATGTTCGCGTCGCCGAAGCCCACACGGCAGCGGAAACACTGGGGATCGCCAAACGTGTGATTCTCGAGCTTCCCAATCGCAATCTGTTCGATTCATTCCAAGCCCGTGTCGCGCTGGCCAAACAGTTTCGAATCTTTCGCCCCAAAATCGTCATGGGACTTGGTGGCAAAACGCCAATGGCTTCTCCCGATCATTGGCAAGCCATGCAGATCACCGACGCCGCGATCTTTTACAGCCGGCTAAGCAAATGGGATGAGCATTTTGACGGACTGCCAACGCATCCGATTTCGAGACAGCTTTACTACTCTCTGTTTTACGAATCCGACTGGAGCGGATCGGCTGCCAAGCAATTTGTGTTCGACATTTCAAAAACACTGGAAACAAAAATCGCAGCGGTGAAATGCTACAAAACGCAGTTCCCGCCAGAGAAGGAATACATCTACGACCGGGTCCGGGCGATGTCAGCGTCGATCGGTTTGTCGGCCGGATTCCAAGCAGGTGAAGTCTTAACATCAACGCGAACGATTGGAAGTCAGGATCTGATGAAGACCTTGTTGCTCTGACTCGTGCTAGCAAACAAGAGGAAATCAAAAGCGAAGCCTTGTAGGATGCAACCGTCTTTTCCAGATTCACGACTGTCGGACAGGAATATCCAACTTACTTATTTGTTGGCCAAAACGATGCTATCGCAACCTCAAAACTTCCACGTTTGCGTTTATCTCGTTTTCATATCGCGCGGTTTCTATTTCCGCAAATTAGCGTCGTTGTTATAGTCTCGCATCGAAAAAGCTGTTGACCCCGACTTCAAGAAAGCACGCTCGTGAGCATCCAAGAAAAACCACAAGCCAAGACCAGCGAAATCTACGTACCGGGAACACCGCTGGATCACGAACACTCGCTGGCCATGAATTTGCGAAATGATCTTTCGGCAGAACTTCCTGTGCCACCTCACGAGCATATGGAATATCGCGAAACCAGCGAGCAATATTTGTCGCTTGGCAAAAAGGAAGTCGACATCATTCGCGCGACTCTTAGCGACTTGAATTTCGACATTGGAAAAGCCAAAAACATTCTTGAATTCGGAGTCGCCAACGCCAGACTGTTGCGATGGTTTGCCGACCTCGCTGGAAAGTGCAATTTGCATGGCGTTGACATTCAGTCAGACAAAATTTTCTGGTGTATCGAGAACCTTTATCCGTGGTTTAATTTTTCCGTTTGCACGACGGTCCCACACTTGCCATTTCGCGATGGCCATTTCGATTTCGCGTATGCGGGATCGGTATTTACCCACCTTGGCGAATTGCACTCCCAGTGGTTTTTCGAATTAACTCGTGTGGTTCAAAAGGGATCATTGCTGTACCTGACTTTCATCGATGAGCGAAGTCTTTCGTTGCTAGAAACGGAATTGAAAGATCGGCCATTGGCAAAGCAAATTGCAGCTCACGGCCAAGGCGAAAAACTTCGAAGCCGTGACTTTGACTGGATGTCGATCGGTTCATATGGCGGGCAGTTTCTCTCTCAAGTCATCATGACCGAACGCTACATTCGCTACCTCAGCCGTTCTGTCGCGGACGTTGTTGAGATCGTCCCACGCGGGTTCAGCGACATGCAAACCAGTTACGTCTTCCGCGTCAAGTAATCCAGTAGCAGTGAATGCAGTCAACAGGCAGGTTGGAGTTCATGGTATTGCACAGCGCCCGATCACAAGCCACAATCCAACGGCAAAAAACGGGCGCCTGACAACCGAACTGCCAACTGAACACTGCAACTGCAACTGTAAAAACATGCCCAGCCACCGAGTCAATTTTCACAACGCAGCCGGCACTCGGCTTGGCGGTATCGTCGACCTTCCTCAAGAAGGTGAGCCCCGCGCGTTCGCTTTATTCGCCCATTGCTTTACCTGTACTAAGGACTTGAAAGCCATCGTGCGCGTTAGCCGCGGACTGGCCAAGCACAACATCGGCGTGCTGCGATTCGATTTTACCGGACTGGGAGATAGCCAGGGCGATTTTTCGCAATCGAATTTCGAATCCAATTTGGCCGATATACAAGCCGCCGTTGGTTGGCTGACCCAAGAGCATCAGGCCCCCCAAATCCTGATCGGACATTCATTGGGTGGTGCCGCAATGATGAAGTCCTGTGGCGCGATCCCATCAGCCAAAGGGATTGTCACATTGGCGGCCCCGTCGGACACAAAACATTTGGCGAAGTTTCTCGGCAGTCAGAATCCGAAAATTGAATCCGAAGGTGTTGGCGAAGTCACGATCGGCGGCCGGACTCACACGATGCGGAAGCAGTTGCTGGAAAGCCTTGCCAACAACGATCTTAAATCTGCGATCGAGAAAATACTCATCCCACATTTGATTTTCCACTCGCCCGTTGACGAGACACTGGCCTTTCGACACGCAGAAGAGATTTTTGCTTGGACCGGCGGACCCAAATCACTGATTACGCTTGACGGTTCAGATCACTTACTCGTAAATCAACCCCAAGACGTCGGCTATGTAGCGGATCTGATCGCAACCTGGGCCGGCCGAATATTCGCCGCGTGATGACTTGGCAAGCTCTCGGCCAAGGACAATTCCTACGGCTTTTCGCCATAAATCGGCCGAATGTTGAGGTGATCGTTTGCCGAACTGGCTTGCATGGATTCGTTAACCAGAGCTTTGCCGATTTTGCCAGCCAGCACAGTTCCATCGTCCAAAACAATCGAGCATTGCGAGCCTTTGTTGGCCTGCAAGAGTTCGATCGTCTGTGTGCAGGTTGTTTCTTCTTCGCTGTTGATTTCTTCTTCAACGAGTCCCGCCGTCATGCCCAGCAGCTTTGCTTTCTGTTGGAACGCCGTTTAATCTACCCACTAACTCGCAAAAGCTGCATTTAGTGGAACCAGGGACCGCCCCAGCACTTAGACGCTTGCTACCCCCGGATATCGTTCTCGCCCGTCGCAATTTCGATTTGCCGGGCCATTATTTCCGGCTTGGATGCGTCTGGGATCGCCCAACGTTGGCGTGCGGCCATTCGCTCAAGTCGGCCTGTTTTGGTTTCGCCAATCAGCGAGTATTCGCCTTCTGGCGGGCGCAATTGCCCCCAACCCCCATCTTCTTCATGCTTCCGTTGACCCATATTTTGGTCCTTTAGACAGGTTATGTCTTGTCTGTTACCTTGTTCATTCTAGCGCTTGAAATGGTTTTGGAAATGGAAAACATGGATCACAAGACAATCATCACGGCTATCGAGCTTTTCAACGAAGCCGGAGTCAAACCGACCGAGCAGCAGATTGTCGAAGTGTTGAAACGATTTGGGTTTTCAGAAGATGAACAAAAAATTGGCAACTTGCTACAGCATGCGCTTGGTGAAGGAGTTAGGCGGGACGACGATGGTGGCCATGAATTTCCATAATTTTTTATCGTCGGCGAGGCCTGTTGCGGTAATCGAAGGAACGACAATTGACTGAAGACCAAAAACGCAAACTTGAAGGCCAGCTCTGGAAGATCGCTCATGAGCTGCGCGGCAAGATGAACGCCGATGAGTTTCGCGACTACATCCTGGGCTTCATCTTCTACAAGTATCTGTCCGAAAAGATGCACCTGCACGCGGACAAGATCCTTGAGCAGGACGATATCGCGTATCTGGACGTTGACGAAGACACCGAAGACGGCCAGGCGATCCTCGAAGCCGTCAAAGCCGACTCGGTGGAGACGCTGGGGTTCTTTCTCAAACCGTCAGAACTGTTCAGCCAGATTGCCAAGCGAGGCAACCGCGACAACGACGAAGAAGGCGAAAGCAACTTCATTCTGGGCGACCTCTCCGACATCCTTGCCAACATCGAAAAAAGCACGATGGGCACCGACAGCGAGGACGACTTTGACAAGCTCTTCGAAGACCTCGATTTGACCTCGTCCAAGCTGGGCAAATCCGAGAACCAGAAGAACGAACTGATTGCCAAAGTTCTGGCCCATCTGGACAAGATTGACTTTGAACTGGAAGACACCGAATCGGATGTGCTGGGCGATGCCTACGAATACCTGATCGGCAAGTTTGCCAGTGGAGCCGGAAAGAAAGCCGGCGAGTTCTACACGCCTCAGCAGGTTTCCACGGTTTTGGCTCGACTGGTCACCACCGGCAAGACCCGTTTGAAGTCGGTTTACGATCCGACTTGCGGTTCGGGTTCGTTGCTGCTGCGAGTGGCCCGGGAAGTGGACGAAGTCGGCACGTTCTACGGTCAGGAGCTGAATCGAACGACCTACAACCTTGCCCGGATGAACATGATTTTGCACGACGTGCATTACCGGCAGTTCGATCTGAAGCAGGAAGACACGCTGGAACACCCGCAGCATGAGGAAGAGCGATTTGAAGCCATCGTTGCCAATCCTCCCTTTTCGGCGAAGTGGTCGGCTCGCGAGTTGTTCAAGGGCGATGATCGTTTCAGCCAGTACGGCAAGTTGGCACCGAAAACGAAAGCCGACTTTGCGTTTGTCCAGCACATGATTCATCATCTGGATGAGAACGGTCAGATGGCGGTGGTGTTACCGCATGGCGTTCTGTTTCGCGGCGCAGCCGAAGCTCACATTCGCCGCTACATCATCGAAGAGTTGAATGTTCTCGATGCTGTGATTGGCTTGCCGCCGAATCTGTTTTACGGAACAAGCATTCCAACTTGTATTTTGGTGCTCAAGAAGTGCCGCGAGAACCCAAACGACATTCTGTTTATTGATGCAAGTGGCGAAGGTAACTTTGAGAAAGTTGGCAATCAGAACGAACTTCGCCAAGACGACATCGACGAGATAGTTGACACGTATCGCAATCGTCAAACGAAAGACCGATATTCGTTCATTGCCGAAATGAATCTGGTCGTCGAAAACGAATACAACCTTAACATCCCAAGATATGTCGACACGTTTGAACCGAAGCCAGCGATAGATTTGCGAGCAGTTGCCAAGGAGCTTCGGACTCTTGATGCTTCAATATCGTCAGCGAATGAAACAATAGCGACTTATTGCTCAGATCTAGGAATCGAAACTCCGTTTGGAGCAGAAATTGAAGCCTGAGCCAGAAGACCTGAATCCATGCATGCGGTTCTCCAGTTTCGATGAACCGTGGCAAAGAACAACGCTTGGTCAGTTGTTTGATTTCAAAAATGGCATCAATGCGGACAAGTCGCAATATGGCTCTGGCACCAAGTTCGTAAACGTGCTTGATGTAATGTCTGAATCGCCACTCGACTACGACTCGATAAAACTCGTACTTCGGCAGGCCAGCCGTTGGGCAAAACTTCCGATGATTCTT
>CAYZGP010000106.1:0-4819 GCA_964478065.1 uncultured Pirellulaceae bacterium
GCCCTAGGTTACGGTGAAAAGAGGCCGTTGGCCAAACGTGCGTGGCCAAATGAGCGTGGCCAAAATTTGCTTGGCAAATGAGCTGGCCGCAATGCGGCCAATGTGTCGGTGCTTTCACGTAGCCAACCTAAGCCGACAACGCTCAGATTTTCATCCCGAGCCTGTTTGTTCCCTCCTCGGGTCTGTATTGGTCATTTGAGATGTGCTAACCTGTTTTAATCTAAAAAAAACAGGTTGCCAATGACTGCTGACCAACTCAAGCAATTTCACAACGAGCTAAAAAGCGTGTTGGCAGCTGGAGTTTCACTGGGCAAACCAAAGCTCACTAAGGCGAAGTTGGATCGGTTTGAAGCCACCATTCTCAAGGGGCTGGATCCTAACGCAAATCAACCGATCACCAAGGCTCTTGAGACGCCCGATTTGTCTCACGGTCTGCCACCTCAGTACTTGGCGGCATTGAAGACCTGCGTGCAAACCGGTTCGATTTCTCCTGTTCTCGATGGACTAGCCGAATACTCGGTCGTCGAAAATCAGCTTGCTCGTGTCGTTCGCGGTGCGTTAGTTTATCTGGCGATAATATTGGCAATTACAGCCGCAGGACTTTGCTGTTTCGTTTGGTATGTTTCGCCCGTGCTGTATGGACTTCGCGAAGACCCAAGTGCTAAAGCGGCCAATCGTGTGACGGATCTATTTGATACTTCGCCCCTGCTCTTGGGCGTCGCGGTTGTAATAGGAATTGTTCTGTTGGCTATTTTATTCGGGATGATGGCAGGGCAATTAGGGAAGATTGCACTTTGGTTCGGCGGCAAGCAATACATGCGATTCAAAATCGCCAGCCGTGCGCTTCGTGTTTTGCAAACACTACTTGATTCAAATATGCCAGTCGCTGAGGCAGTCGCGACCAGTTGTCAACTAACCAACGCTGATCCCGCAGCTATCGCTGATGTTGAATCGGCAACAATCAATTCGGACAATCTTCAAGTCACAAAAATCGCTTCATATTTCTCGTTGCTCGCCGGTCGCCGATTGGACTACTTAAAAATTTCGATTCCAAGTGTTCTGTTGTTTGGGGTCGGTGGCGTTGCTACGGCGATATATTGCCTTGCTGTGTTCTCTCCCATTATCTCGCTGTTGGAGGAAGTCATAAAAGCAAACGAGGTGTTCAATTGAACCACTCAGATACAACCAGCATTGGCGAACCCAATTGGGATTTGATCTTGGCCAATCGTGGGCTGATCGCCAAAGAATTGGGAGAACTCGCAGCAAGTCTTCCCGAGGCCCGCCACCAATTGCGCGGAATCCAGCGTTGGTTTGCCGGTTCAGATAACATTGAATCAGCATTTCGGCGTTGCGATGTGCTTCCGTTTTGTTTGGCTCTTGAGCTCGAAACGGAATCGCTGAAATCCAAAGACGTTATAGCTCATAAAGTTCTTAATGCGTTTTGCTCCGTCGGAAAAGACACTGCAACCTCGCGGCAATTGTTAAAGCTTTTGCTCTACCCACTCTTGTTGCTAATTGTGTTTGCAATGATCCTGATTTGTTTTTCGATCTTTGTCTCGCCTATTTTTGAAACCATGTTCGCTGAGTTTGGCATTGAATTGCCGTATTTCACAAGGCTCGTGCTTGGGGCTGTTGAAACAATACGTCAGTATTGGTGGCTGAGTATCGTCGTTCCTGCGTTGTTGATTATTTCAATCTGGATGATGGATCGCCTGACGGTTGACAGCCGACCAGGGAACATGAATTTCATTGACCAAAAAACGATCGGCGACCGAACAGCACTGGGAAATTGGTCGTGGCATCTTGCTCATTTGCTTAAGTCAGGCATCGAAGAGGACGAAGCCGTTTTGCTTGCTGGAGAATCTTCGGGCAAAAGCTGGGTCAATACGCTCAGCCGTAATTGGGGCTCAAGCTTCCTGGACGAGTACGGCGATCGAATTGATTCGAAATCGGCCAACAAGATAGCAGCCGATAAAACGGTGCCTGATACAACCGCGGAATCTCAGTCGATCGCTTGGCAACCTGAAATGGCTCAAGTGGCCGACGATCAAACTTCCGTATCAACAGCAACTGAAATTCCGACACACGCGCCTCCTGTCATCAGTCGTGACACGTTTTACCCCGGCGAGCGATTCGGATTCTTAAACTCGGTTATGGCGTTGCCTGCTTCGCCTGCGAAAATCGAAATGCTCAAAGAAGTCGCTTATTACTATTGGGATCGCAGTAGCAATGCAAGTAGCTGGTGGATTTACTTGGTCAATCTGGCCATCTTTCTGGCAATTGTTTTCTTCGTTTTTGCTGTCGTTATGGCGCTGTTTATGCCGTTGATCGCAATCGTTTCCGGGCTTACGTCAAGTAAATGGTAATGGTCGAAACATCCAACAATTTGAAAACACTTAATCGATATGCCTGCGGGCAGATCGCGGAGGAAATGTTCGTAGCTTGCTCGCCCATCCAGCGTTCGTTGTTGCGAACTTTGATCGTGTGTCGGCATAACGGCGTTAGTCCCGTGCAAATCATGTCTGGTTTTGCGAATGAGTTTAAGAACCGAACAGGGCAAGACATTTGGTCGTTTGCCACCGCGCTTGGTGATGGAAATGACCTTGTCGACGCATTAGATGCCAATGGTGAATTGCTTCCTCCAATATGCCGGGTGGGATTGCGCACTGCAAAAGAAGCAGGGCACTTGGATTTGCTGGAATACGCGTTGATTGAACGGCTAGCCGAGAGTAAGTCACCAGTGCCCGGTGAGTCGACTTTGGGAGCTGTAGCTCGGTTGATGTTTCGAGCGTTTTTTGTGTTCTGGATTCTGGGTTTTATTTTGTCGAAAATCGTTCCGCAATTTTTTATGATGTTTGAGGAATTCGGCATCGAACTTCCTGTTGTTTTCAATACGCTTTTGTACCTTGCAGATATCGCCGTTACACTTTCACCCATTTTTGCGCTCTTTGTCATTGTGGCGATGTTTTTTCTTGGTAAACATCTGATATCTGCGATGTTCAGATGGCTGACATCCAGTTGGAATTTGCCGCGTGTGTCCGCGGGCGTAAATAGCAAGCGAATATTGGCTTTGGTGACGCAAATAGGGCAAGCTATCCCGGCAAGCGTAAAGAAATTGGCTTCCGTCTATTCCCATGAAAAATGGGTTAAGCGATTTACGTCAGCGAATAAACGAATCAACAACGGAAATGCCCAATGGAATGCTTTGGTCAAAGCGAGAGTCATCAAACGCAAGGAAGTTCGCCCGCTCGCGATGTGCAATTTGAGTGAAACGCAGGCTTGGTTGCTTCGTCGAGGGGCTTTATCGCAAGGCAATTATGAAGAGACTCGTGGCATTGTCATTGTAAAATTAATGCTCAGTTGTTTGCACATTATTCTGGCGGCTGTCGTATTGATGACGGCGCTGAGTATTTTTATGGCTCTAATTTCGATTATGAACGGCCTCGCGGCAAATATTTAATTTAAACAAATCATGCGAATCAAAATCCAAAACTCGAAATCAGCTTTCACGATGGGAGAAATCCTCGTCACGTGCGTGCTGATGATTACCGTTATGGGTTTTATCACAACGATTTGTGTTAGCGCGAATCGCGTTTGGAAAGACATCGGCCAGCGACGAATTGCAGTATGTGAATTAAGTAATCACCTAGATTCGATCACGCAATTAAATGTTGGGCAAGCCACCGAAGCCATCGCGGCACTTGAGCCTTCCAGCCAATGCGCAACCGTTTTGCGATCACCTGTTCTTGCGGGCAAACTCGTCACCGACAATCTCGGAACCCGTATCGAGTTACAACTCGATTGGAAACGCCGTTTTCCTGGCAAACCAGTTATCCTGTCAGGCTGGTTGATAAATACCTCGCCGAGTTCGCCAGAGGAAACCGGAAAAGAAGCTAACGAGGAGGTGAAGCAAGAATGAATCAAAGGAGAAAACTTAACAACAGTAGACAAAGCCAATTTTTGCAACAACCAATGCTACGACATGGTGTTCGTCGATCTGGTTTTACCCTATTTGAGCTCACGATCGCGATATCGATCTCAACCGTGTTGCTGACGGTGAATGTGATTTGGATTCGCCAAACGATGAAGTACGCGAGGGTGCAAAAAATTCGGCAGGAAAGTCATCAAACGCTAACGCGGCTAGGCCGGCAGTTTCGTGATGATGTCCAAACCTGCCGCAAGGCACTTGTTGACGGACCCAAGCTGGAATTGAGGTTTGATGAAGGAGCCACTGCCGTCTATCAAATTAATGACCAAGGCGTCTTGGTGCAGCGTTTTTCTGCACAAGACAAAACGGCTCCTCAAAGCGTGAATTCTTTTAAACTTGCTCCCAACGCGATCGCGAAATGGCACGCTGATGAACTTCCGAATTGGGTTGGACTAGAGGTAAAGCGAGGAAACGAGACGTTGCCTGTGAGGAAGGGCAATACTAAGAAAGCAAAATCCCAGGCGAGAGCGACGCCGAAATTTACACCACCAGCTTTGACTCCAGACTCCGTCGATCTGTATCTACGTGTTAGCCCAAACCGATGGAAGAAAGCGGTTTCGGAATTCAAAATCGCAGCCAAGAAGCCAGCCAAATCAAGCGACCCCAATAAAGCTAACAAAGCCGATGAAGCGTTAAGCAAGTCTGAGCCGCCGGCATCTGGAAAACCAGACGTTGAAAAACCAGAAGTCGAATCAAAAATTGAACAGCCAAAAATTGAAAAACGACAGCTTGAAAAGCCAGACGTTAAAGATATATCAGGCGAAAAAACGGAGGGCAAGAAATGATCGTCCGTTCAAAAAGGGCAAAACCAAAGCGTTACAATCAACGTTC
>CAYZGP010000106.1:4919-22112 GCA_964478065.1 uncultured Pirellulaceae bacterium
AAGAAATGATCGTCCGTTCAAAAAGGGCAAAACCAAAGCGTTACAATCAACGTTCTGGCGGCATCCTTGTCATTGCATTGGTCAGTTTGTCGGTTGCCACCGTCATCATGCTTTCCATTCTTCGCTCAAGTAGTCGCAGCCGAATTCAATTGAGAAATGAACTGCGGATTGAGCAAGCCCGCTGGTTGCTTGATGGTGGCCTGTCTCATGCTTTGGCAAGCGTTGAAAAACAAGCCGACTACAAGGGAGAAACGATTACAGTTGATCCTCAGCTAGATGGAAAATCCAAAGCAACCGTGAAGATTTCAGTTGATCGTGCGGAGGGATCAAAAGAAATTAGTATTTATGTCACTGCCAAAATTACAGCCGGAAATCAGGTGTCGCAGCGCTCAAAACAGGTTAAATTGAATGAATTACCTACTAAGGAAAATTAAAATGGGACTTAACAATAACCCAAGTCGTCCCTTTAAAAAATCACGGGGCACTCGATCGGCTTTTACTCTAGTCGAATTGTTGGTCGTCGTTGCAATCATTGGAATTTTGATTGGCATGCTTATACCAGCTGTTCAGCAGGTTCGCGAAGCAGCCCGTCGGACAGTTTGTATGAACAAGGCCTCTCAAATCGCTCTGGCATGTCAAAACTACGAATTTTCACACGAGCATTTTCCACCTGGCGTAACGGATAAAGCGGGTCCAATCCTCAATCAGGAAATCGGACTCCACGTTGGCTTTCTCGTTGACGTCTTGGTGTACATCGAGCAGCGCGGGATCGCCAACAATTTTGACGTGACCATTGGAACTTATGCACCCGCCAACATTCCGGCTCGAGAGCAAGCAATTGAGCTGTATCGGTGCCCTTCGTTTATTGGCGGCGCAACGGCGACAAATGAGTATTCAAATTACGCAGGATGTCACAATGATGTTGAAACCCCAATCGATGTTGACAACAACGGGATACTTTTTCTGAACAGCAAGATCGGCTTTGAAGATATTTATGACGGCAGCAGTAACACATTTCTTATTGGTGAAGTTGCACCACTGGATTCAGATCTTGGTTGGGCTTCTGGTACTCGAGCGACATTGCGAAATGCAAGCGAATTTATTGATGAGCAGCTATGGAAAACTCGCAATTTGGCAGGCACGAATGCAAACAATTTTGTGGGCGGTTTTGGCAGCCATCACAATTTTGGCGCGGCCTTTGCAATGGCTGATGGGAGCGTCCGTTTTAAGAGTTCAGCCATTGATCAGCAACTGTTCGAAAACCTTGCCAATCGAGAAGACGGTGCCATGATGGGGTCCCACGACTAATAATATGGCATTTTCCTAACATGGCAGTTCCGAACGAGCACGCCCGAATTATTCTGCAAAGAATCCTCGGTGATCAATCAATTGATGAAGCAAAAAAGCGGTTGTCGCCGCGCAGCCATAAAACCGATCCGCTTCCGCCGCGGTTGACAGGGACAAATGATCACTCTGCTGCAGCGATTGATTCACGTCGCGATCTTTTAATGGCTCAAGGCATCGATACGACCCAGTTGGCAGGCGAAGGCCAGCAAGCGGCCCCAGAATCGCTGGCCGCTAATATCGAAAACCAAATCGGCATGGCCCAAATTCCGGTTGGCGTCATGGGACCACTTCGAATTAATGGCACTGCAGCATTCGGCGATTTTTACGTACCCATGGCAACCACTGAAGGGGCTTTAGTCGCGTCCTATCACCGAGGCGCATTGATTGCGAGTATGGCTGGTGGAGTAACGGCGGCTTGCTTGACCGAATCGGTAGTCCGTGCCCCGTGTTTCGTTTTCCACTCGCTGGTAGAAGTCGGAAGTTTTCTCGCGTGGTTGCTTCCCAAGTTTGATCAGCTGCAAACTGTTGTTGAAACGAAAACGAACCATGGCCGACTCATTGACTTGAAGACATCAATCGTCGGCAAAGAAGTCTACTTGCAATTCGAATTCACAACCGGTGACGCGGGCGGCCAAAACATGGTCACAATTGCGACGCAAGCCATTTGTAAGTGGATTGAAGCCAACTCTCCGGTCAAAACGGTGGCTTGGTACATCGACGGCAATATGTCGGGCGACAAAAAGGCTACCGCCCAAGCGTTCAGCACCGCGCGTGGAAAAAAGTTAATCGCAGAAGCAACGATTCCCGCGCGTTTGATCCGGCGGTTTTTACATTCGACCGTCGAAAACATGTTTAGCTACTGGCAAGTCTCCGCTTTGGGCGGAATTCAAAGCGGAAGTATCGGTATCCAAGGCCACTATGCCAACGGGCTAGCGGCGATGTTCATCGCATGCGGGCAGGACGCGGCGTGCGTCAGCGAAGCCGCGGTCGGTATCACTCGGTTGGACATCACCGAATCGGGCGAGCTCTATATTTCTGTTTCGCTACCCAATTTGATTTGTGGGACCGTCGGTGGCGGCACGCATTTACCGACTGCCAGTGAATGCCTGGAAATGATTGGCTGCAAAGGGAGCGGAAAGGCGAGAAAGTTTTCCGAGATTTGTGCGGCGTCTATTTTGTGCGGTGAGCTTTCCATTATCGGCGCAATGTCGGCTGGTGATTTCGCCGCGGCACACGAAAGTTATGGGCGAAGTTGATGTTTGTCACGCGAAGTTTTAAAGATAGAAAACGGATTCCACCACATTCTTAAAACGGTTGTAGGTGGTGATTAATGCCGCTTCAAAAGTGATACAATAAAAGTTAGCCGATCAATATGGCAAATCATATCAAGGAACGAGCAGACTTCGAAAAAATTCGCTATGCGAATTGCTGGGAAGACGCGTCGATTCTCTGTACCGCACTCCAGCCGGCACCGGGGAAACGGTATCTTTCAATCGCTTCGGCAGGCGATAACTCGTTTTCGTTATTGGCGGCTGGTGCAGAAGTCGTTGCTGCAGACCTCAGTCCTGCCCAGTTGGCGTGCGTCGAACTGCGGCGCGAATCGTTCCGCCAGCTTTCCCATAGCCATCTTCTTGCTTTTTTTGGCGTTACCGAATCGGAAAATCGAATTCACGTCTACCAGGAAATCAAATCGGGATTGTCAGAGAACGCTGCGAACTTCTGGGACAATCACTCAGCTGAAATCGAAAATGGATTCATCCACGCAGGCAAGTTTGAGAACTACTTCAAAACGTTTCGAACTCGCATCGTGCCTCTGGTTCATTCGAGACAAAAAATCGCCCAACTGCTGGCCGATAAAACAATCGACCAGCAATCCGAATTTTATCGCACGAAATGGGACACGTTTCGTTGGCGAATGCTGTTCCGTTTTTTCTTCAGCCGTTTTGTGATGGCCAGGCTGGGCCGAGATCCAGAATTCTTTCGTTACGTCGAAGGCTCGGTTTCAGAAAAGATTCTCTCAAGAACGAAACATGCACTGACGTGTGTTTCCACCAACTCGAATCCTTACTTGCGTTACATTTTGACCGGAAATTACTCCGTCACCGAAGCGTTGCCACATTACTTACGCGAAGAAAATTTCGAAGCGATTCGCGCCGGATTGAATCGGTTGACTTTGTTTCACGGATCCATCCAAGACGCCGCAATCGTGCATCAGCAAACCGGTTTTGATGGCTACAATTTGTCCGATATTTTTGAGTATCTCGATGAAGGATTGTGTGAAAAAATTTATGGCCAGTTGATCGAGTCGGCTCGGCCAGGGGCACGATGGGCGTATTGGAATATGCTTGTTCCTCGCGAGCGTCCAGAGGTTTTTGCGACTCAAATTCGACAACACACTGCGCTGGGCGAAGAACTTTTGGACGCCGATATGGCTTGGTTTTACAGTGCGTTCAAAGTGGAGGAAAAAGCCTGAACCAACTGCCACCCAAACTTGCGTTCACGCTTCCGTTTGCTCAAGTCGAAACCTTTTTCGTCGCGCCGCAGTCTTCCGATTGGATGTTTGCGGGTTTGATCGCCGCTTGTTTTTCCTTGTTGATCGCGTCTGCCGAAATTTGGCATCGAACAAAAAAGCCACCGGTCGAATGGACTCGCAAGCTACTTCACTTTAGTGGCGGCATCGTCAGTTTGAGCTTGCCGATGCTGATTCACTCGCATTGGGTCGTGCTGTGCCTTGCAATGAGCATGGGGGCGATTTTTGTCGTCAGCAAAAAGAAACGTTGGCTCCAAAGTATCCACGGAATCGACCGGGTGAGCTCAGGATCCGAGTTCTACCCGGTCGTTATCTATATTTGTTTCGTATTGTGCAACGGCGTGGTTTGGAAATTCGTCATCTGTATCTTAATCCTGGCTATCTCCGATTCCGCGGCCGCGTTGATCGGAAAAAAGTTCGGTCAACTAGTATTCCGCGTGGAAGAAGAACACAAAAGTGTCGCAGGCTGCCTCGCATTCTTCATCGTCACATTTGTGTCGGCGCTAATTCCGCTACTGATCTGGGATCCGCTTGCCGGCAGCGGGCATCTACCAAACGTTTGGCATTATGTTTTGACTGCTTCGCTGATCGGTTTGTTGGTGATGTGTATTGAGTTGATTTCGCTCGGGGGGTCGGACAACCTTTGGATTCCGCTGGGCACTTTGTTGGTGCTTACAAAAACAATGCAAACCGACGTCTATGATTTGGCGATCCAAAACTTTAGTTTTGCCACGTTGCTGGCGTTAGTGATTGTTGTGGCGCATATTTCAAAGGCGTTCAATGCAGGTGGTTCGATCGTGTTTTGCCTAAGCAGTTACGGATGCTGGGCGATGGGCTCGTTTGATTGGGCGCTTCCGATTTTTATTGGCTATGCGATTTACCTGACGATGTCCTATGTCGCCGAAGCACCATGGAAGCTGCGAGTTCGCTCGGTTCTTTATAACGTGCTTGCGCCATTTCTATTTATGGCGTCAGCGAATTTGTTTTTGAACATCCAGCGAGTCGATTTGTACCAGTTTCTATTCGTACCGTTTCTGACTGCGGTCTGTGTGTCGCTGACCCAAGCCTGTTCAAATATTGTTGGTTGGAAATTTCGAAGTAATTTATCGAGACGCGTCATTCTGACCGCGGGACTTGCCCCGATTATTGCGTTGGCGATTCATTTGCCTGCCGTCTATCGCAATGAATTAATGATTTGGTCGAGCATGATATGGGTGCTCTTGGTCACAGTGGGTTTCTCGATTGTCAGTTGCTTGATTGTCAGGCCGCTGCCACCGGGAGACGCGCCGCCAAGCTGGCTATATCTTCGAAGCGGTTTGGCGCTGTTGGCCGGCCTGACAATGATCTTGATCCAATTCCTGAAACTCGTGGACGTTGCCAATGTGCTTTAAGTAATTGGACGACGAGTTGACTGCTGCTAAACCGATAGCCACGCTGCCAAACCGATAGCCGATCAAGACAGTATCGATTCCATTAACTGATCGAACCAAACGATCTCTTTTGCAATTCCGTCAGCCAACGGTTGCTGTTGCAAAGGTTTGGGCAACACGTTCCAGGCATACGTTTCAACCTCGAAATGAGGAAGCGGTTTTCCAGAATCGATTATCGCTTTGACGCACAACTCAATGTCAGTTTGAGTTGTGCCGATCTGGGCGAGCGCCTGTGAGAAAATTGGAACGTGGAAGTGGACACGCCACTGGCCTTGCGGATCGTCGCTGGCTTTGGCTAACGCCAAATTTAAGTCTTCGTAGAATGCGACGTTTTCACCGATTCGCACCGAAGTCTGGTGCAGGTATTTGGGCTCAGCGAAACTTGCAAGTTGGTTGATCTTCGCGGCTTTTGCATCCTCCGAATCACCCTCAAAATTAACGTTGATCGCCGAAGAGACTTGGACTTTGCCGATTTTAATTCCGGCGCTGGCGTATTCATTGATGGCTTTTGATTGCTCTTCAAACATGACCGCCGAATGGCAGACGTCGTGGCAAACTCCGATGTGGTTGCGAACCATTTCGGTCGTTTCCGCATCGCCATTAAACAAATGCTGATCGAAGAATCCAACGATATCGTCCCAAGTATCCAGAATGCATCCTGGCTCCGGTTCGATACACACCATGATGTTGCGGCCAGTTGCTTGATAGATGTTTTGCAGCCGCTGGGCGCAGGAAATCAGATTTCGTGAACAGGATTTCCAAAACAATTCGTTTTCCACATTCGAAATGCCAGTTGTGACTTCAACGGGCCAGCCAAGTGGCAATGTCGAAATTGTTCCGTCGATTCCCTCTGGAAGCAGCATGTTGAGAATCTCCGCCAGTCGCACGGTGTAATCCAAACGTTCGACTTCTGCCCAAGTCGGCCGGTACACGTCATGTTTCACGATTTCTTGATGAAAGTCACCGTAAGGAAATCCGTTGAGTGTAAACGGAATCAATCCATTTTCGGCCAGCCAATCGCGGAAGCTTAAAAGCTTGTTTTGATCGTCCAGTTCGCGAGCGGCGGTCGCACTTAACCAAAGCCCGATTCCCATTTCTTGATCGGGGCGGACATGCCGTTTAACCGCAATTGAATACTCGGCGAGATTCTTTTTGACTTCTTCGATTGTTCGGCCGGGGTGGACGTTTCCGCAGTATCCAATTTGCATCCTGATTCCTCGTTAACACGGCTTGGCGTAGTCGACATCGCGTAACATCGCTCACTATCGTTCTACATCGCTTAATTATTGGCTTCGAACCGCCAATCATTCCTTCGTCGAAGTCAAAGTCACAAGACTCTCGCCAACGGTATCTCGTGATAAACAGCAACTCCCGATCGCAAAACAAACCCAGCCAGCGATAAAGCTCAATCCGCCCAGCGGCACGATCGCACCAAGGATTCGGATTTCGGTTAAAACCAAAATGTAAAGCAATCCAGAAAACAAAGTGATGCCGAACCAAAAACACCATCCGGCTATGTTGAGCGATTTACTATTGCGGAACAAGCTAACGATCCCGACTAGGATCATGCCGATCGCGTGATACATCTGGTATTGTGCGGCGGTTTTCCAGTCGCCCAGTCGTTTGGTCACCAATTCCTGATCTTCAAGATGCAGTTCTGCGAGAAAGTCCACCAAACCGTGGGCTCCAAACGCACCGAGTGCAACGGCGACCGCCGCGTGAATGGCTCCGATGAATATCCAGTGCTTCTGCATCTTTTGATTCCGTATTTCTGCTTCAATGATTGTTAATGGCGATCAAGAGCATTAACCCATTTCATCGTGTCCGAATTCACGCCAGTCGTTAGGAATTCGCTCGCTCATGGTTGCCATTTCGACTACCTTGTTTTCCAATAGGCCGTTCAAATTAATGCAAAACATCAACACGAATTGCCACGCATAAATATCGCTTGGTCCAAAACCGTTTGAGTCGAAAATGAAAAAACTTGCTCTACTTACTTGCGTTCTAACACTTATGAATTTCTCTGCAACCGCGGCCATGGGACAGGATGGAAACGAAAGCGAAAATCCAAGCCCGCTAACAGTGGCCGAGAAAAGTGACTTCAAATCTACCAGCCTTTCCGCCGAAGTGGTTGAGTTTGTGAACGCCTGCGACAAAAAAGCAGATCACGTCTCGAAATTCGTTTGGGGCGAGACGGTCGAAGGCCGCAAAATGGTCGGCGCAATCGTCTCGAAAAAGCCATATGCACTTGGCGATCAAGACGAACGTAATGTTGTATTGTTGCTGGGCAATATTCATAGCGGCGAGTGCGCAGGAAAAGAAGCCTTGCTCATGATGTTGCGTGAACTCGCAGGTAACGTCGATCATCCATGGCTTGAAAAAAATGTCATTCTTTTTGCGCCCAATTACAACGCCGACGGAAACGATCGAGTTGGTCTCAACAATCGGCCCGGACAAGTCGGCCCAGTAAACGGAATGGGACGCCGTGAGAATGCCCAGCAATTGGATTTGAATCGAGATTTTTGCAAAATTGAATCTCCCGAAGCACGCGCGCTCGTCGCGTTGATCAACAAAACCAACCCGCATCTCTTCGTTGATTGCCACACGACCAACGGTTCAAAACACCAATACGGTTTGACTTATGATATTCCCCACAACCCGGCAACGGCCGAGCCAATTCGAAACTATTTGCGGCAAAAAATGATGCCGACTGTGACGGAGCGATTGGAAAAGAAAGGTCAGTTGACTTTCTACTACGGAAACTTCAACCGGCAAAATACAAGATGGACCACTTATGGTCACGAACCGCGCTACAGTACAGAGTACGTCGGATTGCGTGGACGACTGGCGATCCTTTCTGAGGCTTACAGCTATCTCGATTACAAAGGCCGCATCATCGCGACCAAAGATTTCGTTTCGGCGTTGCTCGATTTTTCAACCGAGAATCATGAAGCCATTCATCAACTGCTTGCCACGGTCGACAAGGACTTGATCCAGACCGGGAAAACGCAACCGGCGCGGACGACCATTTCGCTTAACGCCAAAGTAGTCGCGTTTGACAAAAAAGTTCCGATCAAAGGATTCAAAGACGATAAACCGCACGACTACGAGTGT
Source organism: uncultured Pirellulaceae bacterium (assembly GCA_964478065.1). GTDB lineage: Bacteria > Planctomycetota > Planctomycetia > Pirellulales > Pirellulaceae > Mariniblastus. Next base: position 13,341 of record CAYZGP010000106.1, read on the forward strand.
GAGTTTGTTGGAAAGTACGAGTCAACAAAATCTACCCCAATGCCATTTGCGTACTTGATCCCGGCCAGCCAAGCCCGGATCGCGGATCGTTTATTGATGCACGGCGTTACGGTGGAAACTTTAGACGCTAACGCGAAACTAGATATTCAATTCGACACGATTAAGAAACTGAATCGCAACGAGCGAGCGTTTCAACGTCACAAAATGGTGCGAATTGAAAGCGAACGGGCTAGTGAGGCTCGTGAGATTTCTGCCAGCACATTCGTTGTTCGCACTGGACAGCCGCTTGGACGATTGGTCAGTTACATGCTTGAATCGGAATCCGACGATGGTTTCGCGTTTTGGAATTTTCTGGACGCGTCACTGGTTGTTGACAAAGAGTTTCCAATTTTGAGAATTGCCGAGCCAACTGAATTGAAAACGTCGGCAGTTTCTGAAATCAAAAAGTCGGGCAAACTTTCACTTGATCTGATCGACGGCCCTAACCGATTGCTTGGCAACGAGCCTTCTTCGCCGCGTTGGTTTGGCAAAACCAATTGGGTCAAAACAAAAGTTAACGGTCGCGATTATTTGCTTGACGCGGAAACGGCTTCCTTTGTCGATCAACCGGCTCAGCCATTCAATGTTTCAAACGTAAAATCGGCTTTGCTCGACGCAGGGCTGGAGGAAGAAATTGCCGACGCGCTTTCCAAAGCAACTCCCAAAGTCGCTACGACGAACGAAGTCGTGATTTTTTCTGCTAAAAACCATGCCGCCGTCTATTACACCGAGGGTGGGAAGAAGACGAAAGAGGCGGTGAAGGTTTTGGGCAAACCAGATGTAACTGCAAGCCTGTTTAATTTTAATGATGACGAATCTCTAATCGCGTTTTGCAACGAAAAAGGTTTACATTTTTACGATATCAAAACTCGCGAAACGAAATCGGTTGCTGCCGCGGATGAAAAACACTTGGTCGGAAAACTTGATTGGGTTTACCAGGAAGAGCTTTATGGCCGCGGAAATTTCAAAGGCTATTGGTGGCAAGACGCTGGCGAAGACAAAACGGGAACCATGGTCGCGTTTTTGGAGCTAGACGAAACGCCGTTGTTACCGTTTACCGTGATGGACCATATGCCGATTCGCGGAAAATCGGAATTCACTAACTATCCCAAAGCGGGTGACCCGATTCCAACTGTCAAAGTCGGTGTTGTTGACGCAAAGAATCCGGCCAACGTCACTTGGGTTGATTTGAGTTCCTATGGCGACGAAGAAATTTTGATCACCGGTGTGACTTGGTCGAGCGATGGATCGCAATTGCTGCTTCAAGTCCAGAACCGTGTTCAGACTTGGCTTGATCTTGTCAGTACCGATCCCAAAGGCAACAACCCACGTGTTCTGTTTCGTGATAAAACTCCAGCGTGGATTGATTCGCCGGGTGATCCGGTTTTCCTCAACGATGGCGAGTTTCTATGGCGAAGTCCGCGAACTGGATACAGCCACATTTATCGTTACAACAAAAATGGCAAACTGATTGGCGCGGTTACCGAAGGCGAATGGGAAGTCCGTAGTTTGAAGGGCGTTGATCCAGAGAAAAAGCATTGCTACTTTACCGCGACGCGCGACAATGCGATTGACATGCATGCGTACCGAGCGGATCTAACGTCTGGTGAAATCACGGCGATCACAAACGGGAAAGGCAGTCATGCAGTTGATTTCAGCGACGATTATTCGTACTTCATTAATTCGTTCAGCGATGTGAATCAGCCATCGAATTATACGCTTCGTAAAAACGATGGCGAGTTTGTCAGGCGATTTAGTGTGTCGTCGGACGATCGGCTGAACTACATTGACATCATTGATCCCGAATTCCTGGAAGTCCCATCAGGTAACGAGCAGCCGATGGATGCGATGTTGATCAAGCCTGCCAATTTTGATCCGGCGAAAAAATACCCGGTCCTTGTGTTTATTTATGCCGGTCCACAGGCACCGCGGGTTAAGAACAGTTTCGGTGGGCAGTGGTATTTGTGGCACCAGATGTTGGCTCAACAGGGCTACGTGATTTGGATGTGCGACAATCAATCGGCAAGCTACCGAAGTGCGAAACACGTTTGGCCTGTGCATCGAAATTTTGCCCAGGCGGAATTGGCCGACATTGAAAAAGGGCTTGAGCACTTGAAGAAAAACGAGTGGGTGGATTCCGACCGAATTGGAGTTTGGGGCTGGAGCTACGGCGGCTATATGACAGCTTATGCGTTGACGCATTCGAAATCATTCAAGATGGGAATCTCGGGTGCTCCGGTTACTGATTGGAAAAACTATGACGCGATTTACACCGAGCGCTACATGGGTTTGCCAAAAGACAATCCCGAAGGCTACAAATCGACTTCTGTTTTGAATAACAAAGCTAAAGATCTACACGGGAAACTTTTGTTGATTCACGGTACGATCGACGACAACGTGCATTTGAACAACACCATCCAGTTTGTCAAAGAACTGCAGTACGCTGGCAAGCAATTTGAGTTAATGCTTTATCCAAGCAATCGGCATGCGGTTCGGGACAAAAAACAAGCGGCCCACCTGCGAAAGTTGATGACGGAATTTGTTTTGAAGAATTTGTAGGCGATCGTTTCGGCGTTCTCTGGTTTCATCCCCACGCGTCAAACAACTAAATGCGAAAGTATTTGATTCCCAGCATTCCGATGGCCCACGTTCCAGGATTGATTTTATTCTGCGTCTTGGGCTGTTTGATTGCCGGAACATACGGCGTGATTCACGACCAAGTGACTTACTCGATCGGTCCTGAATATTTTACGCAGTTCAAATATGAACAATTTAGGTGGGCAAATTTTGGGTGGAGCGATCGCTTTTTTGTCGGCTGCATCGGGTTCCTTGCGACTTGGTGGGTCGGCCTGATTGTGGCTTGGATTTTGACCAGGCGGATGTTGCCCAACCAGTCGTTCTCAGTAGCGGCAAAGAAAATTCTTGCTGGATTCGGCGTCGTGTTCTTGACAGGGTTTGCCACTGGAGCGATCGGGTACGGATACGGTTTGTATCTCGGCCCAGAAGCCGACTATTCCAGGTATGACGAAGCATTCGAAGCTATTGGCGTTACCGACGCGTGGGCTTTCTTACGTGTTGCTTATATTCACAACGCCGGATATTTGGGTGGACTGATTGGGTTGGTGCTGACGTTTTTTTTAATACGACCAGGAGAAGAAAGTGATGCCGAATTGCCCAACTCGGAAGCCTAACTCGGAATCCGAATCGCCTAACTCGGAATCAGGTTTGCCTAACTCGGAATAATTCCTGGCAAATTCAGCCCGTTTTCCTTCGCGCATTCAATCGCTTCTTCGTAACCTGCATCTGCATGCCGCATCACACCAGACGCTGGATCATTCCACAACACCCGCTCCAATCGACGATCTGCCGCTTCGCTGCCATCGCAACAAATCACCAAACCGGAATGCTGCGAGAACCCCATTCCCACACCACCGCCGTGATGAAGCGAAACCCAAGTCGCTCCCGACGCGGTACTCAAAAGTGCGTTAAGCAATGGCCAGTCGGAAACTGCATCCGAGCCGTCTTTCATGCTTTCGGTTTCGCGGTTGGGCGAAGCAACAGAACCTGAGTCAAGGTGATCGCGACCAACGACAACGGGTGCCGACAATTCTCCAGTTCGAACCATTCCGTTAAACGCGAGTCCTAATTTATGTCTTACGCCTAATCCAACCCAACAAATTCGCGCGGGTAAGCCTTGAAACGAAATCCGTTCGCGCGCCATGTCCAGCCAGTGATGCAAATCAGGATCGTCAACGAGCTCTTTGACTTTGGCATCCGTTTTGTAAATGTCCTCCGGGTCACCAGAAAGTGCACACCAACGGAACGGGCCAATGCCGCGGCAGAACAATGGGCGAATATAAGCTGGAACGAAGCCCGGAAAAGCAAACGCGGCTTCAAGCCCTTCGTCAAATGCGACTTGGCGGATGTTGTTTCCATAGTCGACTGTTGGAATGCCTCGTTTATGAAACTCAACCATCGCTGCGACTTGATCCCGCATCGACGCGCGGGCCGCTTTTTCAACCGCCTTTGGATCCGTTTTCTGTTTCTCCTGCCACTCAGCTACCGTCCAATTTCGAGGAAGGTAACCATGCAACGGGTCGTGTGCGGACGTTTGGTCGGTAACCAAATCCGGTTTGACGTCTCGTTGGACCAATTCAGAAAACACATCCGCAGCGTTTCCGATCAAGCCGACTGATTTGGCTTCACCAGAGTTTGTCCACGTCTCGATCATCGAAAGTGCTTCGTCGAGCGAATGAGTTTTTTCGTCGAGGTAGCCCGTTCGCAAGCGAAAATCGGCTCGCGTTTCGTCACATTCAACCGCCAAGCAACAGGCTTTGGCCATCACAGCGGCCAGCGGTTGAGCGCCGCCCATTCCGCCAAGCCCTCCTGTGAGAATCCATTTTCCGGTAAGGTCGCCATCGTGATGTTGACGACCGGCTTCCATGAAAGTTTCGTAGGTGCCTTGAACGATGCCTTGGGTGCCGATGTAGATCCACGATCCAGCCGTCATTTGTCCGTACATCGCCAGGCCTTTTTGATCGAGCTCGTTAAAGTGCTCCCAAGTCGCCCAGTGCGGAACCAGATTGGAGTTGGCAATCAAAACGCGAGGAGCGTCTTCGTGAGTTCGAAACACACCAACCGGTTTGCCCGACTGCACCAACAACGTCTCGTCGGATTCGAGATGGGTCAGACTTTCAACAATACGGTCAAAGTCATCCCAAGTCCGAGCCGCGCGGCCGATTCCACCGTACACGACTAGCTCGTTGGGATTCTCTGCTACATCTGGATGCAAGTTATTCATTAGCATCCGAAGCGGTGCCTCGGTTAACCAGCTTTTGGCAGTAAGCTCAGTCCCGGTCGGTGGAATGACATCGCGACCTCGAAATCTTTGGTTGTTCATGGCACTTGTTCTGGCTGAAACGATCTAAATTCTGATTCTCTGTTCGTCTGATTTTGATTCTATGCGATCGCGTTTACGCACTGATCTGCGAGATAAATTCGTTGTAAATGGTCAGGTTTGCCGAATTAATCAACGAACCATCTGCAACCATCGTGGCAGCTTGATCAATCTCGTTGGCAAGAAAGCGATCATTTTCCAACGATGGTACCACGGATCGAAATTTTTCCATCACGCGTAACAGTAACGGACTTGTTTTTAACGGGGCGCGAAATTCGATTCCTTGAATAGCACACATGAATTCAATCGCAACAATCGTATTGAGGTTGGTATTCATTCGTTGAAGACGCCGCGCTGCATGGGCCGCCATTGAGACATGATCTTCCTGATTGGCAGAAGTCGGTGTTGAATCGGTCGAACAAACGTGTGCAAGATGCTTGTTTTCGCTCATCAGAGCCGCAGTGGTGACTTCTGCGATCATCAGGCCTGAATTCAATCCCGGGTCGGGCGTTAAAAAAGGCGGAAGATCAAATGACAATGTTGGATCAACCATCAACGCCACTCGGCGTTGGGCAATGGCACCAATTTCTGAAATCGCGATTGCAATTTGGTCGGCTGCGAACGCAACTGGTTCGGCATGAAAGTTACCTCCCGACAGAATCAGATTTTTGTCTACGATTACCAGTGGGTTGTCGGTCACCGCGTTGGACTCAATCTTTAGCGTCTGTCCAGCGAATCGCAATAGATCCATCGCAGCGCCAGTGACCTGAGGCTGACAACGAATGCAGTAAGGGTCTTGCACACGCGTGTCGCCTTCCCGATGGCTTTCTCTGATCTTGGAGCCGTGCATCAGTTTTCGCATCACGCGAGCCACATCAACTTGCCCACGATGCCCGCGAAGATCATGAATCTCTTCTGTCAATGGAGCAGTTGAACCCATGATTGCGTCGGTCGAAAGCGCAGACGAAACGATTGCGGTTGCCGCGTTACGAACGGCGCCGAAAAAACCGACCAAACAACAGGCTGTAGAAAACTGAGTGCCATTGATCAGCCCAAGACCTTCCTTGGGGCCAAAGCAAATTGGTTTTAGTCCGGCCGAACGGAGCGCCTCCGCTGCTGGCATTTTCTTGTCTTCAAAAAACGCTTCGCCTTCGCCCATCATCGCAGCGGCCATATGGGCCAAAGGCGCCAGGTCTCCAGAAGCCCCGACTGATCCCTGAACAGGCACGACAGGCGTCACGCCAGCGGACAACATTTGCTCGATCATTTCGATCGTTTCCCAGCGTACGCCCGATGCACCACGTCCGAGTGAAAGCAATTTCAAAGTCATCATCAATCGCGTTGTCGGAATTTCTAACGGCTCACCTACGCCACAGCAGTGCGAAAGAATCAAATTTCGCTGAAGTGTTTCCGTTTCGTTTTGTGGAATCGTGACGTTGGCTAACTTTCCAAATCCCGTGTTGATACCGTATACCGGTTTGTCGCTCGCAACAGCGTTGGCTACGACTTTCGATGCGGCTTCGACGGGCGCGTGGGCGGCGCGATCCAGCTGAACTGAATCACAACTTCGATAGATCTGTTCAAGTTGCAACAGGGAGACTTTGCCCGGCATTAGAGTCGTCGTCAATTTGTTTCTCCCAAAAATCGGCCTTTGAATATGCGTTTATAAAGAGGATTGAAGCCGATTCGGTAGGCCAATTCGGCCGGGTGCTCAACATCCCAGATCGCTAAATTTGCAATCTTCCCAGCGCTAATCACGCCGGAATCGGATTGGCCCAACGCCAAAGCCGCGTTTCTCGTTACGCCAGCTAGCGCTTCTTCCGGCGTCAGTCGAAACAGGGTGCAAGCCATATTCATTGCCAACAAAATTGAGGCAAGTGGCGAAGAGCCAGGGTTGCAGTCAGTGGCGACCGCCATGTTGACTTTGTGTTTTCGCATTAACTCAACCGGTGGATCTTGCGTTTCACGTATTGTGTAAAACGCGCCTGGCAAGAGAACGCCAACCATCGCTTTAGCTGCCATTGCTTTGACGTCTTGTTCGTTCGCATATTCGATATGGTCAACAGAAATGGCATCGTATTCAGCTGCCAACTGAATACCACCGATGTTGGAAAGCTGTTCGGCGTGAAGCTTCACTGGAATCCCAAGTTGTTTTGCTGCTGTAAACACACGTTCCATCTGAGCAGTCGAGAATCCAATCCCTTCACAGAACCCGTCAACCGCATCGACAAGGCCTTCCTTGTGGGCCAAGTGTAGTGTTGGAATGCAAACTTCGTCAATGTAGTTGTCCGGCCGGTTCGTAAACTCGGGCGGTACTGCATGAGCGCCAAGAAAACTTGTTTTGATAGTGACCGGGCGTTTCGATTCAATTGCTCGGGCAGCACGAAGCATGTTTAATTCTGTTTCAATATCCAGACCATATCCTGATTTTATTTCGATCGTTGCAACGCCTTCTGCGATCAAGGCATCAACTCGTGGAAGTGCGGCCGCGACTAAATCCGACAGGCTGGCGGTTCGTGTCGCGGACACAGTTGAGATGATTCCACCGCCTGCTTTAGCGACTTCTTCATAGGTTTTCCCGTTCAGCCGCATTTCAAATTCGTTTGCCCGATGACCGCCGTACACAACGTGGGTGTGGCAATCGATCAGCGCTGGGGTAACCAATCGGCCCTCCAAATCGATTGACTGGGCGGCTGCATCAGAGGGAATCTCGCTGGATCGGCCACACCATACGATCTTCTCATCATCAACTAAAAGCGCAGCGTCATTGATTAACCCATAAGCCGATTCGGCAGAATGATCCATCGTCGCCAGCCTAACATTGGCCAAAATAAAAGGGGACATTGTACTTTAATTCTTTCTGGGCCGCCCGCGTGGACGCATGGTTGATTCTAGCCCAAGTCGTTTTGCCGTTTTTTTCTGCCACCGATCATTTCCGTATGGGCGGTTTCGCTGCAGGCACTCCTGCATGGCACTTGCTTCGGATTCGGAAAGTGGTTTGTTGACCCAGTCCAGCCATCTTGCCTTTCGCTTTACCGGACCCGAATGAAGTTTGACAGGCTCGTAGTCTTTTGGGGGAGTTCCGGCAGAAGACCATTTCCATTTCTGGGCTTTGCGAACAGGAATTGATTTGGCGCGGGGCCAAAATAAAAGGGGACATTGTACTTTAATTCTTTCTGGGCCGCCCGCGTGGACGCATGGTTGATTCTAGCCCAAGTCGTTTTGCCGTTTTTTTCTGCCACCGATCATTTCCGTATGGGCGGTTTCGCTGCAGGCACTCCTGCATGGCACTTGCTTCGGATTCGGAAAGTGGTTTGTTGACCCAGTCCAGCCATCTTGCCTTTCGCTTTACCGGACCCGAATGAAGTTTGACAGGCTCGTAGTCTTTTGGGGGAGTTCCGGCAGAAGACCATTTCCATTTCTGGGCTTTGCGAACAGGAATTGATTTGGCGCGGACAGGATTTCTTTCCACGTATCTCATCACCGTTAGTAGATGCTCGTCAGATTGTATGGGGAAAGCCTTGAATCGTCCTTGCCACACATGTCCGGAGCTGTCGTAGTGACGATGGTACCTCCTGACGTGGGAAGTCATCAGCCACTGCATCCAACGGCTTAGGTCGCCATCTTTACGTGGCCAAGCTACCAGGTGAAAGTGGTTGGGCATTAAACAAAAAGCCAGCAAGCGCATCGAGACACGTTCGTTCGCTTGGTTGAGTAGTTTTAGAAACGCTCCATAGTCTTCATCATTATGGAACACAGTGTTTCGCGCGTTACCACGATTGAGGACGTGGTAGCAGACATTTCCGGCTGAGGCTCTTGCGGTTCTAGGCATGGGA
>CAYZGP010000107.1:0-21649 GCA_964478065.1 uncultured Pirellulaceae bacterium
TTGGATCAAACCGATATTCGCGATACGTATTGGCCTTGGTCGTTTGGCTACCTTTGCTCAAGCCTGCGAACGGCGTGACGAACTCATCGTTAAACAAAAAAAGCCCGTAGAAACAAGAGTTTCCACGGGCTTTTCCAAAGTACCGGCGAGAGGACTTGAACCTCCACGGGGTTGCCCCCAATGGATTTTGAATCCATCGCGTCTGCCAATTCCGCCACACCGGCAAATTTGCAATTAGCAGAAGCGATATTCTACAAAACGTGTAGGAAGCGACAAGTGGTAAATGACTTTTCTGTAATCGCGATGTATCGGATCCTCAACATATCGGTGTGCCGACTAGCCAAGAGCGATCTCGCAATCATTGTCGCCGTTGAAGAAGGTCCCTGTTTAGCGACTAGCCGGCATGCCTAGTGTTTGTACCGGGTTGGCTCGACCGTCGGGCTGGACCCCGCCGCTTCGCCTCCCCAAATCAATTTGGCAGCGCTTAACCCGAAGTTCCGCCAGCGCTGGAGTGTTAGTTCACTGGGAGAACCGTCTGGATTGGCGTCCGAGACTCTTCCATGGGATGGATGCACCTGCGATTGCCAACAGTGAAGTTGCCCAGCTGAATCGGTTGAGCAAGGCGATGAGTCTAAGTGCTGAAAAATGAAATGAAGCCGGGAAACCCTCACGGTAAGGCAATCGCGCGGTCATCGACTTCGATGCCAATCCGCTCAATCTTATGCGAATAATGGTTGGCTTCTGGACCCGCAGCTAGCGCCGTCGGCCGTCGCTCTGTTTGCTTTCGCGCTGCTGTAATTTCGAAACAGCAACTGCAGGCGCTCGTCAGTGGCCGGATAAACGGTCGCCTTCCGGCTCGTCGTTAAATTGAGGCTGCAATACCCGCGCTTGTCTCATCGCGGCGATTGAGCCCGCCATGCGATTAAGCCCGGAGTGATTCGAGCAATGGCATTTTTGAGATTACTCGCGATGCTAACCAACCGGCGATGAGGCCGACCAATACGATAGCGGCGAAAATTGATGCTAGTGCCAACCAGGGGACAGACGCCGTGCCGACGAACCAATGGGGAACCGTTGTGAAAAGTGCAGCACCAACGCCAACCGCCAATCCCATTAACAAAAGCCAAGCGTTCTCCAGCAGCACCATCGTGGAAAGCTTCTTGCGGTTGAAGCCAACAGCTCGCAACAATCCTAGCTCTTTCTTGCGTTCCAATACGCTGCGTATCTGAACCGCCGCCAAACCAAACGTTCCCAACAACAACCCCAGTGCTCCCAACGTTTGAAATGTGCTCAAGTAAGTATTCTGAACCGCCATAAAGTTCGCCAACAACTTCGGAGCCGACCGCGCGTCAAAGCCTTGATCTCCCAAACGACTTTCCAAAACCTCAACGCTTGATGAAACACTTAACGGAGCGTTTTCTGGACCGTTCTCTTGATCTTCACCATCACGAATCAAAAAATATTGATAGCCGCCGAGATCAGGGAACATCGCCACAAAGTCAGTTTCTGACATCAGCAAACTGCCTTGCAAAATGGTATTGGCCAAGAAACCAACGACTTTGTAGTGGAACGTTTCGCCCGAGTCGTAAACGACTTTCTTGACCGTCCCCAACATGTAAATTTTCAAACTGTAGTTGGCGGTGTTTTTGTCCATCATCACTGGAATCGGATCGTCTTCGGTTCCGGCATGTGGCGTTTGGGAATCAAGCAAGTGCCATGGATTCTTTTTCTCGGCATCCGATGTCGCGAGGCTTCCACCCCACGCAAACGAAGTCACTTTCTCTTCATCAAAACGATTTACAAAACTTGGCGGCAACCCGAGTGCCCGAGGCTGGGTCGATTGATAAAGGTTGTTGCAACTTGCATCCTCGCCGGATTTGAAACGAATTGAAACGACTTCCGTTCCTTCGCTTAAAGTAAAATCGCGCCCGAGTGCTTCTTCCTGACCTGCGGTCGTACTTAAGTCCGAGAAAATAGGCTGGCTACTTTGTGCGATCCAATCAAAACGGGCCGTTCCCGCGTCATTGGGTGTCAATCGAAACGAGCTTACCGCCGCGATCAAAAAACTTGCTACCGCGACTAATCCAATCGTCAACGTACTACGAAGCGGATTACGTTTAGCACTTAGCATCGCCATGCGAGATAGACTGAGGCGCCCCACTTGCTCGGCTGGGTTCGATTTTTGCAGCCACTGATAAACCAGCATTAAAAACGCGGCCAGCATCAGAAATCCGGCGCCCATAAAACTTCCGGCTTGGGCTTCTCCGGACAACTGTGTCGCCATCGCAGCCAATCCGAGTGCAACCACGATCAACAGCGGAGCCAATAATTTCATCAAGCCACGTTTCTTGCCGACGATAGACAATTCAGATTCCAAATTTCCAGCCAGCAATCCTCGAATCGGTTGCTTCCGCGTTCGTCGAAGCGACCAAGCGATCGTCAAAACGCAAATCAGAAGACCACTGAGCAGCCCTGCAATCAAACTGAGCGGTGAAATATTCATCGTCAAAAACGGACGTGAGATCGCGCCGACCCACCATGTCGTGAGGCCCCAGATCATGGTCGAAGCGTATCCGATTCCCAATAACACGCCGATCACCGCGCCGATAAGCGATACGATTGTCATCTCGCTAAGCCAAAGTTTGCGGATCTGTTTTTGGTCAAAGCCTGCTGCCTTGAGCAAGCCAACTTCGGATGCGCGTTGCTGCAGGCCCAAGCGGAAAAGTAGCGAAACGAGAATCAATGCCGCACCGATCACAAACATGCTGAGTGCAAGAAACAAAACGTCAAATGGAGTAGAGCCCGATGACGCAGCCAGCCCGCGACGTTTGATTGGCACAACGTGGATGCCAAGTTTCGCATTGTCGGATTCAAATTGAGCCAGCAAACGTTCGGCAATTTGTGCTTCTGAACCTGCGTCGGCTGAAATTCGATAACTGGTGATTTTGCCGAATCGACTGTCCCACAATTTTTGCCCCGTCGCCAACGAGACGAAAGCCTTGGGCGTTGTGCGATAATCATTCCAGTACGTGTCGTCTTGCGGCCTAAGTCGGTCCTTGGTCGAAAACGGCAAGTCCCACGCGGCAACCGTTTCCGCGTCAGTCAAACCGGGAACTTCGGGTGTCATGTCGGGATCATTAATCAAAGTCGGCGCCTTCGAATAAGTCGCTCGCCTTACCCTCCCCCGCCGAATCTCAATCGGCGTGTCAGGCTGTGTCAATTTGGCGATATCGACCAACTTCATCTCGGCTGAAGATTCCGTTTGCGAACCGTGCGTCGTTTCAGGCTCGAAATACAGAACCTTGATCATGCTTCCGACTTCAACTTTTAGATCCTCAGCCGCCCATTGGTTCAAGACAATTTCATTCTCGCCCAACGGCTTAATTGGTTGATTTGAGATGGCGGAAATGGGCTGGAAGGATGAATCAAAATCAATCGACGAGACCATCGAAAATGGAACGCCGCCCGAGGTTTGACCGGGCTTCAAAAACTCATTGGCGAGATAAGTAAAAACCGGTTTTGCGTTTGGAAAAGAGCCAGCAATAGAATGGGTTGTTTCGCTGTCGAGGACAAGTTTATCAGAGGACAGACTCCAATAATCGTAAATCGTTTGCTCGGAATCTCCGCTGCCAAATTTTTCGGTCACGCGTTTCAAATACAGACCGTAGTCTTCAAGTGATGGTTTCATTTCTGCACGAAGTTGATTAGTGATTTCTTCGGTTGGCAATTTGCCGCCAGAAGACACCATCAGCACGTTCGCCTGGGCGGGGTCAGATTTATGACTCAATACCGTTTGCTCCAACCGTTCCTGCAGCAACGCGATTGGGAGAAAGACGTTAAACGGATCCGATTGGGTTGGATGAAGCCCAAAACGCCCAAGCCCTTCGGTCGGAATGATTTTGATGACTTGAAGATCGACCAAGCTCTCGATCAGGTCTGTCTTTTTCCCCAACGCACTATCGGCCGGCAATTGATTTTGCTTGGGAATCCGCACGGTGATTTTGGCAGTTCCCGATGCAACCTCTGCGGCTGAAATCTGCAAGTCATCGGCAACCGTTTGGTTGATGATGACCGTATCGCCCACCAAATCCGGCCGGTCGTTCGCTTCCGAACTATCAAACGTCCAAAATTCATCTTTGATGCCAAGCACCGTCACGCGCCCTGCTCTTCTGACAACGTCGCCTGTTTCGTATTGAACTGTTCCGCCGGGAAACATGATCGCAGGCGTCACACTTTTGTAGTTGGATTTGAAAAATTCAGTTTGCTGGATGTCGTCCGCTAGTTTCTCCTGGAAGAAACCTTCCGAGACAACCATTTCATCGATCTGGCCAAGCCGTTCAAACGTCAGCGAACGCAGGCTGTGACGCATACTATCGCCGACGATTAACGCACCCGTTAAAACGGCGGTTGCGGCGGCCACTCCTAACGCGATGGCTAAATTGGTGCGTAGATAAAAGGTGAGGCTTTTTAAAGCGATTTGCCAATTGGTCATTTTGAATTCCGAGCTTCGTTAGACAAACTTTCCGTTTTCCAAACTGACTTGTTTTTGAAACAACCCAGCCAAACTCGAACTGTGTGTTACGCAAATCAAAATCGTGTTGTCTTGGACTTGCAAGTCCAACAACAATTGGCCGATCGTTTCTGCGTTGGCTTGATCAAGACTTCCTGTCGGCTCGTCGGCCAGAATCATAGCGGGACTTTGCACCAACGCCCGCGCAACGGCGACTCGTTGCCGCTCTCCACCTGAAAGTGCCGCCGGGCGGTGCGTCATTCGATCTGCCAAACCGACTTTGTCCAGCAACATTTTCGCTCGTTCAATTGATTCCGAACTTGTTTCGCCCATCGCGACAACTGGAATCAATACATTTTCGAGCGCCGTCAATTGCGGCAACAGATGATGCTCTTGAAATACGAACCCGATATTCTCGTTTCGAAATTTTGCCATTTTGACTTCGTCTAAACTGCCGAGGTCCGTTCCCAACAGCGAAACTGATCCCGTTGTGGCAGAATCCAAAGTGCCGGCGATATGCAGAAACGTACTTTTGCCACTTCCACTGGGCCCGATGACGGCTAAGTTTTGGCCGCGATCAAGTTCGACCGTAACGCCATCGAGGATGCGTAACGGATCGGCTGGCGTTTTGAATTCTTTGACAACGTCTTGAGCCAAGAAATCAGGCATGGGTTTTGTCCGGGAAGTTAATTGAGTTGCATCAATAAAGTTGGCGTCTAAAAGAACGTCAATTTATCTTAATGATTCTCGAGCAAGGCTAAACACCCCAGCCCGTAAAATGAATACTCAACATCGTGTGCTGTATCCCACGCTGCGGCCTGGAATCCGCCTTCGGGGCGTTCCATGGAGAGGACGAATTTTCGATAGTGCTCAATGTCGATCTCGTCAAAGGCCTGAAGATCGATCAGCGTTAACGCACCCGTGAACGAGCTTAATAAGTCGGCGATTGGGATTCTGGTGTTGGCTCGCAAACCACCTTCTTCGGTTTGCATTTCGACAAGAAAATCCAAAGTCGTCGCTACCAGTTCAGGGTCTTTCCGTTCGTCAATCCCATCCAGAATCAAAAGGCTGGCCACGGCGGCGGCGGTTGGATTTGTGCCCGCGCGTTTGCTGACTCGAATTTCATGCCAGCCACCCTCGGGGTCACGATGCGACTCCAGGAATTCCAACACTCGTTCCGGCTGGGGAATTGGGACTTCGATCAATTGCAAAACAAGCAACACAAGAAAAGTATGGTAAGTGCTCCCTGCGTTGCCCTCGGGCGCTTTTGCATAGCCACCGTCTTCTCGGCGAAGCGTCTCAAGGAAATCGGCGACCTGTCGTGGCCAATTCGGATCGGCTCCGGCAAAGATATCTTTTCCGGCGGAGACTTTCAACAAATTCGCTGCATAGAATAACGAGAAGAAATCGACGATCGTTTGATGGGATGAAAGTTGCGGCTTTAAAAAAGCTTCGATCCGGTCGGCAACCTCGCCATACAGTTCACCCAAAATTGAAAGTCCACGCATCGCGAATGTCGTGTAGTACAGATCGCTTCCGCCTTCACGGCCTGCGAACCCGCCATCAGATTGCTGGGCGGCGAGAAAGTAATTGGTATGCCGCTGGCGATTTTCCTCGGAAAGTTTCCCAACTCCCGTTGCCAATCGTACCGTCAAATTTTGCAGATAAGCCGACATATATTCTCGTGGAAGGACGCGGACGTGGAACGGGTTTACAAACTACTGGTTTCTCGGCGGCTGATTTGGCGACTCAATTTCTCGTCCGGCTATCCGTCTTCGGCTGCAACGAATGGCTTGATCGCGGCAATGAATTTCTCAGGAGTCGGGACCGACTGAGGTTTGGAGCCGTGCTCGAACAAACAACACACGACTGTGATTGAACCGTCAGCAACCGGAGTTGATTCACGAAAAAAGTTAAACGCGTATGTGACGCTTTTGGTGCCAATTCGTTTCACACGAACTTCGACGTCGATAATCTCTTCAAACCGAATCGCATTGCGGTAGTTGCACTCGGCATTAACTCGCGGCCAACTGATATTTTGTCCGTCGAATTCACAGATCACGCCAAGTCCAACGCTTCGCAGGAACGCATGTTCAGCTTGCTCCATATAAGCGAAGAAGTTCGAAAAGTGCACAATGCCAGCGGCATCGGTATCACGGAACTCGACTCGTCGTTGCGTTTTGAAAACTTGGTTCATGTTAGAAACTGGCAGTCGGCATGGATGAGTGGTTTTTGATTCTTGATCAAAAAAAGCCCACCGGCTTTCACAGGTAGGCTTGGCAATGCTCGTTTTGAGCCGTTGGATTAATCGCCTTTGAATGGCAACAAAGCCATGAAGCGTGCTCGCTTGATGGATTCGGTAACGGCGTGTTGGCTGATCGCGGTGCAGCCGGTTTTGCGGCGACCTACGATTCGGCCGTGCCGATTGACCAACTTTTTCAGCAACTCAACATCTTTGTAATCGACGTAAGTTGGGCGTGGCCGTTCGCCATCAACGTACAATGGATCCCTACGAGCTGTTCTCGTTTTTGTTTTCGCCTTACGACGATTCGGTTTTCTTCGCATCTTCGCCAATTGACTGCGCCTTATTCTATACTCAATAAAATTGGACGAAGTTGTATTCAACTCCGTCCCAAGTCCCGCCATTATGCAAATTACCAAGTATTCCGCAAGCGTTATTTTGCGACAACTTCGAGACTTGGCGGCTGAAAACCGTTCACACCGTAATAATCTCGATATACTGAGCCAATCGGCCCTTTGACTTCCAACATTTCAGAATCCAATTATGAATCATTACAAATTGCCAATGTTGTTAGCCTTTGTTTTTGCTGCTTTTTCCGTGCTTCACTCTCCCGATGCGACATGGGCTCAAAAGACCGAATCTGGTCAAAAGGCAACCACTCCAGCAGCTGAAACTCCAGCCAAAGCTGCTTCTGACAATCCAACTCAGGAAAACAAAACTGGCGATCAGGCGGAAACCAGCGCCGACGACTCATTTCCAGAAGGCAAATGGGTGCAGCTTTTTAACGGCAAGGATCTCACTGGCTGGACTCCGAAAATCCGTGGGCATGAGTTTGGTGACAATTACGCCGACACATTTCGGGTCAACGAAGAAGGATCGTTGGTCGTCAGCTACGACGACTACAAGCCCGATGACTTCCTCAGCATGGATGACAAAAAGAAACCAAATTGGGAAAAGTTTGGCCACTTGTTTTACGAGAGACCATTCTCGCATTACATCCTGCGAGCTGAATATCGCTTCATCGGAACGCAAGTCGCCAACGGTCCCGGCTGGGCGTTTCGAAACAATGGATTCATGATTCATGGTCAGGATCCGACCAAGATGGCCAAGATGCAAAAGTTCCCCGTCTCGATTGAAGTTCAACTTCTTGGTGGTGGCGGCAAAGGTGATCGACCAACTGCTAATCTTTGTACTCCCGGCACCAACGTCGTCATGGGTGGCAAGCTTTTCAAATCTCACTGCACCAAAAGTAAATCACCAACGTTTCACGGCGACCAATGGGTGACCGTTGAAATCGAAGTCCGCGGCAACAAAGTCATTCGCCACAAAATCGGCGGCGAGACGGTTCTCGAATATACCGAGCCTCAATACGACCAACGCGATGCCGAAGCCCGTCAATTTATCGTTGATGGGAATCTAAAGATCAGCTCAGGGACGATTTCGATCCAATCGGAAAGCCATCCGACTGAATTTCGAAAAATCGAATTGATGCGACTAAGTGAAGATGCTGAATAGTTAAAGGTAGGTCAAAGAAAAATGAAGCCGCAGAAGTTTTTGACTGCCGTTGTCCTAATGCTCGCCATTGGGTTTTCATTGTCGTCAACTGGCTCCACCTGCGCGGCTACGATTTGTGAACCAACATTTTCGCTCCAAACAGAAGGCGCGCAAGACGCTGAGAAAGTGGAGCCTTCCAATGAAGAAATCGCAAACTGGATCAAGCAACTAGATAGTCCAGTCTTCAATGATCGCTTAACCGCGAGCAATCGACTCAAGGCGGCAAAAGCAGGTGCGCTCGATCAAGTCTTCCAACATGCCGTCTCTCGCGAATCGAAAATCGAATCAGCTTCTATTTGCCTGCGTTTGATCCGCGAATGGGAATTGCAACACGACCTTGCAATGCATGACAGGCTTTTGCATTTGTTGAATTCCGCAAGCAAGCACGACAGCCGACCAGCCGTCATTGAAAAAATCCGGATTTACCTCAATGAAGGATATGAGTGCACCGAATCCGAAGCACTAGAGTTACTCAGAAAGATGGGGGCGCCTTTCTACTTCATCAAAAAAGAAAACTACTATCAACTTCACATTCGATCGGACTGCAGCAGAGAGAAACGGAAAAGTCTCTGGCCGCTGCGTTATGTCAACTCCAACTGTCTCGTTTTGTTTGAGAACGTAAATCAAATCGACGACCACGTCGCGCGAAATCTCGCCGCCTGCCCCGGATTGGTTCAACTGTTTTGCCCAACGATGACTGAGACACAAATGAATTTACTGGGTGATTCAAAATCGCTTAAAAAGCTCTACCTCAAAAACATCGTTAAGTCTGAAGCAACGCTAAAGTCACTTTCGAAAATACCTACGCTTGAACTTTTGTCCTTCAATTCTAAACAGGACATAAATACGTCGTTGCGCGACATCGTTTTGTTTCCGGAATTGCGACAGATCTTTTTCAATCGCAGAAACATTTCTGACCCGATCGTCCTCGACTATCTGACTGGCTGTAAAAAACTGGAACACCTGAATCTAAACGCTTTTGACATGCCAAGTCATAAATTTCGAAACATGGAGCGATTCAAAAATGTCACTCATCTCGAATTGCCTACAGGCACTGACGACAAGCTGATCGAATTGGTTTCAAAAATGCCTTCACTCAAGAGCATTGAAATGGAATACGCCTTCATTACCGATAAGGCTGCTCCATTCTTGGCGATGCATAAAGACTTGGAATCTTTGGAGATCGAACAAACTTTTATCACCGACGAATCGTGTAAACACTTGGCGAAACTTACCAAGCTAAAGACAGTCAGAATTGACGGTACTTTCGTAACGCCCGCAGGCGTGTCTTTGATCGAAGACGCTAATCGGGGACTGGACGTGAAGGGATGGATCACCGAAAAACACGACGATGCCTACGTTGAAGCGCTCCAACAACTTCAATTCACCGGATGCAACGTGCGACCGAATTTTGGCGTCTCATTTTCAGGAAGAGACGCGCAAGGAAGGCTGAAGCTTCCTTGCTTACGCTTGCCTGGCTGCAGTTTGAATTTCACTCTGACTGACTCCGAGCGTACCAACGCCACGTTTCTTAAGTATGCAACTAAGGTGTCCGATCTCGACAATTTGGCAATCTGGAAATGCGACGAATCGACTGCGATTGGCCTACTGGCGCTGCCAGAAACGGCAGAAATAACAATTGGCAAAACCACAATCAGTAAAGAAACTATCGACAAATTGAAGAAACGTTTTAAGAGGCTGACCATTCGCCAATAGTCGTACAAATAGTGGTTACCAAAAGTTCTTTGATCGCAACGCTATAAATGTCGCTAAAACCAAAAGTGAGCCTTCGCAAGATTACGTGGGTGATTCCGTTGTACTTGATTGCCGCGGGATAACCGGAAAGTCCGCCAACTTGATCCCCATTACCGATGACTCGTGCGGTAGACTGTGTTTCAATCAACGACATTAAATAAATTGGATTTACCATGATCGTGCTTTCCAGATTTGTTGCGGTTTTCTTTTTCTCAATTCTTGCGCTACCGGCACTTGCACAAGAAGAGACTGATTCCACGTCAACGGAATTAACAAAGCAGGATGCAATTACGATTGGTGTCGAGCAAATTCTCAAGATCCAAAATGAAGATGGAGCTTGGCCATACGAAGGCGTCTACCGAGTGAATCGCAAGATCCCAACTGGTTACCGAATAGGCGGAACGGCGATCTGCTGCGAGGCATTGCTCTACGCGACAGATGGAGACAACGACGAAGCAAATCAGGCCATCAAGCGCGGCGTTCGCCTTATCCTCGACGAGCTAGAAACTCCAGCAATGCAAGCCAGTCAAAGAAATCGATATGACGTTCGAGTCTGGGGCCATATTTACGCGCTGGATTTGTTTTGCCGACTCAAAGCTTCAAAACGATCGCTCGATGCGGAAATCGACAAGTCAATTGATTCCTGGATTCCAAAATTAACAAAGATCCTTATTTCGGAAGAAATAGAATCGGGAGGCTGGAACTATGCCAACCGTCGAGCTCATGCGGGCTTCGTTACCGCGCCAGCCGTTCAGGCATTGATGTGGGCGTCGCAACTGGGACAAGACGTTCCCAGATTCGTCTTTCAACGTGCGGCCAACGCATTAGCGCGTAGTCGCAATTCATTGGGTGCGTTTTCCTATTCTGGCAATGAAAGAAAAAGACGTCCCACAAAGATTCCCAGCTCGATCGCACGCTCTACCAACTGCGAGTCAACTCTTTCATTGCTTGGGTTGAGTCGCGAACTCTCGATTAAAAAAGCACTTGCTGATTTTCATGAACACTGGGATGAACTTGAGAAGCGTCGAAAGAAAACGGGTACACACGTTGCGCCTTACGGAATCGCGCCGTATTACTTTTACTATGCCCATCGTTTCGCTGCCCAGGCGATTTCTCAACTTCCCAAAGAATTCCGGGCAGCGGAGTACAAGAAACTTTTTGCCCAACTATTGAAAACTCGCGACGAAGACGGAACATGGAATGACCGAGTGTTCGCCCGGTCAAGAGCCTACGGAACTGCAATGTCCGTCTTGGCGCTGCTCGAAGACAAAGTTCCCGTTCCACAAAAATTCCAAGATGGCGAACAAGAGAACGACAAAGACAAACCTAAAACTCAAGCCGGAATCCAAGTCGACCTGGATTTATTGGACCCCGATTTTACCATCGAAGTCTTCGTTGGCGGCAAGCTCAGAATTGCCGGGCAAACGGTCGCACTCGACGGATTCAAAAAATGGATTGAGGACAATCTACGACGGGAACCGTCCACAGTTTTAATTTCCGCAGAAGGCAACGTGAAAACAGGTACCGTTGAACAGATCAAAAGTATTATTTCCAGCGAGTTTGCATCAATCAAAAAGTTGTATGTCGGAATCAAGGAAGATTCAAATCAATGACCACCGGCAGAGCCGGTGGTATGAGGAAGCCTAAAAGCACTGTCATGGACTCATTTGAACAGAATTGCCGGATAAATGAAGCCAATTTGATCGGACGCGAAATTGTTGGCTTGAAACTGACGCTCCGTCGTTACCGCGAATGATATAAGAGCAATCACCTACATCTCTTCTTCCCAAACCGTATGGTACGAACCGAGCGATTCAACGTAGGCGAAAAAATCACGGTAAAACTCGTCCACACCCAATGTTGCACTGTCGCCAATAACGATCAGCTTTCGCCGTGCTCGCGTTAGTGCCACATTCATACGCCGGCGATCGGCCAGGAAACCAATTTCGTTCTCGTTATTACTGCGAACCAACGTGATCAAAATGGCTTCCTTTTCGCGGCCTTGAAATCCGTCAACGGTACCGATTTCTGGACCGCTTCCGTCGAATTGATTGCGCAACAGACGAACTTGCGCAGCATACGGTGCGATCACCGCAATGTCTTTGGGATCCAAGCCCGAATTAAGCAACGATTTGACCTTTTTGAAAATCAACTCGGCCTCTTTGGGATTGCGTTTGCTCAAACCCTCTGGCTCCAGCTCTTCATCCCAACCCGCACCGGCAGTATCGATAAACGTCACCGTCTCGCGAGTGATTTCGTCTTCTTTAACCGACTCCAACTCGTGAAGCCGATGGCCGATCACCGATTCGTGCCCGACCAACTGGCCATCGTAAAACTGGTCAGAAGAAAACTTCATGATGTCGTGATGCATTCGATATTGAACCGTCAATAATCGCGTGACGTCATCACCGTAAATTTCGATTTCGCGTTCCATCATACTTTTCGCGAATCCTTCTCGCGCAGCCTCTGCAGACAAAACCGTTGGCGGAAGCTGCTGGTGGTCGCCCGCAAGAATAATTTTGTCTGAACGAAGCAATGGAACCCAGCAACCCGGCTCCGTACTTTGACAGGCTTCATCGATCACGGCCAAATCAAACCAACGGTCGCCCAACATCTCTTCGTTGAAGGTCGTCGTCGCACAAATTACATGGGCTCGATCAAGAATCGAATTTACTGCCTGGCGTTCAAGCATCCGCGCATCACCCTGAAGACGTTTTGCTTCGCGACGCATTTCCTGCTTTTGACCGCGCTGTGGTTTGGCTCGCGTCCACTTGTCGCAGCGACGAAAAATCTGTTCGGCTTCACGAAGCATGTCACGAATCACTGGCATATTTGGATGTTGATCGACCAACCCATCAAGCGAAAAATCTCTCAATCGTTCGGCAACGCGAGCTGGATGCCCCACGCGAACGACTCGCTGTTTGGCGTTAATCAAACGCTCCAATAGATTGTCAACGGCAGTGTTGCTGGGCGCGCAGGCCAGAACTTTGTCGCCTCGCTCGATTGCTTGAATGATCAGCTCGACAACGGTTGTCGTTTTTCCAGTTCCCGGCGGACCGTGGATGACGGCAAGGTCTTGGGCGGAAAGAGCAAACTTAACGGCTGACTTTTGCGAATCGTTTAGCGTGGTCTTAAACTCAATATCGCGTTCGCGTTCATCAAAACCGGGCTTTTTATCGCCCATCAAAACGGCTCGCATATGCCCAAGGCGCCCACGCGAATCTTTCGCCACCATGATCGCCTTCAATTGACGTTGGCGAGTCACTTCATCGGCAGTCAAATCAATTCGAAAGCAATCTGTATCAGGCCAGCGGTTCAGCGAAACTTGAATTGAGTCGCGGTTCTTACGACTGACCACGCCAGATTCAGACTTAACAGATTTTGCACCATGATCGTGGTTGGCAGAAACAACGACCGGTGAGCCGACTTTCAAGCGGTGCCAAGGCATCTGCTCGGTTTCATTTCGCCGTTTGAACGTAACGAGTTGGTGACCGCCCAAGCCGTGAATGTAATCCGTGACGACCAAATCCAAAATCGTTTCACCAGATTTCTCGGCATGTTCGGCACCCTGCCGTTTCCGCCGCTCGGCCATCCGCTCGATCTCGGCTTTCGATTCCATCGCCAACCACTCCGCCATATCGACAAAGTGTTTTTCTTGTTCGGCAGGCGTGGATTTACTTCGTCGGCGAGATGACATGCAGCTACTTTAACGTTGGGAGCTTGTTTGTTTAACCCGAATAGATCGCCCGAATGAATCGAACAGCAAGCAACAATGGCAACTATCGATCTATTGGCTTGATTCAGCCAGATTTAATCAAAAAACTTGGCCAACGTTTTTTCGCTTGGTGGCTTCGTCAAGAACGAAGTGAACACCATCGCCAGCATCGAACAAAGGAATATTCCGACTACAGGCATGATGGGATAGTCTGGTCCCAATGGCGTCAGCAAGTAATCGGTGTCTTTGCCCCAGTTGGATTCTCGGAACAAATAAATCCAACTGCCCATCATCGCCAGGATTGCTGAAAGTGCACCGGCCGCCGTTAGACGTTTCCAGTAAAGCGAAGCGAAAACCAACGGGAATAACGAAGCGAATCCGGTAAAGCACCAAACCGCCATCGTAAACACGCTTTTCGTGTCTTGCAGGCTGAGGTAATAGGTCAACGCGACGATCAAGATCACAAACACTCGCGCGATCCACATTTGAGCCTTGTCCGAAAAACGGTCTTTGCCAAAGTAATGCACCATAATGTCGTTGGTGAAAATCGAGCCAACACAAAGAAACTGACTATCAAGCGACGACATGATCGCCGCCAAAATTCCAGCCGTAAGCAATCCCGCAATCACCGCACCGCCAAGTCCATTGATTCCAATCTGCGTTTTGACAATAAACGGCAAAACCGCATTGGCGTTTGCGGCAATCGGCCCGGGCAACTGTAACGACGTTGCCCAAACGCCAATCAGAACACAAGGAACCCACACGATCATGATGAAGATTGGATGACAGACGACTGATAGCTTGAAACTTTTTGAGCTCTTTGCCGTTAGCCAATGCTGGAACAGGTGCGGGAACATCCCGACCGACAACGGAATCAACAAGTAAGAGAAAAAGTGCGTTTGCTTCATGCTGACGCGCGAAAGTTTCTCGTTTGGAACTTTGTCGGTAATACTTTTCAAGCTATCCAACAACGTTTCGCCGCCACCAAGTTTGTTGGCCAGCAAGACAAATGTCACCACGCCAAGCACCATAAAGACAATCGTTTGAAACGCATTGGCCCAAGCCGTACCACGCATGCCGCCAAAGAAAACATAAATCAGAACGACGCCACAAATCAGCAGCGAGCCAAGCCAAGGAGGCAATCCACCTGAGAGCGCGCCATTGACGGTTCCGGCGGGCGTCATCACTTTGAACATTTCCAAATCAGGAAACGCGCCTGCGGTCATGACTTGGATAACGGTTCCCCCTGCGATTACTCCAATCAACAAGTAAGGAATGATCAATCCGACCAAAATCGGAAACAGGATTAATCCAATAAAGTCACTGTCGAGTCGATCGCGGAAGAATTGAATTTGAGTTGTGTAACCGTACTTGCGCCCGAAACGGTAGATCTTGATGCCGATGAGAAAGAAACACATCGAGTGAATAATGCCGCTACTTGAGGCAAGCATCCCATAGACGCCGACACCTTTTCTGTACGCTTCGCCTGATGAACCCACGAGCGCAAACGCCGTCATCGTGGTGCCGAAAATACTCATCAAAAGCAAAAACGGTCCGATGGAATGGCTGGCAAGCAGGTAATCGTTCTTGGTCCCGCGAAACAATCGGCTTGCAAAAAAACCAAGTACCAACAGCGAACCAAGGTATGCCAGAATCACCAACAAGCGAATGAAACCGGCGTTGACCGGATCGGCTGGATTGGCTGCGGCTTGGGCAAAGAAAAAAGGAAACTCTATCATGCCTTTTCTCCTTCGTCGATCACTTTTTCAACGATCTCATCTTCAAAATCGTCGGCACCAACTGGCCATGCGAACGTGCATGCCAACAGCCACACAAACGCTGCAGCCATCGAAAGGCAGGCATGATAGAACAAGCCGATGGGCATAAACCCGAACACTGCATCGTCTTTTTCCCAATTCCAAAAGTCTTGGTGAAAGATGATTAGCAATGCCACGAGCGTCCAGATTATTAATCGCATCAATGTGCCTTGAAACGGAGCCTGATTTGGGAGGCGTTAGTTTAATCAACACAGTCACCGAAAAGTAGATGGCGTTTTTTTCAATGTGGAGTGCGGAATGAGTAATGAGGAATTTTTAACACTCGGCAAGAATCCAATATGGAGAAACTCGCTTGAGTAGCTCGGGCTTTTGATTCAACTTTTACGTCTCGCCTCACACTCAATGGGTCGTGATTGAAACGCTACCGGAAAAGCAGACGTCAGCATCCTTGCCGGGCGTCCTTACCCGGTCATTGTATTGGGCACAGTAGAGCAATTTCCCGTCGTCCATTTTCTGGTATTCGATGGGCAGTGGATTGCGATCAAGTTCGGTGGCGACAAAAGGAACGGCTGTCAGGTCTCCGTCGCCAATATCTGGAAAGTTCACATTGACCCAGCTCCCGACTGCCATTTCGGACTGCAGCAATTCCGGCAATAGCCGTTGGGCCAACGCGCCTGATTTCGACCAATCGAATGGGCTGTTGAATTTTCGCAAGTGCTGTGAGAACGCGATGGCTTTGCAATTGTGCAATCCTGATTCTCGAACCGCCGCAACGGTTCCCGAAACATAAATGTCAGAGCCAAGATTGGCGCCGCGGTTGATGCCTGAGAACACCCAGTCAAATTTTGTGTCCAATTGATTGAACGCGACTCGCACGCAATCTGCGGGGGTTCCATCCAGAGAAAAAGAACGCGGCCCTTTTTCGAGAAACGTGATCGGACGTTCAAATGTGAGTTGATGGCTGATTCCAGACATTGGGCCAGCGGGCGCCACGGTCCAGACTTCGCCAAATTGAGCTGCCACTTCTTCAAGTGCTTTGAGTCCGCCGTAGCCCCAGCCGTCATCGTTGGTTAATAGGATTTTCATATTGTTAGGATTTGGAACCGGTTTTGGTTAGTTGGCTTTTGATGAACTTAGTTAAATGACTTTGGTCAAACTCTTTGAAGAAACCGAATGTGAAACAAAACATTCAAGCCGATTGGTAGTGCGACGCGAAAGATGGCAGAATAAGAACTTAACCCTGCTCCGTGAATTCAGTTTAGCCATTCATGACCGAACAAGACAACCAAGTGCCCACAGATGCGTCTGCCCAACCGCCGAACGAACCGCCTGGTGAATCGACTCACGATGCTCCGATCGAAGCACCGGTCGAAGAAAGGTCGGTCATCCAAAATTCAAGCGATCCCCTGCCCTACCATTTAGCGATTCGTGATTACTTGATCGAAAATGAAAAACAAGTTTGGGATTGGTTTGTGAAACATAAACCGGCTCAAAAGAAACAAACGAAATCCGAACAACCCAGCGACGAGTCGAATAAAAACAAAACGACCAATCGACAATCCGAGGCCATCAGACTGGATCTGCTCAAGCGAACATACCGAGTCGATCGAGAAGCTCAGCCAGATATTTACAAGCTTGCCAGTGAAGTCGCTGCTCAACTGGACATGGACGTTCCCGTGACGATTTATCAGGCACAAAATCCGATCGGACTTAACGCGTCGCTGGCTTACATTCCCGGCGAAGCACACATCGTGCTCCATGGTCCGATCAGCACACAACTCTCGCCGCTTGAACAACGCGCGTTGCTGGCCCATGAACTAGGCCACTTGCTTTTGCTCGACCAAAGTAGCAACGAAATTCTCGTTACTGAACAAGTCCTCTCCGCGATGACGCATGACCAAAACGCGGATCTATCGCATCTAAACACGGCGCGACTGTTTGGTTTGTATACCGAAGTATTTTGTGACCGTGTCGCACTTCGAGTTGTTAATGATCCGTACGTTGTAATTTCCATGTTGGTCAAAGTCGTCACGGGAATCGAAGACGTCGACGCCAAAAGCTATCTGAAACAGGCGAAAGAAATCATGACGGCCGGCACGATCACCTCCGAAGGAATCTCGCATCCCGAGTCTTACATCCGAGCATTGGTGACGCACCTCTGGCACGAAAAAGGCGATGCGGCCAAAGACGAAGTCGAAGCGTTGATCGCAGGCAATCCGGCACTTGATGATTTAGATGTGCTGGCCCGTCAAAAGCTCGTTGGTTTCACTAAAGATTTAATCGATGTGACTTTGGCTCCCAAGTGGACGCAAACCGACATCATGTTGTCGCACGCAAAACTTTTCTTTGATGGCTACAAACCACCTAAGACAACCTCGCGATCGAAAAAGGACTCGGCGAAAAAATCCGACGAAACGCTACCTGGTGAAACTCAGGTCAAAGAAAAGAAGACCAAATATACGCTCGACAAAATTAAATCCGCCACGCAGACCGCGACTGCCATTGAAAAACTTCGCAGCCAGATTTCGATTCGCCATCAATCGGTACAAGATTATTTTTGCTTTATCCTGTTGGATTTTGCGGCGTCCGACAAAGACTTGGAAGAGGCCGCGCTTGCCCACACGCTCGACGTTGCCGAACAATTAGGATTGGGCAAACGGTTTTCGGAACTGGCCACCAAAGAACTTCGCCTGCGAAAAAAACAGCTTGAAAAAATCAGCAAGGACCGGATGATTCTGATCGAAGCGGCGGTAAAAGAGTCGGTAACATCGTCGAGTTCGGAGGCGCAGAAATGAGTGACTTCCGAGCGTTTTTGCTTGAGCGATTAGAGAAAGATGGGTTCACTACCGAAGACGCGTTGGCCAGTTTTTTGCCACTTGCTCGCGAAGTGATCGAAACGCATGCCAATGGCTTGGTCGCGCCTCTTGAGGGGATCGAACAACTTCGCGTTGAAGGCTCGAAGATCTATTTCGAAGAAAACCAACGGCGCGAACCACGGACTGCTTCCGCGGAAGTCAAACGGCTAGGTCGAAAAGGCAAAATCGCGGTCGACGTCATATCAGAGTCCCATGTTACGTCCGACGTTGACAACGGGATTGAGACCGTTGTCGATTTATCGGTTGGCGAAATTGATGATCCAGTCACGCGCCCAATTTACTTGCCCGGATTTCAAACCTGGGAACATAAACTTGAATGTCATGATCCGCTCACCGATGTCTTCAGTTTGGGAATGATCCTGGCAAGCATGATTTGCCAACTAGATCTGAGCCAATCAGATTCGCTTAACACGTTTATTGCCAATCGGAAAAACCTGTTTCGCATTGCGCCCAATTTGCACCCCGTGGTTGCCCGAGCGATCTTACGGATGACCGAAGTCAATCGACACAATCGACCGCAAGACATTCGTTCGTTGATCGGGACACTGGAAAACTACCACGACCAGGAAGTTGATTTCGAGTTTGACCTTGCGACCTCGGAGAATTTTTCCGAGCGTCCAAAACATGACAAACAAACTGTCGTATTGAGCAAGTTGCGAAACCGTTTGTTCGAGATTTCGCGTCGCAACCGATTGCTTCAGTTTCGCGCCACCATGCGCAGCGTCAATCTGACTCACGCTTCAGTACCGCTGTCGTTCGATTACCAAAACATTCGTCCAGACCAGATTTTGACCTGGGATGGAAAGTTTGAGTCGGACATCTCGAAAGGAAAAAAAGTTTCGATTGGCAACTACGTCAACTTCGCCGAGGTGTTGTACGCACCGAGTCAGTTGGACCGAATCATTGCAGAGACTCGGCGCGACAAAGCTGAATTTGGTTTTGCTCAACTTCGATTGGTGATCTGCTTTTTGAATTGGTCAAATTTGAAAGACAAACCGGTTCAGCAGTTTGAGTCGCCTTTGATTCTGGTTCCGGTTGAACTCAAAAAACAAAAAGGGATTCGAGACAAATATTTTCTTGAACCAACTTCGGACGAGGCTGAAATTAATCCGGTCGTTCGTCATCAGTTTCGCCAACTGTATGACATTAAATTGCCGGAGCGGATTGAGCTGACGGCCAATGCAGTTGGCGTTTTCTTTGATGAGTTTTCCAAACAGATTGCGTCAACGCAAACAGAAGTTCGATTGACGAAAATTGATAAACCGCGAATCAAATTGCTGCACAAAAAAGCTCGTCGGCGACTGGATCAATATCGCCGGAAGGCTCGATTGGCTGGGCGCGGTGTGCGGAAGTACTTGGACCTCGACTACTCATACGACCCCGCGAATTTCCATCCGCTTGGGCTCAAGTTGTTTTCTGCGAAAATCAAACCCAATCCCACAAACCTGGGGGCTATCCTTGAAGAAAGGCCCAAACCAAGAACGTTTGCCGCGCCCGTTGAGCCGGCGGATTCAGAGCCCGCCGTTGTTGAAACGGAAAAACAATTCTTCGAAATCGACGCGGGAGCCGAGTCCAATCCGTACGACTGGACGTTTGATCTTTGCAACGTGACGTTGGCCAATTTCAAGTATCGCCGCATGTCGTTGGTTCGTGACTACGAAGAGCTATTGGAAAATGGCGAAAGCAATCCCGCATTCGATGCCGTGTTTTCACTAGAGACGCGAAAAATCGAAAAGGAAATCGCAAAGCCGCTTCCGCTGGACGATCGCTACGATGTCGTGCCGTGTGACCCAACCCAAGCCATGGCGATTTCCGAAGCCGTTAGCGGGAAAAACTATATCATCCAAGGCCCACCGGGCACAGGAAAATCTCAAACGATCACGAACCTGATTGCCGATTTTGTCGCTCGTGACAAACGTGTTTTATTCGTGTGCGAAAAACGAGCCGCGATTGACGTGGTGTTTGCGCGGCTCAAGCAATGTGGTTTGGACGAAGTAAGCTGCCTGATACACGATTCGCAGTCGGACAAAAAGGAATTCGTTTTAGATCTAAAGCAAACCTACGAGAACTTTTTGACGGACTTGAAACCGGCCCCTGATAAACGCGCGGCCGGAATCGAAAAGTTTCAGCAAAGCGTATTGCCGCTAAGGCGCATTGAAAAATTCATGCAAGACAATCTGCCGAACATCGGATGCTCCAATCGCCGGTTGCTTGAACGGTGCCTGGAGTTGCAATCTTCTGTACCAGAATTGGATGCGGTTACAAAAGAAAGCCTGCCTGATTTTTCTGATTGGCAATCCAGCGAAGTTGCGATTCGAGAATTCCAAATCACAATTTCAGATATCGGCCAGGAACCGATTTTTGCCAAACATCCACTTCGAATTCTCTCGTTAAAACTGGGGCGGCACGAAAAACCTTTGGCGATTGTTGTTGGGGCGGCGCGAGCGGCACAGTCAAATTTGAATGCACTTAACCAGTCGCTTACTGAAACCGGGATTCCTTCGGAAACTTGGCAACAGCTGGATTCCGCCAAGCAATTGATTGACTATGCGAAGCGAGTTTCAATCGTCGCAGCATCCAACAAAATGGGTTTGCTGGATAAAGATTCGAAATCGGCAAAAGCATTTGCCAAGAACCTCCGTAAGATTTCCAAACTTGAAAAATCGCTGGCCGAAACGCAGACGGCCAATGCAAATTGGCAAACCAAACTTTCACCAGAAGAGACTCAAATCGCCACGGGACAGGCCGCCGCTTACGAAGGCGCTTATTTCAACTGGTTTAAGCCCGGTTGGTGGGGCCTGCGGAAGATTTTGAACCGCAATTACAATTTCGGCGCCCACCAGATTAAGCCCAGTTGGTCGCACGTTTTGGGGCAATTGGCAAGCGAACACGAAGCTCAAAAAGCGCTTGCTGATCAATCGGAAACCATTGCCGAAGAGCTTGAGATTCCAGCTGAAGATCTTTTGCCGCTAACGAATTCGATTTCTGAAATTCAAAAGTGGATTCCCGACCAGAAGGAATGGCTTCAGGAGATTCATCTAAATTTGATCGGTGATCCTGACGCTGCGGCGAAAATCGAGCAGATTAATCGCGCCGGTGGATCGTACGACGCGGCATCCAATTCGCTTAATCGTTTCGCTGACGACACGGGAACGATGACGATCGACCAATTGCTTGAGTCGATCGAGTTCATTCAATCCAACACTGATTCGATACCAG
>CAYZGP010000108.1:0-18845 GCA_964478065.1 uncultured Pirellulaceae bacterium
ACAGAAGGCTGGTTGGAAAACCAGCCTTTTTTTATGGACTTACTTGATCAATTCGCCCACTGGAAATCAAAGAGTAGATCTCTTCTGCTTTTCCACGAGACTCATCAATTAGTTTGAGCACGCCTAACTCGCCAGAACGTTTCTGGAATCGAATTCGCAGCGTCAAAATTGGGTGGCGGGGGTCGATCACTTCGCCAACACAAGGCAAATCCGCCAGCGTGAAGCCCGCTGCTTGAGCCTGAAAAAACTGCGAATCAATCATTGCGTAGATCCGTTCTGTGATGTCATCAGTAATCGCAATCGCTTCGTCAAATCGGTTGAACAAAATGATTTTCGCTTCGACCTGACTGTACGTTTCCAGTGAAAACAGTTTCTTGTCTTCAATTAAGAAACCGCCGCTACACGATTTAACATGCAGGTCAATCAAGCTTTTTATTTCGCCATCATGCCCAAGCGCAGACTCATACAACTCGGCCGAAGCAGTCACACGCGGGTTAATATCAATTGGAAAAACGCCATCTGAGTTGTTGATGAAATCAAATCCAAACAAACCTTTGATGCCGAACTCCCGCACCAGGACGTTGCCGATTCGCTGAATTACGTCCAATTTTTCCGCGCTCAAATGAATCGGACCAACGGACCCACAATATTGGAAGGACGAAGCGCCAAACTCAGGATCGCCAACCAACTGAAGCGAAACTCCAACACAACTCGCTTTGTCAGCCGCGCCAACCATCACCGCCGACATACACCCGCCATTGATCAGTTTTTGAAAGTAATTGCCAAGTTTGTCTTTGGAATCATCTAATTCGTTAGCAAAATTGACCGACAGCCCCCCCGAAGACATCGCGTTCTTACTTAACCATTTGACCGGGTCATCCGAGTCGCCCAACTGTGACTTTGATGCTGGAACCTGAAGGCCGTTTTGTTTGAGCACTTCAAAAACGCTCGGGGCGTCCGCCAGCCTCACCCGATTCTCTGATGCACTTCCCAAAATTGGGATCTGTTTTTCGATTTCCGCAACTAAGCCAATTCGATTTTCCATCCCTCCGGCGATAATCGCACCGTCACAATCCGCCCACGACTTGTAGCCCAAGACATCTTCGAACTTTGAAATTCGAGTTAGCGAATCGGTCGGCGCGAGAAACTTTTTCGTATCCCAATCGGCAAACATGTCGAACGCGTCGACTCCATACCCACCTTTCACGGCACTCATTGCGAGCGCCCGAACGCTTGCCCCAACAATCATTAACCGCATTTTGTTGGAGCTGGGCATGGTTCTGTCTGGTTGGCAGCGAAGAATCAGTCTGATAATCTGTCTGTATGTGAAACAGCTTATTTCATGTTGATTTCGCAAGCAACGATCGAAGAATCAATTGCTGACTTAGCACAATTTCAACCGCAACTGTGATTGCGATTTCAAAACATTAACCGAGACTCCAGGAGAAAAACATGTCCATGCACATTGGTGAAGCACTTGCAGGTGCAGACAACGAAATTGCCCACATCGACCTTATGATTGGAAGCAAGGACGGCCCTGTGGGAACGGCTTTTGCAAACGCACTTTCAACTCAGTCAGAAGGCCACACAAATCTTTTGGCAGTTTTGGCTCCAAATGTTGCCGTTAAACCAGCCACTGTGATGGTCACGAAAGTTACGATCAAAGGCATGAAACAGGCCGTTCAGATGTTTGGCCCAGCCCAAGCTGCCGTTGCCAAGGCCGTTGCCGATAGCGTTGCCGATGGAGTCATCCCTAAAGATCAGTGCGAAGACCTCGTCTGCGTTTGTGGTGTGTTCATTCACCCTGGTGCTGAAGACGACAAGAAGATTTATGACTACAACTACGAAGCCACAAAAATGGCAATCGCAAACGCGATGAAGAATACGCCATCTGCTGACGAAATGATCGCGCAGAAAGAAGAAGCCGCTCACCCATACCGGGGTTTCTAATTAAGACGTGGATTCAAAGTCCAGTATTGCATTGAAATTGCAAATGGCCCGTGCGGATTCGCGCGGGCTTTTTTTATAGTTTGTTTGCTGCAGAAAAGTAGCAATTGAACTGCCGGATTTGACAGGCCAATCCGGCCGCAATCCTAATACCCTTTCCATACCCGATCTCAAAATCGCATTATCGATGAAAAAGAAAATCCTGATTCAATTCGATCCCGATTCACACGCCAGCACATTCGACTCGGTTGTCGCCATTGATTCTGGTGTGGATCACTTGATCGCGCAAAGCAACGTTGGTATCGATCAAGTCGAATCACTCGTACACGGAGCAATGTTTACACGTGGGCCAGGAGACTTGAAAAGTACAGCTCTCTTTTTTGGAGGCAGCGATGTTGCGAAAACAGAAGCCTTGGTCGAGCGTGCCAAGCAATGCTTTTTCGGTCCGATGCGTGTTTCGATTTTGTCAGACCCAAACGGAAGTAACACGACTGCGGCCGCAGCAGTCATTTGCGTCCAAAAGGAATTGGACCTTACCAACAAAACAGTAACCATTCTCGCTGGCACTGGCCCTGTCGGTCAGCGCATCGCTCAAATCATTGCAGGCCCCGCCACCAAAGACTCTCAAGTAGCCGCGATTCGCGTATGCTCTCGAAAGCTTGAAAAAGCCCAACAAGTCTGCCAACAGATAGCCGCAAAGGTCGGTGAAAACGCGGCTGATATTTTGATTCCGACGCAAACCGGAACAAACGACGAAGCACTCGCCGCGGTAGAAGGATGCGATGTTTTGTTTGCAGCCGGAGCAGCGGGAATTGAATTGCTTTCGGCTCAATGGAAAGACAACGCACAAAAACCCAAAGTCGCAGTCGACCTCAACGCGGTCCCTCCAGCGGGAATTGCTGGAGTTGAAGTCATGGACTCAGCGGCCGAAAGGGACGGCACAATCTGCTACGGTGCCATCGGTGTAGGTGGTCTCAAGATGAAGATCCACAAGCGTGCGATTCAAATGCTGTTCGAATCCAATGACCTAGTACTGGAAGCAACCGAAATCTACGAGCTTGGGCAATAAAACGCTTCCGCATTTCGCATTTCGCATTTCGCAAAATTCACGCAGCGCGGCGAACCGTTTCACTGGCTGAATCACTGCTAAACTCAGACTCGAACGCTTTCTGTTTTGAAAACTCAATCGCGTCAACGTCTGGCTGCTGCTTGCCGTGATTGATTGCCCACAATCGAGCCTGCTTGTTGAACGAGTAGAATGCGGCAATCCAAGCCGTTTGAATGCCGGCTTTTCCGTCCAGGAATGAACGCTGCAAAATGAACTCGCGGAAGAACCGCCACATCGGACGAACTAACAATTTAAAATAGCTTGAGTCGCGTCCTTGCTGGCTCCACTGCTGTGCCTGGAGTTTCGTATAGCGGTGATTTTTTTCGTAAAGCTGGTCGTAATCCCAAACGGAAAAGTGCTCCATCTTCTCACGAAGCTTGCCAACTTTTCCCGTCGAGATTCGAATCTCACCATGATCGCTTGGCCCAGTGTACCGCCCCTTGTCGCGATGAAACAAACGCAAGACACGGTCAGAGCGAGCATCACCGTGCTTCAAAGCGTGTCCCATAAAGTGATTGTTTCGATAGATCCAGTAGCCGTCGTTTTCTGGCCCTCGGCTGAGTTCCATGAGCATCTCAGTTGCCAACGCGGGCGTAATTCGCTCATCGGCGTCAACGATCAGAACCCATTCGTGTTTCGATTGGGGGATGGCCCAGTTTTTAAAATTACCAGACGTTATATAGTCGCGTTCAATCACGCGCACTTTGTCAAACTGTTTGGCAATCGCGATCGTTTGATCTGTCGAGCCCGAATCCGCGATCAAAATTTCATCGGCGATCGAATAAAAGCTCTCAATGCAGGCGCGGATATTCAGCTGCTCATTTTTGCAGGGAATAATCACTGTAAGTGGCTGCTTCATTGCCTATCCGAGGTCCTTTTAGGTCCTGACTAAGGTCTCGTTCAAATCAACGCGATAAAATTTTTGGCAGTTTGCACGCTCAATATTTGGAGTGCTACCGCCAAAATGACTCATCCGCGGCCCGGAAAATAGAGGAGTTTACAAATCGTGTCAACGTGATCCGAAGTTGTTTTAAGGGTATGCATTCCAAAAGATTAAACGCGCGGATGAAGTGTTGTTTTTCGCTCTAATTGACGAGAAAACAGGACGCTAGCACGCCATGACTCATTCCATCCTACATTGGTCGTGCCTCGCCCTAACTCAGCATTTGCTTTTCACAGATTCCTGAAATTGCGGCTTCGTCTCGTAAATGCCGTGTCATGATTCCTTCGGCCAGTAACGGGCCCGACACGGTGACGAACTCTTCTTGGCTATGACAATTCACGACGGCTTCGACTGAATAACCCTGCCGGGCAAGCGCCCCAAGTGCAACCGCATTTTCCATATTGATCGTCGACACAATGACAATCACTGAAGCATCCCTGGGAATGTCAGCGGCGGCTTCGATAACAAGCTGGCTTAATTTCAGACCGTCAGTTTTTTCCAACCGAGCAAGTGCTTTGGAAATGTAAACCATCTGCTCAGGGCTTTTTCGCGTTGGCACAATGACCGGTCTTAATCGATCACTCTCTGCCATGCGTATCGCCGATTTTTTGGCTTCCTCTCGCGTCCGCTGGTCTCCCTTCCAACCTTCTTCACGAATTCGATCAACCGCATCGCGTCCATTGGAGACCAATCCAACTTGCTGTCCCATTTCCTGAAGCGCGTTGGCAATACTTGCAGCCGCTGTAACGGCAAGCTCACTTCGAACTGGCTCGTGCTTGTGGTCAAACGACTCTTTGTGAAAATCTAAAACGACCGTCGCACCGGCCAATGTTGAAGGCTCGTAAATCTTGCTTTGAAGCTTTCCCGTTCTCGCTGTCGCTCTCCAGTGCACTCGGGCAAGCGGATCGCCTTGCTGGTATTTCCTCACACCTGCAATCCGCGTCGGGTCTTCGAAAAGTCGATGGGTCATAACGACTTCACCGATTGGACGTCGGGACGCGATATCGTACGAGCCGACGGCGATCACTTTTGGCAAAACCAGCAGGAATATCGGCTCAGTCAAAACGCGATAGCGACGATTGAGCCCGAACATGTCGCCCGTTTCCAAAACCAAAGGCCCGACTTGATAGTAGCCGCGTCGATTACACTGAAGCTGATAAAACAATTGCTTTTTGTCGCCCGGATTGAGCTTCATGACTTCAAGCCGCTTGCCTTTTACGTCCAGCGAAGGCGGTTGAAAGGAAAGCGATTTTTGCTCGAGCATGTCTTCGACCAACAACCAGGCAATCGGAAAACGTCCGGCGTGCTCAAGTTTTACCATGACCGGAACGACGTCACCGATTTCAGCCATTTCAATGTCGCAAGTCCTCTCCGCGTTCATGGCTTGCGCCCAACGACTGGTAACCCATTGGCTGACGAGGATAATCCCAATCATGGCGTACATCGCGTAAACGAGCAGCATCAGGTTGAGCGCCAATGCGACAAACAGAAGTAAGATTGCGGCGATGAGCCATTTCATAATTAAGCGTTTCGCTATTTTTCGTTATTGGTGAGAGCTGATCCCAATGGCCGATCGTTGTTTGGATCCAGAGTTATTCAACGCTCAAACAATGGTGGAATTCACTTTAAATCGACTTCTCATTTACGCTTCATTCCCGATCACTGGCACGGCGATCTCCGAGATCAATTGGCTGACAACTTGATCGGCCGTAATTTTTCGCAACCGACTTTCGGGTTTCAAAATCATCCGGTGATTCAATACCGGTGCCGCAACCATTTTCACATCGTCGGGCAACACAAAATTTCTTCCACGAATCGCTGCCAAGGCTTGGCAAGTTCGAAACAAAGCAATTGATGCACGTGGACTTCCGCCCAGAGTCAAATGTTCGTGATGTCGGGTCAGGTGAACAATTTGCAAAATGTACTTGCGAACTTTTGGATCAACATGGACTTGGCGGCAAAGTTCCTGGCATGCCAAAATCTCTTTTGAAGAGACGACCGCCTTCAGATCGTTGACGGGGTGCGAAAGTTGCAATCGATTGAGAATCGTCATCTCGTCTTCAAGCGTAGGATACCCGACCGAAAACTTCATCAGGAATCGATCAAGCTGGGCTTCAGGAAGCGGAAACGTGCCTTCGTGATCGACTGGGTTTTGCGTGGCGATTACAAGAAACGGTTTCTCAAGCGAATGGGTTACGCCATCGACCGTGATTCGCCCCTCAGCCATCGCTTCCAACAAAGCAGCTTGGGTTCGCGGTGTCGTTCGGTTGATCTCGTCCGTCAAAACGATGTTCGAGAAAAGCGGTCCCGGTCGAAACTCAAACTCGGTCGTTTTCTGGTTAAAGATCGAAGCCCCCGTCACGTCACTGGGCAAAAGGTCGGGCGTGCACTGAACACGCTTGAATTTGCAACCGACGCTGGCGGCGAGACATCGAGCCAAAATTGTTTTCGCAACCCCCGGAACGTCTTCCAACAAAAAGTGGCCTTCGCAAAACCAACTAACCAACGAATAAACCAACGCCTGACGTTTACCTACGATCACAGTTTCGACGTTTTTGATTATCCGCTTGGAGACTTCTTGAACCTGACTCATCTTCAATTCCATTTGTAATTGGGCGCAATCATTCGATTATGACTGCTAGCGATCGGCATTTCCAGCGAACTAAGTTGGCAATATGAAGAGAACGAGATTTAACAAAGCGCTTCTCGGGCTCGACGATTCACCCATGATTCGTCGAAAGCACCAAGCGAACTTGACCTCAACGTGTGAATTCTGAGACCATCCGGCCCATTCAGGTTGATTTGTTGAGATCGAAAGTTTACGAAAATGAGTTGTCAATCCATTTCCCAATTCCGAGTTTCTTCATTAGTAATAGCGGTCGCAGCTATTGCGATGCTCGTTTTTTCAAGCGGTTGCCAACTCAATCGGCCCAATACAACGGCTGGTGGTTTGCTTGGCGGAACGACTGGCGGAATTCTTGGTGGCGCGATCGGATCGCGCGAAGGCAAAACGGAAGAAGGCGCCTTGATCGGAGCGGTCGCTGGTTCAATCACCGGTGCCACACTTGGTAACCAAACCGACCGGAGGAACGACCAGATTCAGCAGCAGGAAATCGC
This sequence comes from uncultured Pirellulaceae bacterium, assembly GCA_964478065.1. Taxonomy (GTDB): domain Bacteria; phylum Planctomycetota; class Planctomycetia; order Pirellulales; family Pirellulaceae; genus Mariniblastus. Next base: position 7,116 of record CAYZGP010000108.1, read on the forward strand.
ATACGCACAGTCGGCTCAACAAGCAGCCCAAGCCGCTCAACAATCTGCGGTCACGTTTGGACAAGTCATCGAAATGACGCGTAGCGGATTAAGCGACGAACTCATTATCAATCAAATCAACGCCGCTGGAATCGCCCAACGACCTGTGACTGATGACTTAATTCAGCTCAAACAAAACGGCGTAAGTGACAATGTCATTCGTGAAATGCAGACATTGGGCAGCCGGGTAAACGTTGTTTCAAATCAACCGCCGCGCCTATATCCTGCAGTTCCGACAGTCGGAGTTCCGGTTGTACATCAGCCATTTTGCGCAACGCCGGTCATTCGCAGGCCCCCCATTCTTGCTCCCCAAGTTTATCCCGGCCGAGTTGGTCGTAGAGGCGGCAGGCGCGGCGGTTTTTCAATCAATTTTTAAGAGCAAATAAAATACTCGTCCTCGCTGACGCGCTGACGCGTCGTGTGTGTTAGTGTTCATTCGCGGTTCTAAATTCTCCCGTTTTCGCCACGTCGAAATACCGGGTCTCAAATCACATCATCTGCAACGCTTGAGAGTCAATCAAGCAAAACAGCGAACGAAATGGATTGTTTAAAACCGTTGCCTATTCGATTCGATTCAGCTTTGATACGTTAAAGGGTCCGAAGCTGGCCCTTTTTCTTATCGTCAAAATCGAAATATGAACGAGAACACAAAAGAAAAACACTTAAGTGAAAAACTCAAAACCGGGTTTCCAAAAAAGTTGTTGATCTGGACGCTTGGTCTAGCTTTGGTTCTGGGTATCTTGCATTGGCAATCGTTCAATTTGAATGATGCGTTTAATATGAACCCAGCTGTGCCTTGGCTAGTCTCTTTGCTGTTGATCCCTGTAACAATTTTGATGTGGGGACTCTGGACTTTTTTTTGGGCAAAGCTTCGTTTGGTTGGCTTGTTTATTCTGATGACCCCGATCGTATTTTTCACTCTATACGCGCCGAACTTTCTTGGTGACGCGAATTTCATTGGCTTTAAACCGCGATTCTGGACACGCGACGCCAACTTTGCCGAAGTGACCTCCGAAGCCGCAAACGTCGACGTGGCAACGACCACTCCGTTCGACTTTCCACAATTCCTCGGTGCCAATCGAAACGCACAAGTCGACTCCGTGAGGCTTAAGCCTTGGGCGGGCGAAAACGGAACCCTGCCAGAACAACTTTGGAAGATTGATATCGGTGAAGGGTGGTCTGGGTTCGCCGTCGTCAACGGTTTTGCGATCACGCAAGAACAACGTGGTGCTGAGGAGTTGGTCACCTGTTACGACATCCAAACGGGTGAATTGAAGTGGGCCAATCGCGCGGCCCGTCGCCACGAGGATAGAATGGGAATGGGCAAAGTCGGCCCGCGCGCAACGCCGACCATCCACCAAGGGCGGGTCTATGCCACCAGTGCAACGGGTGTTCTCGATTGCCTCGACGGAGCAACCGGTGAAAACATCTGGACGGTCGACGTGCCAAATTTGGTTGGAATCAAACAAATGCCCAACACCAACAGCCTGGGCTTAGAATACACTCAGGAAGATTCGACGATGACGTGGGGCCGAAGTGGTTCACCGCTAATTGTTGATGATATGGTTGTCGTAATTGCAGGCGGACCGGCACCCGCGGAAACAGAAACGCCACCGACCACTGCCACCCTAATTGCGTTTGATAAAAATACGGGTGAGGAAAGATGGCGTGGGGGAAAACGGATGGTTGGATATGGTTCACCCTCATTGGCGACGGTCGCTGGCACTCGGCAGATCTTGTTAACCGCTGAACAACATGCTGTTGGACACGATGTTGCAACCGGAAAAGAGCTTTGGAATTTTGAAAGGCCTGGCCAGACCAGCGGAGCGGCGAATTGCTCGCAGGTGACTGTCATCTCAAACGATCAACTCATGTTGACCAAGGGCTACGGAGCAGGTGGCGAGCTGGTTAAAGTCGAAAAAGACGACAACGGCTCGTTTTCGGTGACTTCGATCAAAAAAAGTCCTCGCGTTCTTAAGACAAAACTGACCAACCCCGTGATCTATCAAGGCCACGCCTATTCACTGTCCGACGGATTTTTAGAATGTGCGGAAGTTGAAACTCTTCGGCGAAAATGGAAACAGCGTGGCCGGTTCGGTAACGGGCAGCTCTTACTCGTGGGTGACAAACTGATCGTTCACTGCGAAGTCGGCGGTTTGTATTTGGTCGAAGCAGACCCAACCGAATTCAAAGAAGTAGGAGCTATCGATACCATTGAGGGTATTTGTTGGAACACGATTGCGCTTTACAACGACCTCCTTTTGGTTCGGAGTGAACTCGAAGCCGCATGTTACCGATTGCCGACGGAGTCTCAATGAACTCCGAATCGAATCCGTTAGCTGGCAACACTGCCGTGGTCACTGGATCGTCAACCGGGATCGGACGGGCAATCGCGCTCGAATTGGCAACCCGAGGCGCCAACGTCGTTGTCCACGGGCGATCGAATTCTGAAAAGATTCAATCGCTGCAAAAAGAAATCGAATCAAAGGGCGTAAAGTCTTTTGCGTTGTTTGCAGATTTCTCCAACGAGGTTGATTGGGATGAGTTGATTTCACAAGCGTGGAAACTCACCGGCCAAGTCAATTTCTGGATCAACAACGCGGGCGGAGACGTGCTGACAACCGAGTGGCGCGACAAACCAATCGAAATGAAATTGGAATACCTTTGGAAAGTTGATGTCGTTTCGAGTTTGATGCTGTCTCGCAGGGCAGGGGAGCGGATGAAACAGTCGCAAGTCGCAACTGCTGAAACTTCTACCGATCCAGCTACCTCAAACACTCCCATAATATTAAACATCGGCTGGGATCAAGCTTGGCAAGGTATGGCAGGTGACAGTGGTGAACTATTTGCCACGACCAAGGGAGCGATCATGTCGATGACCAAGAGCCTTGCTCAGTCTTTGTCACCAAACGTAAGAGTCAACTGTCTTGCACCCGGATGGATAAAAACCCAATGGGGCGAGCAAGCTTCTGACTATTGGGACCAACGTGCTGCAAATGAATCATTGATGAACCGCTGGGGCACGCCTCAAGACATCGCCAAAGCCGCCGCATTTCTTTGCACCGAAGGAGCCAGCTTCATTTCTGGCCAAATCATTCCGCTCAACGGCGGATTTAGGTACGGCGACCAAGCAAACTAGCTTAAAAAAATTAACTGAAAAAAAACTCAACTGAAAAACTAACCGAAAAAATCCAGCCACTTACTTTTCATGAACCAATCAAATCAAAAGCTCGGCGACCTCGACTGCACGATCATCAAAGACGAAAACTGCAAGTCGCCCAAATCCGTCGTGATTCTTTCGCACGGTTACGGCGCGTCTGGCTCCGACCTCGTTTCATTGGGCGAGCAATTCATCAGACTCGGAGCGCCGTACAACGAAATCGTTTACGTGTTTCCGGCAGCACCAACCGTCATCGATCCGTTGTTTGACCAACGGCAGTGGTGGCACATCGACATGGAACGACTGCAAAACATGATCATGATGGGCGAGACGCGAGAGATGCGGAACGACTCGCCGGATGAACTACCCAGTTGTCGTGTGAGCCTGACCAAAGTGATTGATCATTGCCGCGTCGACTACGATTTACCGGCACACAAGATAATTATCGGTGGCTTTTCCCAGGGCTCGATGCTTAGCACTGACGTGGCTTTGCACTATCCTGATCGCTTGGGCGGGTTGATCGTCTGGTCGGGAGCCCTGATTAACGCGGCGGTGTGGGTACAAAAATTAAAAGAGAAACCGACCGAGCATCGGCTCAACGTCGTGCAGTCTCACGGTCGTATTGACCCAATCGTTCCAATGGGTTCCGGTGAAGATTTGCGAGATACGCTAACCGAGCATGGGCACAAGGTCCAATTCGTCGAGTTCAATGGCCAACATGGCGTTCCGATGGAAGCCATCACTGCGGCGGCTCAATTGATTAAAGAAGTCGCGTCGAATGACGAAAATTGATCGTCGGTCATCGACAGCAAAGTGAAATTTTTCTCACGCGATGTTTTTCGCAGCTCAATTTTTCCTTCGCGTGCCAACCGCATCACAACCTGGATGATACTCTGTCGGGCCAAGTCTTCAACGCTCGAACCTACGTAGCCAATTTCGGAGATCTCATGTGCCAGAAATTCCGCAGGTCGTTCGCTCATGCAATCAAGAATTTTCGACTGTAGTTCGGCAGGCGCATTTTTTAATGCTGGAGCCCAAGCCGAGGTGTCGACGTTCTTCAAAATCGTTTTAATGGTTGCACTGTCCATCGCAAGCAGTCGGTCGATTTTAAAGACCGAACGCTGAAGCTTGGCCGCCAATTCTGGCTCTTCATGGCTAAAATGAGTCAGCAGTGACTCGCGGGTTTCTTCATCGGAACAACTAAGAAGACTCGAAGCGACCTTAAGTCCAGCTGCTTGAGATTGCCGCGCGTTCAATAATTTTTTCAAGCCTAGTTTTAATGCGAAACTCAGTTCGACAACTTCTTCCTCACTAATTTCGTCGATCTCGCAAAGCCGTTTGAGCACGGAAACACGTTGAGATTCTTCAAGTGACTTCATGACCTCGGAAGCAAGTTCTGGCGGCAATGTCGAAAGCACGATCGCGATATTGCGTGGGTGCTCTTCAGTCAACAGGTGATTCCGAATTGCGGGAATCGTTTCGACCAAGAATGCGAATGGCCCCTGTTCTTCGTTGGTATGGCCAGCCAAAAAGCCTTTTTGGGGATCGCTTAACGCCACGGCAAGCTGACGTTTCGCCTCCGCATACTTTTTCCCTTCGCCCGTATCGATAGGCAACGCCCAACGTTCCGCTTCGGCCGAAAGTCTATCAAGGGCCGCCGATATCTCGTCTGCCGTTAATTTGTCGAGCCGCGTCACAGCGTCCAGCACCTGCTTGAGAGCATCCGGCTTCAAGCGCAACAGCAACTTCGCAGCCTGCTGTTTAGGCAAACTTGACACCACAATGGCGGCTTGCATTAGGCTACTGGTTGTCATTGAATTCTCTTTGATCTGACTGCGATGTCGAAAAGATTTTCATGGCCAAAGAATCACTTCTTCGCAACAAGTGTTCCAAAACGATCTAAAATCCACCCGGTGCCCCAAACGTCCGAGCGCGCGTTGGCGGAGCAACTGGAGCCGCACTTGGTTCTGGTTGCTTCACTACCGGCTGGGCGGGCATCTGGGCTTGGGGTTCAGGTGCGCTGTTTGCGTTGGGTTGAGCGGCCGGTCGAGTCCAAGCCGAATGAGCAGAATTCATCCGTGCAACTTCTGCTTTTCGTTCCTCCTGCAGTCTCTCATAACGCTCACGGACACTGGCACTTGCCATCCGGCGAGCCATGCTTTTGGGAAGGTTGATTTGAGAAGTTTTGATTTTCTGAGTGTCCATTGCTTCTGAATTTGACTGCTCAAATGAGGCTTGAGACACATTGCCTTTTGTTGACTCACCGTTGGTTCGACTGTTCCTTGAAGCCCGGTTGGCAGAACGCTTAGGTTGATAACTAGCGTGACTTACGACTGCCGAACTATGCCCTAAAACCTTATAAGGCTGGTCGGGGTTGGATTTGGCTGACTCCATATCCATATTCGAAGTCTTACCTGGCAAAATAACAATCGACTGGCCTGACTCAAGCAGTCTTCCGTCGGTCGTTTTGAAATATGGAATCAGAGTAATTGACTTTCGATAACCGCCGATTTTCTCCCAAGGAATCCAAACACTGTACGACGCCCCCAAACCGGTATCACTAAAGTGCGATTGAAACTCGGATTCACGGAACACAAACTTCTTGTCCGCGCCCTCACCGGGTTTACCTTCGCCGTCGTCAGAATCTTCGTAACCATAGACGACCAATTCACCTTCGGCTGGTACTGAATTGTTATCACGATCATAGAAAAAGAATCGTCCACCAAATCCGACAACTGTTCTCTCACCTGGTTTTTCGTAGGCCGAATCTTTCCAGATCGCAGCCATGGTGACAGGTTTGGCTTCTTTATCGGTGGCTTCCTTTTTCTTTTCTTCCGTTAAACGAGCCAACGGATTCCACGCAGAGTCTTTTTCGCTCAACCGCATCGAATTCCGAACCCCGCCAGCACAGCCAGCAAAACCAACAATTAGCAGCAAACTCATCAAGGGAAATAGTTTTGTCTTCATCGGATCTTCCTGATCTCAAATAGTTAAATGCAGCTTACAGGAGGGCAATTTCTAAGGTAGGAGACTTCAACAGAAACAGGTTGGGCATTCCGTGAACGCCCAACCATGTTCCCTTAATTTCTAGCGACGTCGTTGGTCCGAATCATAATTCGCTTGTTGAACCTGATTTGAATGCTGGCCTTGGGAACGCTGTGCTCCTTCAAATCCAGGCTGCGGTGCTTCTATCTGACCATTAATGATCTGTGGATTCGCACCAATTGGATCGGCATCCGGATAGATTGTTTCGATAGCCGAGCCGTTGCCTTGGAATCCGTCGTAATCGGTGTTGCCGTAGACTTCAGCAACATCGCAACGACACCAGTGCATCCGGTCCATTTCGTCCTGGTTCTGCAGGTTGACATCTGATTCATCGTTGACCAAGTAAGGAGTCAATACGATCAATAGCTCGGTCCGTCGTGCAGCATCAGATTCGAATTTGAAAAGCGGACCGATGAAAGGCAGATCTGAAAGGATCGGAGCACCACGTTCCGTATGGGTCTTTTCTTCCTGAATCAAACCAGAGAACACAACTGTTTGTCCCGATCGAGCCATCAACGTTGTGTTGGCTTCGGTTTCAAGAATCTGCGGAGAAAGGATCGGGGTTCCATCGTCGCCAAAACCGATAGGGATTGCTGTTTCATTGGGACCTACCGCAGATTTCTTGGCATTGACCGCCATCACGATCATCCCATCAGGACTGACACGAGGAGTGACTTCAAGAAGAACACCCACTGGAACGTCGGTGACGGTCTGCGTGATTCCAAAGTTGGTACTCGTAGTTCCAACAACACGTGGAACAATTGAACCAATTGAAACGCTGCCTTGCAAGTTCTCCATCGTCATGATGTGCGGCTTACTCAAAACCCGGACACAACTTCGATCTTGCAAAGCACGCATCAGGACATTGATAGACTCGTTTCCAGCTGAGAGAACCAAACCACCGTAGCCAAGTTCCGAGTTAACCCGGCCTGTTCCAAGCGATGACAGTGCTTGGCCGGCAACAGTACCTGGAAACACGCCATTCGCATTTGGGATCAATGATGGATTGTTGAATGGAAATCCGATCCCCGTCAATGCTCCCCCATCACCCGCAATCGAAGTTCCTCGGTCGAACAAGAGTGAATCTTGCACACCAATCTCGACACCGAATTCCTCCAATGTGTTCAAATCAATTTCCGCAATGAGAACTTTGACCTTCACCATCGGGGGGCGACGATCAAGAGCTCGGATAACCTCTTCAATCTCGGCTCGATATTCTGGCAATGCATCGACGATCAGGCTGTTACTATTGATCTCCGCAACCACAATCACATTTTGATTGACCTGATTGATCGAACCCTGTTCTCGAGGGTCGTCATTGACTCTTTGGTTCCGCGGCACAAGATAAGCGTTAACTGCTTCAGCGACATCAAGAGCCGGTGCGTTGCTGAGACGGTAGACCATCACTTCGCGTCGGTTTGAAAGCTGACCGTCAAGTCGGTTCAAGAGGTCTTCGACAACGATCAAGTCAGCGGCAGGGCCTGAAGCGATAATCGTGTTGGTACGTGCGTCGAGCGTGAATCGTAGATTGACCAACGCTTGACTTTCGCCAGAACTTGCACTCTGAAGGGGCAACTGAGCTAGTCCACCCTGTTGTTGCTGCCCACCGGCTTGAGTATCTGCACCAAATAGCGCCTGAAGCATGTTGAGTAATTGGGCTGCATCGCCGTTCACGATTTCAAAGACTTTTAGTTGCGTCTCAGCATCAGGAATACGATCAAGCTGTCTGATCAACTCCAAAACCAGGTCGAGGCTTTGTTCTGGTCCGCTAACAATCAAAGAGTTGCTGTTCGTATCTGGTATTACGCGAACTTCGAACAAGACACCACTTTCAATATTGGTCGCACGGCCATCTTCGTCGATTCTTGTAATCGACAATGCCTGTGCTCCAATTGTGGATTGATTGGGATCATTCCCGGTTTGCAATTGGAATGGCTGAGGTTGAGCCCCGCCGTTTGGATTTACTACTCCAGTAAGCCCTGCGTTGGTTTGCTGACCATTAATCGCATCCTGAATAACTTGGGCCAATTCCGATGCGACCGTGTTACGAAGTTTTACGACTTTGACCTTGTTGGCATGTTCGGAACCGACAACATCAATTTTTTCGAGTAGTGCTTCGGCCTGGGCGATAAACTGGCCAGATCCTTTGATCGTTACCGAGTTAGTCCGGAAGTCAGCGATAACAGTTGTTGGAGCGCTAGGCAAAGTATTAGTGCCTTGGCCGAGGTTTGCCTGGCCAAAATACGTATCCAGACGAACCTTTGCGTCAGCCGCCGAGATGTACTTTAGGCGAATCGTTTTGAACCCCTCAGCTGTCGATGAATCAGCAGTCACGTCCATTCGCGAAACGATGTTTCTTACCGCTTCGATAGACTTAGGCTGTCCTACGACCATCAACATGTTCGGACTCTGAATCGCTTGGATCGTTGCGCTTCCGCTGGATGCAAAATTGCTGTCGTAGATTGTCTGAACTTGTTCGGCAATTGCTTCACTCTGCAAGTTTGTCAACGGAATTCTGTCAACAATTGGTTGCTTATCTTCCTTGTTGATCTTGTTAATAATACCCCGGACGATCACAAGGTCAGCAGGATCACCAATCAAGGTGATTGCTCCTGTTTCTGGATCTTCATAAATCTTTACCGTATTCTTGATCCCCTGTGTGCCAGCGGGAATCTGATCGCCTTGGGCAACTGTACCTGGAATAAAAGTGTCTGCCGGAAGGGTCGTGGATTCTTGGTCCTGGTTAAGCCCCGTCAAAAAGGTAGCCTGTCGAATTGTGGACATCGCAACGTTGCCCGTATCAATTACAACCGTTTCCACTACTGAACCATCAACACGTCGCTGTGGCAAAGTATCCATGTGCGACATCAGGCGGTGCCAGTTGTCACGAAGCTGTTCATCGCCTTCGTAGCTAACCGTTTTCGTCTGACGATCAATCAACATCGCCATTCGCTCATTCACTCGTGTCGGGATTTGGACACGAACAAAACGTCCGTCAGGCGATGAAGCTGTTTTCAATCGCGCCCCCCAAGTACTAAGCACCATCGATTCAAATGATGAAACGGTAAGGTTTTCCAGCTTGTGAACGCCCGACATTCCGCCAGTTCCGCCATAGTTGACGGGCATTGTAGAACTCGTCGCAGGTCTTGCCACAGGCTGAGTACGTGGTGTCTTCTGCATACCCGTCATTGGCTGTGCCTGAGCCATTTGCGTCTGTTGCTTGTAAGCACCGTATGCGGTTTGCGTAGCGGTGTAAGCTGGTTGAGTCACGTCTGGCTGAACGGACGGTTGCTGGAATGCGGCCGTACGTTGAACAGGACGCTGCTGTGTAATCTGAGTCGCGCGGTTTTGCCGGGAGCTAGACTGGGTCGGCTCCTGCCAGCTTGCCAACGAAGCCGCGTATTGGCTGAGGGTACGCTTTTCTTGTTGCGGGGCAACGGAAGCTTGGGTGGCGACAGGAGCCGAAGCAACGGGTGCTGGAGTAACAGGAATTTGGCTGGCTTGAGTTGGCGGCGGAGTCCAAACTGGTTTGGGAATTACCATCCGGGCCTTGGGAGCTTGGTTTGTCCAATTGCCAACCTGCTTGATCCCACCCAAGATTTCATTCGCCGAGGGCCCAGCCTCGATCTTGGGCATCGGCGTTGAATTTCGAAGCGGTTCAACTGAACGTTGGCCCAGCGAATCAGTGATCTTGCTGAGCCCATCTTCTTTCACTTTGACTGGTGGAGCAGAATACTCAACGGCGTCTTCAGAAAATAGACGCTCGAGTCGCGTATTCTGTCTGGATGATTGATTGTCGTTTTCGTCTGCGGAAGTAACACCGGCGATCAAACAACCGGCCGCAAATGCGCTTAAACAAGCGAGCGGTTGCCGAAGTTGATTTGCCGTCTTGAGAAAAAAGTTCGCCATTGCTTAAAGTCCTATTAAGGGTCATCAAGTATTGATCTTCGACGAACTCAGAAAAAGTGAAATGCGGTTCCGCAAGGCCGTAGCGTTACGCATATACGCAACACAACAACCACCGCATGGCAGATAAATGCCATTCACTCGTTTGCTGACAACTCGACGCCTTGTGCTTTGTTTAGAGCACCGCTTCGTTGCCAAGGTCAGATTTCTGGGTCTTTCAAGTCGAAAGATATCCGTACCAGCGTTCGGGATTACCGATATCGGACATCCCTATTCATCGGCAACGGCTAGTCAGTCGTTAGAACAAAACCAATGATTAATAGCGGAAAAACACGAATCTTTTAACACTTTTTGGGAATCTGGATAAGCATCCGCGACTCTACCGTTTAGAGTTTAGGCCGGTAAATAGTCAGACTTTTGCCAACCGGTAAAGTCTTACATTTCGAGGTTTACCTTTGCCCAACAAATGCGGCTAACCGTTGACTGCTGAAGATCCGAGGGGACCGAATTTGACTGAGCCGTTTTGGCGATAGCCACGGTTGCGAGAACACCGCCCGCATAACAACGAGTCTAGCGCAAAATGGCATTTAATCTAGATTTTTGCCAGCCGGAAATAGTAACCAGCACTGAGTGCTTCCTCGCTTACGCGCTTACGCGTCAGGTTTCCATTTTCCTGCGATGAAATACAGCTTGGTTAGCAATTCAAGCAGGCAAAATAGTCAAACCTTGACACTCACCAACCTCGACTCTACCTTTTAACCGTGGATGCAAAGGGAGAAGCAATTTTGCTTGCAAAATTCGGCATACAGCCCTTTGAGTTCGCCAGTTCAATATTCGCCTTTTGAATATTTGGCCATGCAATTCTCAAGTGGCATTTTCAGCAACAATTACAAAATCATATCCGAGGTTTCCCAATGAGTTACGCACCACCTAGCAGACCAAGACGTGGCGGCGGAGGAATGATTTTCTTTGTCATCCTGGCAGTTATAGGCTACATGATTTTCTCCAACCGGGGACGTCCGGCCCCAAATCCTGCTGGCGGCGATGATATGGCTGGGAGCCGCCAAGTTGAACGTGAATTGCCGACAGACAGGTACGGTTCACAAAAAGAAAGAGACCTACTAGGTGGTGGTGATTTCCAACCCGCAGCCGGCGGGAAAAAGATGCCGACTACAGGCGGTACCGCGAAATCGAGTGACTGGGATATGCAGGGCTTCGATGGCCCAAAAAAGCCAGCGCAAAATGCTGGAGGAATCAACAAAGGTGGTGGCGACTGGGCAATGGATGATGTCGACGTCGAGAAGAAGAAGGAAAACCAGTTTCAGTTTTCAAACCCTGCCACCAAAAATAAGCCTCAAGCCGGCGGTGATTGGTCAATCGATGACGCCGGCGGAAAACAAACACCCAAAAACAACAAAACCGAAAACGGTGACTGGGCAATTGAAGACGCTAACCCAAACAAGAAAAAATAGTGGTGTAGGATTCAAGACTTTTGACAGGACCGAAACTGAATTCAGGATTTTTGACGTTGGGAACATGATAGGCGCGCGAAAATTATGTCCATCCTGTTAATCCTGTCT
>CAYZGP010000108.1:18945-21458 GCA_964478065.1 uncultured Pirellulaceae bacterium
ACGTTGGGAACATGATAGGCGCGCGAAAATTATGTCCATCCTGTTAATCCTGTCTAAAACTTTCCTGTCGAACCAAGGATCTGTACTGTGGGTTGGGTCTCATTAATTAATACCAACATTCGCATGGGGCGATCACCGACGCATTCCGACTACTTTTATTTTTAGTTCTAATGTTAAATTCTCGGCTCAATTATCGGGAATTATCAAAAAGTAAGCCAATGCGAGATTCTGATCGGAACAAGTTATTGGAGTTGGGATTCTCAAACGAGATCATCACCAAGACGGAAGAGGTGTTGGCGGTTTGGGAAATCGATATCTTGTTCGTTACCTGCCCGCGCTGCAAACAATCCTGCTTCAGCCCTGATTTGCCAGGCAACAAGTTTCGCCGCAAGAAGCTTCCGTCGGAATTGAAGTGGAAAGAAGAACTGGCTGGATACCGAGATCGGTTCGGCGAGGTCATCTGTTGGAATTGCGATGAAGAAGCGTTTCAATAGTGCACTTTCGTAGAACATGCATGCTTGCTCGTTGCACCAAAAAAGTGATCAATGACTCTTTGTTCGCAATCAAAGTTGGTTTTTAACTGCTGGTTTGGATCGAGCTTGGCGGTTCTGCTATTAGATGACATTCTAGTTCCACCCGGTCTAAAAAAGCCCCGCTCTCATGGGAGAGTCGAGGCTTGTGTAATCCAATGTTGATTCAATCGCGAGTCGGACGTTAATCGTCTTCGAGTTCGATGTCGCCTACGTTGGCGTGTTCCGGTGCCCCCGGGCCGATCCTGAGTGCTCCCTCAACGGTCAGTGGTTTGTAACCGCGAGCAGCCACTACCAAACTGTAAGCTTGGCCTTTGGGTAATTGCTCAGGCAGTTTGAAGCTTCCATCACGATCCGATTCGGTCGAAGATTGAACATCTTCTTCGCGCCGCGTTTGCAAGAACTTTCGCATTGAAACACGAGGTTTAAGCACGATCACCAGTCCACCGCCAATGCCACGTCCGGTTCGTGAATCGACCAACCGTCCGGAGACTTCGCTGTCCGATTCGTCGACTCGATTGCCTACTGCCATTTTGCCTTCGAGTTTCACTTCGCCTTTCATCCCAAGCACCAACAAGTACTCGCCGTTGGGGACGCCTCGTCGATTGCTGATCTTAACCGTCTTGCGCCCGGATTCGCCATCGTCCCAAGCCTCATTTTGCTCAATGATGATTTTTCCGTCGCTCATCCAGACAGCACTCCACGCTTCGCCGTTTCGCATATTGTCGTAATCAAACGAGGCATAAACTTCGTCAACGCCGCTTGGGATAACGTGAGTCGGATGGATCGGTCGGCCATCGCGCGTGACCTGAGTTGAAAACAACAAATTTGAAAACGTTGGTTTCTCGCGGAAACTTTCAAAATCAAAACCGCGAATCGGAGAGGCCTTGTGCTCCGCAACTTCATCATGGCTGGAACGGTCGCGAGCGATTCGCATGCCAGCTTTTTCCAAAAGCGGAATGGCCAAATTTACCGGTCGTAGCCCGTTGATGAATCCACCAATCGCCATCGGAGTATCGCGCTGATCGACTCGGCCATCTTTGTTAGTATCCAATACCGGACGAGCATCAACTGGTGTGACGCCGGCACCTGCAGAAGCCTGAGTCGGAACGCCAATCAGTTGGCCCGATTTATTAACTGACGTTCCACCACTGTTCCCGCCGGCGATCGTGGCATCCGTCTTGATCCAGGCGCGGGCGGCGCGTACACCGTCTTCGCTCGAGAACCCAGCGACATTGCCCGCGGTAAACGTTACGGTCTCACCACCGATTCCGGGGTAGCCAAAAATTGAAATTTTGTCGCCCAGTTCCAACTCATCCGAATCTCCAATCGAAACCGATGGCAAACTTAACCGTCTTACCGGTCGGCCTTTTACATCGTGAGTGATTCGCATGACTGCCAGATCAAGATCCGAATTGTAAGCAACCACTTCAGCAAAATAGCTGAGCGCTGGTGGACGATCCGAAGACTCTGTGATCGAAATCCCCAAACGGTCTGCTGGCGGAGAAGACATGCCCATCGCTCTTGGCTTGGCAACATGGCAGTTTGTCAAAATGATTCCTTGTGGGTGCACGATCGTCCCTGATCCAGTCCAAGCCGAAGTCATACCGCCCATGAATCCTTCGCGCAGGGCGACGATTTGCACAACGGAATGCATCACATCGCCAACACCTCCAGCACCCGGTGGCGGTAACGCTTCAAGCTCTGGTAATTTGACTCTTCTTTCGCTTCGCTCGGCGGGACGTGATTCGCGTCCACGAGCCGATTCCGGAGGAGCCAAAATCGCTTCAAAGATATCAAGTAAACCGCCCATTCGTTTTCTCACTTCAAAATGTTTGTTGAATTCGCCTGTATCTTCGTTAACGTTGGACCAGACTCTCTGTCCAAAGGTTAACGTCTTTGAGAGCAAAAAACAAACAGGAGAAGCTACAAAACAATCTTGTTGATCTGGTTACTTCGCTGATTCCAAATTGTGAAAACAAA
>CAYZGP010000109.1:0-21198 GCA_964478065.1 uncultured Pirellulaceae bacterium
TCACGCAAATCCCGAATAAATAGCTTGTTTTGGCCTCTTTAATATATTCCGCGAAAAACTTAGGGAGCGTGACCTAACGTGTCACGTCATCGCGAGATCATATAAGCATCGAAGTAAACGCACGCCAAATTGATTTGAGTGCGGGCCATTTATCAGGAGATAGCAAGATGCGACAGACCATTCAAAAATCAATGCAGCAATACGACGATTATGTAATTGAGTTTGAGTACAAAGACTCAAAAGGGCAACGAACTCGTCGAATTGTCAGTCCAATTCGGTTTATTGGTGGCAATCGTTTTCTTGCCTTGTGTCTATCGCGAGAAGAGCCGCGTCAGTTCAACATGGATCGTTGCGGCAATGTTCAGCTTAAGCCGGCTTGGGATTACGTGATGCCAGTTGCGATGAGCGCAATTGCGTCTTAGCAAGCCTTCGATCGCATGTGCTATCGGGTGACTTTGCCTGTCCAGTTCAACCGTGATTCAATTCAATTCATCCACGCCGTTTTCTAACGAACGAATCAAACTACAATTGGTTGATCAAAAAGTCGGAGGACAAGTTGGCTTTTTGTAGCGGATGCCGCTGTACTTGGCTTTTTTGTTGGGGGCGATCTTCAGGCGTAGCAAGCCAATCAGAAAGGGCTTGCGCGAATTCATCCATTGATTGGTAGCGATCATTTGCGTACTTGGATATCGCGATCAGGCAAATGGATTCGAGTTTCGGTGAGATTTCGACATCTGGAAAATCTCTTGGCCTTGGTGGCGGGTATTCGCAGAGCAACTCTTTTATCACTTTAACGTCACCGCGAAATGGCGTGTAACCTGTTAGAAGTTCGTACAACACGACCCCCAAACTATAGATGTCGCTGGTCGTCGCAGGCTGGCCAAATTCATCGTTGAAAAATTCCGGTGGCATGTACAACAACGAGCCAAAAATTTCTTTGGAAGAACTAAAATCGCTTGTGCCCGCTGGCAATGCCATTCCAAAATCGGCCGTGAACGGTTGTCCGTCTTCACGAATCAGAATGTTGCCAGGTTTCAAGTCAAAATGAGCGATTCCGTTTGCGTGAGCCTTCGCGATTCCCCTTGCGATTTCGCAAACCAGCTCTGCAGCTTCGGTCCCATCAAGAAAATGCTCGCGGGCTAGTTTTTCTTTCAAGCTTTCGCCTTGAATATATTCGCAACACATATAAGGAATGTCTTCGGCGATACCAACTTCCGCAATCTTGCAAACCGACGGGTGATTAATCTGCGAAGTCAATTGAGCTTCCTGGAAGATAGCGTCGCGACTTACGAACAAGATTTTCATCGCGAATTTAAGGCCACTGTTCTGGTGTTGCGCGAGATACACGACCCCCATCCCACCACGGCCAAGTTCTTTCTCGATGAGGTACTCACCAAATTGAGTCGGTACGCTTCCCATGCACGCTTTTATTGGGCAATAACTATTAATAAAGTCGCTTTTTACATCGCGATAAATGGTTGGCAGTTGGTTGGTGAAGTGTGGAAAATCCAAAAGATAATCGGTGGGCGAAACCGAACATCCGAGCTTGAGCCGGATCTCCATATCGACTGCGATCAATTCCAACTGAACATCGGGCGTTAGTTTCTGAGGGACAGATGCCACAAAATCGGCAAGTGGCAATTGCTGAGTTCGTCGAGTCGATTCAAACTGAATAAGAATTTGGAAATCAGCCGTGGATTCGGCCATAAGAATAGATTGAGTTGGGAGGAGAATGGATGAGAAGACAAATCATTTTACTTGAGTCTACAGACTTTTATGATGCCGATTCAAGGAATTTACGGAAACCCACAGTTCAAAATGTTCATTCTTAATCCTCAATTTGATCTTCTGAGCCAACTGCCAAAAAAACGGTTTTTATCTTTGCCATCATGTACTGAATCGTTCGCCTGGATACTTTTAGTTTGTTTGCAATCTCAGAGTTGGTGTATCCGTGAAGTTTTAGTTCGGCAACGTTTCTCAATTCAGTTGAGTTGAGTTGCCTCAAGAGTAAATCACATTGTTCCAATAAGTCCATGTGTAGTTCGGGGTTAGCGTCTAAGCTGGCAAGCTGTTCTCTGAACGAGTTAAGAGGAAGAACTTGACTCGTGCCGCCTCGTTTATGAGCTTGCTCCCGTTTTCGATGATCGTTTGCTTTGCGTACGGCGATCATCGAAAGCACGTGCCATAGCTGGGTTCGGTCGGCGATATCTTCAAAGTGGTTTTTTTCGATCGCAACGCAGAATTCGTAGAAAGCTTCTAACGCGATATCATCTTCATCAGAAATTCGCAAAGATTTTGCGGAGCACGCCAGACGCGAACGCAACATTGGAAGAAAGTACTTTACTAGGTCATTTGCGGCCTCAGTCGCGTTTTCGCCACTGCGCATAGACTTCAACAGGGAAGTTACCGACGCTGTCATGATACGTTTGCTACCAGAATAGGTTATTGAA
The DNA here is from genome assembly GCA_964478065.1 of uncultured Pirellulaceae bacterium. Classification (GTDB taxonomy): domain Bacteria; phylum Planctomycetota; class Planctomycetia; order Pirellulales; family Pirellulaceae; genus Mariniblastus. The sequence goes on from CAYZGP010000109.1 coordinate 2,451, forward strand.
AAAAGGAGTCCATTTGGCTCGCAAAATTCAGTGTCGGGCAAAAAGAAAAGGCTTCGAGTTGAATTTTGTAGGGACTTCCTTCTCAAAAATATCTTCGAACTGATCGAAAGTATAACTAACAAGCGAAGAAGTGATAACATCACCTCTAATTTTTTTTTGCACACTTGCACTGTTGAAATTCCATTAGGTTTGTATGGAAATCCTATTAGGCATGAGACACCTACCTTTCCACTTGTCTTTCTTTTCAATTATCACCTTTATCTTGCAACTAAGTGCTTTCTGGGGCTGCTTATGATGCCCCGGGTGGCGCACAATTCTCAAGTTGCATGGAGGCAAAATATGAGTTCTGGCACTGCATTACTTTTGGTTGAGGACAGTGAACGCTTGGCCGTTGTTGGACAACTGCTTGGTTTTCACTTCCCTGACGTGCAAGTCCAAGAAACCGATTCAATTTCTGAAGCGATTGAATTGCACTACCTACAAAGTTTGGGGACCTTTGATGTTTTAATTACTGATCAGCCCAATACGGTAAGCAATTTGCGAGAGCAGAATATTTTGATGCCTACGATCGTGTTGCGTGAAGAAAGTGCTGGACTCATGTTTTCACGGTTTTCTCTGTATCAAAACATTGATTTCAATGATAAGCAGTTGTTTATCGAGTCCGTCCGTAATGGATTCCGAGCTGCGCAACAGTATTCGAAGCTAAAGGCCAGTGCTGACCGATTGGCGACGCTCGCTGAACGGGAACGGAATATCATCGCTTTGGCATCCGAAGGCATTCCCAATAAAACGATCGCTACGCGGCTTGGCATCTCAATCAAGACTGTTGAAAAGAACCGCAGAGCCGCTTATTCGAAATTGGCCGTCACCAGCACAGCCGAAATGGCTAGTCTTGTAACGTTTGGACGATTCTTTGGAATGGCACACGGTTAGATCGAAAACTACCCGGAGCGCTTCAAGCCGAGTGAATGCAAATTGAACCATTTATCAGGTTCGAGCATTTTATGACAATCAAAAACGCTTTACTCACAGACAGATTTGTGGGTAAAGCGTTTTTGTTTTGGACGACAGATGTTAGTCGCAACTTCGGATGACAGCGATTAAAAAGCCTGCTGGCTTTGCAGACTCATCCACAACCAAGCGAAATTGAAAACGGCGCCGGCGATGGTGGCAATCCAACCGTTGTCGTGTGACAGTTTATCCGCGACAAGATACATGCCGAACGTGACCAGTCCGATGAGGACAGGAATCATCGGAAGCAGGTAGTATCCAACTTCAAAATTGTTGTGGATGTAAGAACGGCGAAAGATCCACCAGCAAACCAAAGTCGAAACAACGATGGCTGTGATGTTCACAGTTCTACTTCTAAAAAAAAACATAAGCTTTGGTTTGGCGATAAATATTGCGTCTCGATTTGGTTTCCGGCTACCAAGTTCTTGTTTGAACGAATTAACGCCACGGTGCTTGGCCCGAAAATTGTTCGGATAGGATATTGGTCAAACTCGTGCGGCTTTTCGCCCCTCGATTTTAGCATAAGAACAGTATGCGAATTCGGTAAGTATGAAGGTTCTTCTCTGACGTTGACGATGGCAAGCCATTAGCGTTTTTCCTCAATGAATTATGCTCGCTTCACAAGAATGTTGGGCGATTCCTCTTTTTGCTTTGAGGTGGCGAGTTAGTAAAACCGTTCAGCCTAAGCGGGTTGGAAGGTCTCTGTGACGCTTCGCAATCAGTACAGTTAACTATTGAACGCTTTGACGACGGATTCGTTTTAAAAGAAGTCGGATTGCTTTGTTATTTGAATTCGAATTGTTATATTCAGTCTCAGTGAAAGGGAAAAATTGGGGCACAAAATGACAACTTTTAAGTCGAATTCCGCTAATACATTTCCGCGAACTGCATTCACATTGGTTGAATTGTTAGTCGTCATCGCGATTATCGGGATCTTGGTCGGAATTACTTTGCCAGCCGTTCAGATGGTCCGCGAGTCTGCTCGCCGGACCCAATGTTTGAACAATCTCAAACAGCAATCATTGGCGATGCTAAGTTACGAGACGGCGCACGAGAAACTTCCGCCGGGATATACTTGGACAACACAATCGCTTTGGTCGGCACACATTTTACCGCACTTGGATGAGGATGTGATTTTTCGAAACCTGGATTTCAACAGCGGAATTTGGACGACAGTTGGTGAGGGCAACTACGAGGCGTGCCGGACGCTTATAAGTGAGTTTCAATGCCCTTCCTCAAACGTTCCACCTCACGTTGCCAACGCCCAAGGGATTGATGGTCGTTGCCCGAGTACTTATATCGCTTGTGCCAGCGGCACAAACAATCGGGAAAGCGGCGACAAGCCCTATGTGGGCGATCCAAACCCGTTGAATTCTGACGGGCTGTTCTACCAAGACAGCAAAACTAAGCTTTCTGATATTCGAGATGGCCAGTCATCAACGATCCTGATCGGCGAGTCGTTGTTTTCGTTTACATTTTTCGGGGATGACTACGCAAACAGCACAGAGATTCCTGACCATTGGTACATCGGATCTCAACATCTCGGTGGGCAAACTCCGGCGGATAATTCGACCGACGTTTCAGAGTGCCTGGGCTCCTCAGCCTGCCGTATTAACGCTTTTAAAGATTTGACTTTGCCCATCAACGAACTGGAACTTGGATTTAGCAGTTTCCATCCGGGTGCCACCCAACTCAGTTTCGCCGACGGCCACTGCGAGACGATTTCCGATGAAGTTAATCAGTCCGTCTTGATGGCTTTAGGAACACGCCGCGGCGGCGAATCGATTGAAGAATTCTAATCGCAAAAGATCAATCAAGCGAGCGTTTTGACTATCGATGAGTCGGCGATTGTCGATCTGGCAGCTTTTTTCGAGCTACTTTAGAGCGGCTTTTTTTAAAAAATGTTGCCGACACATCACTGGCGCATAGAAAAAGCCGATGACGAATCATCGGCCTTAGTTGCGGGGACAGGATTTGAACCTGCGACCTCGAGGTTATGAGCCTCGCGAGCTACCGGGCTGCTCCACCCCGCACCGATATAGTAGCTAAATGGGATTGGGTGTCGAGGCCTATTTCAATTTTTTCTTGGATTTTGATTCCAAACTTTTTTTGGCAAAATGTCGCTCAAATTCTACTGAACCGCGAACCTGAATATCGGCTTCAAAAAGTCTGGCGGCAATTGTTCAGGAGCTATCGCAACTCCACCTATTCCAGCTATCTAATCAACCGATCGAATGTCGATTGAATTCAGTGCACCCAGTTGTCGCGCGACTTCGAACGTAGCGATACCAACCGTCGTCGCTAAATTGAGACTGCGGACTTTGTCGGTTGTTGGGATTCGAAGCAGTTGATCCGCATGCGGACGAGTCAACGAACCTGGAAGCCCTGAAGTCTCGCTTCCAAAAACCAGCGTATCGCCACGCTCGTACTCAATGCTTGAATAACCGGTGGTCGCAAATCGAGAGAAAAACCAAATACGTTTTGGCTCAAGCCGAGCCAACAAATCGTCCCAGTGGTCAGCGACTTCCCAATCCAAGTGTTGCCAATAATCCAATCCCGCCCGCCGAAGCGTTTTCTCATCAACGCGAAATCCAAGCGGCCGAACCAGCCACAATTTGGCCCCTACCGCAACACATGTTCGCCCTACCGCGCCCGTGTTGCCCGGAATCTCTGGTTGGTGCAAAACAATATGCAGAATTGGTGAAGTCAAAACGTGATTTTCTGGTTATGATATACTCTGCATGACAAAGTAAAGTCGGCTTGAAAGCTGAAATTGACCGAATCGTTGCAAGTTAAACGGTGAGGTCAACAGTTTGCATCATAAGACGATAATGACCGTTAACACAAGTCGTTACGGTATTCGTAGACTACAAAGCAAGTTGTCGACACGCTTTAAAATGCGGTCCCAATCGTAGGTTCATTCGGTGGGAGCGCTGACATTCAGTCGAACAATAAGATATAACCGAAGCCAAATTAAAAAAGTCAAATCCGACATTCAAGGTTAAAACCTGTGGTACAAATTCAACGAAATAAAACGCGAGCCGTCAAGATTGGAACGATCACGATTGGCGACAACAATCCAATCGCAGTTCAATCGATGACCGCTACCAAAACGACCGATGTCGACGCCACCGTTGCGTTGGTGCAGCTAATGCAAGACGCCGGCGCAGACGTTGTTCGAATCGCCGTCGACAGTAAAAAAGATGCGGCAGCCCTCGCCGAAATCCGTTCGCAAACGACGGCCAATCTATCGGTGGATCTTCAGGAAAACTATCGGCTTGCTGAAATCGTCGCTCCACACGTCGACAAAATTCGCTATAACCCTGGCCACCTATACCATCACGAAACCGAAAAACCGTGGCAGGAAAAAGTTCGCTTTATTGCTGGCGTTGCTGCTGATAATGATTGTGCGATGCGAGTGGGAGTCAATTGCGGTTCGGTCGATCCGGCCAAAAAAGAGAAATACGACCCGGAAGACTCGATCACTCCGATGCTTGAAAGCGCACTTGAGCATTGCGAATTTTTGGATTCAATCGACTTCACTCGTTACTGTGTGTCGCTTAAAGATTCCGATCCCAGCAAGGTAGTTTTGGTAAACCAAAAATTTGCCTCATCACGACCTGACATTCCTCTTCATCTCGGCGTGACTGAAGCCGGAATGCCACCAGACGGCGTAATCAAAACCCGGATCGCATTCGAACAATTGATTGGAAAAGGAATCGGGGACACGGTCCGCGTTTCGTTAACAGTTTCCAACAAACGAAAAGGTGAAGAGATTGATGCGGGGCGTGGGATCATCTCTGACATTTACGCAGGCCGTGTTAGATCCGTCGTCGAATTCAACACCAATACGCTTAACATTATCTCTTGCCCAAGCTGCTCCCGCGTGGAAAACGAAGCCTTTGTCGACCTGGCAGAGCAAGTAAAAGAAATGACACAGTACGCCAAAGAGCACGCGATCACGATTGCGGTGATGGGCTGCCGAGTCAACGGTCCGGGCGAAACCGATGACGCCGATCTTGGGCTTTGGTGCGGCCCGAAGGTTGTGAACCTGAAAAAGGGTCCCGAGACGCTGGGCGCGTTTGCTTATGATGAGATTCTCCCGAAGCTTAAAAGCGAACTGGATCTTTTGATCGGCGCGAAGGGCTAAAATGCAGCTGATGCATCAGACCCACAAACGGCAGATAGTGAATCCATAAACGGTAGGTAGACCCGTTGGGCCAAGCACTGCGATCGCCAAGAATTCACCAACAGGCAGTGCTGGATTCACAATCAGGCGCTAACACCCGCGCCCGCGGCTGCGCTAATTTGGTCCATTAACTTTCGCCCGACTTCGCGCTGTGTCATGCTTACAAACGCGGCCATGCCAAGTAGCGACTCGATTGTTTCGCCTTCTTTCAATGGTTTGCCGTTCTTCAAATTGTTAATCGCCGCGCGCAACTCTCGACGAATTTTGCGAGTTGTCCGCGGTCCGCGATCTCCGTTAACGACCAAGCCGGTAACTTTCTGTCGACTGCCACTGCGAACGACTCGCGTTTTTTCTGCGTTAATTTTGAAGCCTTCAGCGGAAACCGTTTTTTTGACCAATCCACAAAGTGCACCAAGTTTGGGTGGCCCGGCATGGCTGTTAGGCAAACTAAACGTCAGGTCGTCGGCGTAACGCGTGTATCGCCAGCCGTATTTTTTTGCGAGCCCGTCGAGTCGCCCGTCCAGCTTCAAACAAATCGTATTGGTCAGCGCCGGACTGGTTGGGGCTCCCTGCGGCAAGCATCGTGGCCCAAGCGAAACGTAATATGTTTTTCCATTTCGCTTGATAATCTCTCGTGGTGCCTCTGTGCAAATCAACGCCAACAACGTGGCGACTTGTTCGCGATAACCGGCTTTGCGAAAAATCCCTTTGACTCGAGGCAGCGTAACGGTTGGAAAAAAGTTCTTCAGATCCATTTTGAGAATTGTTTTCGAATCGCCATGAACCGCCGCGTTGGTTGCAATCGAGCGGCCTGCCAAGAAACCGTGCGCCGCTCCATGAACCAGCAATCGTTCGGCAATGTTGCGAAGAATCCACCGCTGAGTCTGCTTCAACAACGGCAAAGGAGCCCAGATCGGCCGCTCGGTGCCATCTCGTTTGGGAATCGTGAATCTTTGATAATTCAAACTGGTCGCTGCATCGCGATGAAACGCAAGCCAGCGAAGTTGACTGATAGATAGGCTTAACCGTTCAGCCAGTTGCGATGGCGAATCAATTGGAGGAAGTTCGTTTTCGGCCGCGCGTTTCTCAGCATCTTCCAAATCCCATTTATCAAAGTCAGTAAAATCATTCCAAAAAACACCTTCGCCCAAGCTGACAATGTGCTTGCTGCGGTAAGCCTGCCAAGCCTCTTTTTTTAACGCCTTTCGTTCAGCGGCTTCGGCTTTTAGTTGTTTCTTGTATTCCCCATACTCACGCTTGGACATTTCATCGGTAGGTTTAACGTTGACAACGAATCCACGTTCGACCACCTGCGCATCAATGTACGCTTGGATTGAACCGGCTTGTTCAATCTCGCGCCAAAGTGTTTCTAAATCTCGTCGTTGTCGTGCCATGGTGAGCTCTTAATTTTGTTTGTATCAATCGCAGGCGATAGGTCTAAGCTTCAAATATCTCTAAAGAACTTGCTTACCGAATTCATCATCCCGTTGAATCCAAGTAACCTTTTTCGTTTAGATCCGCGATCCGTTTTTGATAGTCTGTCCGAGCGTCTTCAACACTTGCAAACTGCAATTGCTGAGTGCGAAGTGGTTGGCTGGAATCACCCCATCGAATCTTCAATCGTTTTTGATCCAAAGTGATTTGGTAGATGTTCTCTTTTCGCACTCCGCCTTCTCCTGATTCGCGTAGCCCAAACGTCCGTGTTTCGGTCGTGATCGTCGCATCGTCGCCTGCCGTTCCGTCGCGTCGATGTTGCTCGCGGATAACGTGTGCCATCCGCAACGCGATCAAGTGCGGGCATGGTCCACCCTTCAACCCTTGCTGGCGGAAAACGGAACAGGTGCAATCGGCTCGGCTGACAAATCCCTCATCCGTGATCAACATCTGCGGCCGATACTCGCGGCGGTCTTCATTGACTTTTGCCATTCCTGTCAGTTCAAGCCCCGATCCAAATATCCGATTCTCGGATACGATTTTGACCGCGCCTTTTCGTAGTACCAAATCGTGCGCCGTTTTTTCGTTGTCGTTGCGAAACTCATATCGCTCAAGCTGAAGTGGTTGGTCCGTTAGCGGTCGCAATCGATAAACGCGATTGGCAACGTCAAACATCAGCTGGCCCTCTTGGCAGCCTCTTTGTAGTTCCTGGACCAGCGGTTCGCCATCCAGTTTGGCGACTTTGCCAATCGATTCGTGATCGGCCGACCATGTTTTGGCCAGATGTTTAACGACTTTTTTAAGTCCGGCAGATTCGTCGGTGGATCGGGGTAGCATTAAATCGAAATTGATGGCTTGGGACCAGTTGGACGCGTTAAAGCCCGTCAATCCAAACGTAAATGTCATCTGTCCAGCGCGCAACACCCAGAAGCTTGGCAATCCTGAGCCAGTGAGGTGCACTTCAACTTCTTCAACCAGTGGCAACATGCGACGTAAAAGCATCAATCGTCGTCGGCCCCAGATCCGAATGACCTTTGATTGCTTGCCCTCGTAAATTCCCGCGCCGCACTCAATCACTTTGTCCCACGGCTCAAGTACCAATCGCGGTGCCTCGCCTGGCACTAGTTCAACTCGAATGCCACGCCGTTTACCTTTTACGTCTTTGTTCATTCGCAGTTGCCGAAGGACGTTGTAAAGATCCATCGGTTTCATTTTGAACGAATGTCGAGGAAGCATTGCCGACGATTGGACTTGAAGAAAACCACGGATCCACGAATCGGGCACATTGATTTTTTTCTCGATTACCTTTTCTCGATCATCGGTTTGAACTTCAACAGCCTGTTGCCCAATGGTCACGCGTGTTTCGCGGTAACTCCGGAATTGTTCAATCGCATTGAACATCGTTTGGCTGAAATCAATATTAGTCGTACCAAACGTTGGCTCGCCGTTGAGCTCAAAGGCCTCCAAGTCAATTGAAAGGTTGGCGTAGGTGCCTTCGTCTTTGGAAAACACTTCAAGGAAAACTTTGTCAGGGTGCACGGTGATCACAGGATCAAGAATGCAAAACGCATAAGGATCATTTCGCGCGAGCCAATCGAAGTAGGCTTGTTGTGCCTGCCACGCGCCCAAGTTTGCGGTCTGGTTTTTCATGCGCCGATAGGCTTGGTAAGCAGTGCGGTCTTTGGGTACGTAACGAAAATCGCTGCCTACGACCGCGTATACTGCCGCCAGTGCTTCGCGGAATTTCAATGGATCTTTTACGGTCCCATCAAGAAAAACAGGGGCTCGATTCAGGTTCCCGTAAAGGCTGAGCCGTGGTTGTTCGGATTCGCCGGACTCAGCACTCATTTGGCTTACACCGGCGTATCGCATCGACACGGGAGTGCGATCGGTGGGTAAATCCGATTTAGGATCGCCTTCAGGTTTGGGTTCGTCTTTTGCCATGATGGTATGTCAGAAAAAGTTTGATTTCTTTTAGTTCAGCGTGGTGTCACTGAAAACTACTGTTTGCTATCCGTTTTTAACTTGTCTTCGTTTCGATCGACGCAACGCACGCCACGCTGCCTTTCGCAGTTCTTCTTCGTTCGCCTCCTCGTTGCCGACAGACGCCAACGTTTTCTCTGCGGCTTTGTTGGCGATCAAAGCCAATCCTTCTACTGCACCCATTCGAGCGGCCAGTTGAAGTTTTCCATTGGTCGCAACGTCAGTCAGTGTTTTTACGTCTTCTGATTTGATCAAGAATGGCAAAGTCCGCGGTTGGTAATGGGTGTCAGAAACGGCCGATTTAAAAGTCTTCGTGATCTCGGACGATTGGCGTTTGGCAAGCCGGTTGAACGCGATACGATCGGGAAGAAGCTGTTGTGCCAGAGAGTCGATATTTGATTTGGCCGCTTTGGACATGATCTCTGCCACGCCTGCTCGGATATGGGCGTCTTTGTCCTCAGCCAATCCACCCAACGATTTGATTGTTGCTGCAGGGATCTTTTCAGCTTGAAGCAAACTGTCAATCGCTGCACGGCGAATCGAAGTAAAGGCTGCGGTCGACGATCCGTTTATGATATCGACAAGTTTGGCTTCATTTCCACCAAGCACTCCCGCCGCCCAAATCAATCGTTTAAGGCAACTTTCACAGTCGTTGAATTTCTCGTCACTGTATTTGTTCTTGAAAGTCATTTCCGCATCCAATTCAGTGCCAACGCCTAGCCAGTGGGCAAGCGGTTTGGTAAGCGATTTGGCATGTTTGGAGTTTCCGCTACGGCCGATGATCGATGCACTTGCCTCGACCACGACTGCATTGGAATGATTGACGGATTCTGCTGCTACTTCGACGGGCAGAGGGTCGAGCGCAAGTAAATGTTTGATCAAATCGGTGCGGAATTTTTCGCTACATTCCCCTAGTACTTCAAGAATTTGTTGCGGAGTGGCGATCTCGAAAATTCGGTCGAGCACCCTTATTGAAACGTCTGGTTTATTGCCGGCCGATTCCGTTTTTATCCATGCCATCTCGGGTTCAATGGAGTCCTCACCAAGACTTCGTTTGGCACTTGTCAGCGCAAATTCGGCAAAGGCTTTATTGGTTTGAATCATCTTCAAAAGCAAGTCACGGCTGGCTGGATCGTCGTCATAGCCCAATTGCTGAATCGCGATAACTTTGGTGGAGTCGTTTCGTTTCGTGGCCAGTTCACGAAGTTTGTCCCAGCCTTCGGGAGCATCGAGCCAGCGGAGGCCGATTTGTGCACGCTCCGATGCGGAGCCTTCGCCATCCGCCAAACGCAAAAGTGTTTGGAGAATCTGTTCCTTGTTGTCGGAAGAGCCAATGCGACCAATGGCTTCGGCTGCACTGTCTTGCAATGCGTGGCCGTGTTCACTGGACAAATTGATTAGGCGGTCAAACGATCTTTCATCGCCAAGCTGCCCAAGTGCTAACACGGCGCGGCGGCGAAGCGTTAAGTCGTCCATCAAATCGACGGCCGCGAGCAAGACATGGATGCCGCCTTTGTCTCCCGCTTTTGCGAGCCCTTCAGCAGCGAAAAATTTGGTGATCGGATCCCGGTGCTCCAACGATTGGGTCAGCGTATCAGTCGGGCCGTTTCGTTTTTCTGCGCGAAAGCCAATGGCTTCAACGACCGACCATCGAACGGGATCCTCTGGAACGATGGCAACGCGGGCAAGCGGTTCATCAACAGCGGAATCTTTGGCCCAACGTGCACCTGGAATCAGGGATTTAATCTGGCTTGTGTTTCCACGCTGGCCGACGAAATCCAAAATCTTAGCCAAGACATCGTCGTGACGCGGTCGTTCGGATTGCAAATATGATTTGTCAACAAGCTCATCATTTGGGTCTGAAATTGCTTGGTCGTAACCACTGATTGCCTTCATGACTTTAAAAAGCTCACCCTGCCATTTTGGGTTCGGATCGTAAAGTTCTACCAGGTCATCGAGAACTTCAGGATCGCGAGCGAGTCGAAGCTGTTCAAAATACAATTTCTCGCTATCCAGCGGCTTGGATTTGAGTTGCTCGACAATGAATGCGGGAACGCGAGGGTCTTCGAGTTTGACCAACGTCGGGATAAATTTCTTTCGATCGGCTTCATCGCCTGTCACCAGAAGATTGCAAAGCACATCAAATGCTTCTTTATCGCGTTTCGAAGTCAACGTACCAATCGCTGAGTATCGTGCCTGTTGCTCTTCCGCTTCGAGTGCAATTTCTCGAAGTCGTTTTTGCGCCTTTGGGTTTTCGTCGTAGGCATCGGCGAGCCATTTTGTCGCCAGGTAAATCAGTTTTGTGTTCGGCGAATCGAAACAAATGTCAGCCAGTTTTACGATGTCGACTTTATCCTGAAGTAATTTAGCGGCTTCGATCGCGATCGAGTCGTTCCTCGAAAGCACAACTTCGGTAAGCAGTTTGACTTGTTCGGACTTTTTGCCTGACTTGGTTAACAATTCCAAACCGGCCACCGCAAGGTCTTGATGGCCCGTTTCGATTGCAATCTCAGCACGACGTTCGTCTGAAACACCCAATTCTGCGAGTTGCTCAAACGCGAGTTGGCGGACTTCCTGATTCGGATCTCCGGTCGTTTGTGTCAGAACGCTGATGGTAGAATCTACGAACGATTTTTCTTTTTGGCTTAGTTCGATTAAACGACGAACGGCGGCGCATCGAACACTGATCACGGTCGAGCCGAAACCGGGTCGGTTATGGCTTTGGCGGTACCTGCCCTGCTCTCTCGCCAATCCGATATACGTACCGAACGCAAGTTGATCGATGGAATTCTGTTCTGACTTGGTCTTGGGTAGTTTGTGGGCCTTGGCGGCGGCAACGGCCGCTTCGATTTCGGATTTGTAACGCTCCGAAAAACTTTTCCACGCGTCATTCCAATCCTTTTGCTTTTCTTTGTCCAACAACTTCAGGTTTAAGGTAAGCCGCCCCTGTTCCTTAAAGGAGCCAAAGCACATCGTTGCCGCAACTTCGTGGATGACGTCGTCGGCGATTGTCCAGGCTTTTTCGTCACCTCGATCGTTGACGACAAAGTTAATGATCTCCGCAAACGATTTTCCATCTGAGAAAGCTTCAACGGCTCGACCAGCCAGCAATCGAGTTCGCGGATCCTTGGCGGCGAGGCAAGCAATCGTTCGTCGCGGCGTGCCATCGTGAAGCAACCAGTCGCGGAACAGTAACGCCAACATCGCCACATTCCGATTGCCACATTCAACTTGGTCAATCAAGCTGATTAATCGGCCTTCTGAGTTGTCACCTAACGCAATCGCGACCATCAGGCGATGATTGTCATTGAGCGATTTGGAATCCGGTGAAAATACGGCGGGTAAAGCAACCGGATCGCCCGCCATGGCGACCGTGAATGCGGCGCGACTACTGACGCCTTCGTCGTCGTGCTGCATGAATGGTTTGACTTTTTCAAGCGACTCAGCGGTTGTAACCCAGTGCAACGATTGTGCGGCAGCCTTTCGAATTTTTGGATTTTCCGAATCAAGATGTTCGAGATGTTTGTCAATTGTGCTGGGGTCGCCTAGCCTTGCCAAGCCGTGAAATCCTTTCGTAACGTTAACTTCCCAGCGTTCTTGGAGTGCTTCGTCGACCGGTTTTTCAGTGTCGATCGTTTCAAGCAAAACCTCCCGAGCGGAATCGTCACCACGACCCGCCAGCGCGTAAGCGGCACCTAATCTTACTTCGTCTTTCTTACTGTCCAGGGCGGATCGTAATCGATCAACGTCATGCGTATCGACAAGCGATTTCAATACGAGTTCGCGAACCCGTGGCTCTTCGTCATCAATCAATCCGACAAGTATTTTTCGCGCTGCGACGGTTTTGTTGGCAGCCAGGAGCTGACACGCTCGCAGCCGAACGTCTTTATACTTGGCAAGACAAACCGGTTCGAGCCATTCGATGTCTGAATTTTTGTGGTCTTTGCGGAGGTGGCGAAACGTGTCCGTTCTGATTTTGGAACTTGGATCATCGAGTAAATCGTTGAGCAATTGGGGAGCCCATTTTTCCTTCTTTTGGGCCATCGTCTCGGTGAGGACTTCGCTTCGTACATCTTCGTGGATGCTGGTCAGGGCAAACCGCAGCGATTTGTCTTGGCCACCGCCGACTTTTGAGTTCAATACAACTTTGAACGCTTCGTTTCGAATCGCGGTGCTGGAGTCGTTGAGGGCTCGTTGCAGAAGAAGCGATGCGGGCGAATTCGTGTCTTTTACGTCAGCCTTGCGAATTTGTTTGACCAACGTTTCCAGTCCGCGGCTGCGAACGTCTTCGGCGGTTGCGGAAAGTCCGTCTGCAGCGGCGGCAAGTGGATCGTCTCGAATTGATTCGATCGCAGTGTAGGCGGCGTCGCGAACCTCGATGGCTTCGTCTGTCAACATTGACCCAAGCCGCTCATTGGCGCGTGGATCGCCAAGCGCCGCGAGCGCCTTGCAGACTTCGACTCGGGCGGCAGCATCGCTTTCACGCGAAAGCTGCATAAGAACTCCGAACGCACGTGGGTCTTCCAGTAACGCGAGACATTTGGCTCCGACCAAACAAGTTTCCATCGCGCGAGAACTAACAGCGATCAGGAGTGGTTGATAGTCTTCGTCGGCCAAATTCAATTTTGGTAGCGATTTGAGTTTGGCGGTTTTCTTTTCTGCTTTCTTTTCAACTTTTTTTTCTTTGGCCGGTTTGCTTGAATCCTTTGACTTCTTTTTCGATGCTTCGATTGAAAACGTTTCGAGATCAACTAACTGTCGGTCGATGTTTTTGTCTCGCGCTCGTAACGCGTCGGCAAGTTTAGGGCGGGAAAGAATCAACAGCAATGTTGCCGTTTTGCGCACGTCGGGATCGTGGTCTTCGATTCTCAGTCGAATGCCTGCGTCAGACTCGGAAAGAAGCTTTCGCTGCATCAACCGTATCAATCCGATACGTCTCGCATCAGGTTGTGACGATTTAAGAGCGATCAAGTTGGGGCGCGGAGAATTTTTCTCGTATGCATTCTCAAGTGAAAGGATCGCATTGCGTCGGATTTCGACTGTGTCACTATTGAAAGACTCCACCAAAAGTTCGCGAGCGCGGTTGCGGAATCCGTCCGTCTCGGATTTGTCGTTGCCAAGTTTTTCAACGATCTTGATCGCTTCGCAACCGATGTCTGCGTGCAACGTCTTAATCGCGGTCTGACAAAGATCGAGTTTTGTTTGATTTGAGTCAGCCGATTTGATCAGGTGTTCCAGAGCGAGAATGCGGACGGGCGCATCGGGGTGAGAGAGCAATTCTTCCAGGAATTGGCGTGCCGAAACGTGGGTCGCTTTGGTTAGTAACTTCGCAGCGGTCAGTCGTAGTTTGTTGTCTTGGTCTTCGGTTGCCCGTTTGGCAATAATTTCGAGCGATTTCAGGTCGTCGTTGAGTGCAAGTTCATGAAGTGCGTCACCTCGATCGGCTGGCGAATTGGAATCGAAAAGATCTTTGGCGCGACGAAATCCATCGTTGTATCGTTGGGTCGGTTGGCCGAACTTTCCTTCGTCGGTAATCAAAAACAGGCGGATCGAATTGTCAGATTGGGCCGCAACGAGATTTAGGCGTTTATGAATCGTGGCCGTTGCCAAATGCGTGACTGCGACAATTCCGTCGCTGAGTGTTGCAGGTTTCGTTGCGCCGGTTCGAGCCCACGTTTTGCACGATTTGTCAGCGCTCCCGGTGACAAAGCGATTTTCACCTGCGAGAACCATCGCATTGACGCGTTCTTTATGATTGTTGGCTCGGCCTCGATCTTCGGGTTCGAGGTTTCCGCGAGCGTGAGTCGAAAATAGTTTCTGGTCAGCGCCAACGGAAAAGAATCTTAGCTCATCAGGTTGGAACAAAAGAGACGTGACTTCGCCTTTGTGAATTTGTGCTGACTCGCTGAGCACGAATTCGTCTTTTTCTTCTCTTTCAAAAACCGAAACCGTACCGTCCATCATTCCAATCGCCAACCAGATTCCGTCTTCACTGGACGCCAATGAACAAATGGAATTTTCTTGAGCTGAATCCGACATCGCCAACGACTGAACAGGTTTCCCTTTGGCGTCGATCAACTCTACCGAAATACCGCAAGCGCAAGCGATCAGGTTTTCGCCAACACGGATTATTTTTGTGGCAGTTGCTGGGATTTTTGTTTTAAGTGGCGTGACGGATTTGTCTTTGGCAAACGCCGAATAAAGGACCCCGTCACTCCCGCCTACAAACAAATGCTCGCCAAGTTTACAGACTGATAGACCGTCACAAGGCATTCCGATCGAAGTCATTTTGTTTGATTCGCCATCGATCAGATAAAGCGGTGTCGGATTGCCTTCAGGGTGTTGAGTCACAAACGCAATTTGTTTTCCGTCTGCGATGAGAGCACGGATTGATCCGATAAAGGTGAGGTTGGTTGATTTGCTCATGCCGAGACTCCTTCCTTGGTCGATTCGCCGTTCGATTCAAGCGTTGGTTCCAGTGGATCACGCCAATGCTCGGATCGCAGTTGAGGATGGGCGAATTCTATTCTCGCGACTGCCACGAGGCACGAATCGTGTTCAGACATGCCTTGTGAATTCATGAACTCAATCAAGACCGGTAAAACGACTTGCGCGAATGACTCGTCTTCGATCGCGAGGTCACGAAGCGTTTCCACCAACAGCATTTTGCCTTTGCGTGTCGGGATCGGTTTTAGTTTGACGTTGGCAAGCGAAGGTCCTGTTGTTCTTGGCGGGCGACCGGGTGCAATTTCAAACAACATCCTTCGAAGCAAAAATTGAAGATCTGCATATTCGGCTGGCGGATTTTCCGGGCGCTCCGGAGAGCCTGGGCCGACTCGATCAACCGTGTCCGTGTCGGCGGCTTTCTTTTTCTTCTTCTTTACCGTCGGCTGTTCAGTTGGAGTTGGTTTCCAATCGGGAGTCGTACCTCGGTCGCGATAAAGTGACCAAAACGCGCGGATGACAAACGCACGAACGGCGCGGTCTGGACTCTCGGTAAGCTTGAACAACTGTTCAGGTTCTCGCAGACGCGGCTGGCGGTTGATCAATTTCATTCCAAGCGATCGGACTTGCTGATCACGCGACTGGCAATACTCGTAAACCGCATCGGTCGTAAACGATTCGGGATCCAATCGAATCCGTCGTGTCTGTGGGGTGTCTTCGGCGAGCAAGGCTTCGGTAACAAAATCGGAAACTGGTGGATAAGGCGATTCGCAAAGTTCGATGAGGTCATCCAGTTTTGGTGCCCAGCGTGCAAACTCCCACTTGGCCAATTCCAATCCGAAATTTCGCAACGATATTCGCGAACTAAGAAGCAACGGCTTGACTCGTTCGAATGTGAGGAATGAGTCGGGAATTTCCGAGCCGGGATCGACGGGGCGGTCGGTTTCTTCAAGACAAATTTCAGGGTGATGCAGGCGAAGATAGGTCAAAGCGAAACGCGCCAGGGGCGAGTTTTCCTTTTTTGATTCAGTCAGCATTTTCCAAAGATTCTCACAGCCGTCGTGCACACTGTCTTCGGAGAACTCACGCTTGGTTCCAGAAAGCATCTGAAGAAATGCGGTTTCTGAAATGACTTTTACATCAGCGCCCGACTCGACGAGCGATTCTGCTTTAACTTGCTTGCTTCCTTTGCGACCTTGCCCATACATCGGTGAGCCTTCGTCGCCGATGACGAGGTAGGAAAGGTTCTTACTAACGGTGCCAACATTTTTTCCGTTGGCCGATTCGACTTTCTTTTGCGCTTCGCCACGTGTCATGGTTGCAAGTTTGCCAGTGAACACAAACGTGGCTTGCTCAAAGTCGATGCTGATTTCTTCCGATTTAGCCTTCTTTTTGCCTTTGCCCTTGGCTTTTTCGGCAACGGGTTCAGCTTGTTCAGCGAAATCGGCTGGCAAGAACGCTTTGTTCATCGTTTCAACGGCGAACTCGTGATAGGAAGGTTCACCGCGAGCGACCAGTTCCATCAACCACTGGAATCCAATCTGGTCGGGAGTGAACAAACGAATATCGCTTAGCCACATGAAAATGTTCTCGGCGACTTTTTCGTTGTACTTGAGATGCTCGCCCCAAGGTTGTTTTTTTGCCTCGATGACTTGCGGAGTTTGGTCGAAAGTTGGATGAAACGCGATGCTCTTGAGGAACTCAGGATCGAAACGATTGGCGGAAAGTTTTCCAGTTTGAGCCCAATTGGTAATGTAGTAACAAACGTTTGGATGAAGCAATAATTGTTCGAGCCATTTGATATCCAGCTCATCAAGGTTGCTTTTCTCCAATTGCTCGGTGGCAAATTTGAGAACGTTGTTGTGGGTGCGATGTTCGGTCTTGAGCAACAATTCAAAGAAGTACTGTTCGCCCAGCTGTTTTGCCGGGTGAACGTCCAGCACTCTCTCGATCGCAAACGTTTGAACGATCTTCGAATTTGAAAGCAGGCGCTCAGCGAACCATTCTGGGGTAAGGTCTTTTGCACCAAAGTGTTCCCGCAGCATTTTTTGGGCGAACGTTGAGCCCTCTGTTGTTTCCAAAAGCAGGCCCCAGTTCTGCAAGCCGACATCTTTGCGAGGGTCTAATGTGCGAAGCAAGTCTATTGCGAGTTTGCGAACGGCAGCGCTTCCTTTGTCGTCGTGATATAGCTTACTCTTGGTGTGATTGGCTAACCGGATCAGCTCTCGGACTGGCAAATCTCGCGCGTGAGTACGTGCGTAGGCGGCGGCATAGATCAGCGGTTCATTGAATCCTGAATTAAGCAAATTTAAGACTGGTTCGTGCAACCCAATCTCACGAAACTTTGACTGTTCGAATTTTGGGACATTTTCCAAAACCCAAACGGCGAACGTTTGGACGGATTGATGTTCCGATGCGAGTAATCGGATGACCCAATCAGACTCTACATCGCGCAACACATTTCGAAAGTCCTTTTTCAATGCTTTGATCGCGTAGTCACGAACAAGTTCTGATCGGGAGCGTTCCAGCAATGAAAAAAGCGGTAACGGAGAACGTTTCCAAAGATCGCCAAATGCACGGTGCTTGAGCGGGTCGGAATTGTGAAAATAGCCGCGAAAGGATGTGCGACCGAATTTCGACTCTCCGTGAAAGAAGATGTGATTCCACACCCAAGAGGTTCGATAAGCCCATTGTTGATGAAGTTTGTATTCTGCAAGAAAATCAGCCGCGGCGTCGGGATAGCAACCGGGGGTGTCCTTTGCCAGGGTGCGCAGGAAACGCCAACTTCTTCGGGAAAGGTATTTTAAAGTTCGCTTGCTGACTTCAGTGGAGGAATTGGTTTGGCCAGTGTCAAAGCGGTGAGAAAGTGCGGCGAGGATCTCGGTGTCGTGTACGGCTTCGGCTTCTTTGAAGATTCGTTTAAGCGCTTTCCAAGGCCCATAAACCAACGGAATTTTTCGAATGATCTGAATTAAGCAATTACGTTCGAACGAACCGTCGCTTTGCCAGAGTTTATAGATCAACTCATGTGAGCGATACCGATCAAGATGCGGTTGGTCAAACTGCTTGGAATCGAGCGAATCGAGTATGGCGAGTTTCTCAGTTCGAAAACTCTGTTGGACTTCGCGAGGCTGCGAAAAGAACTTGGGCGATGTGATTTCGGATCGAAAATTGTTGAAGGTGTAAGTGCCTTCGGGCAGCGGCGGGAGATTGGGATCCGGATTGGCTTTGGCGACCTCGATCAGCAACGAAACGAATTGTGGATCACGCGCGGCAAGCGCTTTTTCCACGTGCTCCAAACGAACTTTAGAATTCACGCTTCACCTTCTAGGTGTTGGGTCAATGTGTGAAAGAAATCGAGCGGGTGGCGGCGGGTTGAATCTGATTGGCGTGCCAACCAAAGTCGTTTTTTTTTTTTTAACGCTCGGAAATTTTCTTTGAACTTGCAAAGTGTATCAATTCGTTATGCGAGTAGCAACCAAATGGGAGCGAAGGAATTGTGTCAGAAAACCGTCGCAAGTCTAGGAATCTGACGGCTATTGCGCATAAAAAAACGCCAATACAAACTTGCGAGCAAATCAACTTCATGACCTGGAACATGGAAGGTTCACTGACTCGCCACCAACGATCTTCTACTAGGTGTAGCGGAACCACGAATGGCGAGGTTGATCCAGACCCGATCCACCT
>CAYZGP010000110.1:0-21135 GCA_964478065.1 uncultured Pirellulaceae bacterium
CGATGCAACCAAGCAAGCGCTGAAAGACAACTTGGCTGCCGACAAAGAAGCCATCGAAGCGGCTGATATTTACGGTGGCCGAAGAGCGTTAACGTTAACGGCATTTGTTCCGGCGGCAATGGCTGTTGGATTCCTAATCCTGTTGCTTTACTACAAGCTGATTGGTGGCTACAAGCCAATCGAGTTGGACTTAGGTGAAACGACCGAAGCAGCGTAGAGTTTTTTACGCCAATGACGACTGGTTTAAAAAGACCAGTCAGTTTTGAAAAGCAACCAAAGAGCCCGTCAGATTAAAATTCGGCGGGCTCTTTTTATTTACTAATCTCTAGCAAGCGCCAACGACTCACTGCCGCCAACCGCAGCCGAACGCTTCTTGTTGCTATCGCCAAAATGACATGTATCGCAGATTTCCCGAGCGTTATATTTTGAAACGCTAATCACTGCCTGTGAGAAATGGGCGAGAAAATACGATCGTCGACTCGGTTTGATGAAACCGTACTGAATTGGGCAAATTGAGTACGGAATCCAATGTCCCCGAAATGACCTCATCACAAATTCGTTTCAGCCAACGATACGCCATAGCCTGCCGCGGCCAGCCTTGCGCTTTCCAGATTTGAATTATGAATTGTCGAAGCAACACGGGGTCAATGTCTTTTAACTGACCGCGATCAATCTCAATCGATTCCTGCGTTTGACGGATAATTGACTTTTGCAGGGGCGCGATGGCTTGATTAAGGTAAGTGTCAATTTCCATCGCCTGAACGCCCAGCCGTCCAAGTGAATCCAATGTCTTCTCCCCAAACCGCGTTTTAACCAGCGGCAGCAATTCGTTCCGCAAGAAATTTCTTGCGTAATCCGATTGAGCATTTGTGGCGTCGACGCGAAAGTCCTGATTTATGTGTTTCAAGTAAGCTTCGATTTCCCGGCGGCGAATGTTAAGCATCGGGCGGACGATCGTCACCGAGTCATTTCCCAATCGAACGCGAGGTATTCCAGCGAGCCCAGAGATGCCCGTGCCACGAAAAATGCGAAACAGAATCGTTTCGACTTGATCATCAAAGTTATGCCCGGTGATCAGATACCTTGCTCCGGCTTGTGTCGCCAATTCCAGTAATTTGTCGTACCGAAAATTTCTTAGCGTTTCCTCCGACGGTTTAGATGACTCTGGGGCTGCTTGTTTTTCGTTTGAGCCGGGTTCGAGAAACGTGACGCCCAAATCTGCGCAAATCGTCTTCACAAACTGCGCGTCATCGTCAGAGTCTGCCCCTCGCAGTTGATGGTTAACGTGTCCCACCAAGAGATTTTGCTTGTGAAAATCGTTCGTTCGCGATCCGATCGAGAGCATCGCTCGCAGTAGCGCGATGCTGTCGGGGCCACCAGAAACGGCGACCATCGTTCGAATCTCAGTCCATTTTGCAGGGGGAAACGCAGTCGCGATTTCTCGTTCCACGTCGTTATGGTAGGCAATGTTCAAATAAGATTCGCTAGATTGTGTTTTGGTAAGTATCTGCTACAATAGGAGTAACGAGGATCAGGTGGATCATTTTTTGAGATGCCTTCTCGTAACTTTAATTTTAACAGCAGACTTGGTGGCACAAACCGTGTGGTCGAGTCGGTATGAGCAAAGAAAATTGAGATTGGTTACTTTCTGTTTTTTAGTTTCCAACCAACTCTACATTGGTAAGCCATGGATTTGATTTACATCATCCTGAGCGTCTTATTGCGGCTGTTCCCAGCCGTGCGCAACCTGTCCAATCCCGTTTCGCCTTCATTGCATGATCGACGGCGAGATCTTGAGGAATTGGCAGTTTGGCTCCCATTGATTGGGTGGGTTTCCGTTTCAGTTCAGCATATGCCACACGCCAAATGGCTGGTGTGGCGCGTGCGAGACATTCGATCATTCAGTCGAATTCCGCATCAAGACACGGTGGACAAACGGTGCAAACGTTGGAGATTTAATCCTCTTAGGCGTTTAAAGAACTCGCCTACCCGGGACCGGTCGCCAGACTAATGGCGGCTTGAACATTGGCCGATCGCAGAAATAGTTGCGTCGCGTCAAAACCAAAACTCATTGATTCACTCTGCCGATCGCTTGGCCACGCTCTTTGCGTCTTTACATAGAGAGCGAAATGATATGGCTGAATGGATATGGGGTATCGTCGGATTGGTGTTGGGAAGCGGAGCCATTTCGCTCTATTCATTGCTGGTTGGGAAAGGCGCAAAAGCCAAAGCCCAATCAATTCTCGATGACGCTCAACGTGACGCAGACGCAAAAATCAAAGACGCTGAAATAAGCCTTAAAGAAACTGAACTCAAACGCGAAGCCGAAGCCGAGCGCAAGCTAAGCAAGTCACGCGAAGAAATTCATCAACGCGAAAGGTCGCTTGATAAACGAGAGTCAGGGCTTCAGCAGCAATCAGAAGATCTTAAGAAACAAGAACAGTTTATCGAGTCCAATCAAAATCGACTCAAGGCCAAGCTCGAACAGATCGCGCAGACAGACAAAGACCTGTCTGACATTCTCGACAAACAGCGCAAGCAACTTCATCAGATGACGGGCTTGAGTAAAGAAGAAGCCACCAAGCGTCTGTTTAAACTTCTCGAAGACGAACTCGCGGACGAAGTCGGTGGGCGAATTCTAAACCATGAGAAAAAGATGCAGGAAGTCTGCGAAGAGAAATCTCGTGAGATCCTGATGATGACGACTCAGCGTTTTGCTGCCAGTCACACCTCCGATCATACCACCAGTACGATCGACATTCCTAACGATGACATGAAAGGACGTATCATCGGTCGCGAAGGCCGCAACATTCGCGCGTTCGAAAAAGAAACCGGCGTTGACGTGATCATTGACGATACGCCAGGTGTTGTAATCGTAAGCGGTTTCGACCCAGTTCGCCGAGAAGTTGCCCGACTGTCTTTGGATAAATTAATTGCTGACGGACGAATCCATCCTTCACGTATCGAAGAAGTCGTCAAAGAAACACAAGCCGAAATGGATTCACTGATTCGCAAGAAAGGCACTGAAGCGGCACAGGAAGTTGACGTGCACGGATTGAAGCAACCAGTGATTGATATGCTTGGTCGTTTACATTTTCGAACCAGCTATAGCCAAAACGTGCTTCGGCATAGTGTCGAAGTCGCCTTTATCGCGGGCATGCTTGCCGAAATGATGGGGCTTGATGGTCAGCTTGCCAAACGGTGTGGGTTGTTGCATGACATCGGCAAAGCGGCCGATCACGACATGGAAGGCGGCCACCCAAAAATCGGTGCCGACTTGTTGAAGCGGTATTCCGAAGGCACCGAAGTCGTCCACGCCGCGTTCGGGCACCATGACGAAATCCTCGTTGAATATCCTTATACCGTTGTGGTTGCAACCGCCGATGCGTGTAGCGCTTCACGACCGGGAGCACGGCGCGAGTCCCTTGATCGTTACATCAAACGAATGGAAGAACTTGAAGTGATCGCCAAAGAATTCAAAGGCGTCCGCCAAGCGTTTGCCGTTCAAGCCGGACGAGAAGTTCGTGTTATCGCCAGTGCCAAAGATGCTGACGATGCCAAAGCAGCCAAGATCTGCCGGGAAATCGCTTCCGCATACGAAGAACGTTTGTCGTATCCGGGCGAAGTCAAAGTCGTCGTGATTCGAGAGTCGCGATTTACAGAATTGGCAAGGTAAACCGGCTGCTACAAGTGATGGTGCTTAAGGATGGCGGTCGTGATGGTCGCCATGCGATGTCCTTTCTTCCACGGCTGACTTTCTGAATTCCATCGGATAGCCCATCTCTGTTCACTTCGATAGAATCTCAAACTTAGCTTTCTCGTTTCACTCACGTTTCCAAACAACATCGATCAGCGAAAGAAAACAACGTGCGAATTCTGTTCATCGGCGATATTGTTGGAAAACCGGGTGTCGAAATTGTGCTTCAAGCAGTACCAGGGTTTCGCCGTCAGGAATCCATCGACCTTGTCATTGTCAATGGCGAGAACGCAGAGAACGGCTCAGGGATCACTCCTGCGATTTATCGAAAACTGATCGCCGCTGGGGTCGATTGTGTCACCCTGGGTGATCACATCTATCGAAAGAAAGATATCATTTCGATCCTTGAAGGTCAGGACAACATTGTCAAACCGGCCAACTATCCAGCAGAAGCGCCGGGTAAGACTTGGACAGTGGTCAAAGCAGAAAACGGTCGCGAGGTGGCGGTGTTCAGTTTAATGGGCCGTGTATTCATGAAGCCTGTTGATTGCCCCTACACCAAAGTCAATGAGATTTTGAAAGAGATTCCCGAGAGTGTGAAGATTCGGTTTTGCGATTTTCACGCCGAAGCGACCAGTGACAAACAATTGATGGGCCGTCATTTGGATGGTCGAGTCACTGCAGTTTGTGGAACACATACGCACGTTCCAACGGCAGACGAACAAGTGCTTCCGGGAGGCACGGCGTTTATTTCGGACGTTGGAATGACTGGCCCTCACGAAAGTATATTGGGGCGCAAGATCGAAAAAGTTCTACAAGCAACAATGACGTTTCGCCCGATCCCGTTTGATGTCGCCACTGGTGACGTGCAGATTTCCGGCGTCGTCATCGAGGTCGATCCCAATTCTGGCAAAGCCCAAGGGATCCGGCGTATCAAGATTAACGAACGCGACGCAGAGAATCTCGAAGACGAATTTGATGATTAAACACGACGATTAATTGCAAATTCGCCCGCTACAGCGAATCTAATTGCTTCTTCTACGGCACTGTTCAGTGTCGCTTTTTCGTTGATGCAAGCCAACTGATTGCTATCAACAATTGGTCTTGTCTTCACTGCTCCATCTCGCTAATGTCCCGCCGCTATTAGACGGATCACTTCAAGTGCTTCCGCTTAACCACTGCGCCCTTACATAAAGCGGATTAGGATGACCAACAAAAAACGACTGACGACAATTGTTTTGATGGCGATCTTACCAGTTTTCGTGATAGTCACTTCTTCTGGTTGCATACAGCAAATGGCGCAATTGCTTTACGTCATCAAAGGACACGAAGTCAAACCTCAATTCGAAGGTCTTAAAGACAAACGAGTTGCCATTTTGTGCGTTTCAGATTCGTCCGCTTACGGCCCTGACACTTTGACCTACACGGTTTCAAAGTACGTAAGCCTAAAACTGGCTGCTGGCGTCAAAGACATCGAAGTCATCAGTCCGCCCGTCGTTGACGCTTGGATTGACGAAAATGGTTGGGAGTCACAAGACTACGCCGGTCTGGGGGAAGGTGTAAAAGCCGATATGGTGGTCGTGATCGAAATTGCGTCTTACTCGATTCACGAAGGTGCGACACTCTACAAAGGCCGCGCCGATATGTCGGTGACCGTTTACGACGTCGCCAAGGAAGGCCAAGTCAGCTTTCATCATGGTCCCGATAATTATGTGTTTCCAGAAAACGGTCGTCCCGCTACGCAATCAACAGAACGACAGTTTGAAATGTTTTACCTCGCTCGTTTGACCGATCGTATTTCCAGATTGTTTGTGCCACACAACAAACTGGATGCTTTCGCGGAAGACGCAATCCTGATCAGGTGATCCACTTGGTGGAATCACTTTCAGTAACATGAATCGATGGTAAGAACGAGTGTGTAACGCACACGAACTATTAGAGATGACATGATTGAGCGAAGGGCTAAGGAACTACTGGTTGACGGTATCTCCGTTCCAAGATTTTTTTACGGAACAGCTTGGAAAGAAGACGAAACAACACGACTTACGGAGCTGGCTTTGAAAGCGGGCTTCCGTGGGATAGATACGGCCAACCAGCGCAAGCATTATCACGAAGCCCAAGTCGGACTTGCCATCGCGCAAGCAATCGAAAACGGACTGGTCACGCGTGACGAACTTTTTATTCAGACCAAGTTCACTTTCCAACGCGGTCAGGACTCACGTTTGCCATACGATCCGACCGCACCTATTGCGGATCAGGTTGCACAATCGTTCGCGAGTTCGCTTGAGCACTTGAAAACGGAGCGGATCGAATCTTACGTGTTGCATGGTCCGTCAACGTCGAGCGGCTTAAGTCCAAATGACTGGGACGCTTGGCAAGCGATGGAATCAATTTACGATTCTGGCCAAGTGAAATTCCTCGGAGTCAGCAACGTTTCGCTTTCGCAGTTGCAACTGCTCTACACTCAAGCGCGCGTCAAACCTCGGTTTGCGCAAATCAGATGTTATGCAACCAATGGGTGGGACCGAGCGGTTCGTCAGTATTGTGTGCAAAACGAAATCATCTACCAAGGTTTCTCACTACTAACAGCCAACCGAGCCGTGATGGCGCACCGAAAAGTTCTGGAGATTGCAAATCGCTACCAATGCTCGACCGCGCAGCTTGTTTTTAAATTTGCACTCGAAGTCGGAATGTTGCCGATAACGGGGACGACCAACGCTCAGCACATGAAAGCCGATCTTGAGGTTTTCAATTTCAATTTGACACCCGAAGAAATTGCTTTGCTTGAGAGCATCGCCTAACTGGGCAGTTTAACGTAGCTGGATTCGCTAGAATTCAACCCAGAAGTCTGGCGATATCTGCTACATCAAATTTTAACCCTATTTCGCGAGCATCGTTTTTTATTCATCGCTTTCTGATTCGGCATAACGATCCAAATGATCATCGAAATTGTCTTCCAGCATCTTTCGAAAACGTTTGACGCAGTCGTCGATGGCCTCTTGCCTGGAATCGGAGAAATCAATGGCGTTTTCATGAAAATGCCAATAGTCAAACGCATTGTACCGGGCAGCGGCGTAAAGCAAAGAATCAGCGACGCGTGAAACGGATTCATCAGATGATTGGTCGTTTGCCAAATGGATTACCGCATCGGCTCGTTCCCAGAACGTAGTGTCTTGATGTTTTTTGTCGAATTCGGCGTCGCGCCAGAAGGACTGAATCGACAATCGGTAAAGTGAATTGTTCTTTGGCGAAGAACTAATAATTAAACGAAAAAACCAAATACCTGGGAAAGGATTCGGATCCGACTGAGCCAAGAAGGACGGCAAGGTGTCAGGTTGATTGCCACGCCAATTTTCCAATTCAGCAATCGCGTCAATTTTCTTGGGCGGTTCTGCGTCCTCGTAGTCACCATCTAAATTTTCGTCAAAGTCATCCTCCATGTCTTCGAAACTATGGAGCTTCCAATTCTTAATAATGGGTTTCGCCAAGTCGCAGATTTCCGCGGGCGCGAGAAATTCGTACGAACTCGGATTGACCTGAGCGAGTTATTCGAGCGAACATCAGCCACTACTGAGGCCGCAGAAAACTCAAGCCGATGGTCTGGAGTGAAATTGAAATCCACGTTTGTAGCTGCAAGTGCTAATTCACTGTCAAGATCTTCAAGAGAGATCCCAGCAAGTGCTGCATCCTCTGGCGAAATTTCCAATCCATTGCTTCGCTTCCAATCTGACAATGTCAAGCCATCAATTGGAGCATCGAATTGTGTGAAATCAATTTTCATAAAAAGTAACGGTTGCGATCACCGAGTTGGATTAGGCTAAAAATTGATAAAAGACAATTTCTCGGGCATTGTATGTTGTATTTCTCGATGCACCAACCGTCGTGTCGATCTGCTACATCCCGCCCGCTTCTTTGGGGCGGCGAAGTTTGGGTTGGTGGCGACATTTTCTAAAGTCGCATCTTCTCATCTGTCTGTCGAAGCATATGTCTGTTTACTGCATATGCCGCTAGAATTTCGAACCAATCAGTAGTACGATTTCTGTTCGGTGTTTGGTGAACTGGGGCACCGTAGTTGCCTTGGGCAGACTAATGATACGGTTTTGTTTTCGGGATTAAACGAAATGGCACCGTTTAACTTCGAATTTTGTCTACGTGAAAGTTGGGCATGTAGAATTATGTTCCCCTCAGATATTCGTCTCGTTCGTCAGCAAAAGTATCAGTCCGATCAATTCTCTTCATCTCAAACATCCCGTTCGATCGAGAATCAGTACTTGGTTTGATTATCTGCCCATGACGATGCTCTGGGCGTTATCTGGCCAAGCCATTTTGAGTATTACTCGGTTCTTAACCTCCGTTTCGGTAGGAGGTCGTTTTGCGCCTGATGATCGTTCGGTTTCGGGAATGGGTTCGCCAGAGCAATTGGGCTACTACTCTACCGCTTTCGGAGTGTTGATGCTGTTTGTCGCGGTCCATGAAGCGTTTGTCACGACGCCACTGACGGTGTTCGGTCAGGCGGATCGAAGTGAAGAACGTCAGAAAACACTTTCCGGCAGCATGCTTGTTAGTTCGTTGCTGCTGATTGGCATGCTAGTTGTTGGTGGCGGGCTTTATTGCGCTTGGCTGATGAACTCACAGGGTACCAATCAAGCTGCGTCGTTCGCCATTGCTGCCATGTTGCTAATTGCACCGCTCCAGCTCTTGCGAGAATTCACGCGTCGCTGGCTGCTTGCCAATCTGGAGGTGCGGGCCAGTGCAATTCTTGAATTCTTGATGGCCATTGGATTTGTTTCCGTGTTAGCCATTGTTGTTTTCAATGCGAAGATGTCTGCCACGGTCGTGTTTTATTTAATTGGCTGCGTCAATCTATTGGCGCTGGCCGGGTGTTGGGTGTTCTATCGACGCCGGTTTCAATTCCAACTGGCAGACATCAAGGCAACGGTCAACCAAAATTTTCGTTACGGTCGCTGGGTTGCAGGTGAGAATATTTGTTCGACCATCACAATGTACCTTTGTGTTTGGTTGTTGATCGGATACGTCAGCGAAGAGGCCTCGGGCGTGTTTTTCGCTTGCTTCACAGTGGTGCTGCTTGCGAATCCTTTTCTTTTGGGTGTTTGTAGTATCCTTGCGCCCCGTGCGGCGCGAGAGTATCACGAACGTGGCTGGGCTGGAATGAATCGTATTCTGTTTCAATACATCGGTTTGATCATCGGAGTTCTGGTTGGATTTTCTGTGGTGCTTTGGTTCTTTGGTGAACCAATTACGAACCTGTTTTTTGGAAGCCGCTACGAAGATTTTGTAGAGCGGCAGTTGGGCGGAAGTAATTTGATCACCTCGACGCTGGGATTAGCGTTGCCGTTTCTGGGAGTAAGTTTCGGAGTGACATGCGGTTTGCTGGCGATCAATCGACCGCAGGACAGTTTCTACTCCGCAATCATTGGACTGGTCACGCTGGTCATTGCGAACTTTTCATTTGGAGAGATCAGTTTGCAAAGTGCGGCCGTGAGTTTTCTCGTTGCCACCGTTGCCAATATGACGGCTCGGCTGTGTTTTCTGATTCTGGCGTACAAAAAATCCATGGCCAAAACCGATCCACAGGAGTTGCAAAAAATGTGATGTTATTCCTGTAGGCGTAAGTGCATATCGAATATTGGTTTAATGGTTGAAAGTTAGTCAACTCGCTCCGTGGCTCTCAGAAATTTGAAATTGTGTGGTGTAAGTTTCTCAGGCTTTTTTGATGAGAAGATATCCGAAAGGACATCGCTTTTTCTAGCCCAAGATATAAACTAATAGCCCCTTTTGAATGCGGATATTTATTGATTAGGCGACCTTTCGTCCGCGTTTGAGCCACCAACCTGAAAGAGTCCAGTGATCGTCCTCGGCGGCAATCAGATGGAATTCTTCGCAAATGCAATATATTTATGAGGTGCAAACTGCCCGAATTTCTCTTGGAGAACTAAAAGAGTAAAATCCAGACTTATCCAATTCACTTGATAACCTATTATCGCGCCTGATTGGAATCGCCTCTTTTTAAATAGCTCAATCTAACCATGTTTTCATCATCTTGTGAATCGAACATTTTGGGATCAAAAACGCTGGCCGACGCCCTGGAGATATGCTTCGGGCGATTCGGAGACAGTGTGGCTATTGATGCGCCTGGAGGAAAAATCACCTATTTGGAACTTGACGGAATAACTCGTCATGTAGCATTGGAACTTCGCTCACGATTCAATGACAAACAACTGAAAGCGAAACCGATCGCGATTTTGATGTCCCGATCGATTGAGTTTTATGTCGCTCAAATTGCGGTAATGCGAGCAGGTGGTTTCTTTTTACCAATTGACCCCTCGCAACCTGCTGAACGAATTGAGTTTCTTCTTTCAGATTCCTCGTCGCTGTTGATGTTGGTTCGACAATCGGACTCTCTGGCCCTGGAAGATTCGACCGTCGCATCGTTTGCGATTGACGTTGATCATTTGGTTGAAGAACGCCGATTGGATCCGTCATCAACTGCTGCTGAAATGGCAGCAGACGATTGCGGAAAGATTGATGAAAACGATTTCGCGTACATGATTTACACCTCCGGTTCGAGAGGTCGGCCTAAAGGAGTCCCGATCGCTCATCGGTCGATTTGCAACTTTTGTCATTGGTTTGCAGAAGGATTTGAGCTTGCTGCTGGCGAACGTACGCTGCAAATGATATCGGTGGGATTTGATGCTTCGTTGGAGGAAATATTTCCAACGCTGATCACGGGCGGAACGTTGGTTCCAATTCGACCAGAAGCATTGAACACGATGGAACAATTTCTTGATTTCATTAGGCGGGGAAATGTTCAAAATCTGCATCTCCCAACCGCATTCTGGAATACATTGTCCGTCAGTTTCCAAGCCCGCGAGTCATTGGAATTGCCCGCTTCAGTACGGATGGTCGTAACTGGCGGCGAGAAAGTCGATCCCAATCAGGTCGAGTCCTGGTTCCGCCACGTCGGCACAGAAGTCCGATTGATTAACGCTTACGGGCCAACCGAAACCACTGTTACTGCCAGTTGCGCGATACTGCGCCCGAGAATTCAACCGTCGATTGGAAAACCGATCTGGGGTGTCAGTTTTTGCGTCTGCGACAAAGACGGCCAAGTGGTAGAAGCCGGCGAGCCTGGGGAACTTTACATTGGCGGAGTTGGTGTCGCGACTGGGTATTGGAAACGCGAAGAATTGTCGGCTGAAAAATTTGTCGACAGTCCGCTCGACGATGATTTGCCTTATTACCGCACGGGAGATCTTGTCCGACTGAATAAGGACGGGAATTATGAATTCATCGGTCGGATTGACGATCAAATCAAACTACGTGGGTATCGTATTGAACCGGGGGAAATTTCAAATTGCCTGGGCACTCACCCTCAAATCGGCCAGGCCCATGTTGTCGCTCGCCAGCTTTCAAGTGACAACGACGCACAACACTTGGTCGGTTATGTGG
This sequence comes from uncultured Pirellulaceae bacterium, assembly GCA_964478065.1. GTDB lineage: Bacteria > Planctomycetota > Planctomycetia > Pirellulales > Pirellulaceae > Mariniblastus. The sequence goes on from CAYZGP010000110.1 coordinate 11,168, forward strand.
TTGCCAAGTCAGACGATAACCCGAGCGAATCGGAGCTTCGAGAATTTTTGAGTCAGCGATTGCCGGCCTACATGGTCCCGACAAGGATTGTCGTAATGGAATCGTTTCCGGTCACCACCGGGGGCAAGCTGGATATCGGTAAATTCCCGAGCCCGTCGATAGATTCAGGATTCAAAAGCGGTCAGAAAGAGGAATCCCAATTGCTCACACCGACCGAACAAAAGATTGCCAAAGTCTGGGAAGAAGTTCTGGGCACTGGCCGTTTGAGTCGAGAAGCCAACTTTTTCCAAATTGGCGGTGATTCGTTGTTGGCGATGCGGTTGGTGTTGCTGTTGGAATTGGAGTTTCCTGGGCCAGTGCTCCCGGTTGCTGCTTTGATTCCTAACCCCACGATCGCTGCGATGGCTGATTACATGGATCGTCGACAGCACGACTCATCAGCAACTCCTCAAAGCTGGCCATTGCTGACGCGATTAAGTGGCAGTCGACAACCCGTTAGCGTGGCCTGTATGCACGCTGCTGGCGGTGGCGGAATGTTTTACCGCCAACTGTTTGAGGGATTTGAACAGTCAGCATCAGTTGCGGTACTCGAATCCGCAAATCTGTACCAAGGAAATTCGGTGGTTCATGAACACCAGAGTATTGCCGAAATGGCTGAAAACTATGTCGATTGCCTGATCGACGCTGGCTGCGATCAAGAACTTACACTGGTCGGATATTCTTTTGGTTCATTGATGGCTTTTGAAATGGCTTCGCTGCTGAAGACGCGAGGTTATGTAGTGGCAAAAATCATTAACATTGATTGTCCAAATCCACTAATAATGAAACGACGAAATCGTCTTTCCAGATTCTGGTATCGACTTCGATCCCCTGGAACGTTCAGTGATGTCGTTTCGGAATACAAATCGATTATCGAACGAAAACGGAAAATCCGCAAACTTGAAAAATTGAAGAAGTCAAATTCACCTTTGCCTGTTGAACTACGCCCGTTAGCGCTAGAGTTGGTTTTCAGTGAGCTTGCCGAAAAGTACGCACCTCAGCCGGGCGACATTTCAATGCACTTAATTCATGGCGAACAACCAGAGGCGATGTATCACATTCCTGAGGATTATGGCTGGACGGAGATGGTTGCCGCTTTGACTGCGGTCCAAATCCCCGGCGGACATCATACGATCTTCAGCCAACCCCATTTGCAATCGCTTATAAAGGCATTCCACAGGGCCTTGGCGGAGTGAGTGAGGCGTCGTCTGCGGGTGTGCATTGATTTGTTATGACCCGATTTCTGCGGCACAGCAAAGATCCGGCCGGCCATGCCACTGGTGCACAATATTACGCATTAGAAGAGCACAATCAAACTCCACCGACCCGGCCGGGAAACGGTTTGTATCCTCGAAATAGCTGGATTGTATTGAATCGACGTTTAACGATTCGACATGCCAATTGGAACAATCGAGTTCCAATCCATCATACTTGCCTTGGGTTTTGGTATCTGAATAGCCAAGTGACCCCTGTTCGAAAAAATCTGACGCATTGGAAACCGAGCCAAAAACCGACGAATTCGGTAATGTAGCCGCGACGGTTCCTGATACATGAACCTTCGCATCGCCACTGGTCATGGTGACGGAGTAATGCTCTCCGTTTTCAATCACGTTGAAACTGGCGTGGTGGTGTCGTCCTGGAAAAATGGTTCCACCGGCCCAAGAGTTCAATCGGGAATTTGTATCGCGCCGTGGGATGTAAACGCCATGTTTGGTTTCACCATTTTCGGACCATTCAACAGCAATTCGATGTGCGGCATTTTCAGATCCGATTCCTCATGAAATTGGCAGGAATGCCGGGCGAACACGTTTCAGCCGGATCAGACAAATACCACCGATTGCCCATCCATCAAACAGTTGCGGTCGAAACGGACGCGGTAAAGCTGCAGCCATCGAATCGGCGTCAATTCGAAAGTTCGCCAAAATGCGACGGTCAATGATTCCACTGATTGTAGGTAGTCGCATGGCTATTGGGGGAAAGGTTAGTTCCAGATGGGAAGTTCAAAATGAAAGCTTTCGCATCCTAGCTTACGCGAGATTCGCGTGCAAAAGAGACTGTTTTAGGTGGTTTTGTTAGGTCGCATCAATCCAGTCAATGCAAGAACGCCAAGCCAAATTAATGTGTAGGCGACTGATGGGAACCAACCAACGGCCCACGTCAGCCCCGGAGCAATGCTTTCGTATCCCGGCGTGTAAGCAAGGTGATACTGTGAACCCGCAATCAGCAACAACCACAGTGCGACCACGGAATAGATAACTGCACGTACACGTTGGCGAACCAAAGCAAATAAAATCGGCGGTGTGATTAAGAAAGCAATGGTTACCAACAAATCGTTGTGTCCGCCCATGTACTTGAGATCAACAATGTCCATTGTGTTTACCCGCGGGGTAAGATCTTCGAGCCAGGGCAGTTGGTATTTCATTTCAAAATACACTTAGCCCTAATGCTCCAATGCTAGATCGACAATTTACAGTCGCGGTGGAGGACGTTTTACTTTTGGCATCGCATTCTCACGTGGCTGTGGAATATTTGGCCGGGGCGGCGGATTGTTATTTCGCATCCGCGGTTTGCGAGGCTCAGGTGGCTTGGTGTAAGACTGTGTCCACCGCCAGCCGATAGGCGTTGCAAGCTCACGTTCGGCCAGCATTGCCCAAGGCGTACCGGGGTGTTCATCGACGACACGCTGTAAATACGTTTTTGCTTTTTTCAACAATTTGGCGTCTTGGCTACCCGTCTCGACATCGTCATCTGGTCGCAAAACCCAAGTGTTGTTTTGCGGGCGGTCACCTTTGGGTGGATCGAACTTCAGTTTCGTCTTGATCAACGCCAGCATGGAGTTGTAAGTTTCACCTCGGACTTTGGCAGCGATCGCGCGGCCCATTGCAAGATCGAATCCGGCTTTCCAACGGTGTGAAATCTCTTTCGGGCGATCTTCTTCGCCGGACTTAAGGATCTCATATAGCTCATTGATTTTTGGTTCGATGATCGCAGCGCTACGTTGAGCGGTGCTGACTTCGTTTACAAACCGAGCTTCATTCAGCTTTGCAAATCTAAGTTTTGGTGATTCCAATGTGCCTGTGTTTGTGTATTCGGCGGCACGGACAAGCGCGAAACGGGCTTTGTTTTCTTTCAATCGAGCCAAATAAGTTCTGTTGGAAACGTAATCTGGTTTGTAGCGTCGCATGACACCAGGATCGAAAAAGTACTGCAAGTGAGAAGCGTAACTTTTCGTCTCCCACCTCTTAACACGTCGTTTTGTCGTACGATTGGGATGAACCGCGAAATATGTTCCGCTTGTTTCGTAAGCCAGCCGTGTTAAGTGAAACGGGCCAAAGCCGGAATCGATCATGTCGAGGTCATCAAACGTTCCTGTGAAGTCCAGCCGAAGTCGCTCTGGAGCAACCGACTCGGGACCTTGTGAAACAAGTGCCCATTGCGGAGTCTGGTCGAATTTCGGATCAGGATCAACCCATTTGACTCGCGTTTCCGGGCGACCAAACGGAGCCGGTACCCCAACAACATAAACGGGCATTTGCATTTTGTTGCACGTTCGAATCGCTTCATCGACACGTTTGACATCGTCACCTGCTTCATCGGAAACAACGATCAGAAGCACATTCTTTTTGGGTTGCCCAGTGGCTCGGTCAATCGCCCGATAATTTTTGTTTTGCTTGGCAGCCGTCATCACGGCTTCCATGACGTTTTCAATTCCACTCTCATCTCGTTCGATTGAGCGAACGGCTTTTTTGATACTTTCGATCGAGTCAGTTGGCTTTGGCGTCATTGCACTGACGTTTGAGCCGAACGCGTAAATTTGCGTGAGGAGTGGTTCTTCAGAATCGCGATTTTTAAAGCTGCGATGGTTGGCTTCTTCAAGCAGACCAAGCTCTTTGTAAATACGATCGAAGCGGACAAGGATTTCTTCTCTTTGCTTCATCAGACTTGCCGATTGATCAAACAACCAGACGACAACAGTGTCCCGCTCTTCCATCGAGGTCAAGATCTGCTTGGTTAGTCGATCGATTGCGCCAGACGCGGCTTTAACGGACTCGCCGACGGAACCTTTAACGGCTAAAGCTGACAAGTTTTCTGCGGTGGCTTCGAATGGATCGTTATCACTGGCCAGCTCGCCAATTTCGCGTTCTTCCATTTCAAGATCGATTGGATCTTCGGACAAAATGTCGAGCATGGGAGCCTGGGCAGCGGCTGTTTCGAAACCGTCGTCGCCGTCAGCGCCAATGTCTTCGGAGATCACATCGTCGAATTCGATTTCAGGAGAAACATCAATCTCCTGGTCTTCGATTACTTCAGCGGGTTCGTCGAGCGTCAGGTTGACGGTTTTGTCGTTCTCGGTCGGCATGATGACCCGAGCCAAGCAAATAATCACGAGCAAATGAAAAGCCAGACTGACAACCCAAAACGGGACTTCCCCATCGATTGGAATGTCTGCTTTGCCAGTTTTGATTTGCCACCATCGACGCAAGCTGCGAAAACTCATTTGCTCTCCGAATTTTCATCACGACAGAATGCCAAGCAGGAAATTTTCACCTGTTGAGCAATTGTCTAATTGTTTAAGCCTATCTACATTTTCGGCCCAAAAGGGGGCGGTGGCAACCCAATTCTCAGTGATCCTCCGGGCATTAGGGCGTTTTCGCGTTTGATTTAGCGGCTTTAAACGACCTTCGGCACTCCAATACTGGTGAAATCTATTTAATCGGACTGACCAAATTGACTAGAATCGAATTGGTATCGCGGAATGATCGTTGTTTGGCAAACCGAAAAAACAAATATGCAAACCGATATTTGCCGACCGCTCCAATTGTCTTTCTGGAATTTGACATGCGAATCTTGATTTTGAATAAATTGAAAATCGGTATGAATCGTTTGCTGCGTACGATGACAACCGCGTTGTTTTTTGGATTGATCGTCGGGTTGGCGATGCCTGAACAAGGCATGGCTCAGAATGCCAAGCCTCCGGCGCAGCCGGCACAACAGCCCAAGGAAAAAGAAAAGCTTCCCGCGCCTCAGAGTTTAACCTTGGCAACCAAAGATGGCGTCAAACTTCGCTGTACATACTTTGGTCGACCCGAAAGTGAAAAAGGGGCCGTCGGCAAATCAGTCATTCCTATTATTCTTTTGCATGATTGGGAGGGCAGCCGTCGTCAGATGTTGCGCTACGGTTCGTTTCTTCAAAGTGTTGGGCATGCGGCCATCGTCCCGGATTTACGTGGGCATGGCGAAAGCGTGATTGTAGATGGCCTCGACAAACCGATCAATTTTGAAAAATTTCGCAAGTCTGAAATTCCATCCGCGATGAAAGACATCGAGCGGTGCAAGAAATTTCTTGTCAAACAGCATAACCAAGAGCGGGTAAATATTGATTTGCTTTCGGTCGTCGCGGTTGGCAAAACTTCTGTGCTGGCGGTGGTTTGGACATACAACGACTGGTATGCGTTTCCACCTGTAAATCAGTTCGGAGTCAAGCAAGGCCAGGACGTGAAGGCTTTGCTGTTGGTGGCACCCAAAAGAAAACTGGCTGGTATTTCAATGGGCGATAGTTTGAGGCACCCGATGTTTTCTGGCGCGGGTGGAGCCGAATTGCCAATGATGATTGTTTGGGGAAGCGAAGACGAAAATTCAAAAAAGGATTCCGAGCGTTTACATACGGGGCTTAAGAAATCCCGACCTGATGTCAGGAAGATTGAAAATCCTGAAGAGCGATTTGCCAAAACGACGTTGTTCGGTTTGCCCATCACGCGCAATGGTGCTTCTTCAATGACCGGTGTTCAACTCATGGCCTCGCCCGCAGTGGATGAGCTCTGGAATTACACCAATAACTTCTTTGTCAAAAAAGTCGGTGAAAAGTCGAAGGAGTATGTGTGGAAGACGCGAGATATTGAAAAGAAAAAAGAAGAGTAAGTAACGCTTGCGTGATTCAATTGATGCGACTCTGACAGTGTTGTCCGGCCGTTTCTACAACCAATGGGCTTGTTGCGTGGCGACCTAAAAAAAACGCCGTTTACTCGGTTGGTAAACGACGTTCATAGATGGCCGGTGTCTAAAAGAAGCTGTAGTTTTTTTCCTACTCGTAAACCGGAACTTTCAAGACGATTCCAGCGGGAACAATCGCAGGGTGGCGAAGCTGGTTTCGGTTGGCAAGGTAGACATCGAGATAATAATCCGGCTTGCCAAAATACCGACGCGAAATCGATTGAAGCGTTTCACCTTGTTGAACAACGTGGTCGACAAAACGAGTCGTGTCCAACGCGATATTGCTGCTGGCTCTTGAACGAAGATTTGCCATCTGGGTTTGAGCCTGCTGCGTCAAACCAAACGGTAGCTTTGTACGCACACGATTGTTTGGCTGGCGTTGAGGTGCGTTTCCAAACGCATGTTCGCTGTCGCCAAACTTTTGGATGACCCGTGAGTTTGAAGCGGTCGAATGAATCGAGCTGTTTTGGTCTGTCGGTGAATTTTGCATTTGCGACAACCGAGCGTGCCGATTGCCCCATTGAGCTTGGTCGACTTGCTTCAATTCTCCACGATAGCCACGTGTGATCTCGCCCATTCGCTGAGCGGGTTCTGGTTCCAGTTGAGCTGCGGCTTCTTCGGCTGCCCATGGATCATCCTCGAACGCTTTATGGTCGCTGGGAGCGGGTTGCGATGAATAATTGAAAGGAAAACCTGGACCATTGTTTCCAATCACCTCGTGTTGTCTTTCTTCAACCGGCGGTGGCGGTTGGTTATTAAACGTCGTACCCGTGGCGGCCAAGTGATCTTTTAGTTGGGGCGCAAAATCATCGCCACTAAAACCAGAAGCAGGTTTTGTATCCCAAACATTGACGGGCTTTTGTGCCGAAGCGACCGGCTTAGAATTAAACTGGTCGAACAAGTTTTCAATGGGTTTTGGGTTTTGGTTAGCGAATTGATTTGGCTGTTGAAACCCTGGTTGCTGTTGGGTGTTGAGATTTTGCTGCCTGTTGAATCGTTGACGAGCAAACTGATCAACTTTTTGCGGCATTGCTCCCAAATTCGCAGGGGGTAAAGGAATGTTGTTGAACTCGGCCGCAATCGCACTAAAGTCTGGAACTTCGATCCCTTGAACGGGGCCGGAAAAGCCATCGTTTGAATTGGGGAGTTTAGAATCCAGCACTGGCGCAAATCCGAGGTTATCCGGACCTGGCATCTGCGAGTTGTCTTGATGCGCCAATTGACTTGGCGGAGGAAGACTTTGTCTTTGGTTTTGGTTCGGTGCCGCGGCACCAAGTCCCATTGATTCACCGGGAATGGTGGCTGACGAACCAGGAAGTGAAAAACGTGACGTGAGTGCCTGGCGCATCGTTGCGATGCCGGCTGGACGTTTTTCGGCAACCTCAAGATTTCCCGACGGCAGACGCGAGTGGATGTTTCCATGTGCGACTTGATCCGCGGCAACGCTCAGGTTGTTTAGCGCGTTTGGCTCAAGAGGCGGATGATTATTTACGTAGTTACCAAATGCGAATGCGGCACCCAGGCAAATAACACCAAGAACAATTTGTTGGGTTGAACCCATAATACTTCTCCATGAAAAAGCGAATCCTTAACCGATCGTGACCAACCAAATTGGAATCAAAGTGGTGAAGTAACGATCGAAAGTGAATCGAGAGTCGATTCATACGCCAATCCATGGCTGGTTACCGTGCTAAAGCAATTGTTGTGAGAATATCTAAAGATCTCGTTCAATCGCTTTCACGCAGAACCATGTAAATATTGCACACTGTGCACAGGAGATACGGAATTTGAGCGCGAATGGGTCGGTAGAATCCCAACTAAATTCGGGTTTTTTGGGTGAGGTAAACTTTGCGTGAGAAAGTTGAACCTGCTGTCAGAGTTTGCTTTCATCAAACGGTTTAGATTCTTGCGCTTTTAACGCTCGACCGGCTCACGAATTGCAAATGTTCAACAAACAGTAACGGCTTTTGGCGGATATAGAATCGATGTGGACAAATTGTTATCCGGAGTATCAGAATCCCAAGTTTGCAACAACCAACTCGGCCTTCGCCTTTGAGTCAAATAGTTCCGTGAGATCATTTGTAAGCTGTTCGCAATGCTCCGATTTAAGATTGTAATTTTCGTCGAAAACTTCTACCCATTTACGAAAGAAAAGTCCAATCGTCGCAAGGCTTGCAGCCATGAAGTAGATGTTGTCAAACAACTTGTTGAGCATCCATTCTCCTTTACGTGCTTTGGCGTAAAAAACAGCTCCGTCACAGTAGATCATGGGAGACGCTTCGATACTCGCAACAACGATCCAGTGACCAGGCCAGTTAGAAAATCGCTCTGTTGTTCTTGGATGAACGCGATATCCTACCTGTTGGTTTTCCAGCTTCGCCAGAGATGGAATCGTGCAAGTTTCAGCACCGATCTCAATGTAGATGTCGTCCGGGCCAACCTCACGATAGTACTCAAACAATTCTGGAGGCAGTTTGTAAGCGCCAGTCCATTGCCCGGCGTCTTGGGGTGAGCATTGTCCAAGTTGTAGGAGCAGTTCTTTGGCCGGCTTTGCATTCATCGTAAATTGGCTCCAAGCGTTAACGTCAGCGATCACCAAGCCCGGCGAAAGGCGTTGTCTTCAAAAGCCGCGCCGGCCCGCACGGCTGCGTATTCATCGTGTTGTTATACGGTGAGTGGTGAGCGACGTGCAAATGGCGTGAGGCCAAAAAACATCCGTTTGAAAATAGCTTCACCAGCAGCAAAAACAGGGAAGCGTTTCCGGATCGTTCTCGATGAGACCGCGAGGATCAGGGCGTCCAGATTACGTTATGGCGAGAGTTTGGCCGAATTCAAACATAAACAGCGAACCATCGTCGACTGGCACTGATTTTTGATTCTTCGACTGTGGAACAATCGCCGACCAGCCGTTCATCCCTCGCTCGGTGAGCGGAACCAGTGCTCCCTTGGTGCTTGGGGCCGACAGGAAACACGGTTCGCTTTAACTCAATTCAGGCTGACGAATTAAGCTTCCGCTGGATCGACAATGCCTGGGTTCAATCCGACCGTGTTCATCAACCACAGCAAAGCGGGTGAAGCGACAAAGATCGAACTGTAAGTACCGACCAAAACGCCGATAACCAACGCGAATGCGAAACCGTGAATCGCTTCTCCACCAAACCAGTAGAGAATGAATACCACGATAAAGGTTGTGAGCGAAGTCAGAATCGTTCGGCTAAGCGTTTGGGAAATACTTGTGTTGATCATGTCGCCCGTAATCTCGGTTCGTTTACCACGAACTTCTCGGATTCGGTCGAACACCACAATTGTATCGTTCAAGGAATAACCGATCACGGTCAGCAATGCCGCAACGATCTCAAGACTGATCTTGAATTCAATGATCCCCAGGAATCCTAGCACGCCTGCCAACCAGTGGCTGATTGCGATCGCACCCAACACGATCAAAACATCGTGGATCAACGCAATGACCGCAGCCAAACCAAAGGCGACGTTTTGGAAACGAATCCAAACATAGGCGATGATTCCGAGCAGACTCGCAATGATCGCAGCCAAGGCTTGAAACTGAGTCTGCTGAGCGATCTGGCCACCGACTTTGCTTGACGTAGGGAAGTAAGCTTCTTCATTGAAGCCTTCTTGCCATTTCGTGAGAATACGATTGGCTTCTGATTCTTCAGCGATCGACATTTTGACGTCCCAGCTTTCGGAAACTGTCGTCTTCGCCGATTCATCACTCAGTCGATCAGGTGAATCGACTTCAATTTGTTCTTCTTCCAGTGGAAGCCCCGCCTCTTCAGCCGCGTTCAACAGCAATGCATGTAGCGACTTTCCAGAAATCGGTGGGCTGACTTTCATCGAACGAGAAACCATTTTTTCCGCCGCAAGCATGTTGGTTTGAGCTTCAGGAGCTTGGAAATCTCCCCCTGCTTCTGCACCTGCTT
>CAYZGP010000111.1:0-3229 GCA_964478065.1 uncultured Pirellulaceae bacterium
CGGATTACCGTGATCCTTGGTTGCTTGCATGTCAAACACAGGTGGCTTGCGATATAGTGAACACCTGTATATAGTAGCAGCAACCAAGGAGTTGGAAAATGCTACAAGAAACGCTGACTAAAAAACAAAAAATCATCTTCAATTTCATCCGCAGCACGATTGAAGATCGTGGCTTCGGGCCGACCATTCGCGAAATTGCAGAAAAGATGGAATTCAAATCGCCCAACGGGGTGATCTGCCATCTGACGGCACTGCAAAAAAAGGGCTGGATCAATCGGACTAACAATAAATCCCGATCGATTGTCTTGACTGACGCAGCCAGCGAAGAGCTAAACGGATTCCCAATGTCTGGCCGAGTTGCGGCCGGTGCATTGATGGAGGCCATCGAGCAAACGGAGCGGTTGGACGTCACGACGCTTTGGCCAAAAAAAGGGACTTACGTTCTTGAGGTCGAAGGCGATTCAATGATCGACGCCCAGATTGCGTCCGGAGATTACGTCGTCGTCAAACGCCGCCACACTGCTTCGGCCGGTGACATCGTGGTCGCGCGAACTTCTAATGGTGAAGCGACGTTAAAATACTGGTTCCCGGAAAAGAAACGTGTACGGCTCCAACCCGCCAACAGTAAAATGAAACCAATTTACGCGCGAGATGTAAAAGTCATCGGTGTAGTCGTGGGTGTAATACGCAAGTATTAAAAGGCAGAAGTCGTCGGCCGTGTATGACTTGAGCCCCAAGAATTTGTTATCCTGTGTCTATTCAGGAGAATCAAGCAATATTTCAGGGCGTATCAATGACGGACAAACCGGTCGAAGAAAAGAAAACAGTCGCGGCAACCCCAGCAACCGCACCTCTAGAAACTCCAGCTTCCACCGAGGACTGCCGCGATTCGAGAACGTCAGCCGAACAAAGCACCGAAAACTATATCGAGACGTATCACGCCGTTTCCGAATGGATCAGGTTTGCTGACGCCAAAGCGGCTGTGATCCTAACGGTCGGTGGTGCACTCGCCGGATTCCTGACTCCCTCGATCCACAAAGTCATCGCCGACCCGCCCGACGCTCAACACTTGGTTCCTTATTGGCAAGTGATTTGTTTCGCGTTGTTCGGGATTTACATTTTGTTTTTCTTACTGTCCGGCGTGTACGCTTTTCTGTGCATCAGCCCAATCCGCAACAAAGGCAAACACCCAAGCCTGGACTTTTGCGACCATTTTCATCCGGCTGCGATTGCAAGCAAATACTCGCTGGAAGAAGTTCAAAAGTTCGTGGATGACTGCAAAGACATTGGCGCGGAGTCTTTGAAACGAGAAGTTCAAGCCGCCGTTTTAATTGATTCGCACGTCTCATCAAAAAAATACGCGCGCGTAAGAGCTGCCTTGCAGTTGTTCGGCGTTAGTGCAATCTTTGGGTTTGTCTATTTCTTAATGGCTCAGCTGTAAACAAAGAAGCGTTTCAACAAATCAACCGAATTAAAAACGAGCTGACTGTCTCTCTAATTTTTTGATTCACTCCGTAATACTTCGCCGCCCTTTAACACCATCAGCGGGAAATCCAGGAATGCTCGCGTTGTAACGAGCTTTGATCGGAAGCGAATTGGATCGGGAGTCGGCCAGCAATTGCTGGCAGGATTCTTGTCCGATCGGAAAACAAGTGACCAATTTCGGAAGGTTTATCTGCGTCCGATTCGCATTTCCTTGACCTGCGCTTCCTTGATTCGTTTTCCGTTGATTCACTTGTGCGCCTGACGCCTGTGCTCGATTCGTTGGGCCAGTTGATTTATAGGAATACACCAGCAAACCGACGCCGTTGGGTTGCTTGCTTTTGTATCGAACCAAATCGGTGAAAATCCTAATCGATGCTTTTGCTTTTCCCGGCGAACGGATCTCAACGCTCTCTGTGATTCTCGTTATCTTGCTTCGGCTGAAATCGTGATTGGCCAACCCCTTAGGTAGATCACGAAATTGGCTGGTCAGTCGAATTTGGCTGGTCAGTTTATCGGAGCTTAATTGATTGCCTGCTGCAATATTCATCAGCGTAAACGTCAGGTTACTTAGCAGCGTGCCTTGGCGGGGTGAAGGTGAAAAAACACCACTTGGAAGTCCCAAGCCTTTTTCAATTGTGCCCGTCGTCCAACGTTCGCGTTTGAATCCGTAGCGGGTTTTGAGCACACTGAAAAGGTAACCATAGGTATGTGTCAAACCGGCGTGATACGAATTACCGATTCGCATTTCCGTTTTGGCAATGCGGCCGATCAGCGCGAGGATTTTGGGATCGACAATTGTGGCATGTTCATGCTCATCGAAATTAAAACTCTGCCCCCAAAAGCTCAGCCAATCCATTCCCGCGTCTGAGACGATCTGACTGGCAACGCTCGGCACAATCGCTTCAAATTTTCGTATCCCAATTCGCCCATGCGAACTAGCCTCCAGCAATTGTTTTGTCTTTCGATTGAAGTCGATCATGAATTCAGTATCAACGCATTGTTCTCAATTGACAACATCAACTTAGCTGACGCAGAGGTGTGCGGCTTGAGGTACCGCTTAATTTTGGTTCACCAGTTTGGGCTCATTCGCGTTCCAATTTCACGCCCAGTCCATCCGCAATACGGTTCACGTAAGCGTAGTAGGCGGTGACTTCGGCGATATGCAGAATATCTCGATCGGAAAATCCAACCTGACGCAAATCAATGACGTCCTGTTCAACCATTTTGTCTGGCGTTTGCGTTAGCTTGATTGCATATCGCAGCATCGTTGATTGACGTTCATCAATTTGTGAAGCCTCATCAAGTTCCGATTCAATTTCACCCAACTTAGAATCGTCCTGAAGCAAACGACGCAGACCGCGTCGATGATGAGTCAGTCAGTAGTTGCAATCGTTGAGCTTGCTGACCACGATCGCAATCATTTCACGATCGGCTTTTGAAAGCGTTTCTGTTGGACGCATTGCCTGTTCGTAAAGTTTAAGATGGGCATCCATGCTGCCCACGTCTATCGAGTGAACAGACATGATGTTGTCCACCTTCCCCGTCGCGGGATCAGAAACGGCCGGCCGTAGTTCTTTCAGTTCGCCCGTCCATTGTGAATCGTCAATTTCTTCAATCCAACTCATCTGTGCTTTCTAGATTCGATCGTTTAATTTCGACAGTCGTAATTGGTATTGCGACTCACTGGGGAGGACGAAAAAAGAGTCGGCAATCAACGCTGCCGACTCTTTGTTTTACTTGATGC
>CAYZGP010000111.1:3329-13381 GCA_964478065.1 uncultured Pirellulaceae bacterium
TAACAGCTTACTTTGCGATCAACGAGACATTGGCGAACCAATAAACCTGACCGGTTTCCTGTCCCAAATCCGTGAATGTGATCCGAGCGTTGTCGTCGTCCCAAGGGCCGTCAAACGAAAACTCTTTCTTTGTCCACTTGTCCGAAAGGTAAAATTCTTCTTCGGTCGAATGCTCCCATGGCTCATGGTTGTGCATGCAATTGACTTTGATCGTGCCCGCGCTTTTAGATTTTGCCCAAAAAGTCAGAATGTATGACTTGTCTTTCTCAATCTTCAGCCCAGCATTGAAAGCTTGAAGTTGCCACGACTCATCAGGCGCCGAAAGCACATTGATTTTAAGTGCTGCTGCTTCGTTTGGGCCTTCTTTGGCCACTTCGACGCTGGCCGTTTCCCCATCGCCTTTATCAACCCACCAATTATTTGTGCCGTCGGCAAAGTTTCCGTTGGTTAGCATTTCTCCAGCCGCTTTTGCCGCTGCTGGTTTCTTTGCGTCATCCATTTTCATTGGTGCTTCAGCAGAATCGCCTTCGGTGAGCTTGTAGCAAAGAACACTATCGCTTTCGCGCAAATAAAGCCGACCGTTGTGAATCACTGGATGAGCCCAGCTTGGTTGAGTACGGCTATCAGGCACTTTGAAACTGCCAACTTCTTGAAACGATTCCGGGTCGGCTTTCACCAGCGTCATGGTTCCGTTGTGGTAGAGGATATAAAGATGCCCGTCAGCCGCCACGATGCTTGCCGATTGTTTACCCGATCCGCGCGACTTCCATTTGATTTCGCCAGTTTTGAATTCGGCACAGAATGGCGTTCCCGCGTCATCGGAATCTCCGTAAAGATAATCGCCAACTAAAACAATGCCGCCGTGTTTGTTGGAAAGTTTTCGTTGAAGCGGATAAACCTCTTCAATACTCGCTTCGTTGTTTCCGTCTGATTTCTGACGAAGCAATGCGCCGCCTCGTTTGTAACCTGCGCTAAAGAAAATCAAATCGTCACGGACGATTGGCGTTGGAATCACAGCCGTTGTTTTGTCGATATCATACGTCCACAAAAGTTTCCCGTCGCTGGCACGCACGCCCATGGCTCCACTGCCAGTTGTCTGAACGTAGACTTTGGTTTCGCCGGCTTGGGAGATAACGATCGAAGCATGTCCGGCCCCACGATCGCCTGCCCGAGCGGTAGTCCAAATCGTTTCGCCAGAGTTTTTGTTCAGCGCGACCATTGTGTTTTTCGGTCCACCCGGAGTGCAGATCAACAACTCGCCATCAATTAATACCGATTCGCTGTAGCCCCAGATTTCGGCTTTCTTGCCGTTGAATTTTTCCTTCAGATCGATTCGCCAATTTTCATTGCCGTCAGTAGACACGCAAACCAATTTGCCATCCGGAGAGACGACATAAACTCGATCGCCATCGATCGTGGGCGTGCTGCGAGATGTTTGCCAAGCACGTTGGCCCTTTTTCCAAGGCGATCCCGTTTTTGATTTCCAAAGCTGTTTGCCGTCTTTCAAATCGAAACACGTCAGATACTCGTCTTTGTCGTCAGCAGTCGAGAGCCCGTCACCCAACGTATAAAACCGACCATCGGCAATCGAGACGCTGGCGTAACCATTGCCCGCGCCCTTGGCTGTCCAAAGCAATTCAGGTCCACCTTCGGGCCATGACTTGAGCAAACCCGTATCTGGCGCAACGCCAGTTCGGTCGGGACCACGAAAAGTCGGCCAGTCGGTAGCCTGTTGGGCCGCCAACGTTGTGCCCATCAAGGCAATTACAACCGAACAAATCATCAGTGCCCCAAAGGATGTTCTCAAAGCGGAAAGACTTCTGTTTCGATTCATAACTGCTTCCAGTGGTTGGGTAATGTGAATCGAAATTATAGATTTAACGAAACTTGATTCCAGTACGATTCGAACCAATAGAGCCACGAAACTTGCCTTTCGGCTTTTCAGTCGCATTTTACTGCTGTTTCATGACGATTGTTAAACCCGAAACCCTATCAGTAAATTCCATCGTCAACTAAAATCCTTCGATTGGTGAATCACTCGCACGTTTCGTTGCAGCACCAATTGCCATTTGATCGTGCTTTGCTTGCGAACGATCGTTTGGAAATAAGTACCCGCTGTACAAGAATCCCTCGATGAAACAGATCCGAAACTTTTGCATTATTGCCCATATCGATCATGGCAAATCAACGTTGGCTGATCGATTGATCCAGGCCTGCGATGGGGTGACCAATCGCGAATTTCGTGACCAGATGCTTGACTCAATGGACATTGAGCGCGAGCGTGGCATCACGATCAAGAGCAATACCGTTACGCTCGACTACACGGCAGCGGACGGAAAAACGTATTTGCTTAACCTCATCGACACACCAGGCCATGTTGATTTCTCCCACGAAGTCCGTCGCTCGCTGATGGCTTGCGAAGGCGCATTGATCATTGTCGATGCTTCCCAAGGCGTCGAAGCCCAGACGGTGGCGAATCTCTATCTGGCGTTAGAATACGATTTGGAATTACTACCCGTCATCAACAAAATCGACTTGCCAGCTGCCGATGTTGATCGTGCCCGAGAGTGTATCGATTCCGACTTGGGGCTGGATCCGTTCGAAGCCATTCCGGTTTCGGCAAAAACTGGATTGCATATCGAAGACGTACTCGAAGGCATCGTGACGAAGCTTCCGCCACCAACGGGCGATCCTGCCGCACCACTCAAGGCATTGGTGTTCGATGCTCACTTTGACAAATATCGCGGCGTAATTTTGCAAGTTCGCGTGATGGAAGGGACTTTAAAAACCAAAGACGCCATCCACTTTATGCACGGCGGCCGCGACTACAACGTTGACGAGTTGGGACTCAATCAGTTGAAACTTGTCCCAAAAACACAATTGAGCGCAGGCGAAGTGGGCTACATTGTCGCGGGAGTCAAAAGCGTTCAAGACATCGAAATCGGCGACACGGTAACGCTGCTTGATAATCCAGCCGACGTACCGATTCCCGGCTATCAAGAAGCCCGACCCGTCGTGTTTTCATCCGTCTATCCGATGAGCACTGATCAATACAAAGATCTCACGAAAGCCCTTGATAAATTGGCCATCAATGACGCGGCGTTGACCTTTGAGAAAGACAGCTCGGCTGCACTTGGATTTGGATTTCGCTGTGGGTTTCTGGGTCTGTTGCATTTAGACGTTGTTCAGGAACGTTTAGAACGCGAGTTCAATTTGGGGTTGGTCATTTCGGCTCCGTCGGTGAAGTACAAAATCACGTTGAATGACGGCAAAGAAATCGAAGTTGACAATCCCAGTTACTGGCCCGACCCAACTCAAATTAGTGTCGTGACCGAACCGTTTATTAAGGCTTCGATCCTGACACCCGAATCCTACGTCGGTGCTGTGATGGAATTATGTCGCGAGCATCGCAGTGAAAGCCAGACAATGAATTACCTGTCGGCTGGCCGGATGGAAGTGATCAGCGAGATGCCGCTGGGCGAAGTGCTGTTCGATTTCTACGGCAAACTGAAAATGATCACGCGCGGTTACGGTTCGTTTGATTACGATCCAACTGAATACAAAAAAACCGACGTAGTGAAAGTTGATATTCTCGTCAACAAAGAGCCAGTTGATACGCTTTCATATCTTGTCCATCGCGACAAAGCCCGAACTCGAGCGCTGCACTACTGCGAGCGATTGGCCAAAGAAATTCCGCGACACCAATTCAAGATTCCAATCCAAGGCGCAATTGGTGGCAATGTCATTGCCCGTTCAACCATCGCACCATTCCGTAAAGACGTTACAGAAAAGCTCTACGGCGGCGATGTGACACGAAAGAAGAAGTTGCTTGAGAAGCAGAAAAAGGGAAAGGCCAAAATGAAGCAATTCGGCTCGGTCAACATTCCTCAGAAAGCTTTCGTTTCCGTGTTGCGAGCTGACAAGGATTGATCGCGGTTGGTTACAAGCAGGCCAAAGTCAACTTACGCAGCGGACGAACCAAGGCCGTCCGCAATGCGCCGCAATTCTACAATCTAACGACCCGCGAATGCCCGCCGTGAAAGCTGAACAGCAGCTTCGCGAATTTGGTTGTACAGTCCAGCGATTTGGGATTCGTATGCCGCAATCCTTTGCTTTAGCTCAGCCTGTTCTTGTTGCTTGGCTTCTAACGCTGCCCTAATTGCATTTTCGTCATTCTGCAAATTCTCTTTGTCAGATTCATACTGAGCGGTCTGTTCAAGTCGAATATTAATTTGATCTTGAGAGTCTTTTAACGATCGAGCCTGAACTGCATTGCTTTTGATGATATCGTTAATTTCAAGATTCGTTTTCGTGGCTTGGACGGTCGAATTCTTAAATTCGTATGGAAAGTTTCGCAGTTGACGAATAAAGACCCTTTCTTTCAAGGTGATTTTTTCGTTGGCAAGTGGCTTGACCGTCGCTCCGTCGCGATCGTAACCAAGTGCGGATCTTGAATCTACCAAAACGGTATCACCTGCTGCGAAAGTAATTTCTTTTCCAGCGTGAAGTGATTGATCAACGGCGTATCCCAAACCAGTGAACAAGCCATCTGTTTCGATGCTACCGGTTGCATCAACTTGAAATGACTTGGATGACTTCGCGTCAAACTGGTAAAAGTAAAACACTTCTTCAGGACGAGGAACGAATTCCGATTTTCGGTTCGCTGCTCCTTCTATCCAGTTCTCGATACGTCCAATGGTTTGGCCATCAAATACATAGCGATCTACCAGCTGCTCGTATTCTTTGCTGTCTGGAGCCATTCCAAGCAAATCAGGCCGCAAGAAATTTGCCGTTAGAAGTTCTCGGAAGAGCCCTAGGTCAATCTCGTCATCGCCTTTTGCCATTTGCTCTGCAAACATCTTCATCTTCTCGGACTGTTCAGGGTTCGCCTCAACCAACGCGACTAACGCGTCTTTGAAACTCCCACGACGATCCAAAGGCATTTTTTCATAGAGCTTCCAAGTTCCCGTTGGCTCGGTCCATTCTTTAACATCTGCCGGAGCGACGAATTGAAGCCGCAAATTTTCCGATGATTCATCCACAACGCGAACTGAGCCAATGTAACGTGAGGCAAGTGGGGGAACACCTTTGAGTGCAGGTAACTCAACAAACGCATGCAACACAACTTCTTTAAGTGGTTGCGATTCGATGATTTCTGGTGTACGAGGTGTTGGGAACGTGAAAACGCGATCGTCACCCTCTGCAGTAATTTTACCACCAGACCATGCACGGCCTTGGCCTTGTAATTGACGATTCAATTTTTCAACAGTGTATCGAAGCGATCCCGGGTCGTATGTGATTGACGTTGGATCTCCATAGATCATCTTGTCTGCTTCAGCGGTCGCGCGCTCATACGCTTCAACTTGATCTTGATATTTCTTGATCGCAACTGTGCGCAGTTTGAAGACCCTTGCCAAACCCGTGATCGTGGTGGTTCCCAAAATGAAAACAAGAACCAGAGATACGATATTGAGCCAGTGCCATGTCTTGGATGCAAGCACGCATAACACAACCAATATGATGAAGGCGAGTCCGATGATGCCTACGGATACCATGTCCATTATTTGAGTCTATCTTGTAAGGTCAGCGATGATTTGGAACAGGGACAAACCCCAGTCCAATCATACGGTCGATGCGCTCTCGAAATGCCATTTTTGCGCGTAAATTACCCAATATGGATATTAAATTGGGCAAAATGGCGCGTCAAGTTTTGCTATCGTCTTAATCTAGGGTCTCGCTTCGATTTCGTCCAATCACGGCGAGCGACCGGCATCAGTGGAACAATCTTCAAGTCAGAATGGGAAAAATCCGAATAGCCCATATAGGCCGTGGTATCTGCATAACAGGAACAATCCCGAACTGGTCCTGTTTTCCCGAGGATATTCGCAAAAACCAGCAATCAGCAAGGATTCCCGCCTTTTAGCTGTTTGCCTGACCCAGGAGATGTTGGTGTTTAAGTCAAACATAAATCGTCTGCTTTTAGCAGTCGTTTTGCTCAATTTGTGCGCCTTAGTGGGCTGTCATCGAAGCTTTTATCGCCGTCAGGCTGATGCGGAAGCCCGTCGTTTGATCAAAGAAAAAGCCTCCGATCC
Organism: uncultured Pirellulaceae bacterium; assembly: GCA_964478065.1. Classification (GTDB taxonomy): domain Bacteria; phylum Planctomycetota; class Planctomycetia; order Pirellulales; family Pirellulaceae; genus Mariniblastus. Next base: position 9,422 of record CAYZGP010000111.1, read on the forward strand.
TCGTTGGAATTCAGCGGATGGAACAATCGAAGTCGACCCTCAGTCCCGAATGTTCAACCCCTTCTCCCAAGATCACCCTCCCATTCCACCCGATGACGCAACGTCCCATCAGCTGATGCGGCGGGTAAATGGCAAAGAAGCATATCCGCACTGGCACGCCAACGGCGATACTAATTTTGTTGAGAACCCTGAGTGGCGAGCCTTTTTGCCAACCAATGAAGAAGGGCAAGTCGTATTGAATCTTGAGCGCGCCTACAGATTGGCCCTCATTCATTCGCCAACACTTCAACAACAACGTGAAACACTCTACGCCTCAGCGATCGATGTTAGCCTTCAACGGTTTGGATTTGATTCGCAACTGTTCACCGGATTCAATTCGTTCCTCACCACTCAAGGGCGTTTGCGCGCCGGCAACGGCGGTCAATCGAGCACGACACTTCAAAACCAAATTGGAGCCAATGGCGGCGGATTGAATCTTGAAAGGCTTGGAATCACCGGGACCAACTTTGCCGTCGGACTCGCCAACACAGTTTTGTTTAACTTGGCAGGTAACAACACACAATCAGCAAACTCATTGATTGACTTTTCGATCATCCAACCTCTCTTGCGCGGGGCGGGTCGTGAACGAATTCTGGAGTCGTTAACCCAATCTGAGCGCACGCTGCTTGCAAACGTCAGACAGCTGGAGCGTTTTCGGCGCGGTTTTTACCTGCAAATCGCAATCGGTCGTAACCCTGGCGCTGGCCCCAACGCGGGCGGTAACTTTTTGGGGGCACCTGGTCCGGCCCCAGTCAATGCGGGTGGATTCTTTGGTTTACTCCAGCAGCAACAAGTTATTCGAAACCAGGAATTCAACGTTCGACAGCTAGAAGGCGTTCTGGAACAGTTTCGTGAGTTCTTTCTTCGTGAGCGCCTCGATGCCGTTTCATTGAAGCTCTTTGAAACAGGTGTTTACGATGCTCAGCGTGGTTTGTTGGATTCAAAAAACAACTACCAAGCTTCACTGGACGCGTTCAAGCTTACCTTGGGTTTGCCACCGGAACTTGAAGTCGTAATTGACGATAGTTATCTCGATCGCTTCGAGTTAATCAGCGATCAAGTCAACGAACGACTTATTTCGATCAGCCAGCTACGAGAAGAAACCGGTAGAGCCCTGAACGAAGTCACGCTTTTGTACGACGATATCGACAAACCAGATTTTGAATGGCCCAGTTCGGTCAGCGATGAAATTGATGGTCTGATTCCATTTTTGGATAAAGCAGCGGAGACGCTTGAAAGCATTACAAACGAAGACCGCGAGCAACTCGAAGCAGACTTCAACAAAATGGAATCCAAACGGGAATCCCGATTGGAATACCTGAAAAACCTGCAAGCGGCAATCGAGTCAGGCCAAATCAACAGTGAAATTGATCCAGACTTGCTTGAAGGCGACTCCATCGTCAAAGCCGATATTCTGCGGCAGAGACTGGAAGATCCTGAGGCTAGCGATTCAATCATGAAACGCGCCGGAGAATTACGACAATCCTTGAAAGAAATTCGTGAGCGAGTTGACGCGTTTGCAGAAACCGAAAAAGAGCTTCTACAAGTCTCCCGAATCACGGATCTGGATGCCAATGATGATGGCAAACTAACCCGTGATGAACTGCGAAATCGAACTCAAGCAGAATTCAACCTCGGTGACGTGAATCTGGATGGTGAAATTGCCGGCAAGGAAATTGAAGACCTTGCGTCGCTTGACCTACTCACTTACATCAGCAATGAGTTTATTGAAGTGCTACCGGGCCAATTAACAGACATGAACAACTTGATCCTTGAGATCTCTTTGCTTCAAGCCCTCGCTCGGTCGGATTCAATCGAAGTCAGCGACATCAATATCGACAGCAAGCGGGCTCTTGAAATCGCTCGTTGCATGCGTCGTGACTGGATGAATGCCAGAGCAAGCTTAGTGGACAGCTATCGAAATATTGAATTCGTTGCCGACCAACTCGAAGCCGAAATTGACCTCGTTTTCCAAGGCGACATTGGAAACACAGGTGACAATCCCTTCAGGCTACGCTACGAAACGGGACAGCTTCAAGTCGGATTCCGATTTGATTCACCGATCGTTCGAATGTCTGAGCGGAACCAATATCGTCAAGCTTTGATCAACTACCAACAATCGCGCCGGCAGCTGTATCAATTCGAGGACAATGTCTCAAGTAACCTTCGCAATATTATTCGAAACGTTGAACGAAGCAAAATTCTGTTTGAGCTGGATCGTCGCCGGGTTCAAACGCAAATTGAAAACGTCGAAATTAACCGTCTTCAACTTGATGAACCTGTTGCCATCGGTGCAACACAATCACAAGTGGGAGCCAACACGGCACGTAACTTGACCGACGCGATCAACAACTTGAATGGAACCCAAAACTCGTTCCTTGGTACTTGGATTCAATTGGAAGTCCTTCGTCGAAACCTCGACTTTGACATGGGCACCATGCAACTGGATTCGATGGGCGAGTGGATCGATCCAGGACAAATCGATGCAAACGCCGGTATTCGCGCGGCTCAGATGATGGGAATCCAACTTGATTGCCAATTCTGCTCCGAGGCAAATACTTTCGTTCCGCCCCCGGAAACAATGGACGACCCTGAGCCAATGGAAGAGCCGGAATACAACGAAGAAATACAACCAGCCGAAGTATTCAACGGCGAAAATCCAGAACGCGTTCCATTGGAAGAAACCGATGCTGAGCCGATCATGGAGCCACCATCACCAGACACCAGTGGACTGATGCGAAACCGCAGATCGTCGCCAACCGCAGCTTTCAACTCAACCAGCAAGACAAGAAAGCAGTTGAATTCTCGACCTTCATCGAAGTTATCTGCGGCAGGTTTACCGGGCACCGGATATCGAAACTCACGAGTCAGAAAAGCCATCACAGGTTCTCTGAACTCAATCAAATCGTTTCAATCATTGTCGCCGACCCCTGCATCCCCGCAGACGGCCGACCCCAAGGAACTTGTAAGCGTCATGGATCCGGTATTCATCGCGCCGGTCGTAACTGAAACTGTCACCAACCCGATTTCAAAATCAGAATTGGAGTCAGCGATCATAAGACTTGCCGAAAAAGGGAACCTTCAAGCTGCTGACGCAAAACTGGCGGAGCCCAAAGAAGTTAAAACCATCGACGACCAACAAGCCAAAGTCAGCCAAACACCATTCAAGCTTAAACGGATTTTGCCATTTGCGGCTGCCGAAACCAAAGTAAGCCCATTCGTCTTACCTTCCGCTGATCAATCAGTAACACGAATCTCGAATGAGTTTGTTGAAAGCACAGCCTCTCAGGCGTCACGGTCAGTTGAGGTTTCATCCACCCCAAAATCGACGTCTCCTCCAATCGCTTCACCACCAAAACCAAAATTGGAATCGATGCCCGCAGCCCAGCAGACCGCCGCGACTCCAAGCGTTGTCCCAGGCAAGGCTCCCGTGCAACTAACTCGGATTGTTCCTTCGCCTGCCGGATCGCCAAACCAGCCGGCAGTTTCTCCGCTTCGAGAGGCACCGTCTTCGAATGTCAAGATTCTTAGAGCGACTGCATCGAAAAACTATCGCCGCGAAGTGTTATCGCAAGCGAATTCGACTCCAAAATTTGAGCAGTCGCCGCGACTTGAACCTCAACCAGTACGACCTCAACCAGTACGACAAGCTCGTTGGGAATCTCCCAACACGCCGACTGGTTCAATCAAACCTGTGACTGCCGAAATGCTCCTCGATAAAACAAGTACCAAACCGGATAAGGGGCGACTAAAAACGACAACCGTGTTTGGCCATTCGTTGAACTCGCAGAAAGACGCGTTCAAGTGGAAGGCGAAATCGTCGTCATTGGATGGCGTGCTCGAGCGTTTTCGCAGTGAAGAAAAATAGACATCTTGCCAGCTTGGCAACCAAAATTTAAAACCTTCAATTGATGTGCCTAA
>CAYZGP010000111.1:13481-17021 GCA_964478065.1 uncultured Pirellulaceae bacterium
AGACATCTTGCCAGCTTGGCAACCAAAATTTAAAACCTTCAATTGATGTGCCTAACCCAAACGAGAAGGGCATGATTCTGAACTTCTAGTTGGATATTCATTCCTGTCCGACAGGCACGAACCTTATGCCTTTTGCTTTCGTTTGGTTGAATCGGCCTTTGATTTTTTATTTGGACGACCACCGTTAAGTCGATCTTGAAGCTGATCAAGCTTCGTCCACTCACCCAACGCAGCCAAACCGGCTTGCTCCGGCCAGGTATCCGGGTTGTGCATTACGAATCGTGGCCCACCCTTTTCAAGAATCGTTCGCAGTCGTTTGACCGAAGTCTTCGACATCTTCGAAAACGTTTTAACGCCATCGGCATGCATTAGATTTTCAATCTTTGGCCCAATGCCTTCGATCCGTTTCAAGTCATCTGGTTTCTTGGCAGATCTGACAGATTTACCGCCAGTCAAATTCGCAGCGGAATTGGTCTTTGTTTTCAAAGACGATTTTCGTTTCGACTTTGTCGGCGACTTCAACTTCGCTTTGGTTACCCTCGGCTTGGTTGACTTCGCCTTGGTCGCGCTAGACTTGTTCGTATTGGCCTTGTTCGCACTGGACTTGGTTGTCTTGGACTTTGGTTTGGCATTCGCTTTTACCAAAACAGTTCGCTTTTCAGATTTCTTTGCCTTGCCAGCGGACACTTTTTGCTTCAACTTCTCCGCTTTAGATTTGATTTTCGCAGACTCGTTGGCCGCAACCTTCAACTCTTTCTTGAGTTTGGCTACTTCAATCTCTTTGGATTTTAGTTTCGCCGTCATCGACGACACAGAATCCTTCAACGCGGCTTTTGACTTGAGCGCCGACTGCATTGATTTCTCGGATTGGGCAGCAAGCTTGTCCATTGCTTTTTCTTGTTTCGCCAAAGCCTTTTGGCTCTTTGCGAGTTCCGACTTCAACGCCTTGAGCTCCGATTGGGTCGCCTTCGCCTGATCACTTTTTTCGGCCACGTTAGCCCGAACCTTATCCAGGTTCGCGTTCAACTTTTCAACTTTCGCTGTACCAGCGGCAAGTGTTTTCTGGACTCGAACCCCGTCGGCTTCAATCAGCTGTTTAACCCGTTTAAGTTCTTTTCGCTGAAGCTCGATCGTATCTGCAAGCTCTTTTTTGTCCGCAGTTTCCGACTCCAACTTCGCCTCAATACTGGCTGCCTCGCGCGTCAGTTTTTCGTTGGCTTGGGCATATTCCTTGGCCAGTTTATCATTGGTCGCCTTGGCGGCTTTAACGGTTTCAAGTTCAGCCTTCACCGCCTCACTTTGCCGATTAAGGTTTTCAAGCTCCTCTACCAGTTTGGCGTTCGAATTACGCTCAAGCTCGATCTGCTCGGCGGACTTCTTCACTTTCTCCTGAGCCTGCTCAACGATCTCAGTCACCTTGGATCCCAATTCCGCTTTGCTATTTTGCTCCACTAAAGCTTTGGCTGCAAACTCTTCCCACTGTTCGGACTTAACAATCATCTCCTTCTCCAGCAGGGTTTTTGCTTGAGTTTCTGAATCCAACTGGGAAGACAATTTTTCCAAACGAGTATTTTGTTCTGTCAGCTTGGACTGGAGTTCCTGCTTGGTCGCGATTTCGGTTTGCAGTTTCGCCTGCTCTTCTTGCAACTTGCTTTCAATCTCAGTCAGCCTCGCCGCTTGCTCAGAATCCTGACCGGCCTTTTCTTTTTCAAAAGACGCGATCCTGACCTGAAACTCTTCCGCTTGTCTCGTTTTCTCAGCGAACTCGGCGCAGACTTCGGTCAGTTGCGATTCGAGCTCGGCTCGTTTGGAATCAAGTTCTTTGTTGGCGGCTTCAAGTTTTACGCAATTCGATTCCAGCTCTTGATTGCCCGACTCCAAAGTTTGATTGGACTTCTGAAACCATTCCAGCTCAGACTTCAATTTCTCTTGAGCCGCTTGAAGCTTGGTCAGCTCGGTTTGCAACGCTTGCTCGTTGACTTTCGCTTCCTCAAGCTGCTTGACGGCCACGTCGGTCTTGCCCGAGTCAGCTTGGAATTTCGAAACGGACGATTGCAACTCAAGTGTCGTACGTTTTTGAGCCTCCAACTCCTCGGCGGCCTGGGCCACTGCATCCTTGTGTTGCATTTCGACCTTTTCAACCGCCGTTTTGGTTTCGGCCAACTCGGATTTAAGCGTATCCGTTTCGGCTTCAGCACTAGCAAGGTCCGATTTGAGTTTCTTGGAAACGGAACGAGCCTCCTCAAGCGATTGCTGAAGTTGCAACGCTTCTTTCTGCTCACTCTTTAGCTGCTCCGAAAGCTGAACATGTATAAGATTCTGATCCGCCAACTCCTTCTCCGCGGCCGCCTGTTTTTGCTCAAGCTGCTGCATCACGGCCTCTTTTTCAGCAAGCGTTCCCTTCACTCCATCAAGCTCATTCCGGACTTCGGTAACCGATTGTTTTTCGGCATTGGATTTTCCCAACTCGGTTTCAAGCAATCTGAGCTGCGATTGCATTTCCCCAAGTTCGTTCTTGGCCGCATCACGTTCGCTTTGCACAGAGGATAGTTTCGCGTTGAGCTGCTCAAGCTGTTTTCCTTTTTCACTTTCGATCGCAGCCGCACGATCATTCATCTCGACCGAAACTCGATCTTGTTCCGCTTTCAATTGTTCGTTTTCACGAACAGCTTTATCGAGCTTTTCGGCCAAAGCAGATTTTTCGCCTGCGAGCGATTCGGCTTGCTTCTTCTCTTGCTCTACCGCCTTTTCCAAGTTGGTTTTCTCGACCTGAAACTCGGATCTAAATTTCTCTAATTCGGCTTTTAGCTTTTCAGATTCTTCGCTTTGGGCGGACACCTTACTTCGCTCAAGGCGTTCACGAGCTGCCACAGCCGTCGCAAGTTTTGTCGCCATTGATTCTTTTTCGCTGAGAACCGAATCAAGCTGCGTTTGCATACTCTTGATCGTCAAAGCTTGTGACTCTGCACCATCTCGCGCCTCGCGCGACCGTTCGATTTCCTGATTAAGCGATTCCCGTTCGGTTTCATACTTGGCGACGGACGCCTTTAATTCGTCTGTGGCTGCCAGCGAATCAGCATGCTCTTTTTTTACATCTGCCAATTGCAATTCGAGCTCTGCGATTTTGTCTTTGTAGGCTTTTGCTTCGCTGACTTCTTTTTCGAGCTTGCCGATTTTGCTCGTGAGCTCAGCTCGTCCACCCTTGGCGATTTCCAGCTCTTGGGCTGCTTTATTGAGATCGCGTTTCGCCTGATCTTCAAGAGATTTGTGCTGGCTCTGGCTGTCGTCAACCAAAGATTTCAATTCGCTTTTCTCTATTGCGAGCCGCTTTTTCTCTTCTTCTGCCACCGTCAGTTTTTGTTCAGCACGGGTAAGACTCGATTGCATTGCGGCAATCTTCTGATTTTGCTTGCGAAGCTCTTGCTTCAACTGACCGGGGTCGTCAGTCGACTGGGCGTCGAAAACTAAACCTTGGTTGGATTCGCCCTGATTCAAATTGCCCTGATTCAAGTCGTCTTGATTCAAGTCGTCTTGATTCAA
>CAYZGP010000111.1:17121-20628 GCA_964478065.1 uncultured Pirellulaceae bacterium
AAATTGTCCTGATTGGACAACGATGCCCGATCGCCATCCACGACCGCTTTGGCTTGATTGATAATCGAAGAAGAAAACGTTGCTTCATTCGGGTCGCCTTGTGATTCATCGTCGCGAAACTGCCCAGCTAAAGCGGCTGCCCCGATGGCTGCAGCGGCAGCTCCTCCGATCGCGGCCGCAGTTTTTCCAACACCGCTGCCATGATCGCCTTGTGAATCTACTTCACTTGACTGATCTCCATTTGCCTCGCCTTGCCGCCCGCTGAAATTTTTGCGGAAATTGCCTCCAAGCGAACTGTCGCTCAGGCCAAGCTCTTCGGGAACTTCGTCTTCGTAGAGATAAGCGTCATCGTTTTCTAAGCTTGATCCACTCAAGCCATTTTCCAGGTCGCCACCTTTTGATTTTTGATCTTTCGATTGATTTGATTTTCCGTTCTTGAAATCGGATTTTGCCAATTCAAAATTATGCCTTACAACGCCGCTGCTGGAACGTCTTCTCTTTCTCGAATTCCACCAACGCCACAACAGCCAAACGGCCATCACCGCAATAGCCAACCAAATCAATGGCAGTACCCAGTCGTAATTCGTGGGTACGTCAACGTTCTTTCCCTTGTTTAAATTGGGGTCGGAAAAAGGTTCGGAATAAATTCCCTTCGTAGAAGTGTTAATTGGTTTACCACTTGGGCCAATTAGTTTCTCAGCAGCCGAACCATTGGCGGTAGCTTGATTAAGAACAGCATCAAGTGCAGTTCCTTGCGTTTCTGGAATTGCGTTGGGAAGGGACGACTCTTGTGGAATGGGAAAGTTCACGTTGAGCTCGAATGAGGAGAAGGATGTGCATCCGTGCTTCGCGATATTCCTTTTGCACATTTTTTCACATTCCAATGACAATGCAACAATTTTTGGCATTTTGCAGACATCAACAACGACCTCGAAGCCAAAACTGAGCAAGACACACGAGAAAGCGCGAAGTTTCACCTTGAATGGCAACAAATTTTTGCGTTTAACTTGGGAAACGCACTCACATTGGATTTGAGTCGTCGTATGGTGCCTCGATGAGTCTTGGCATGCCATTTCACGCTTGAGCTGCTCGAATGACGGGCAGCTTTTCTTGTGTTCATTGATCGATGGATGGTCATGCTTCGCTTGCGTCTTCAACGCACTCATGGCGAAAATTGGGCAAACAGCACTAGCAGGCACCCGAAAATTTCGGTCACTCTGTCGTTGTGGCACCTTCGGTTTTGCGGTCAACCTCACAGTGCAAGTTGTAGGGCGATTTTGCTTCAATTGGTCATTACGAAATTGAAGACCCAATCTTGCGAACCAAACGTAGTGAATAGGGAGAATTTCCGGGCAAAAATGCTTCTAAATCTGAAGCCTTGGGCTGAAACCCAAAAAAAATGGCGGGAAAACTAGCAGTTAAATACCCTTCTTCGGAACTCGGAATAACAAAAAGGGTTAAATACCGAGGGGTTGAACTACGATGTCTGCTATGTTCTCGATAGGCGAAATCGGTTTATGCCGATTTGGCTCCGATTTCCAGCCTACATACCGTCACAATTACCGATTTGTCAGACTCTCTGTTCGGTTAAGATATTGTTACGGATTGTCTGGTCCGATCCTCTCCCCTACTTACTTCGAGAACTCATTGGTCGATTAGTACTAAGTAGGTACCAGCGACCAAACCACAATTCCATCTTTGACGACAAATGTATGTCACTGATTGATCAGGAAAAAAAATGTCAGCTAAACGAAACGAAAACAGCCAGCAACACAAACCAAAAAATGGATTGGTTGCACAGTTCCTTATCTTCGGCTTGGTCGCCTTGTGCTTGCTCGGCTTTGCTGGATGGTACTTCGTCAATCTGGGCGAAGACGCCGAGTTGATCGAGCCGATCATGGCCACCGTCACCAAAGGAGAGTTCGTCTCTCAAGTTTTGGACCAAGGCGAAATTCAGAGTAGCGAAAACGTCGAGATCCGTTGCGAAGTTCGAGCTCGAAACGGTTCACTTTCTGTTTTGTCTGTCACTCCCGAAGGCTCGCGCGTCGAAGCCGGTGACTTCCTGGTTCAGCTTGATTCGACTTCGTTTGAAAAAGAACTTGAGCAACAAAACATCTCGATGGCCAACGCTGAGACGAGTGTGATTCAGGCAGAGACGAATCTTGCTTCGGCGATCGCTTCGAAAAAAGAATACGAAGAAGGAACCTACCTACAAAACGTCAAAACAATTCAAAACGAAATGTACGACGCTGACGCCGAAATCAATACGGCGAAACAGGATTTGCAGCGTGCCAAAGAGATCCTGACCCACAGTACAAAACTTCAACTCAAAGGCTTCATCACAAAACAGGCGCTTCAAAACGACGCGATCGAATTGGACCGTCAGAAGATTAAGCTTGAGAAAGCCAAACTCTCCGACGAATTGGCAAAACAAAAACTCAAAGTGCTACAGGACATCACGTACGTGAAAGAATCGGTTCAGTACGACGCTGACATTAAAGCGGCCACCGTCCAACTGAACAGCGAAAGAAAAGCATTCCAAGTCGAAAAAGAGAAATTGGCTGAGATCAAAGAGATGATCGTCAAATGTAAAATCGCTGTCCCAGAAGGTGTGTCTGGACAAGTCGTCTATGCCAAAGAATCTTCTCGCGGTGGAAATGACTGGGTGTTGGAAGAAGGAACCGCTGTGCGACAGAACCAGGTCCTCGTCCGTTTGCCCAACCCTGAAAAAATGGAAGTCAAAGCGTTGATCAACGAGCAAAGCATCACTCGGATCGAGCCGAACATGCCCGTGTCAATCAAAGTCGACGCCCTCAACAGCACTTCGCTCAAAGGCATCGTGACCAAGGTTAACCAGTACGCTGAATCAAGTGGTTGGATGTCAAGCAGCATTCGCAAGTATGCGGTGTTTGTCAGAATTATTGATCCACCACCTGCGCTCAAGCCAGGTATGAACGCTTCGGTCAACATTCAGGTTCAGTACGAGCCCGAAGTTTTACTGGCCCCAATTCAAACAATCTACGGTGTCCAGGATGAGCATTTCTGCTTGGCCAAAAAAGGCGATGAGTGGCAAACACTCAAAGTCGAACTGGGCGGTGACAACTCGCAAATGGTCTATATTAAATCGGGCGTTGAGCCGGGAACCGAATTGGTCATGAATCCAGGTGCCTACAAAGAATTCATGGATCTTCCAGAAGTTAAACTCGATACGAAAATCGAGATTCCAGAAGATGCAGCATCTGACATAGTGGGTCAAACAAGTTCAGAAAAAGCTCCCAAAGACAAAAAAACCCGAGGCGGTGGTGGCCGACCAGAAATGCCAGCCGATGGTGCGTCGATGATCGCATCCAAAGATACCGATGGCGATGGCAAACTCACCAAAGACGAAATTGGCACTCCTTACAGCTATTTCTTCGATCGAGTTGACACAGACAGTGATGGATTTGTCAGCGAGGCCGAAGCGGATGCTTCCATCAAATCCATGAAAGCCCGCATGAAGAATGCTGG
>CAYZGP010000112.1:0-1188 GCA_964478065.1 uncultured Pirellulaceae bacterium
CGCGAAAGCAAACGAATCAGCTTTGGCTGAAGGCCATATTCAAACGGCACCAAAGTGTTGTGTGAGTTTGGCCATAGCCAAAACGGTTGAGTTCTTGTCTCACGCCCGCCGACTTGTCGTTAAACTTGACCGCTTCGCCAAAGCGGATCTGAGCCGCCTGCTTCCTCGCTAGCGCTTCGGGTTTCCATTTTAGATAGGGCTCTTTTTAGCAACAGGAACGCTGATTTGGATAGCGAAGACCAAAGCCACGAAAAAGCCGGTTGTGATGATGACTTGAATAAGCATTTTAGATCTTCCGTGAACATGATTTTGAATTCTGTTGGGAAGTTCATCCTTCCCTGTTATTCAAATCGCAGATCGATTGACACGTGAGGTCAAATGTAAAACAAAAAAGCTCAATTTATGTCGCTGGGACCAACTTTTGCCTGCAACTGGCTTTTTTGCCCGCTTTTTGGCGGTTTCTGGACGCTAAAAACAAGCCAGCAAAATTTTGAAATTTCCCCAATAACCGGAGTGCCAACGCGAATATCAACACTGGTCTTTCAATCATCCAGCAAATTGGAAATTAGAACGATGGAATTTACCGCTTGTTATCCGCCAGTCAAAACCGCCCAAAACAAACCTGCGCCGCCTTACAAGCAAGCTGACCAACCAGATGTTCGATACGTCAAATATGTACCCGTCGGTTACGTCGACACGCACTCCAAGGCAGTAGGTTATCTTTTGTGGCTGGTCGGATTCACAGGTGCCCATCGATTCTATTATGGCCGACCGCTAACAGGGATCTTGTGGTTCTTCACCTTTGGATTGTTTGGCATTGGGTGGTTAGTAGATCTATTTTTAATTCCGTTTATGGATCGTGACGCTGACAAGAGGTTCAGCGCGGGCGGGATTGATTACAACTTGAGTTGGATCCTGTTGCTCTTCTTTGGCTACATGGGGATTCACCGGTTCTATCAAGCCAAAATTTTCACCGGTTTGATTTACTTTTTCACGTTCGGGCTGTTCGGAGTCGGCTACATCTACGACGTGTTGACTTTGAACGATCAAGTTTCGGAACGCAATTACCACCGGCAAGTCAACTGGATGACTTAACGGAGCATCTCACTTAACGGAGCATCTCACTGCGAGTGTTTGACACTAGGCATGCCCGGCCGAAAGTGTGAGGACCAGTTCGTACGAAGACCA